>NZ_WIVE01000020.1 GCF_009601025.1 Roseospira navarrensis | reverse complement strand
CCGGATCGCGGATCACGATGACAACGGGCAAAGACCCCATCCTGAGACGATCACACGATCCGGTGCGGGGCCCCGGGTGGCCACCCGGGGCCCCGCAACCCGGCATCTCCACAATGCCACAAATCAAACAGACAATCCTGAAGGAGCGCAGCGACTGATACCGGCCGGCGCGATCCCGTGACCCGGAACCTGTTGCCCTGTCCGCCTGCCCGGTTGACCTTGCGCCCGGCATCCCTATTCTTGAAAGCAGATACCCGGACCGTCCGCGTGGGAGAGACCGGACCGCGCCCCCCGATGGGAGGCCGGCCCCGGCGCCGAAGGAGCAACCGCCCCCGGAAACTCTCAGGCAAAAGGACCGCGCGGCACGCGGGACTCTGGAAAGCGGGCCCCTGCCGCCACGGCGGGGCCTCACCGAAGATGAAAGCCGTCGCCGGGATTCGTGCCGGCGCGGTCAATCTTTCAGGTTCCATGACAGAGGGGGGCAGACGACCGCCGGCATCACGCCGGTGGCGCTGACTCTCGAAGAGGCGGCCCGCGCCGCCCGCTGTGACAAGGGAACCGCCATCGTGTCCGAGTCCACTCCGTCCGACGACTCCCTCCGCACCACCCCGCTCGACGCCCTGCACCGATCGCTGGGCGCGAAGATGGTGCCGTTCGCCGGCTACGCCATGCCGGTGCAGTACCCCGCCGGCGTGCTCAAGGAGCACCTGCACACCCGCGCCCGCGCGGGGCTGTTCGATGTCTCGCACATGGGTCAGGTCCACATCACGGGCGACGACCCGGCCGGCGCCCTGGAACGGCTGGTGCCGGGCGCCATCCGCCCGCTCAAGCCGGGCCGACAGAAGTACACCCTGCTGACGCGCGACGACGGCGGCATCCTGGACGACCTGATGGTGGCCAACGCCGGCAGCCACCTGTTCGCGGTGCTCAACGCGGCCTGCAAGGCGGCCGACATCAGCCACCTGCGCGCCCACCTGCCGGACGTCGAGATCCTCGAACTGACGGACCGCGCGCTGCTCGCCCTGCAGGGGCCGGAGGCGGCGGCGGTGCTGGCCGGGCTGGCCCCGGTGGTCGCCGACATGCGCTTCATGGATGCCCGCGCGGTCGAGATCCTGGGCCGGGACTGCTTCGTGACCCGCTCCGGCTACACCGGCGAGGACGGCTTCGAGATCAGCGTGCCGGCCGAGGGGGCCGAGCGGCTGGCCCGCGCCCTGCTGGAGCATGAGGCCGTGGAACCCGTCGGCCTGGGCGCGCGCGATTCGCTGCGCCTGGAGGCGGGGCTGTGCCTGTACGGGTCCGACATCGACACCACGACCACGCCGGTCGAAGCCGATCTGGCCTGGACCATCGGCAAGGCCCGGCGCGAGACCGGGGACTTCCCCGGCGCCGCGCACATCCTGGAGCACCTGCGGGACGGTCCGCCGCGCAAGCGGGTCGGGCTGCGCCCCGAGGGCCGCGCACCCGCCCGCGCCGGCACGGCCATCCACGCGCCCGGCGGCGATGCCGTGGGCACGATCACCAGCGGCGGATTCGGTCCGACCGTGGAGGGTCCGATCGCCATGGGCTACGTCCCGACGGCCCTGGCCGAGCCTGGGACGGCCGTCGAGCTGATGGTGCGCGGCCGCGCGCTGCCGGCTCGCGTCGTCGCCCTGCCCTTCACGCCGCCGCGTCAGCACCGGGGCTGAGCCGGTGCCACCAGACCCAAACTCATCCGACAACAGGGGGTTTTCGCCATCATGAGCACGCTGTACTTCACCGAGGATCACGAATGGGTCGCCGTGGACGGGAATACCGCCACCGTGGGCGTGACCGACTACGCGCAGAAACAGCTCGGCGACGTGGTGTTCGTCGAGGTCCCGGAGGCCGGCAAGGTGCTGGCCAAGGGCGACGAGGCCGCCGTGATCGAATCGGTCAAGGCCGCCAGCGAGGTCTATGCGCCGGTCACCGGCACCGTGACCGAAGGCAACACCGACCTGGCCGAAACCCCGGCCACCGTCAACGACTCGCCCATGGACGACGGCTGGTTCTTCCGCATGTCGCTGGACGATGCGAGCGAACTGGACGACCTGATGGACGAGGCCGCCTACGCCGCGTTCGTCGCCAGCCTCGATTGATCCCGACCGGCGCTCCGACCGCCAAAGCAAACCAGGAGCGATCCTGGACCGAATACCACAGGCCCCCGCATCGGACCGCCGCACCGCGCGAGACGGCGCCCCGGCGATCCGATGCGGGACGGTCGGCTTCGTTTATCCTGTCCAAGGACTCCGCCCCATGCGCTACCTGCCCCTGACCGACGAGGACCGCCGCGCCATGCTGGCGCGCATCGGCGCCGCCTCGGTCGATGACCTGTTTTCCGATGTGCCCGCCGCCGCCTGGACGGCGCCCGAGGGCTTCGACGCCCTGCCCCCCCATGCCACCGAAATGGCGGTGGAACGCCAGCTCTCCGCGCTGGCCGCCCGCAACGTGCCAGCCGGATCGGTGCCGTGCTTCCTGGGGGCCGGGGCCTACCGCCACCACATCCCGGCGTCGGTGGACCACCTGATCCAGCGGGGCGAGTTCCTGACCGCCTACACGCCCTATCAGCCCGAGGTCAGCCAGGGCACCCTGCAGACCCTGTTCGAGTTCCAGACCCAGGTCGCGCTGATTACGGGGATGGAGGTGGCCAACGCCTCCATGTACGACGCCGCCACCGGCGTGGCCGAGGCCGCCGCCATGGCCTGCCGCATCACCCGACGCAAGCACGTGCTGGTCTCGGGCGGCGTGCATCCGCACTACGGCGCGGTCACGGAATCGTTCCTGCGCTACACCGACATCGCCACCGAGGTGCTGGACCCCAACCCGCTGGGGATCGAGGACCTGATGGGCCGCGTGTCGGAAAAAACCGCCTGCGTGATCGTCCAGAACCCGGACTTCTTCGGCAATCTGGCCGACCTGTCGGCGCTGGCGGCCGAGTGCCACGCCCTGGGCGCGCTGCTGGTCGTCGCGGTGGCCGAGCCGGTCTCGCTGGGGCTGGTCACGCCGCCGGGCGAAATGGGGGCCGACATCGTCGTCGGCGAGGGCCACGCCATCGGCAGCCCGCTGAACTTCGGCGGCCCGGGCGTGGGCCTGTTCGCCAGCCGCAAGAAGTTCGTCCGCCACATGCCGGGCCGTCTGGCCGGCGAGACCGTGGACGAGGACGGCCGGCGCGGCTGGGTGCTCACCCTGTCCACGCGCGAGCAGCACATCCGCCGCGAAAAGGCCACGTCCAACATCTGCACCAACTCGGGGCTGATCGCGCTGGCCTGGACCATCCACATGACGCTGCTGGGCGAGGCCGGGTTCACCAAGCTCGCGCGCCTGAACCACATGAAGGCGGTGGAGATGGTGGAGCGCCTGGAGCAGGTGCCCGGCCTGCAGGTCATGACCCGCCAGTTCTTCAACGAAGTGCTGGTGCGTCTGCCGGGCCACGACGCCGCCGGGATCGTCGAGACCCTGGCGGAGCGGGGCATCCTGGCCGGCGTGCCGCTGTCGCGCTTCCACCCCAACTATCCGGAGTTGGCGGACGCCCTGCTGCTGTGCGCCACCGAGACCACCGAGACCCAGGACATCGACGCCCTGGCGAACGCCCTGACGGAGGTTCTGCGATGACCGGCGACATGGCCACCGTGACCGGCAACCGCGGCCTCGTGATCGAGGAGCCGTTGATCTTCGAACAGGGCAGCCCGGCCAAGTGCGGCGTGGACCTGCCCGACCCCGCCGACAAGCCGGACCGTCTGGGCGGGCTGGCCCGCAGCGGCGCCATCGGCCTGCCGGGCCTGAGCGAGCCGGAAGTGGTGCGCCACTACACCCGGCTGTCGCAGAAGAACTACGCCATCGACGCCGGGTTCTATCCGCTCGGGTCGTGCACCATGAAGCACAACCCGCGCCTGAACGAGCGCATGGCGCGCCTGCCCGGGTTCGCCGACCTGCATCCGTTCCAGCCGCAGGCCACCGTTCAGGGCGCGCTTGCGGTGATGCACCATCTGTCGGACTGGCTGCTCGGCCTGACGGGCATGGAAGCGGTGGCGCTCTCGCCCGCCGCCGGGGCCCACGGCGAGTTGTGCGGCATGCAGGCGGTGCGCGCCGCCCTGGACGCCCGGGGCGAGGACCATCGCCGCACCGTGCTGGTGCCGGACTCGGCGCACGGCACCAACCCGGCGACGGCCGCCCTGTGCGGCTTCAAGGTGCGCGGCATCCCCGGCGACGCAACCGGCCGGGTGGACGTGGCGGCGTTCAAGGCGGCGCTCGACGACACCGTGGCCGGGGTGATGCTGACCAACCCCAACACCTGCGGCCTGTTCGAGCGCGACATGGTGGAGCTGGCCGAGGCCGTGCACGCCGCCGGGGCGTACTTCTACCTCGACGGCGCCAACTTCAACGCCATCGTCGGCCGGGTGAAGATCGCCGACCTCGGCGTGGACGCCATGCACATCAACCTGCACAAGACGTTCTCCACGCCGCACGGCGGCGGCGGCCCGGGCGCCGGCCCCACGGTGCTGAGCGCCGCCCTGGCCCCGTTCGCCCCCCTGCCGCACGTGGTGGCCGAGGGCGACGGCGTCCGGCTGATCGAGCACATCGAGGGCGACATGCAGCCCTTCGGCCGCATGAAGGGCTTCCACGGCCAGTTCGGCGTGTTCGTGCGCGCCCTGTCCTACATGATGAGCCTGGGCCGCGACGGCCTGCGGCAGGCCTCGGGCGATGCGGTGCTGAACGCCAACTACCTGATGGCCCGCCTGGGCGACACACTCACGGCCTCGTTCGAGGGACCGTGCATGCACGAAGCCCTGTTCGACGACCGCTTCCTGAAGGGCACCGGGGTGTCCACGCTCGATTTCGCCAAGGCGATGATCGACGAGGGCTTCCACCCCATGACCATGTACTTCCCGCTGGTGGTGCACGGCGCCATGCTGATGGAGCCGACGGAGACGGAAAGCCGCGAGACCCTGGACGCCTTCTGCGACGCCGTGCTGGCGCTGGCCGCCAAGGCCAGGGCCGGGGACGCGGCGTTCTTCACCGAGGCCCCGCGCCACACCCCGCGCCGACGCCTGGACGAGACCAAGGCGGCCCGCACCCCGGTGCTGCGGTGGGAACCCCCGGCCCCGGCCCGGGCGGCGGAATGATCCGTCGGCGCGGGCGGGCGCCCAGGGCCGTGCGCGGCACGCCGCCTGCGTCCGTCTGGTGCCTTCGGATGGTCGGGGCGCCGCGTCCTCGACGCGTGCTGTCCGGACTCCCTCCCCTGGCAAGGGGAGGGGTGGGGAGAGGCAAAGGCCCGGACACGCAAACCCATCAAGTGCCGCCCTTGCCCCCTCCCACCCTCCCCCCTACCGCTTATCACGTTCACACATCTCAAAGCGGTGCACGGACAGACGGGCGTGTGCCGGACGGGGCTTGCAGCCCCGTCCGGACCGTTTTTTCTTGCGACAGGGATGAACGGTCCGGGCGGGAGTACAACGCCCGCCCGGCCTGGTGGCTTGCCCTGGCTGTGGCCGGGCTGCTGGCCGCCTGCGCCACCGGGTCGGGTGTGCCCGACCGCGCCACGCTGGAGGCCCAGGCCCGCGCGCATGGGTTCGAGCGCCTGACGGTCGGGGACCCGGCCCTGCCGCTGGTCGCCTGGCTGCGGCCCGGGACCGTCCCCGAGGGCGGCACCCTGACCGTGGTGATCGAGGGCGACGGCGCCGCTTGGCCGCGCCGGGACCGCCCGCCCGCCGACCCCACGCCGGCCCGTCCGGTGGGCCTGGGCCTCGCCCTGGCCGACCCCGCACCGGCGGTCGCCGCTCTGGCCCGTCCGTGCCAATACCACCGCCCGGCCGCCTGCACGGTCGCGCTGTGGACCACCGAGCGCTTTTCCGATGAAGCGGTCCGGTTGGCCGACGCCGCCCTGGACGACCTGCGCCAACGTACCGGGGCCGAAACCCTCCGCCTGGTGGGCTACTCGGGCGGGGCGCACATCGCCGCCCGGCTCGCAGCGGCGCGGCACGACGTCACGACGCTGGAGACCGTGGCCGGCGTGCTCGACCCCGCCGCCTGGACCGCCCATCACGGGGTCACCCCCCTGCCCCCGCTGCCGCCCGACACCCGGGCCGCCCTGGCCCGCCTGCCGGACCAGCGCCACTGGATCGGCGCCGAGGACCGCATCGTGCCGCCCGATCTGGCGCGCGGCGTGCTGGAGCGCCTGGGGCGCGGCGACACGGCGCGGGTGGTGCCGGGCTTCGATCACGCCTGCTGCTGGGGAGAGGCTTGGTCCGATCTGACGCGCACGCCCTTTGTCATCCCTCCCCCATCCCGCTAACATGGCGCCAACACGCCGGGTTACGGCGGTTCGCGAAGGAACACGGGGAGAAGAGGCTTGGCCACGCGCCTGCTGATTGCCGAGGACGAACCGAGCATTCTGGAATCGCTGGTCTTCATTCTGGGCCGGGAGGGCTATGACATCGTCACCGCCCGGGACGGTCAGGACGCGCTCGACCGCCTGAAGGAGGCGGACGCGCCCGGCTTGGTGATCCTGGACGTGATGCTGCCCACCCTGAGCGGGTTCGACGTGCTGAAGGCCGTGCGCGCCGATCCGGCGCTGGCCGCGGTGCCCGTGCTGATGCTGACCGCCAAGGGCCAGGCCCGCGACCGCCAGATGGCCGAGCAGATGGGGGCGAGCGTGTTCATCGCCAAGCCGTTCTCCAACCAGGACGTGGTGCGGGCGGCGCGCCAGTTGGCCGCGCCGTGAGACCGCCCGCGCCCGCCGGTGAGTCCGACCCGGACCGCGCGGCCGGCGCCGCCGCGCCTTTGGATCCGCCGGGCCCGCCCGGAACCGCGCCCCGACGCTGGCGGGATCTGGCGATCCTGCTGCCCGTGTTCGGCACCCTGCTGCTGATGCCGCCCATCGTCGCCCTGACCGTGCCCGGCGGCATGCTGTGGGGCATTCCGGCGATCGTCCTGTACCTGTTCGGGGTCTGGGCGCTGCTGATCGTCACCGCCGCGCTGACGGCGGCGGCGTTGCGGAGCGCGCCGGAGGACGACGCATGATGACCGAGGCGGTCGAGTTCGCGCTCATCGCCGCGCTGGCCTATGTGGCGCTGCTGTTCGCCCTGGCCTGGATCGTGGACCGGCGCGCCGCCCAGAACCGGATGCGCTGGCTGCGCTCGCCCATCGTCTACACGCTGTCGATCTCGGTCTACTGCACGTCCTGGACGTTCTACGGCGCCGTCGGCTCGGCGGTGCGCGGCGGCCTGGAGTTCGTGACCATCTACCTGGGCCCGACGCTGATGTTCGTCGGCTGGTGGCTGCTGCTGCGAAAGCTGGTGCGGATCGGCCGCGTCTACCACATCACCTCCATCGCCGACCTGATCTCGTCGCGCTTCGGCAAGAGCGAGGTGCTGGGCGTCCTGGTCACCCTGATCGCGGTGGCGGCGGCCACGCCCTACATCGCGCTGCAGCTCAAGGCCGTCACCACCAGCTATCAGGTGATCGCCGGCATTCCGCTGGACCGGATCGACTTCCGCGCCGGCTTCTGGGTCGCGGTCGGCATGGCGGCCTTCACCATCCTGTTCGGCACCCGCACCCTGGACGCCAACGAGCGCCACCACGGCGTGGTCGCCGCCATCGCCCTGGAGGCGTTGGTCAAGCTGCTGGCGCTGGTGGCGGTGGGGGTGTTCGTCGTCTTCGGGCTGTTCGAGGGACCGGGCCACCTGTTCGCCCACGCGCCCGAGGGCTACCTGCATTCCGAGGACGTGTTCGGGCCGCGCTGGATCACGCTCATCGTGCTGTCGGCGGCGGCGGTCGTCTGCCTGCCCCGGCAGTTCCAGGTGGTGGTGGTGGAGAACGAGAACGAACGCCACCTGGCCACCGCCTCGTGGCTGTTCCCGGCCTATCTGTTCCTGATGTCGGTCTTCACGCTGCCGATCGCCATCGCCGGCATGACGCTGTTGCCGGGCCACGGCGACCCGGACATGTTCGTGCTGACCCTGCCGTTGCAGGCGGAGGCCGAGGCGCTGGCCCTGCTGGCCTTCCTGGGCGGGTTCTCGTCGGCGACATCGATGATTATCGTCTCGTCCATCGCCCTGTCCACGATGGTCTCGAACCACATCGTGGCCCCGCTGGCCGTGCGGCTGTTCCGCCACCGCACCCGGGCGAGCGGAGACGTGCGCGGGCTGCTGCTGACCTCGCGCCGCATCGCCATCGGCACGCTGATCCTGTTCGGGTTCCTCTATTTCCGCGTCAGCGGGCAGTCCGACGCCCTGGCCGCCATCGGCCTGATCGCCTTCGTCGGCGTGGCCCAGTTCCTGCCGAGCATCATCGGCGGGCTGTACTGGCCGCAGGCCAACGGACGCGGCGCGCTGTGGGGGCTGGGGGCCGGGTTCGTGGTGTGGATGTACACCCTCGGCCTGCCCAGCCTGGAGGACGGCGGCCCGCTCGGCCCGGAGACCCTGCTGTATGGCCCGTTCGGGATCGGGGTGCTGAAGCCCGAGGCGCTGTTGGGCCTGGACGGTCTGGACCCCCTGGTGCACGCCACCTTCTGGAGCCTGACCGCCAACACCCTGCTGTTCATCCTGGGCTCGCTGAGCCGCGCGCCGCGCCCGCTGGAATGGCTGCAGGCGCGCCAGTTCGTGGACGTGTTCCGGGGCGGCGGCCTGGGCGCGGAGCCGGCCGGGCCGCGCTTCCACCGCACCGCCACCAGCGAGGACCTGTTCATTCTCGCCCAGCGCATCCTGGGCGCGGCCCCGGCGCACGACCTGTTCGAGACCTTCGCCCGCCGCCAGGGGCTGGCGCAGGGCCTGCCGCTGCCCACCCCGGAGCTGATCGAGGACCTGGAACGCCGGCTGGCGGGCAGCGTGGGCGGCGCGTCGGCCCGGGCCATGATGGCCCAGGTGGCCGGCGGCGAGGAGGTCAGCATCGACGAGCTGGTCAGCATCGCCGACGAGACCGCGCGGATCATGCGCTACAGTCAGGCGCTGGAGCGCAAGTCGGAGGAACTGGAGACCACCGCCCGCCAGTTGCGCGAGGCCAACGCCCGCCTGCGCGAGATCGACCGCCAGAAGGACGACTTTCTGGGCCAGGTCAGCCACGAGGTGCGCACCCCCATGACCGCCATCCGGTCGTTCTCGGAGATCCTGCGCACCTCCGACGACCTGGAGAGCGAGCAGGCCCGCCGCTTCGTCACCATCATCCATGACGAGAGCCTGCGGCTGACCCGCCTGCTCGACGAGATCCTGGACATGCGCGTGGTGGAACGCGGCGAAATCCCCATCAACCTGGAGCCCATCGAACCCGACGCCGTGCTGGATCAGGCGGTGCAGACCTGCGAGGGGCTGCGCGGCGCCGCCGCCGTGCGCATCACCGTGGGTGCTCAGGCCGGGCCGGTGCGGGTGGCGGCCGACCCGGACCGGCTGCGGCAGGTGTTCATCAACCTGCTGTCCAACGCCGTGCGCCACAACGACAAGGACCCGGTCGAGATCGCGGTGGAAAGCCGGGTCGTGGACGGCGTCTCCTACGAGGCCGTCGTCTCCGACAACGGCCCGGGCGTCGCGCCGCCGGACCGGGACCGGGTGTTCTCGCTGTTCTCGGCCACCTGGACCCGCGCGGGGGAGAAGGGCGCCGGGCTGGGACTCGCCATCAGCCGGGGCATCATGCACCGCATGCACGGCGACCTCACCCTGGACGACAGCCCCCCCGGCACGGGCGCGCGCTTTCGGGTCACCCTGCCGGTCACGACGGAGGACCCGCCGCCGTGAGGCCCCCCGAACTACACCCCCAGGTGCCGGTGTTGCAGGTCGGGGTTGGCCATCAGGGCGGCCGGGGTGCCGTCCCAGACCACGCGGCCCTTTTCCAGGATGGTCATGCGATCCGCGATGCGGGCCAGCGCGGCCACGGTCTTGTCGATCACCAGGATGGACAGGCCCTCGCCCTTCAGGCGCGCCAGCACGGCCCAGATCTGGTCGCGGATGACGGGGGCGAGGCCCTCGGTCGCCTCGTCCAGGATCAGCAGGGCGGGGTTGGTCATCAGCGCCCGGCCGATGGCGAGCATCTGCTGTTCCCCGCCCGAAAGCTGGTTGCCCATGCTGTCGGCGCGCTCGGCCAGACGGGGGAACAGCGCGGTGACCCGATCGAGCGTCCAGGGCGCGCCCCCCTGTCCGGGGGCGGGCGGGCGCGCGGTGGCCACCAGGTTCTCGATCACCGAGAGGGTGGGGAAGATGCGCCGGCCCTCCGGCACCAGCCCCAGCCCCAGCGCGGCGATGCGGTGCGGCGCCAAGCCCGCCAGGTCCCGCCCGCGAAAGGCCACCCGCCCCGCCGTCACCGGCATCAACCCCATGATGGTGCGCACGGTGGTGGTCTTGCCCATGCCGTTGCGGCCCATCAGGGCGACCACCTGGCCCTCGTCCACCGTCAGGTCCACGCCGAACAGCACGGGGGTGGAGCCGTGGGCGGCCGCGACGCCCTCCAGGGTCAGCAGGGCTGGCATGCCACCCCCTCCTCGCCCAGGTAGGCGGCGATCACCGCCGGATCGGCGCGCACCGCCTCCGGGTCGCCCGTGGCCAGCACGCGGCCGCCGTCCAGCACGGTGATGCGGTCGGCCAGGGCGAAGACCACGTCCATGTCGTGCTCGACCAGCAGCATGGCGACGGTGCCCTTCAGGCCCTGCAGGACCTCGACCATGCGCGCCGAGTCCTCACCGCCCATGCCGGCCATGGGCTCGTCGAGCAGCAGCAGGCGCGGATGACCGGCCAGCGCCATCGCCAGTTCCAGCTTGCGCTTCTCGCCGTGGGAGAGCGCCCCGGCCGCGCGTCCGGCCACCGCCGCCAGCCCCACGCGGGTGAGCATGGCGCGGGCGGGGTCGCGCAGGCGGGCGTCCCGCCGGGCGTTGCGGATCAGGCGGAAACTGTGCCCGGCGTGGGCCTGGACGGCCAGCGCCACGTTGTCCAGCACCGAGAAGTCCGGCAGCACCGAGGTGATCTGGAACGACCGCCCCAGCCCCAGCAGCGCGCGGCGGTGGACGGGCAGGTGGGAGATCTCGCGCCCATCCAGGCGGATGCGGCCGTCGTCGGGCTTCAGTTCGCCCGCGATCTGGGCCACGGCCGTGGTCTTGCCCGCGCCGTTGGGACCGATCAGGGCGTGGACCTCGCCCGGCATCACGGTGAACGACAGCGCGTCCGACGCGGTGACCCCGCCGAACGCCTTGGACAGGCCCTCCACCTCCAGCAGCGGTCCCGGCGCCCTCATGAGGCCCCCTCCCCGTCCGCATCGGCATGCCGGCGCGGCCCGATCACCCAGCCGTGCAGGCCGGCGCGGGCGTACAGCACCACCAGCACCAGCACCGGCCC
This sequence comes from Roseospira navarrensis, assembly GCF_009601025.1. Classification (GTDB taxonomy): domain Bacteria; phylum Pseudomonadota; class Alphaproteobacteria; order Rhodospirillales; family Rhodospirillaceae; genus Rhodospira; species Rhodospira navarrensis. The sequence goes on along the minus strand of NZ_WIVE01000020.1, from coordinate 48,742 downwards.
CAGGATGACCCGCCAGTGCTCGGTGACGCCCGCGAGGACCTCTTCCAGGCCCATCAGCACGAAGGCCCCCAGCACCGGCCCGACCAGCGTGCCCATGCCGCCCAGGATCACCACCACCAGCAGTTCGCCGGAGTGGGTCCAGTGCAGCAGCGTGGGCGAGACGAACTCGGCCTGGTTCACCGACAGCACGCCCGCCAGGCCCGCCACCGCCCCCGCCAGCGTGAACGCGGCGAGCCGGTAGCGCGTGACCGGCACGCCCAGCGCCCGCATGCGGCGCTCGTTCTGGCGCGCCCCCTGGAGCACGAGGCCGAAGCGGCTGTCCACCAGACGGCGGAAGGCCAGCACCACCACCGCCAGCAGGCCCAGGCAGACGTAATAGAACGTCTCGCGGTCGGCCAGCAGGTCGGTGCCCGCCACCGTGTTGCGGCCCCACAGGGTCAGGCCGTCATCGCCGCCGTAGGCCTGCAGCGAGACCAGCAGGTAATAGAGCATCTGGGCGAAGGCGAGGGTAATCATGATGAAGTGGATGCCGCCGGTCCGCAGCGACAGCACCCCGATCAGCAGCGCCGCCACGGCCGAGACCGCCATGGCCAGCGGCCAGACAATGAGCGCCTCGTTCATCCCCGGCACGGCGAGGCCGAACAGCATCAGCGGGTCGCCCATGAAGGCGTGATGCGCGAGGATCCCGGTCACATAGCCGCCCACACCCACGAACGCCGCGTGACCGAAGCTAACCATGCCGCCGTAGCCCAGGATCAGGTCCAGGCTCACCGCCGCCAGGGCCAGGATCAGCACGCGCGTGGCCAGGGTGACGTAGAACGGCTCGTCGATCAGGGTCAGCAGCGGCGGCAGCAGGGCCAGCGCCAGCAGGCCCAGCAGGTGCAGGCCCAGACGGACCCGGGGGGAGAGGGGCGCGCGCTCAGCCATGGCCGGGGAACAGTCCCTTGGGGCGCCAGACCAGCACGGCGGCCATCAGGATGTAGACCGACATGGTGGACAGGCTGGTCCCCGCCCCGTCGGCCGTCGCCCGGTCCAGGACCAGGGCCAGCAGGTCGGGCAGGAAGGCGCGGCCCAGGGTGTCCACCACCCCGACCAACAGCGCGCCGATCAGGGCCCCTCGGACCGAGCCGATGCCGCCGATCACCACCACGACGAAGGTCAGGATCAGGATACTCTCGCCCATGCCGGCCTCCACGGCCAGGATCGGTCCGGCCATGGCCCCGGCGAGGCCCGCCAGCATGGCCCCCAGCGCAAAGACGCCCGTGTACAGAAGGGCGATGTCGATGCCCAGGGCGCCGGCCGTCTCGCGGTCGCTGGCCCCGGCGCGGATGCGCATGCCCAGGCGGGTGCGGGTGATGAGATACCACAGCCCCAGCGCCACCAGCAGGCCCACGGCGATGATGACCAGCCGGAACACGGGATAGGGCGCGCCCGGCAGCACCTCGACCGTGCCGGCCAGGGCGTCCGGCACGTTCATGAACAGGGGCTGGCGGCCCCACAGGATCACCATCAGGTCGTTGAAGAACAGGATCAGCCCGAACGTGGCCAGCACCTGATCCAGGTGCTCGCGGGCGTACAGGCGGGCCATGACCACGCGCTCTATGATGGCACCCGTCAAGGCCGCCGCCGGCAGCGCCGCCGCCAGCCCGAGGAGGAAACTGTCGGTGTGCAGGGTGACGGTGGCGGCCACATAGGCCCCGATCATGTATAGCGAACCGTGGGCGAGGTTGATGAGCCCCATGATGCCGAACACCAGGGTGAGCCCGGAGGCCATCAGGAACAGCATCACGCCAAGCTGGAGCCCGTTCAGGACCTGTTCAACGAAAAGGAGCATCAGATATGCGGCGAGTCTGTCACGGGGACGGGAAAGGGTCTGATCGAAACCGGGTCACCCCGACCTGCCGGGTCCCGTAGGGCGGGTTCGCGCCGAAGGCGCAACCCGCCGGAGAGCGGCGAGGGATCTCGGGGGGCAGCATCCCAAGGCCCGAGATCCCTCGGTCCCTCTCGGTCCCTCGGGATGACGTGATGGAGTGCGGCCGCCCCTACTCCATGGAGCATTCGGCGGCGTAGGCATCCACTTGGTCGGTGAAGATGGTGCCCTGCACCTCGTTGCGCAGGGTGCCGTCCGCCTGCATCACCGCCTTGCGCAGGTAGATGTTCTGGACCGGGAAGTTGTTGACGCCGAATTTGAACGGCCCGCGCGGGCTCTCGAACTCGGCCGTCTTGAGCGCGGCGGCGAAGGCGTCCAGGTCCGACAGGTCGCCGCCGGTGGCCTCCAGCGCGGCCCCGATGGCCAGGGCGGCGTCGTAGCCCTGCTGGGAGTAGATGGTCGGCACGGCGTCGTATTCGGCCATATAAGCCTCGACGAAGGCGTGGTTGACCGGGTTGTCCAGGTCCGGGCTCCACTGGGCCGAGTTCAGCATGCCCTCGGCGGCCTCGCCCACCGCGTTCAACAGCTTGTGGTCGGCGGAGAACGCGGAGCCGATCAACTGCACGCTCTCGCCCAGGCCGGACTGGTGGAACTGCTTCATGAAGTTGATGCCCATGCCGCCGGGCAGGAAGAAGAACACGCCGTCCGGGTCGGCATCGCGGATGGCGGCGATCTCGGCGGCGTAGTCGGACTGGCCGAGCTGGGTATAGGTCTCGCCCACCGGCTCGCCGTCATAGAACCGCTTGAAGCCGGCCAGGGCATCCTTGCCCGCCGGGTAGTTGGGGGCGAGGATGAAGACCTTCTCCAGGCCGGCGTCGGTGGCGTACTGGCCCATGGCCTCGTGCAGGTTGTCGTTCTGCCAGGCGACGTTGAAGTGGTACGGGTGGCAGCCCTTGCCGGCCATCTGGGACGGCCCGGAATTGGGGCTGACGTAGATCACGCCGTCCTTGACCACCTTGGGCATCACGGCGAGGCCCACGTTCGAGAAGATGATGCCGGTCATGATCCTGACGCCGTCGCGCTCGATGAAGCGGTCGGCGATCTCGCGGCCCTTGCCGGGGTCGCGGTCGTCGTCCTCGACCAGCAGCTCCACCGGCACGCCGCCCAGGGCGCCGCCGCCCTGCTTGATCGCCAGCATGAAGCCGTCGCGCACGTCGGCGCCCAGATAGCCGGCCTTGGTGGACAGCGTGGTGACCATGCCGATCCTGACGGGCTCGTCTGCGGCAAAGGCATGGGACGCGGCGCCGCCCAGCGCCAGGGGCACGGACAGCATGGCGGCCAGCGCGGCGCGCCGGGCGGATGTGCGGACGGATCGGCTCATCGGTGACAACCCCCTGTTCGACGTGTCTTTTCGACCTGTGTCGGCCCGGACCGCCCCCGCGGCCCCGGCGCCTGGATCAGACATACCGGAAAGCCAACGGCGATGCCAGCGGCCGTTGCCTGCCGACGAACGGTCGCGCCGGCGGCCCGCACGCGCGGCCGCAAGCCCGACTCGTGCTGTCGGCTTTGCGGGCGCGCTCGGGCGCTGTCCTTGCCCCGCTGGATGACTCGGCGGATCATGGACTCTGTCGGCCGACATGGCGCCGGCCGACATGGCAATGGGAGGCCACCATGCGTCGTTCGTCCTTTGTGACTCTGGGACTGTATACCGCCCTTGCCGCCGCCACACTTGCCGCGCCCGCCGCGGCCCAGCGCGGGATGGGAGAGGCCCAGGGCCTGACCCGGCAGGGGGCCACCCTGCCGATGACCATGCTGTCCGGCGTGGTGCGGGATCTTAAGATCGACACCTGTGAACAGACCACCGGCCGGGCCGTGACCGGCGTCCATGCCATCGTCGAGACGCCCGACCACGGCACCGTCAATCTGCATCTGGGGCCGGCCGTGGCCCTGGAGGACCTGACCGCCCACCTGCAGCCCGGCGAGGACCTCAGCGCAGAAGCCTTCCGCACCGACATCATGCCGGCGGACGCCTTCGTTGCGCGCACCGTGACCGTGGACGGCACGACCTTTGAACTGCGCGGCCCGACTCTGCGGCCGCACTGGGCCATCGGTCCGGGCGGCGGCCCCAAGGGTGGGGCCGGCATGGGGCGCGGCGGGGGAGTCGGCCAGGGTATGGGCCAGGGCCAGGGTATGGGCCGGAGCGGCCGCCCCTGCTGGTGGTAGCGCGTGAGGGACCGGCTCCGGACGGTCAGCCTTCCGGGGCCGTGTCCTCCAGGCCGGTCCGCACGTCCGCCGCGCCCTCGGGCCGCCACTTTCGGGCGAAGGCCTTGAGCGCGTCGTCCTTCGGGTCCTCCAGGACGACCCGCAGCCGCACGAGCTGGTCGCCGCGCGCGTCGATGGGGCCATCCGCCTTGGGCAGACCCTTGCCGCGCAGCCGCAGGGTGGCGCCGGTGTTGGAGCCCTCGGGCACGGTCACCGCCACCCGGCCGTCCACGGTGGGCACGGTGATCTTGCCGCCCAGCACGGCCTCGCGCAGGCTCACTGGCACCTCGGCGATGATGTCGTCGCCTTGGGCCGAGAACACCGGGTGCGGGCGCACCACGATTTCGACCAGCGCGTCCCCGGCGTCGCCGCCCTGGGGCGAGGCGTGGCCCTGCCCGCGCAGGCGCAGCGTGGTGCCGCCGGTGCAGGCCTGCGGCACGCGCACCTTCAGGGTCTTGCCGTTGGCGAGCGAGATCTGGCGGCGGGCCCCCAGCGCGGCCTCCTCGAACGAGACCGTCAGCCGATAGCGGGCATCGCCGCCCCGGGCCGGTTCCGCCCCGCCGCTGCCCTTGCGCTTGGCGGACTGGGCGCGGGCGAAGATGTCGTCGAAGCTGTTGGCGCCCTTGAACAGGTCCTCGAAACGGAAGTGCATCCCTGCATCGTCACCGCCGGCCGCGCCGCGCGGCCCCGCGCCGCCGCCGAAGGCGCTGCGGAAGTGGCTGCCGAAGCCGCCGCCGCGCCCGCCGGTGTGATGGCGGAAACCGAACGGGCGCTCATGGCCGTCGGCGTCGATCTCGCCCCGGTCGAAGCGGGCCCGCTTGTCCGGGTCCGAGAGCAGGCCATAGGCGGCGCTCAGTTCCTTGAAGCGGTCCTCGGCCCGGGGGTCCTGGGTGTTGACGTCAGGGTGCATCGTGCGGGCGCGCTTCCGGTACGCCCGCTTGATGTCGTCGGCGGAGGCGTCCTTGGCGACGCCCAGCACACTGTAAGGGTCCGTTGTGGCCATCGTTGCAAACCGCAGGATTGAACGCTGACCGTCAATATAGGGCGGAGACGCCGCGCCCGCCAGCGACCGGGATCACGACCCGACGTCCGGAAGCCTCCGCGCGGCGTGATGCGTCACGCTCTCAAGCTGGCGCCGCACGCACGATACCCGCGCTTTTCCAGATACTGCTGGTGATACTCCTCGGCCGGCCAGAAGTCGCCGGCCGGTTCGATCACGGTGGCGATGGGCCGCCGGTAGCGCCCGGAGGCGGCGAGCGTCGCCCGGCTGGCCTCGGCGGCGGCGGTCTGGCTGGCGTCGTGGGTGAAGATGACGCTGCGGTACTGGCTGCCCACGTCCGGCCCCTGGCGGTTCATCTGGGTGGGGTCGTGGCTCTCCCAGAACACCACAAGAAGCGCCTCGTAGCTCACCACGGCCGGGTCGTATTCCACCCGCACGACTTCGGCGTGGCCGGTCGTGTCGGTGCAGACCTGCTGATAGGTCGGAGTGGCCACGTGCCCGCCGGCATAGCCCACGGCGGTGGAGATCACGCCGTCCGTGTTGCGGAAGGCCAGTTCGACGCCCCAGAAGCAGCCGGCGCCGAAGGTCGCGTATCGCGTCGTCATGGGACCTCGCTCGTCCTGGTCGGGGCGGCCCCGCCGTACAGGGACCGCCGTCGTCAGGCATATGGGCGGCCCGCCCCTCCCGGGCAAGCCCGCCGGCTACTCCGCCGCGGCCGTCGCGGCGGGCAGCGGGTCCGACCGCTCGCGCGGCAGCCGCACCAGGGCGATCAGCACCAGCGCGGCCAGGCTGGACAGCAGCAGGAACAGCACCGTGAAGTCGCCGGTCGCCGCCCGGATCCAGGCCACCAGGGGCACCGCGAGCCCGCTGATCCCGAACGCCAGCACGAACTTGAGCCCGTAAGCGGTGGAGCGCCACGACGGCGGCGTGTACCGGGCGAGCAGGCTGTTCTCCGCCGGCAACGCGCCGATGTTGAACGAGACCATCATCAGCATGACCAGCAGCAGCGGCAGGCCCACTGCCGTCGCCGCCATCGCCAGAACCGGCACCTGCAGCACGTACATCGAGACATAGACGGTCTTCAGCGGGAAGCGGTCCGCCAGATGCCCGGTCACGATCTGGAACAGCCCGGCCACCCCGTAGACGATCATGACCCCCAGGCCGACGCCGCTGGCGCCCTCGCCCAGCAGCCCGCCCAGGCGCTCGTCGAACACCTTGGGCATGCTGGCCTGAGTCGCCTGATAGATCAGGCCGCCCACCAGCATGGTCATGGCGATGATGATGTAGACCCGGGCGGTGTCGCGCCGGTCCGGCGTCGGATCGGTGCGCGCCTCGGTCCGGGTCTCGATGATAACGCCCGTCAGCACCAGCCAGATGAAACCGAACCCGATCAGCACCGTGACGGCCCCCGGAATCAGGAACGCCGAGCGCCAGCCGAAGGCGTCGATCAGCACGCCCGCCAGCACGCCGCCCAGGGCCGGCCCGAAGCCGCCGAACGCGCCGTTGATCCCCAGCGCCTTGCCCCGGTTGACGGCCGTGCGCACCAGCCAGGCGATGCCCACCGGGTGATAGATCGAGCCGAACAGGCCCAGCACCCCCAGGGCGATGGCCATTTCCAGCGGACTGGTCGCCAGCCCGGCCCAGATGGCCCCGCCGCCGATGCCCAGGAAGTACAGCGCCATCATGCCGGTGGCGCTCCAGCGGTCGCCCAGCCATCCCGTGAACGGGGCCGCGATGCCGAACAGCAGCTTACCGCCCAGGATGAGCGCCAGCGACGCCTCGTAGGAAATGCCGAACTGCGCCGGCAGCACCAGAGCGACGACGTAGAAGATCGGCTCGAAGATATGACTGATGGAGTGCCCGACGCAGGAGAAACCCAGCGCCGTGCGAGCCTGCACGGGAGTCATGGTCGGTGTCCTTCGGACTCAAGACTGGATGGCCGAGCCATCCGTTTGGTCTTTTGTCGCACCCGGCGGGGCGGGGCGCAAGGCGGCCGCTGGGACGACGCCTGTTTTCGATCGGGCATCTCAGCGCGTGCCGGAGCGAAAAAACCACCAAGGCACAAAGGCACCAAGGCCGAGGCTCCCGGCCGCCCCGTCGTGCCGCCCCTGAACGGGGGGCGCCGCATCGTGCGGAGACACCGGCGCCGTCGCGCCTCTGCCATGCCACTTTGCGCGTTCCCCTTGACGTTCCGGTGTGGCAGAACACCTGACGTGATCCGTGCCCCGGGATCCGGTGGGGCGGAGTCCGCCGTATGCCCCCGCAGCCCGGTGGACGGGATCATCCAGACGACACGGCAGGGATCGGAACAGCCCTCATGGACGACAGCCTTTCGCGCGTGGACGCCGCGCCCCAGCAGACCGCCGCCGGCGCCATCGCCGCCCCCGACGCCATGCCCCTGGCCTTCGGGCTGGCCTTCGCCGACCTCTACGACAAGGCCGGGCTGGCCAAGGTGGACACGGCCTTTCTCGGCCATCTGTCCGACGCGGACGCCGACCTGACCGCGCGCCTGACGGCCGCGCGCACCGATCCGGAGGGCCTGGACCGCAAGGCCGAGTCCGCCCTGATCCTGGACCTCGCCCCGCACCTTCAGGACTTTCTGGGGCTGATGTTCGGCATCGGCGCCGAGATCCGCACCCTGGCCGCCGAGCACGACCGCCTGGCCGTGCTGTTCGCCTGCAAGCGGCTGTTCGTGCAGCGCATCGCCTTCAAGCGCATCAAGCCGGCCGAAGCCGCCACCCTGGACGGCCCGGCGCTGGAAGCGGAGCTTGCCGACCGGCTGGGCGGCCCGGTCACCGAGGCGCTGTTCGCCGAACGGGTCATGGCCTGGATGGAGGACGAGGCGGGCAACGCCGACACCCTCGACCTCGCCAAGCGCTTCGCCGCCTGGGCCGGCCTGACGCCCGAGGGTCTCGCCCGCTTCCCCGAGGGCGTGCTGTTCCGCCAGCCGGCCAAGAACGACCCGATGGCGCTGATCCCGCTGGAGGCGGACGACTCCGGCCCCCTGCCCGCCGTACGGCTGGGGGCCCACCATCTGCGCCGCCGCGACGGCTTCGACCTGACCGACCAGGGCGCCGATCTGGTCAAGGGGCTGGACGAGGCGCACTACTGCATCTTCTGCCACCACCAGGGCAACGACTCCTGCTCCACCGGCCTGAAGGACCGCAAGTCCGGGGCCGTCCAGGTCAACGACCTGGGCCGCGAGATGCTCGGCTGTCCGCTGGAGGAGAAGATCAGCGAGATGCACGAGGCCAAGACGAAGGGCATCCTCGTCGGCGCGCTCGGCATCGTGACCATCGACAACCCGCTGTGCGCGGGCACCGGCCACCGCATCTGCAACGACTGCATGGTGGCCTGTATCTACCAGAAGCAGAAGCGCGACCCGGTCGACATCCCGCAGGCCGAGACCCGCATCCTCAAGGACGTGCTGGACCTGCCGTGGGGGTTCGAGGTCTACAGCCTGCTCACGCGCTGGAATCCGCTCAACATCCGGCGCCCGCTGCCGCGCCCCGACACCGGCAAGCGCGTGCTGATCGTGGGGCTGGGGCCGGCCGGGTACTCGCTGGCGCACCACCTGATGAACGACGGCCACGACGTGGTCGGCATCGACGGCCTGAAGATCGAGCCCATGGACCCCGTGCTGTCCGGTGTGGACGCCATGGGCGGCCGGGCGCCGTTCAGCCCCGTGCGCGACTTCGAAGCCCTCAAGGAACCTTTGGGCAGCCGGGTGATGGGCGGCTTCGGCGGCGTGGCCGAGTACGGCATCACCGTGCGCTGGGACAAGAACTTCCTGACCGTCATCCGGCTGCTGCTGGAGCGTCGGGCCGAGTTCGCCATGATCGGCGGCGTGCGCTACGGCAGCACCCTGGCGCCGGACGACGCCTACGCCATGGGCTTCGATCACGTCGCCCTGTGCATGGGGGCGGGCAAGCCGACCATCGTGCCCATGGAAAACGGCCTGGCGCGCGGGGTGCGGCAGGCGTCGGACTTCCTGATGGCCTTGCAGCTCACCGGCGCGGCGCGGTCGGACAGCGTGGCGAACCTTCAGGTCCGCCTGCCCATCGTAGTGATCGGCGGCGGCCTGACCGCCGTGGATGCCTGCACCGAGGCGCTGGCGTACTACCCCGTTCAGGTGGAAAAGCTGCTGGCCCGGCATGAAACGCTGGTCGCGGCGCGTGGCGAGGCGGCGGTGCGCGCCGGCTGGACGGACGAGGACCGCGCGGTCATGGACGAGTTCCTGGCCCACGGCCGCGCCATCCGGGCCGAGCGCGAGGCCGCCGCCGCCGAGGGCCGAGAGCCCCGGATCCGCGAGATGCTGCAAGAGTGGGGCGGCTCCACCCTGGTCTACCGCCGCCGCCTGACCGACTCGCCGGCCTACCGCAACAACCACGAGGAGGTGGACAAGGCCCTGCAGGAGGGCATTGCCATCTCGGAACTGTGGAGCCCGCTCCGCGTCGAGCTGGACCGCTTCGGCCACGCCGAGGCGCTGCGGGTCGAGCACCGCGAGACCCACGAGAGCCGCACCATCCCGGCGCGGACGGTCATCGTGGCCGCCGGCACGGTGCCCAACACGACCCTGGCGCGGGAGCACGAGGGCCGCTTCGCGCTGGACGGCAAGTTCTTCCAGGCCGTGACCGAGGACGGCCAGCCCGTCACCCCCGAGCCCCGGCCGAAGCCGAAGCAGACGGACATCATGCTGTCGGTCAACGACGACGGCACATCCATGAGTTTTCTGGGCGACCTGCACCCGTCGTTCGCGGGCAACGTGGTCACCGCCTTCGCCTCGGCGCTGCGAGCCTATCCGGTCATCAGCCGCGCGCTCGACCGGCGCCCGGCGGGGACCGAGCCGCGCGCGGCCCTGTTCGCGCGCCTGAACGCCCAGTTGCGCCCCGTGGTGCATTCGGTGGAGCGCCTGACGCCCACCATCGTCGAGGTGGTGGTCAAGGCGCCCCTGGCCGCGCAGGGCTTCCAGCCCGGCCAGTTCTACCGGCTGCAGAACTTCGAACGGCTGGCGCCCCACGCCGAGGGCACCCTGCTCGCCATGGAGGGCCTGGCGCTCACCGGCGCGTGGGTGGACCGCGAGGCGGGCCTGCTGTCCATGATCGTGCTGGAGATGGGCGGCTCGTCCGATCTGTGCGCGCTGCTGAAGCCGGGCGAACCCGTCGTCGTGATGGGGCCGACCGGGGCGCCGACCGAGATCCCCTCGGGCGAAACCGTGCTGCTGGCCGGTGGCGGACTGGGCAACGCGGTGCTGTTCTCCATCGGCAAGGCGCTGCGGGCGGCCGGGTCGAAGGTGCTCTACTTCGCCGGCTATAAGGCGATGCGCGACCGCTTCAAGGTGCCCGAGATCCTGGACGCCGCCGACGTGGTGGTCTGGTGCTCCGACGAGGGGCCGGGCTTCACGGCGGAACGGCCGCAGGACAAGGCGTTCGTGGGCAACATCGTGCAGGCCATGGTGGCCTACGGCGACGGCACCCTGGGCGAGACGACCATCCCGCTCGCCGACGTGGACCGGGTGATCGCCATCGGCTCCGACCGCATGATGCAGGCCGTCGGCCGCGCCCGGCACGAGGCGCTGGCTCCGTTCCTGAAGCCCGAGACCGTGGGCATCGGCTCCATCAACAGCCCCATGCAGTGCATGATGAAGGAGATCTGCGCCCAGTGCCTGCAGCCCCACGAGGACCCGAAAACCGGACAGCGGACCATCGTGTTCTCGTGCTTCAACCAGGACCAGCCGCTGGACCTAGTGGACTTCAAGGCGCTGCACGAGCGCCTGGGCCAGAACGCGGCCCAGGAGAAGCTGACCAAGGCGTGGATCGACCACTGCCTTCACAGCCTGGGCGCGCGCGGCGCGGCGGCGGCGGAGTAGGGCGGGGAGCCTTCCGACGCGCTGCCTTTGTAGGGTGGAGTCGCCCCGCGACCGCGGGGCAATCCACCAGGCCCAATGGTTGGGCCGGCGGGTTGCGCCTTCGGCGCGAACCCGCCCGACGCCGTCCGACCCGGGCGGCGCAGGATGACGAACCCGTAGGCGCATTGTTCCGAGTTCCCTCTGACCCCTGAAGGCCCCCATGACCAAGACGCTGAAGCTGATCTCTCCCGTTGATGGCTCGGTTTACGCGGAACGGCCCGTGGCGCCGCCCGCCGAGGCCGCCAAGGCCGTCGCCCGCGCCCGCGCCGCGCAGCCCGCCTGGGCCGCCCGCCCGCTCCAGGAGCGCATTGATCTGGTGCTCGCCGGCGTGGCCCGCCTGGGCGAGATGACCGACGAGGTGGTGCCCGAACTGGCCTGGATGATGGGCCGCCCGGTGCGCTTCGGCGGCGAGTTCGGCGGCGTCAAGGAGCGCGCCACCTATATGGCCGGCATCGCGGCCGACAGCCTGGCCCCGCTGATGGCCGAGGACTCGGAGACCTTCCGCCGCCTCATCCGGCGCGAGCCCCAGGGCGTGGTGTTCGTGATCGCGCCGTGGAACTACCCCTACATGACCGCCATCAACACCGTGGCGCCCGCGCTGATCGCCGGCAATACGGTGGTGCTCAAGCACGCCACCCAGACCCTGCTGGTGGGCGAGCGCATGGTGCGCGCCTTCGTCGAGGCCGGCGTGCCCGAAGACGTCTTCCTCAACCTGTTTCTGGACCACCAGACCACGGAAGAGCTGATCGGCGGCCGGGCGTTCAACTTCGTCAACTTCACCGGCTCGGTGAACGGCGGCAAGGCGATCGAGACGGCCGCCGCCGGCACCTTCACCGGCCTGGGCCTGGAACTGGGCGGCAAGGACCCCGGCTACGTGATGGAAGACGCCGACATCGACGCCGCCGTGGCGGGGCTGATGGACGGCGCCATGTTCAACAGCGGCCAGTGCTGCTGCGGGATCGAGCGGATCTATGTCACCGCTTCCCTGTATGACGCCTTCGTCGAAAAGGCGGTGGCCGAGGTCTCCAAACTCAATCTCGGCAATCCGCTGGAGCAGGAGACCACCCTCGGCCCCATGGCCAACGCGCGCTTCGCCGCCGAGGTCCGCGCCCAGGTGTCGGAGGCCATCGCGGCCGGGGCCACGCCCATGATCGACCCGGCGCTGTTCCCGGCCGACGACGGCGGCACCTATCTGGCGCCGCAGATCCTGACCGACGTCACCCACGACATGCGCGTGATGAAGGACGAGAGCTTCGGCCCCGTCGTCGGCATCATGAAGGTCGAGAGCGACGACCAGGCCCTGGCGCTGATGAACGACAGCCCGTTCGGCCTGACGGCCTCGCTGTGGACCCGGGACACCGCGCGCGCCGAGGCCCTGGGCGCGCGCATCGAGACCGGCACGGTGTTCATGAACCGGGCGGACTACCTGGACCCGGCCCTGTGCTGGACCGGCTGCAAGGACACCGGCCGGGGCGGCGCGCTGTCGCCGATCGGCTTCCATGCCCTGACCCGCCCCAAGTCGTACCACCTGAAGAAGGCGTAAGCCCCATGAGCGCAACTCCGACCCTGACCGGAACCTGGAGCTATCCCACCGCCATCCGCTTCGGCGCCGGGCGCATCGCCGAGCTGGCCACGGCCTGCAAGAGCGCGGGCATGACCCGGCCGCTGCTGGTCACGGATGCGGGCCTCGCCGCCCTGCCGATCACCCAGACCGCGCTCGCGGTGCTGGAGGCCGCCGGTCTGCCCGCCGCCGTGTTCAGCGACGTGCAGCCGAATCCGACCGACGCCGATCTGGCCAAGGGCATCGCCGCCTTCCGCAGCGGCGGACATGACGGCGTGGTGGCCTTCGGCGGCGGCTCGGGCCTGGACCTGGGCAAGCTGATCGCCTTCATGCACGGCCAGAGCCGCCCGGTCTGGGACTTCGAGGACATCGGCGACTGGTGGACCCGCGCCGACGCCAGCGTGATCGCGCCCATCGTCGCCGTGCCCACCACCGCCGGCACGGGCTCCGAGTTCGGCCGCGCGGGCGTGGTCACCAACAGCGAGACCCACGTCAAGAAGATCATCTTCCATCCGAAGATGCTGCCCGAGGTCGTGATCTGCGATCCGGAACTGACCATCGGCCTGCCGCCGGCGATCACGGCGGGCACGGGCATGGACGCCTTCGCGCACAGCCTGGAGGCCTATTGCTCGCCCTTCTACCACCCCATGTCGCAGGGCATCGCGCTGGAGGCCATGCGGCTGGTCCGCGACTACCTGCCGCGCGCGCACAGCGACGGTTCGGACATCGAGGCCCGCGCGCACATGATGGCCGCCTCGGGCATGGGGGCCGTGGCGTTCCAGAAGGGGCTGGGGGCCATCCACGCCCTGTCGCACCCGGTGGGCGCGATCTACAACACCCATCACGGCACCACCAACGCCTGCGTCATGCCGGCCGTGCTGCGCTTCAACCGCCCGGCCATCGAGGAGAAGATCGAGCGCCTGGCGGCCTATCTGGGGCTCGCCGGGGGCTTCGACGGCTTCCTGGCGTACGTGATCGGGCTGCGCGCCGCGCTCGGCATTCCGGATACGCTGACCCACATGGGTGTGGGGACCGACCGGCTGGACGAGATGGCCGCCATGGCCGCCGAGGACCCCAGCGCCGGCGGCAACCCCGTGCCCCTGACGGTGGACACCCTGCGCCGCCTGTACGACGACTGCCTGTAGGCGGGCCGACCACGGCCGATGCCCCTTGTCCCGACCCGTCGGGACAAGGGGCATGCCGGGCTCACGCCTTCCGCCGCCACGACAGCCACACCGCCAGCGCCAGCAGCGCCGCGCCCGCCGCATGGATGGGCAGGGTCCCGTGGGGCCACAGCAGCAGGAGGGCGGCCGCGCCGGTCGCAAGGCGCTCGTACCAGCGCAGGGGGCTTTCCAGGCAGCCCTGGAACGTGCCCGCAAAGGCGTAGACACCCAGCACGGCGAACGCGAACACCTCAAGCTGTTCCGGCCACGTTCCGTTCACCAGAGGGGTATAGGCGAACAGCACCGGCACGATGTACAGCCCCTTGGCGATCTTCCAGGCCATGAAGCCCGTCGGCATGGGCTTGGTTCCGGCGATGGCCCCGGCCGCGAACGCGGTCAGGCAGACAGGCGGCGTCACATTCGAGTCCTGCGACAGCCAGAAGATGATGAGATGCGCGGCCAGAAGCGTCATGGCCACCGTCGAGGCGTCCACCAACTGCTCCGACAGACCGGCCGTGAAGTTGCCCGGCAGCGTCGAGATCTGCGCCCAGAGTTGCTCGGCCTCGGCCAGCGGCATGGGCTGGCCCAGCGACCCGGCCACCTCGGGCAGCAGCATGCCGATGGTCATCGCCATCTGCTCCGGGACAGTGCCCGCCGCGATGGCCTGCACGATGTGGTCCGCCATCATCAGGTCGTTGAGCGCCGGGGCCGACAGCGGGGCCAGAACCGCATAGGCCGCCGTGACCGGCAGGCCCATGCCCAGCACCAGCGAGGCGATGGCGACCAGGATCAGCAGCACCCACAGGCGGCCGCCGGCCCAGTCGTTGATCATCAGGCTGAAGGTGTTGCCGACGCCCGTGGTCGAGATCACGGCCACCACCACGCCCACGGCGACCAGCAGGATCGCCATGGTCGCGGCGATGCGGGCGCCATCGGACAGCGCCTCCAGGATGGCGCGCGGCCCCATGCGATGGGGCGACAGCCACGACGCCACCACCACCGCCGCCATCGAGATCCCGGCCGCATAGGTGGGCGTGAAGCCCTGCACCAGCAGGGTAATCAGCACGCCGATGGGCAGCAGGAAGTGCCAGCCCTCCTTCATCACGGTGCGGAAGGTCTTGCCGTCCTCGGGCGCCTGCGCGGTCAGGCCCTGGCGGATCGCCTCGACCCGCACGAACGCGCCCACCGACAGGAAGTAGATCAGCGCCGGCAGCACAGACAGCGCCACGATGTCCACGTAGGGCACCAGCGTATAATTGGCCATGATGAACGCG
This sequence comes from Roseospira navarrensis, assembly GCF_009601025.1. Taxonomy (GTDB): domain Bacteria; phylum Pseudomonadota; class Alphaproteobacteria; order Rhodospirillales; family Rhodospirillaceae; genus Rhodospira; species Rhodospira navarrensis. The sequence goes on along the minus strand of NZ_WIVE01000020.1, from coordinate 33,704 downwards.
CCGGCCCCCATGATCGGCGGCATGATCTGCCCGCCGGTGGACGCGGCGGCCTCGACCCCGGCGGCGAAGCGGGGCGGGTAGCCGGCCTTTTTCATGAGGGGAATGGTGATGACGCCGGTGCTCATGGTGTTGGCCACGGCGGACCCCGAGATGGAGCCCATCAGCCCCGAGCCGAACACCGCCACCAGCCCCGGCCCGCCGACGAAGCGGCCGGCCGCGCAGCGCGCCAGATCGATGATGAAGTCCCCGGCCCCGGAGCGCACCAGGAACGCCCCGAAGATGATGAACATCGCCACATAGGAATAGCTGATGCGCGCGATCGGGCCGAACAGGCCGTCCCCGGTGAAGTACGTGCGCATCATCATCACTTCGGCGGACAGGCCGGAGAAGTGGAACACGCCGTCCACCCACGGTCCCCACCAGATGGCGTAGCTGAGCGAGATCATGATCAGGATCGGGATCAGCCAGCCGGAGGAGCGGCGCGCGAACTCCATGGCCAGCAGCAGCGCGACGCCCGAGACGATCCAGTCCCAGGTATCGAACGCCATGCCCCGGTCGTAGAACGCGTCCTCGTAGAGGAACAGGTAGGCCGTGGTCATGAGGCACAGCAGCCCCAGCACCACATCCACGCCCAGCACGACGCGCCGCCCGGTGCGGCTGCGCGCCGGATAGAGCGGGTACAGCAGGGCGCACAGCAGCCCGAACAGCCCGAAGTGCAGGGCCGCGAAGCGCAGCTCGGCCATGGTGCCGAAGGTGTTCAGGTAGATGTGCGCGCAGGCCGTGACGACACCGATCCAGAACACCGCCAGACCCAGCGGCCCGCGCAGGGGGCGGGCCACCGACGTGACCTCGCCCACGTCCTTCTCGTAGCCGCCGTCCTGCGGTGTGGGGTCGGTGTCCTCGTCGGTCCAGATGCGGGCCATGATGCGCGTCCCTGTCGCTGCGGGTGCCCGCCGGGGGCACGATCCGCACCCACTATGCACGGGGGACCGCTTGCATGCCAGTCATGCGCAGTGAGCAGGGCGGATGGGCCTTTACCGGGGCCGGGGCCGTTCCCCGAAGATGGCGGTGCCGACCCGGACGTGGGTCGCGCCCAGATGAACGGCGGTCTCGTAGTCCCCGCTCATGCCCATGGAGACCACGGCCAGGCCGTTGCGCCGCGCGATCTCGCGCAGCAGGGCGAAGTGGGGCGCGGGCTCCTCGTCGGCGGGCGGAATGCACATGACGCCGGTCACGGGCAAGCCCAGGTCGTCGCGGCAGTGGTCGATGAAGGCGTCCACCTCCGGCGGCGCGATGCCGGCCTTCTGCGGCTCCTCGCCCGTGTTGACCTGGACGAGGCAGGCCGGCCGGCGGCCTTGGCGCTCCATCTCCCGGGCCAGCGCCCCGGCCAGCTTGGGGCGGTCCAGGCTCTCGATCACATCGAACAGGGCCACGGCCTCGGCCGCCTTGTTGGACTGCAACGCGCCGATCAGATGAAGCTCAAGGTCGGGACAGCGCGCGCGCAGGGCGGGCCACTTGGCCTGGGCCTCCTGCACCCGGTTCTCGCCGAACACCCGGTGGCCCGCCAGCAGCGCGGCCTCGGCCCGCGCCGCGCCGTGGGTCTTGGCGACGGCGACCAGGGTGACGGATGCGGGGTCGCGCCCGGCCTCGCGGGCGGCGTCGGCGATGGTCCGCTTGACGGCGGCCAGATTGGCGGCGATGTCGGGGAGGGCGTCGGGGGAGGACTCGGTCTGGGTCATGATGTCCGGCGGGGCTGGAGCGGAACGGGGACGGGAACAGACATGGCGTCGGGGCGAACCCTAGCAAGTGCGGCGGCGGGATTGAAGCCGGGTCGCGGGCGGACGAACAGGGACCTGCCGCGCCTGTGGCTGGTCAGCGATCCCGTGCGCCTGCCCGACCCCGCATCCACGCTCGCGCGGCTGCCCCGGGGCGCGGGCCTGATCTGGCGGCCCTATGGCCTGCCATGGGCCGACGCCCTGACGCAGGGCCGCCGGCTGCGGCGGCTGTCACGCCGACGCGGCGTGGTGTTTCTGGTGGCGGGGGATGTCCGGCTGGCGGCGGCCGTGGGCGCGGACGGCCTGCATCTGCCCGAGGGGCTGGCGCGCCAAGGCGTGGCGGCCCCGGCCCTGCTCTGGCGGCGGGCGGCGGCGGGCCGCGTTCTGTCCGCCGCCTGCCACGGGCCGCGCGCGCTGGCGCGGGCGGCGGCGCTGGGAGCGGACATGGCCGTGCTGTCGCCGGTGTTCCCCACCGCCAGTCATCCCGGCGCGGCCACGCTGGGGCCGTTGCGATTCGCGCTCATGGGTCGGCGCTGCGGCCGGCCCGTCATCGCCCTGGGCGGAGTGACCGCCGCCACGGCCCGCCGCCTGCCCCCGGGTGCCGCGGCCGGCCTCGCGGCGGTGTCGGGATTTTCGCCCGCCCGTTCGTCCGGCAGGACTGGATGAGGGCGGGACCGCGGCGGATGGCGACCATCACGCTGACTTCAAAGCCGTCAGGATGCCGTCCAGCCACTGGTGCGCATCCTCACGATCCCCAATATCGCAAACAAATTCCTGCCCTCGCCCGACGACATTGAGAGTATCCACGCCCTGCCAGCGGGCTGCCTTTGAATGATACGTGAGTCCCGCCGACTGCAGCCATGCGGGAACCCGCCAGTAGCACAGACCGAGCTCGGGTCGCGACAAGCGAAGCATGTCGTGCGCGGTGCGAGCCATATCCCCAGGTCCAATATAGAGTGTGTTGTTGTTACCCCAAGTCCCACGAGTATGCGGATGACGCCGACTGAAACCCTGTGGCTGCGACCCCGGCTCGGGCTGTTTCCCCAGGTGAATCGTCTCCTCGACGGTCATGTACCCGAAAAATCTGTGATGCCTGTTTCTCTCGCCCATGTCGGCGAACAGACCAAAGAACAAGAACACATCACCGATCCCCACGCCATTTTTTGCAAGATGCCCTTGTGCAGCGTCGACCTGACCGAAGGCGCACCGTCCGTTCTCGAACATGGGATCGTGATGGCACATATTCTGGCCAGTAATCCGACCCTTCGTGGTGGCTTCAACGATCTCAGCAAGCCCAAGGTCCGCGTAGGTCGTCTCAGACCCCCTATCCAAAGGAATCGGCAGACTGATCGGCACGCCATCGATGATTGGCGAGGGCCTTCTCCCTGACTTGCTATCAAAACCCTTTCTGCTGAAAATAATTTTCATGGTCTCATTTCCAATACAGAAAAAAACCGGCCGAGATCAGAAGATCGCAAGTTTTGGCTTATGAACCACCCTACAACAACCCCTGCGCCTTGAACGACACGTGGCCGCCGCGCCCCACGATCACATGATCGTGGACCGTGACCCCGACGGCGTGGGCGGCGTTGCGGATCTGCTGCGTCATCTGGATGTCCGCCTTGCTGGGCGCGGGGTCGCCCGACGGGTGGTTGTGCACCAGGATCAGGGCGGTGGCGTGCAGCTCCAGGGCGCGCCGCACCACCTCGCGCGGATAGACCGGCGTATGGTTGACGGTGCCCTTTTGCTGGAGTTCATCCGCGATCAGGCGGTTGCGGGTGTCCAGGAACAGGATGCGGAACTGCTCGATCTCGCGGTAGGCCATGGCCGCCCGGCAGTAGTCCAGCAGCCGGTCCCACGACGACAGCACGGGCGCATCGCGCACCTGTTCGCGCAGCAGGCGCACCGCCGCCGCCTCGGCCGTCTTCAGGGCCGCCACCCCGGCGTCCCCCAGGCCCTTGACGTCGCGCAGGCGGGCGGGGTCGGCCGCGATCACCTCGGCGAAACCGCCGAAGCGCGCCAGCAGCGCCTTGGCCAGCGGCTTGACGTCGCTGCGCGGCTGGGCGAGGCACAGCAGCAGTTCCAGAAGCTCGTAGTCCGGCAGTCCCTCCGGGTTGGCCAGGAAGCGTTCGCGCAGCCGGGCGCGGTGCCCGGCGTAGTGCGGCTTGCCCACGCCGGGGGTGCCGGTGTCCGGGCCTTCAGGCCGGTCCGGCGGGGCGCTCTCCCCGAAGGGCAGCGCGGGATCGTGGGTCGAGGAACGACGGCGGGACCGTGACATGGGGCAGCGTGCCGGCACAGGACAGCGGAGGGACCGACCGCGCCCGGATCGCCCGGCCGGCGGCGCGGCGGGACGGCGCTCGCGCGAATTTCAGCGCCACTCTCTCACATCCGATCGTAAGGGTACAGTCAGACCGCCGGAACGCGAATCACGTGCCCCGTTCTTCCGGGGCATCCTCGACCTTGTAGCGCAGCAGCAGGGGAATCTGCGCGAAGCTGAAGGCCAGGGTCAGGGGCAGGATGCCGAACACCTTGAACGACACCCAGGTGTCGCTGGAAAAGCTGCGCCAGACCACCTCGTTGATGATGGCCAGCACCACGAAGAACCCGGTCCAGCGCACCGTGAGCAGCGTCCAGCCCCGCTCCGTCAGGTGGAACGCGCCGTCGAACACCAGCTTCAGGAAATGCCGGCCGCTCACCAGTCCGGCGGCCAGGATGCCCGCGAACAGCAGGTTGACGATGGTCGGCTTGATCTTGATGAAGATCTCGTCGTCCAGCAGCACCGTCAGGCCGCCGAACAGGATCACGAAAACGCCACCGACCAGGGGCATGACGGGAATGCGGCCCATCAGCAGCTTCGAGGCGATCAGCGAGGCCACCGTGACCACGACGAACGCCGCCGTGCCCGTGATGAGCCCGAACCACGCGTTGGTCAGGAAGAAAACCAGCAGCGGCCCGGCCTCCAGCAGCAGCTTGAGCATCTGGTTGCCGCCGCCGGCGGCGGCCTCCGGGCTCTGGGGCGCGGACGGGGTCGGGGGCGGAGTCTCGGCGGGGGACATGACAGGGCGGCACTCCGGGTGGTCGGCCACGTTGGACCAGGGGTTGACCGTGGGCATCGGGTGACCGTCCATGTATGGCGAACCGGCGGGGCCGTCCACCCCCGGCGGGTCCGGGTGTCCGGTCCCGAGACCAGACAGGAGAGAGGAGACACCATGACGGAGACGCCCGAGACCCCCGACATCACGACGGTGCGCGCCCGCATCACCGGGCGGGTGCAGGGCGTGTGGTTCCGGGGCTGGACGGAGGAGACCGCCCGGTCCCTCGGTGTGGACGGCTGGGTCCGCAACCGCGCGGACGGCTCGGTGGAGGCCGTGTTCCAGGGGCCGCCCGATGCGGTGGGCCGCATGCTCTCCGCCTGCCACGAGGGCCCGCCGGCGGCCAAGGTCACGCAGGTGTCGCACGAGCCGGCGCCGCCCCTCGACGCGGGCGGCGGATTTATTCAGTGCGCAACGGTGTAGCGAGGCGCGATCGCCGCCCCTTCAGGGTCGCGGCGTTCGCGCTGCTGATGGCCGCGGCCCTGGTGGCCGCGCCGGTGCTGGACCGCGCGTTTCCGCCGGACCTGTCCCGGCTGGCCCCGGCCCTCACCGTCACCGCCCGCGACGGCGCGGTGCTGCGCGCCTTCCTGAGCCCGGACGAGACCTGGCGCCTGCCCACGACCCGGGCCGACGTGGACCCGCTCTATCTGCGCATGCTGATGGCCTACGAGGACGCCCGATTCGGCTGGCACCCGGGCGTCGATCCGCTGGCCGTCATCCGCGCCACAGGGCAGGCGGTGGTCCATGGCCGTGTGGTCTCGGGCGCGTCCACCCTGACCATGCAGGCCGCCCGCCTGCTGGAGCCGCGTCCGCGCACCCTGCCGTCCAAGCTGGTGGAGATGGCCCGGGCGCTGCAACTGACCGCGCATCTGGGCCGGGACGGCGTGCTGGACGCCTATCTGACCCTCGCCCCCTTCGGCGGCAACATCGAGGGTGTGCGCGCCGCCGCCCTGGCCTGGTGGGGCAAGGCGCCGCGCCGGCTCACCCCCGGGCAGGCGGCCCTCCTGGTGGCCCTGCCCCAGGACCCGAACGGCCTGCGGCCCGACCGCCACCCGGAGGCCGCGCGCGCCGCCCGCGCCAAGGTGCTGTGGCGCATGGTCGAAGCGGGCGTACTGACGGCCCGACAGGCGCGAGAGGCCGAGGCCGAGCCCCTGCCCACCCTGCGCCGTCCCTTGCCCCTGCTGGCGCCCCATCTGGCGCGGCACCTGATCGCGGCGCGCGCGCCCGACGATCCGCCCGCCGTGCGGACCACCCTGGACGCCGCCCTTCAGGCCCGGGCCGAGACGCTGGTGCGCGCCCATGCGGCCGCCCTGGGGCCGCGTCTGTCCATCGCCGCCCTGGCGGTGGAGGCCGAGACCGGCGCCGTGCGCGCCTGGGTGGGCTCGCCCGACCTGCTGGACACGGCCCGGCTGGGGGCCATCGACATGGTGCGGGCGGTGCGCTCCCCCGGGTCGGCGCTGAAGCCGCTGATCTACGGCATGGCGTTCGAGGACGGCGTTCTGCACCCGTTGACCACCATCGACGACCGCCCGGTGCGGTTCGGCGACGGCTACGCCCCCGGCAACTTCGGCTTCGCCCATTACGGCCGGGTGACGGCGGCCGAGGCGCTGCGCTGGTCACTCAACGTGCCGGCGGTGGCGGTGCTGGACCGGGTGGGGCCGCTGCGATTCGCCGCCCGATTGGCCACGGCGGGCGTCACCCCGCGCCGACAGGGCGGTCTGGGGCGGCCGGGCCTGCCGCTGGCGCTGGGTGGGCTGGGCGTGACCCTGGAGGAACTGGTGGGACTCTATGCCGCCCTCGCCACCGACGGCCGGCGGCGGGTCGTTCATGCCGTGCCCGGCGCGGGCGGGACGGAGGCGGACGAGGCCGCGCGGGTGCTCTCGCCCGCCGCCGCGTGGCAGGTCCGCAGCGTCCTGGCCGATGCCCCGCCGGCCACCGGATTCGCCCCCGACGCCGCCACCCGGGGTGGGCGGACGGTGGCCTTCAAGACCGGCACGTCCTACGGGTTCCGCGATGCCTGGGCGGTGGGCCTGGACGGCGGCCACATCATCGGCGTGTGGGTCGGCCGCGCCGACGGCACGCCCGTCCCGGGCCACATCGGGCGCGACACGGCCGCGCCGCTGATGCGCGCGCTGTTCGACCTGCTGCCCCTACCGCCGCACCCGGTGCCGGGGCCGCCTCCGGCCGACCTGCCCGCCGTGATGCGCACGGCCGACCTGCCGCCGCCGCTGCGCCGGCTCGCCCTGCCGGACGCGGGCGGCGGGCAATCGGTTGCGTCGGGCACGGCCGATCCCCTGCGGCTGCGCTTTCCACCGGACGGCGCGACGCTGGACTGGGACCAGGCCGCCCTGGGCCTGGCGCTGGAGGCCGCCGGCGGAGACCGGCCCTACGCCTGGCTGGTCAATGGCCGCCCGCTGGACACCGCGCCCTGGCACCGGGGCGCGCAGTGGCGGCCGGACGGCCGGGGGCGGGCGCGCATCACCGTCATCGACCGGGACGGACGGTCCGTCAGCGCCGAGATCTGGCTGGATTGAGGCGGGGCGCTGCAACGCCCATCATCCGATGGCGTCGGCAAAAAAATTTAGAATCATCCCAACAAAGATGACGAATTTGTCATGGTGCGGAAAAATACCCGTCACGTGGGGTCGGGCATAAAGGTTCCATCGAAGGCGGCGCTCCACGGCCACCGACGATCTCAGCAAAGACACCAGAGCACTCCGACGCGAACCGTACGAAATCCAGCAGACCCCCGACCCGCGGACCCCACGCCTCAGCCACGTGAGACTCCGCACCCAAGACCTCCGACCCGCGGATCCCGCGCCTCAGCCACGCGAGACCCCGCACAAGAGCACCTCCGACACGGACCCGACCGCCTCAGCCACGGAACGGTTCGCACCACGAAGACCCCTCCGCCGGATCGAACGCTTCAGCCACGTTGCGATCTACAAGACGTCAAGAAAAGGCCGGTCGCGGTTCCCCTCCGCGCCCGGCCTTTCTTGTGTCCGGGGCCCCCCTTCGGGCCGCCGCCCGAAGAGAGCAGGCCGGGCCTCATGACCCTGCGCCGCCGGATGTCCGCGACGCCCCCCAAGACAAGGTGCATCCCGGACAGTCGGGGCGATGAGGCGTTCCTCGGCCTTGCGTCGGGTGCAGACCGACCGCCCTTCCCTTGCGAGGCTATCACGTTCAGACATTTTCGAACGAGAGCGGCCGTCTTCGGCAAGAGGATGAACCACCAAGACACCAAGACACAAAGGGGTCGGCGCCTTGACCAGGGCTCCGAATCCGGATTGCCGTTCCGTGACACGGATGGGGGGGAACCCGCCTCACGAGGTCCTTCGGTCGCCCCAGGCGACGCGTCGCGTCGCCGGGGGCGACCATCGGAACGATGGTCGCGGGGACTCCCTCAGGATGGCACACTATTAATAGAACCTGTCATCCTGAGCACCCTAAGGGCGCGAAGAATCTCGGGATGAGGCACGAACCATGACACCCCCTGTCATCTGGCTTCGGAGCCCTGGCGCCTTGACGGACCCGCAGTTCCCCTCCCGCACGATGATGGCGGGCGAGCCCTATGAAAATTTCGCCGCGCTCTTGGTGTTCTTCGTGTCTTTGTGGTGATTTTTCCGGCCCTGCAGGATCGTCCAGCGCCCTCCCGCCAAAGACGTGTGAATCAGATCGCCCATACATGGGGGAGGTCGGGGGGAGGTCGGGGGGAGGTCGGGAGGGAGTTCAGGCTCGAAGCGCGATGCCAGCGGAGCCCTTCTGGTCTCCCGGAACTCCGTGATGAACCCATAGGTTCGTCATCCCGAGCCGCTGGGGGGCGGCGGGAGTCGGGTCCACTCACCGCTGAAGATCAATGATCCGAGCCGTGCAGGATGGTCTCGCGCAGGCCGGTCTCGTAGTCCTGGCCCTCGGGCGTCAGGGCCATGCCCTGGTCCGTGGGCTCGATCAGGCCTTTGCGGATCAGCGCCATCCAGACCCCCTGGTTGTCCAGGCCGGTGGCGTCCGCCTTCGAGACCACATACGGCCCCAGGTGGAAATGGTTGCCGTGCGGACGCGGCAGGCGGCCGATCCGGATGTTGCCGGTGGCCGGGTCCGGGGTCGCGGCCTCGGGATCCTTGGCCAGTTCCTGGACCAGGGTCAGGGTCTTGAGCTGAAGGGTGTTCAGCTTCTTCGGGTTGGCCTTGGGGGGCATGGAAGGGGTCCTGTTGCGACGCGTGAGACGGGAGCAGGGGGCGCGTGGTCGCCGGGCGGCGGGTGCGGCCTTAGAACAATCCCTCAAGGATCCCCTGCTCGCGGCGCTGGATGGAGGGCGAAGCGCCGGTGGTCGGCGGCTGGCCGAGCGCCCGGTTCTCCCGCAGGCGGCGGCTCTCGGCGGATGCATCCAACTCGGTGCCGAAGGTCTGGGGCTCGCGCCAGAACAGCAGCACATCGGTGAAGCTGCGGCTTTCCTCGGCCAGCACGCTGGTTTCCTCGTCCACCACCTGCCGGATGTCCGGAATGGCCCGATCCGTGCCGGCCCGCCCCAGCAGCGCCTGTTCGCCCGGCGAGGCCCCCTGCGGCAGCGCCTGGGGCTGAACGCCGCCCTGCAGCGGCGTGCCGGTGATGACGCGCCGGGCCTGGTCGCGGGGCGTGCCCTCCTGCGGGCGCGCGGCCCCGGGACGCGGCGGACGCAGGTTGAAGTCCGGCGGCAGGCTGAGCGGGGCGCGGGTGACCACGGCGAACTCGTCCGGCGCCTGCTTTTCCAGGCCGAGCGCGCGTTTCGGATTGTCGCACCCGGTCAGGCCCACGAGCAGGCCCACGGCGACCCCTGCGGCGATCCAGCCTCGCATGCTCACGGCTCCAGTCTGTGGCTCTAACGATCCGCAGTCTTATGCGATTTGCCACCGCCGAACAAGGCGTCCCACACCAGCAGGGCCGCGCCGACGGTGATGGCGGAATCGGCGATGTTGAACGCCGGCCAGTGGTAGCCGGCCACATGGACGTCGAGGAAGTCCATGACGGCGCCGTACAGCGTGCGGTCGATGGCGTTGCCCAGCGCGCCCCCGATGACCAGCCCGAGCGCGATCACCATCAGGCGGCTGTCGGCCTTGCGCAGCCACCACGCCAGCGCGGCGGAGACCGCCAGCGCCAGCCCGGTGAGCAGCACCGGCGTCCAGGGCGAGCCGGAGGCGAACAGCCCGAACGAGACCCCCCGATTCCACACCATGACCAGATTGAAGAACCCGGTCACGGCCACGCCGCCGATGGGCGGCTGAACACCCGCGAACACCGCGTACTTGGTCACCTGGTCGAGCACGACCACGATCAGCGCCAGCAGCAGGCCCCAGGTCAGGGGACGGCGGGTCATCGGAGACGCCGGGGCCATCACTCCGCCGCCGCCTGGGTGGCCACCACGCCGTCGCAGCGGCCGCACACCCCGTCGTGCGAATGCGTGCCGACGTCGGGCAGCACCTTCCAGCAGCGCTGGCACTTCTCGCCCTCGGCGAGGCCGACCACCACCGCCACGGCGTCCTCGCCCTCCAGGCGGAAGGCGCCGTCGGGCGCGGTCTCGTCCGCCTTCAGGGTGATGTCGGAGACGATGCACAGATCCGCCATGCCCAGCCCCTCGCAGGCCGCGACCAGATCGGCGGTGGCGTACACGACGGGATGGGCCTGCAGGCTGGCGCCGATCTCCTTGGCCGCGCGCGCCTTCTCCAGCGCGCCGGTGACCACCCGCCGCAGCCGGCGCACCCGCGCCCACTTGGCGCCCAGGGCCTCGTCGCGCCAGTCCGCCGGGACGGTCGGGAACAGCTTGTCGTGGACCGTCTCGTCCTCACCCGGATGGCGGATCAGCCACGCCTCGTCCGCCGTGAAGCTGATGAACGGCGCCAGCCAGCGCACGAGGTGGTCGAACAGGGTGTCCAGCACCGTGCGCGCGGCCCGTCGGCGGGGATCGTCGGCCGCGTCGCAGTAGATGGCGTCCTTGCGGATGTCGAAATAGAACGCCGACAGGTCGTTGGCGCAGAAGTGATGCAGCTCCTGGAACAGGGCATGGAAGTCGAAATCGTGGATGCACTGCCGGGCCATGGCGTCCAGCTCGGTCAGCCGGTGCAGCACCCAGCGTTCCAGCTCCGGCATCTCGGCCACGGGCAGGCGCTCGGCCTCGGTGAAGCCGTCCAGGTTGCCCAGCATGTAGCGCAGGGTGTTGCGGAGGCGACGATAGCTGTCCCCGACCTGCTTCAGGATCGACTTGCCGAAGCGCAGATCGTTGGAATAGTCCGACGAAACGACCCACAGGCGCAGGATGTCCGCGCCCATGTCCTCCCAGACGTCCTTGGGCGAGATCACGTTGCCCTTGGACTTGGACATCTTGTCCTCGCCCTTCTCGTCCAGGATGAAGCCGTGGGTCAGCACGGCTTCGTAGGGCGCGCGGCCGCGCGTGCCGCAGCTTTCCAGCAGCGAGGAGTGGAACCAGCCGCGATGCTGGTCCGAGCCCTCCAGGTACAGCGAGGCCGGCCATTGCAGATCGTCGCGCGCCTCCAGCACGAAGGCATGGGTCGAGCCGCTGTCGAACCAGACTTCCACGATGTCGGTGACCTTGTCGTAGTCGTCCGGGTTGTGGTCGCTGCCCAGGAACCGCGCCTTGGCGTCGGCGTGGAACCAGCAGTCCGAGCCCTCGGCCTCGAACGCATCGGCGATGCGGTCCAGCACGGCCTGATCCCGCAAAGGCTCGCCCGACGCCTTGTGCACGAAGATCGGCATGGGCACGCCCCACGACCGCTGGCGCGACACGCACCAGTCCGGCCGGCTCTCGATCATGGAGCCGATGCGGTTGCGGCCCGCCGCAGGCACCCAGCGGGTGGACTCGATCGCCGCCAGCGCCTTCTTGCGCAGGTCGTTCGTCTCCATGGAGATGAACCACTGCGGCGTGTTGCGGAAGATCAGCGGCGCCTTGGAGCGCCAGGAGTGCGGATAGCTGTGCACCAGTTTGCCATGGGCCAGCAGCGCGCCCACGTCCCGCATGGCGTCCAGCACGGCCGGAGCGACCTTGAACACGTGCTGCCCGGCGAACAGGGGCACGTGGTGGAAGTACAGACCGTCGCCGCCCACCGTGTCGGGCACCGCGATGCCATGGGCGGTGCCCAGCCAGTAGTCGTCCTCGCCGTGGCCCGGGGCGATGTGGACGAAGCCCGTGCCCTGGTCGGTGGTGACGAAGTCCCCGGGCAGCAGCGGCACCGGGAAGTCGTAGCCCTTGCCGTGCCACGGGTGGTGGCAGACGGTGCCGGCCATCTCCCGTCCGGGGACGACATGGGCGATCTCGTGCCCGGTGATGCCGGCATCCGCGCAGACCTGTTCGACCAGATCGCGGGCGACCACGAACCGCTCGCCGGGCACGGCGAGGCTGTCCTCCCGGGCGGCGGTGACGCGCACCACGGCGTAGTCCACATCCTCGCCATAGCCCACGGCGCGGTTGCCGGGCATGGTCCAGGGTGTGGTGGTCCAGATCACGACGCTGGTGTTCTCCAGTTCGGCCAGCGGCGCCCGATGGACCGGGAAGCGCACCCAGATGGTGGTGGAGGTGTGGTCGGCGTATTCCACCTCGGCATCGGCCAGGGCGGTCTTCTCGACCACCGACCACATCACCGGCTTGGCGCCCCGGTACAGGCTGCCGTTCATCAGGAACGCGCCCAGTTCGCGGGCGATCTGGGCTTCGGCCGGAAAAGCCATCGTGGTGTAGGGATTGTCCCAGTCGCCGATGACGCCCAGGCGCTTGAACTCCTCGCGCTGCACATCGATCCAGTTTTCGGCGAAGTCCCGGCATTCCTTGCGGAAGGCCACGGGGTCCACGCTGTCCTTGTCCTGGCCGCGCTTGCGGTAGCCCTCTTCGATCTTCCATTCGATCGGCAGGCCGTGGCAGTCCCAGCCGGGCACATAGTTGGAATCCTTGCCCAGCATCTGGTGGGCGCGCACGATCACGTCCTTGAGGATCTTGTTCAGCGCGTGGCCCATATGCAGGTGGCCGTTGGCGTAGGGCGGACCGTCGTGGAGAATGAACTTCTCGCGCCCCTTCGACTGCGCGCGCAGGCGCCGGTACAGGTCCATGCGCTGCCAGCGCGCCAGGATCTCCGGCTCCTTCTTCGCCAGGCCGGCCTTCATCGGGAAGTCCGTGCGGGGCAGGAAGACGGTCTTCTTGTAGTCCACACTCATGGCTCAAGCCTTCGCTGAGAGCATCTGGCGCGCCGCCTGGGCGTCCGCCGCGATCTGGGCCTTGAGCGCCTCAAGGCCGTTGAATTTCCGTTCCGGCCGCAGATGGCCGATCAGTTGCACCCGCAGGTGCTGGCCGTACAGGTCCCCACTGAAGTCGAACAGGTGGACCTCCAGCAGGGGGTGCGCCGCCTCGAATGTGGGGCGGCGGCCGTAGTTGGCCACGCCGTCCAGCCACACCGTGTCCGCCCCCGCATCGACCCCCGCGCGCACGGCGTAGACCCCCGCCGCCGGCTCGATGTACTCGCCCAGCGTGAGATTGGCGGTGGGAAAGCCGATGGTGCGGCCGCGCGCGTCGCCGTGCTCCACCCGGCCTTCCACCTCCCACGGGTGGCCCAGGACGGCGGCGGCATCGGCCACGCGGCCTTCCCTGATCGCCTGGCGCGCCCGGGTCGAGGACAGCACCCGGCCGTCGGGCCCGTGCACCGGCGGCACCGTGGTCACGCCGAACGCAAGGCTGTCCGCCATCCGCTTCAGCAGCGCGGCGTTGCCGCCCCGGCCCCGGCCGAAATGATAGTCCTCGCCGATCACCACATGCCGCACGCCCAGGCCCTGCACCAGCACGGTCTCGACGAACCATTCGGCGGCATGGCTGGCAAAGGCCGCATCGAAGTGCTGCACGTACAGAAAGTCCGCCCCGATGGCCTCGATTCGGCGGGCCTTGGTGCGCAGCGTGGACAGGGCGAACGGCGGCAGATCGGGCTGGAACACCCGGCGGGGGTGGGGCTCGAAGGTCATCACACCCACCGGCGCATCGCCCGGCAGCGCGGCCGCCGCATCGCGGGTGGCCTGGATGACCGCCTGATGGCCCCGGTGGACGCCGTCGAAGTTGCCCAGCGCCACCGCTCCGCCGCGCAGGTCGGGCGGAAACTCGTCGTAGTGGCGCAGCACGCGCATGGCCGGCGTCGGCTCCTTGTTCCTGGTGTGCCTTGACCCTGACGGGCCAGGGTTCGAGGCCATACGCGGCGGCGCCGCGCCGGCCCGGTCGGGCCGGCCGCTTCCGCCAAGTCAGGACTGGCCGGAAGCGGACTGACTTCAGGCACGGTCGGGGGGCCGGAGACAGGGTCTTCCGGCGGAAGGCTGACATGGGTAGGCGATCCGGCCCGCGCACGCAAGGCGCAATGCGGGGTCAGTCGTCCCCGCCGCCGTCCCCATCGCCATTCGAGTCCGACCCGCCGCGACCGCTGTCGTCGGCGTCACCCGGCCGGTCCCGGTCCCACATCGGGTTCCGGTTGCGATCATCCCAGCGGGGGCCGCCGGGCGTGGCGGCCCGGGCGTGCAGGGCGCCCGCCCCCGCCCCGGATCCGCGACGGCGGCGGCGCGCGAGGTTCGTCCGCACCACCACCACGGCCAGCACACCCATGGCCAGGACGATGCCCGCCCCGATCATCACATCCATCATGTCCGCGTCCCCCCCTCACTCCGTCGTCTCCCACCCCCCGCCCGGCGGCAGCGCCTCCTGGTCGGTGTCCGGGTCGCGGGCGGCGACCTCCAGGCGGGCTTCCAGGTCCTGGGCCTCCTGCTGCTTCCGCCACAGCGCCGCATAGCGCCCGCCCTGGTCCAGCAGAGCCTGATGGGTGCCGCTCTCGGCCACCCGGCCTTCGTCCAGCACCACGATGCGATCGGCGTCGATCACGGTAGACAGCCGGTGCGCGATCACCAGCGTGGTGCGCCCGGCCGAGACCTGCCGCAGCGCCGCCTGGATGTCCTTTTCCGTATGGCTGTCGAGCTGGCTGGTGGCCTCGTCGAACAGCAGGATGGCCGGGTCCTTCAGGATCGCCCGGGCGATGGCCACCCGCTGCTTCTCGCCGCCGGAGAGCTTCAGGCCGCGCTCGCCCACCGCCGTGTCGTAGCCCCGGGGCAGGCTCGTGACGAAGTCGTGCAGCGACGCCAGCCGGGCGGCGCGCTCCACGTCCTCCCACGGCGCGTCCGGGCGGCCATAGGCGATGTTGTAGCCGATGGTGTCGTTGAACAGCACGGTGTCCTGGGGCACGACGCCGATGGCCCGGCGCAGGGACGCCTGGGTGACGTCGCGCACGTCCTGGCCGTCGATGGCCACCCGCCCGCCGGTGACGTCGTAGAACCGATAGAGCAGTCGGCCGATGGTGCTCTTGCCCGCGCCCGACGGCCCAACGATGGCCACCGTCCGCCCGGCCGGCACCTCCAGATCGATGCCGCGCAGCACATCGCGGTCGGGGCCGTAGGCGAAGCGCACCCCCTCGAACCGCACCGTGCCGCCCTCCACCGCCAGATCCCCGGCGCCCGGATGGTCGGCGACCTCGGGCGGCTGGTCCTTCAGGCCGAACATGATCTCCATGTCCACCAGCGCCTGCTTGATCTCGCGGTAGACCATGCCGAGGAAGTTCAGCGGCATGTAAAGCTGCATCAGGTAGGTGTTCACCAGCACGAAGTCGCCGGCGGTCATGGTGCCGTTGACGATGCCGCGCCCGGCCATGGACATGATGACCACCAGCCCGGCGGCGATGATCGCGCCCTGCCCGATGTTCAACAGCGACAGGGAGCCGTGCGACTTCACGGCGGCGTTCTCGTAGGCCGTCAGCGCGCGGTCGAAGCGGCGCGCCTCGTGCTCCTCGTTGCCGAAGTACTTGACGGTCTCGTAGTTCAGCAGGCTGTCGATGGCCTTGGTGTTGGCCTCGGCGTCGTGGTGGTTCATGGTGCGCCGGAAGGACAGCCGCCAGTCGGTGATGGCCAGCGTCCAGGCGATGTAGACCGCGATGGTCACCACGATGGCCGCCGCGAAGGTCCAGTCGTACAGGCTCCACAGGATGACGCAGACCATGCCCAGTTCGATCAGGGCCGGGCCGGCGCGGAAGGCGAACAGGCGCAGCACGATCTCGATGCCGCGCGTGCCGCGTTCGATCACCCGGGACAGGCCGCCGGTCTGACGGTCCATGTGGAACCGCAGCGACATGGCGTGCAGATGGCGGAAGGTCTCCAGCCCGACGACGTGCATGGCGCGCTCGACCACGCGGGCGAACACCAGGTCGCGCAGTTCGTTGAACAGCACCACGCCGACGCGGGCGAGGCCGTAGGACAGGATGGCCAGCAGCGGAATCGCCACCACCACGTCGGGGACCGTCAGGGCGTCCACCGCGTCCTTGTAGAACAGCGGCACATAGACCGTGGCCCCCTTGGCCAGCACCAGCAGGACCATCGAGACCGCCATGCGCGCGCGCAGGGCGGGTTCGTCCTTGGGCCACAGGTGCGGCATCAGGCGGCGCAACACGCGCCAGTCGCCGCGCACGCCCTCGGGCCTGGCGGGGGGCATCTCGGTCGGGTGCTTTCTCAAGGGTCGGTGTCCCGGGTCAAAGGGCCGTGGCCTGGGAGAGGCCAACAGTCCGACTCACCTAGCGCCCCGGCGCGCCCGGCGCAAGGCGGGGGACGCGGCGGGTGCGGTGTCTCTGGAAATCTCGTCCACGGGCGGCGGGTCCACACGATCCGCGAGAGCCTGTGTCCGACCGCGCCGCTTGCCGATCGGGCACGGGCGGCTTAGCGTATGGACAGGACGGACTCAAGGACCCGGCCATGGAACACGCACGGCTGACGGCCACGGGCCGCACCACCATCCCCAAGGCCATCCGCGAGGCCATCGGCCTGCGGGGTGGCGAGACGCTGACGTTCGCCGTTGAGGGCGACCGGGTCATCGTGCGCAAGGCTGCGGCGGACGAAGACGCCTGGACGGATGCGGTGGGCGCCACCCTGTCGGAATGGGACTCGCCCGAGGACGAGGCCGCGTGGCGTGATCTTTGATCCCTTTGACGTGGTGGTCGTGCCCTTCCCCTTTTCGGATCGGGCGGCGAGCAAGCGGCGCCCGGCGTTGGTACTGTCCTCCCATGCCTTCAATGCGGCGCATGACCAGGTCGTTCTGGCGATGATTACGTCGAGCCGGGCCGATCCCTGGCCGAGTGACGTTCCCCTCGCGGACTGGCGGTCGGCAGGGCTGACCGTTCCATGCCACATGCGGGCAAAGGTGTTCACCCTGGATACGGCCCTTATTCTGCGCCGGGTCGGCCACCTTTCGGACGGGGATATCGAGGCTGTTCGGGTGACCTTGCGAACGGTGTTCGACCGGGCGTGACCGGCACGGGGGGGCCCGGGATGGGGGCCGCCCCTACCCCTTCCTGAACACGGACTCGGCGGCAGTCTTGGCCCCGCCCTTGGCCTCGATCATGGCGCGGGCGCGGGCGATCTCCGCCTCAAGCTGGGTGATGTAGTGCTCCAGGTCGCCGACCGACATCACCTCCAGGTTCGGCGGCGCGGCCAGCGTCGGGCGCCGGGGTTCCAGATCGTCGGTATCCATGGCCATGGCCGCGCCTCCAGGTGATACCGGCCGACGATGAGGATGATTCCTGCGACGCAGGGTCGCTGCGACGGCCTTTCAGGATGAGTCATTGTTTTTATCGCCGCAGCGCCCCTTTGGGGCGCGCGGCTCCGCCGCTTCGCGGCGCCGGCCCAGTCGGGCCGGCCAGCCGACGAAAAGGATGAACCTTTCCGTTGGCCGGTATCAGATCACCCGCGCGAGGGCAGCATGAGCGTCGCTTCGCCGTCCACCACCACGGTCTCGCGCACGGTGCAGATGGTGCGGAAGGTGGCGAACCTCTTTTCCGGCTTCAGGTCGATCACCTCGGCCGACACCCGCACGGTGTCGCCGATGCGCACCGGCGCCTTGAAGCGCAGGGTCTGCGAGACATAGATGCAGCCCGGCCCCGGAAACTTGGTGCCGACCAGCGCGGAGATGTAGGCGGCGCTCAGCATGCCGTGGGCGATGCGGCCCTTGAACATGGTGCCGGACGCGTATTCCTCGTCCAGGTGCGCGGGATTGGTGTCGCCCGAGATTCCGGCGAAGCCGACGATGTCCGCCTCCCCCACGGTGCGGCCCAGGCTGCCCTTCTGGCCGACCTCCAGATCCTCGAAAAACGTGTGAACCGGACTCTCGATCATCGGCCCCTCCCGGCGTGTTGCAATGCGGCCTTACCGTAGTGCCAACCCGGCGGCCGCGCAAGAATCCGGCAGGGGACCAGAGGTCCTGCCGCCCGGTTGAAAAACGAACCGCGTCCGTTACCCTGAACAGGCACGCGGACACGGGAGCCCCCGGCCGAAAAGGTCTCTTGAAAAAAGGCCTCGGCGCCGGCCGGGCTCCCCGGGAGGGGAACACAGGTCCATGATGAACGCCATCCGGCGGCTGCGCCTGACGACCAAGACCACGATCACCACCATGTTGCTGATCCTGCTGACCGCGCTGGCGGTCGGGCTGGCGGCCATCCAGGGGGTGCGCGGCGAACTGCGCCAGCAGGTGGTGGAGCGCCAGGGCACCAGCCTGCG
The DNA here is from genome assembly GCF_009601025.1 of Roseospira navarrensis. Taxonomy (GTDB): domain Bacteria; phylum Pseudomonadota; class Alphaproteobacteria; order Rhodospirillales; family Rhodospirillaceae; genus Rhodospira; species Rhodospira navarrensis. The sequence goes on along the minus strand of NZ_WIVE01000020.1, from coordinate 15,247 downwards.
GGTCGCGGCGACCATGCTGGACGAGCGCCTGGACGACCTCACGGTGGCGCGCGATGCGGGCGGGGACATCCGCCGCCTGTCGGTGGAGTCCATGCCCGCGTTCGATGACCACGACCTGATCGACACCATCGGCCGGATGACCGGCGAGACCGCCACCGTGTTCGTCTGGGACGACGAGACGCGGGACTTCTGGCGCCGCACCACCAACATCGTCAAGGCCGACGGCACCCGCGCGGTGGGCACACCGCTGGGCCGGGACGGGGCCGTCTACCCCGTGGTCACGGCCGGCGAGACCTATCGCGGCGAGGCCAATATCCTGGGCCGCGACTACTACACCATCTACGAGCCGATCCACGGCCCGGGCGGCTCCGTCGTCGGCATCCTGTACGCCGGGGTCCAGAAGACCCGGATCGACGCCGTGCTGGATGCCGTCACCCGCAACATCCTGATCGCGGCGGTCGTGGCCGCCGTGGGGCTGTCCGTGATCGCGTTCCTGGTGTTCCAGGTCCTGCTGCGCCCCCTGCCCCGCCTGGCCCGGGTCATGGGGGAGATGTCGGCGCGCACCTTCCGGGGCGCCGTGCCCATGGCCGAGCGCGGCGACGAGGTCGGCGACATGGCCCGCGCGCTGGGCGACCTGCACCGGGAGAGCGAGGTCGCCTTCCGCCTGGAACGCATGGTGGAGACCCAGCCGTCCCCCGTGCTGACCTGTGACCCGTCGAGCCACGCCATCACCTACGTCAATCCGCCGGCCCGCGACCTGATCGGCCGCCTGACCGGAGGCGCGGTGACGGACCCGCTGGGCCGCACCGTCCTGGACATCGCGCCGGAGGCCCGCGATCTGCGCCCCGTGCTCGGCGATCCCGCGCGGCTGCCCCACACCAGCCGGTTCACGCGCGCCGGGCTGACCATCGAGAGCAAGGTCTCGGCCATCCACGACCGGCACGGCACCTTCGTCGCCCCCATGCTGACCTGGACCGACATCACCCGCGCGGTGGCGATGAGCGACACCTTCGAGGCCAACGTCAAGGGCGTGACCGACTCGGTGGCCGAGGCCGCCCGCACCATGGCGGGCCTGTCCGAAACGCTGGAGCAGACCGCGCGTCAGAGCGAGGTCCGCACCACCTCGGCGGCGTCGGGGGCAGAGGAAACGTCGGCCAACGTCCAGGCCGCCGCCGCCTCGGCCGAGCAAATGACCGCCGCCATCGCGGAAATCAACCGCCGGGTCGCGGAGGCCGGCGCCATGACCGGCCGCGCCGTGGAGGAGACCGGACGCGCCCAGACGGTCATGGACTCCCTGCGCACCGCCGCCGACCGCATCGGGACCGTGGTGCAGATCATCACCGATATCGCGGCGCAGACCAACCTGCTGGCGCTGAACGCCACCATCGAGGCCGCCCGCGCCGGCGAGGCCGGCAAGGGCTTCGCCGTCGTGGCCAACGAGGTCAAGACCCTCGCCAACCAGACCAGCCGCGCCACGGACGAGATCGCCACCCAGGTGGGCGACATGCAGACGCAGACCGGCGCCATCGCCCAGGCCATCACCGCCATCGCGGAGGTGATCCAGGGCCTGGAGGCGGTCGCCGGATCGATCTCGGACGCCATGGGCCAGCAGGCCGAGGCGACCGCCGAGATCGGGCGCACGGTCGAGGACGCCGCCGGCGGCACCCGGCTGGTGTCCAGCGATGTCTCGGGCCTCGCCACCCTGTCGCGCGAGACCCTGGAGGTCGTGGAGCGCGTGCGAGCCGCCACCCAGGACCTGTCCCGGCAGGCGGACACCCTGAGCCGGGAGGTGCAAAGCTTCCTGGACTTCATGAAGACGGAGACCTGATCCCTCTCGGGCGGCGCCCGCCTGTTGCGCCCCGCACACAGGGCAATGCCCGCATGCAGACGGCGCGACCCCTGGCCCCTTGACGGACGGGACCCGGAAGCAAACAGTCTGGGCCAGCACTTCGCACATGCGAACAGGGCCTGTGCAGCGCGGCATGACCGCGCGGCCCGCGCCCCGCCACCAGAAGGGGACCAGCCATGACCGCCAGCCAGACCCGCGCGAACCGGACCTATGACGAGATCGCCGTGGGCGACGAGGCCACGATCCGGCGCGTCTGCACGGCGCGGGACATGATCGTGTTCGCTCATGCCTCCGGCAACTACAACCCGGTGCACCTGCCGCAGGCGAACCGGGGCGACGAAACGCAGATCGTGGCCCCCAGCATGTGGGTGGGCTCGCTGTTCTCCGCCGTGCTGGGCAACCTGCTGCCCGGCTTTGGCACGCTCTATCTGGGCCAGACCCTGAAGTTCCACGACCGCGCCCATGTGGGCGACCCGCTCAGCGTGCGCGTGACCGTGGTGGACAAGCGGCCCGACAACGTGGTCGTGCTGTCGTGCATCGTGGTCCGCGACCCGGACGAGGACGGCCGGGGCGAGACCCTGATCTGCGAGGGGCTGGCCGAGGTGGTCGCGCCCACCGAGAAGGTCGAGGTGGGCGGCAGCGTGCTGCCCGATCTGCTGGTGGAGAGCCACCGCCACTTCGAAGCCCTGCTGCGCGCCTGCGAGGGCCTGCCGCCGCTGCCCACCGCAGTGGTCGCGCCCGAGGAGGAGTCGGCTCTCGCCGGCGCCCTGATGGCCGCCGATCACGGCCTGATCGCGCCCATCCTGATCGGCGAGGCCGTGCGCATGGCCGAGGTCGCGGCCGGCATGGGCCGCTCGCTGGACGGGTTCGAGGTGATCGATGTGCCCGACCATCTGGCGGCGGCGGCCAAGGCCGTCGAGCTGGCCAACAAGGGCCAGGCCAAGGCGCTGATGAAGGGCCACTTGCACACCGACATCCTGCTCGGCCAGGTCACCAAGCGGGACGGCGGGCTGCGCACCGGCCGGCGCATCAGCCACGTGTTCGTGATGGATGTGCCGGGGCTGGACCACCTGCTGCTGATCTCGGATTCCGCCATCAACATCGCGCCCGACCTGGACGCCAAGGTGGACATCACCCAGAACGCCATCGACGTGGGCCGCGCCCTGGGTCTGGGTCAGCCGCGTGTCGGCGTTCTGTCGGCGGTGGAGACGGTGAACCCCAAGATCCCCTCGACCCTCGACGCCGCCATCCTGTCCAAGATGGCCGAGCGCGGCCAGATCACCGGCGGCATCGTGGACGGCCCCCTGGCCATGGACAACGCCATCGACATCCACGCCGCCGAGACCAAGGGCATCACCTCGCTGGTGGCCGGCCGCGCCGAGGTGCTGATCGTGCCCAACCTGGAGTCGGGCAACATGCTGGCCAAGGAACTCGCCTTCGTCGCCCACGCGGAGAGCGCCGGGCTGGTCCTCGGCGCCAAGGTGCCGCTGATGGTCACCAGCCGCGCCGACAACGACAAGGCCCGCCTGGTCTCCTGCGCGGTGGCGCTGCTGTACCAGCACTGGACGGCCACCGGCACGTCGCGCCTCGACGAGGAGGCCGGCGCCGCCGCCAAGGCCCAGGCGGAGGCCGCCACGCCCCCCAGGCAGGCCGCGCAGTAGTCTTGATGGATCGGCGATGCCCCGGACGCGTCCGGGTCATCGCCTCCGCGGCTTCGCCGCGCCGGTGCGGTCGCACCGGCCGCCCGACACCCGACACTCTCGTGTCGGCCGGTTTCAACGCCAGGGACTCCCCATGACCGACACCCGCCACATCCTGACCCTCAACGCGGGGTCTTCGAGCCTCAAGGTGTCCCTGTGGCACCTGGGCGAGACCCCGGACCACCTGGAGGAACTGGCCCACGGCCAGATCGAGAACCTGGGCAGCGCGCCCCACTTCGTGCTGAAGGGGCCGGGCGGGGCCGTGCTGACCGAGCACCGCTGGGCGGCAGGCGATCCGGACGGCCCGGGCGACCACAAGGGCGCCCTGGACCTGATCCTGACCTGGAAGCGCGAGCACGTCGGCGACCTGGACATCGCCGCCATCGGCCACCGGGTGGTGCACGGCGGGCCGGAGCTGGACCGCCCCATCGTCCTGGACGACACCACCCTGGGCCGGCTGGACCGGCTGGTGCCGCTGGCGCCGTTGCACCAGCCGCACAACCTGCGCGGTGTCCATGCGGCCCGCGCGGCGTTTCCGGACGCCCTCCAGGTGGCCTGCTTCGACACCGCGTTCCATCGCGGCCACCCCTGGGTGAACGACACCTACGCCCTGCCGGCCGAATACTACAACGAGGGCGTGCGGCGCTACGGGTTCCACGGCCTGTCCTATGAATACGTCGCCGGTGCGCTCGGCCGCACGGCCCCCGATGTGCTCGCGGGCCGGGTCGTGGTCGCCCATCTGGGCAACGGCGCCAGCCTGTGCGCCATGCAGGGCGGCCGCTCCATCGAATGCACGCTGGGCTTCACCGCGCTGGACGGCCTCGCCATGGGGACGCGCTGCGGCCAGCTCGACCCCGGCGTGGTGCTGTGGCTGATGGACGAGAAGGGCATGGACACAAAGGCCGTTTCCGACCTGCTGTACAAGCAGTCGGGGCTCAAGGGGCTGTCCGGTCTCAGCCACGACATGCGCACCCTGGAGGCCGCCGGCACCCGCGAGGCCGCCGGCGCCGTGGCCTACTTCGAGGCCCGCGTGCGCCGGGAGATCGGCGCCCTGGCCGCCACCCTGGGCGGGCTCGACGGCCTGGTGTTCGCCGGTGGCATCGGCGAGAACGCCAGCGGCCTGCGCGCGCGCATCTGCGGCGGCCTGGGCTTCCTGGGGGTGACGCTGGATCCGGCCCGCAACATCGCCGGCGCGGACGCCGGTCGCATCTCGGCCGACGGCGCCGGGGTCGCCGTCCATGTCATCGAGACCAACGAGGAAGCCATGATCGCCGCCCACACCCGGGCGCTGATGGCCTGACTAATACAGCCCGCCGGCCTGGGGCGCGGCGCCGCCGCCGGACGGGCGCGGCGGAGGGGCCGCGCCCACCTGCCCGCTCGACGCGCCCGACGGCTGGCCCGGATACGGCTGGCCCGAGGACGGCTGACCGGCGCCTTGCTGGCCCGGCTGACCCTGTGACTGTGACCCGCTGCCCAGATTGACCGCCCCCGGCGAGGGCACCACGCCCACACCGGCGGCCGACGGCACCCCGTAGCCGCCGCCGTAGCCGCCCGGATAGTCGCCGCCGTACCCGGCCAGCGAGCCGGTCCCGTCCAGCACGGTGGGATCGGACGCGGGGCCTTCGCCGGGCTTGAACGCCTCGGTGATGGTGCCTTCGCCGCCGCTGGACCGCTGGCCGGAGACCCGGTCGATGGTCACGAATTCGATGCCCGGCGGCACCCGGAAGGGCCGGGCCGGCACGTCTTCCAGCGCCGCCTTCATGAACTCGGCGAAGATGGGACCGGCAGTCAAGGCGCCCTGCTCGCGCGAGCCCAGGGTGCGCGGCTCGTCGAAGCCGACGAACACACCCACGGCCAGATCGGGCGAGAAGCCCACGAACCAGGTGTCGAACGAATCGTTCGACGTGCCGGTCTTGCCCGCGACCGGCTTTTGCACGATCCGGCCCACGCGCACGCCGGTGCCGCGCTGGACCACGCCTTCCAGGATCGAGACCATCTGATACGCCGTCAGCGGGTCCAGGATCTGCGGTCGGGCGTCCTGCAGCCGGGGCACGCCCTGCCCGCTCCACCCCACCGTCTGGCAGTCCAGGCAGGGGCGGCCGTCGTGACGGTAGATGGTCTCGCCGTGGCGGTCCTGGATGCGGTCGATCAGGGTCGGATCAATGCGGTGGCCGCCGTTCACGATCATCGCATAGGCGGTGGTCAGCCGCAGCACGGTGGTCTCGATGGAGCCCAGCGACGCCGCCAGATACTGCGGCATGTCGTCGTTGATGCCGAAGCGCTCGGTGATGTCCGCGACCTCTTCCATGCCGACCGCCTGGGCCAGCCGCACGGTCATCAGGTTGCGGGATTTCTCGATGCCCATGCGCAGGGTGGAGGGACCGTAGAACTTGTTGGAATAGTTCTTCGGCTTCCACTTGGCCAGACCGGGGCCCTGGTCGTAGACGAACGGCGCATCCAGGATGATCGACGCCGGGGTGTAGCCGTTTTCCAGCGCGGCCAGATAGACGAACGGCTTGAACGCCGACCCGGGCTGACGCAGCGCCTGGGTGGCGCGGTTGAACTCGGAGCGTTCGGCGGAGAAGCCGCCCATCATCGCCAGCACGCGGCCGGTGTGCGGGTCCAAGGCGACCAGCGCGCCCTCGACGTTGGGGATCTGGCGCAGCGCGAAGGTGTTCGGGTCGGCCTGGCCCTCTTCGCCCTCTTCGGCCTCTTCGCCGTCTTCCCCCCCGACCGCCTCGACCAGGATCACATCGCCGACCGAAACCACATCGTCGGCGCTGTTGGGTTCGGGCCCCACGCGCTGATCCTCCCGCCAGGGCCGCGCCCAGGTCATGGTCTCCAGGGCCATGCTGCCCTGGGTGCCGGTGCCGAAGCCCAGGGTGACGGTGCGCGGCTCAACCCGCAGCACCAGCGCGAGGCGCCAGTCGTCGGGCGCGCCGGCGGGCCGCTCCAGGTCGGCCAGGGCCTCGGCCCAGCCCGTCTCGACCGGAAGCGTGGTGACCGGGCCGCGCCAGCCATGGCGGCGGTCATAGGCGATCAGGCCCTTGCGCAGCACCCGTCCGGCGATCTTCTGCAGGTCCGGGTCCAGGGTCGAGCGCACGGCCAGACCGCCCTGGTACAGCGCGTCCTCGCCGTAGCGCGCGGCCAGGGTGCGGCGGATCTCCTCCGAGAAGAAGCCAGCCCCGTACACGGTCTGGGTCTCGTCGCGATTGCGGAGGATGATCTCCTCGGCGCGCGCCGCCTCGGCCTGCGCGGGCGTGATGTGCCCATCTTCCAGCATGCGGCCGATGACGTAGTTGCGGCGCTCGATGGCGGCGTCCGGGCGGCGGATCGGATGATAGTTGTTGGGCGCCTTGGGCAGGCCGGCCAGGAAGGCGGCCTCGCCGATGGTCAGTTCATCCACCGACTTGTTGAAGTAGTTCAGCGCGGCCGCCGCCACCCCGTAGGAGCGGAACCCCAGATAGATCTCGTTCAGGTACAGCTCAAGGATATGATCCTTGCTGAACGCCTGTTCGATGCGGAAGGCCAGCAGCGCTTCCTTGATCTTGCGCTCAATGGAAACCTCGTTGGTCAGCAGGAAGTTCTTCGCCACCTGCTGGGTGATGGTCGAGGCCCCCACCGGCCGCCGGTCGGTGTTCAGGTTCTGGACGTTGGTGATGATCGCCCGGATCAGACCCTGCACGTCGATGCCGGGGTGGGAATAGAACGATTTGTCCTCGGCCGACAGGAAGGCGTTCGTCACCCGTTCGGGGATCGCCTCGATCGGCAGATACACGCGCTTCTCGATGGCGTATTCCGCCATCAGCCGCCCGTCGTTGGCATAGACGCGCGTCGTGATCGGCGGCTCGTATTCCTTGAGGTGGCCGTAGGCCGGCAGATCCTGGCTGAAGTGGTAGAACACGTAGCCGACGGACGCCAGGCCGACCAGACCCAGGACGATCGCGGTGCTCAGGAAGAGCCGAAAAACCTTCAACATGGGGCCGCCGCACAGTTATCAGGGAAAACGCGGGGGATCGGCGCAACCGGACCGTCCGGTGACGCACCGGCGCACATCCACCTGCGGGCCCGGGCCGCGCCCGCGCGCCCGCGTCTGATGGTCGCCGTGATACGCGCGGAATGTGGCGCGCTCAAGGCTTCCCGCCCATGGCCCGGCGCTCCAAGAGGGCGGCCCGGGCGGGGTGCCATCACCCCACCCGTGACGCGCGCCATGGGTCCGGCCGCACCCGGTCCGTCAGCGCCGCCACCAGCCCCGGCGGACCGGCCGGGTCTCGTCGGACTCCGCCTCGGTCTCGGTTTCGGCCTCTGTGGGCTGAGCGTCCCCGTCCCCTGCATCGGCGACGGCCTCCTCGCCGGCCGCCCCGTCCTCGTCCGCGCCATGGTCATCGACCTCGGCGGACTCGGCGGGGTCGCCGGGGTCGTTGGTGTCGTCGCTCGAAGCGGACGGCGGCGGCGCGTCCGGCTCGACCAGAGATTCCGCGTCGGAGGGCGCATCGACTGACGCCCCAGCTTCGGCCCCCGCGTCTGCCCCCGCGTCTGCCACGGCGTCGGTGTCGTTGGCCGCCACCGGCGCGACGGACGCGGCCCCATCGGCCGTCGCCGGCGCGCCTTCGTCCGTCGGATCCGAGCCGGAGTCGTCCGCATGCGACGCGGCCGTGTCGGACGTCGCCTCGACGAAGGCCCCTTCGTCGGCGCGGCTCGGCTCGTCGCCGTCCCATCGGTCGGTTTCCGTGTCGGTGTCGGTGTCGGTGTCGGTGTCGGCCTCGGCGTCCGAACCGGCCTCGCCCCCCTCGGTCTCCCCCGTGCCCTCGCCGTTCGCGCGGGTGCGGTTGCGACGCCCGCCCCGGCGGCGACGGGGACGCCGGGAGCGGCGCGGACCGTTGCCGTCCTCGTCGGCGCCCTCGCCGTCCTGGCGGCCCTCGGCATCGGACTCGCCCCCGGCATCGCCGTCCGCCGCGTCACCCTGGCCGGCGTCGTCTGCGCCGCCGTCCTGATCGTCGCCGCCGTCCCCGTTGCTCTCGCCGTCGCGGTCGGTCTCGCGGTCGCCCTCACGACGCGGCTTGCGCCGCCGCCGCCGCCGCTTCTTGCGGCTGCCGCCGTCGTCCTCGTCCCGCTCGCCGGTGTCCCGGTCGCGACCGCGTCCCCGGTCGGACGGGCGGGCATCGTCCGCCTCGGCGTCCGTGTCCGTCTCGGTGCCCGGGTCGTCGTCGTCCTCGTCGTCCGGCGCAATGATCGCGGGCGGCGCGGTGGTCGTCTCCGGCGGCGCATCGGGCCGGCCCTCGGCCCTGATCCGGTCCATGGTGTAGGCCGGGATGATGAGGCTGTCGTCACCCTCGATATTGACCCGGAAGTCGTAGCGGCTCTCGATGGCCGTCAGCATGGCGCGCTTGTTGTTGAGGATGTAGAGCGCCACCGGCGTCGGCACCCGCAGCGTGACCTCCGACGAACGGCGGCGGACCCCCTCTTCCTCGATCACGCGCAGCATGGCGATGGCCGTGGATTCGATGGAGCGCACCACGCCCGTGCCGTGGCACTGCTGGCAGGTGTGGAAGGCCGTTTCCATCAGGCTGGGCCGCAGCCGCTGGCGCGACATCTCCAGCAGGCCGAAGGCGCTGATCCGGCTCATCTGGATGCGCGCCCGGTCCTGCTTCAGGGCCTCCTTCAGGCGCCGCTCGACCGCCGCGTTGTTGCGGTTGTCGTCCATGTCGATGAAGTCGATGACGATCAGCCCGGCCAGGTCGCGCAGGCGGAGCTGGCGCGCGATCTCGTCGGCGGCCTCAAGGTTGGTCTTGAGGGCCGTCTCCTCGATATGGCGTTCCTTGGTGGACTTGCCGGAGTTGACGTCGATCGCGACCAGGGCTTCGGTCTGGTTGATGACCACGTAGCCGCCCGAGCGCAACTGCGCCACCGGGCTGTGCATGGCGTCGAGCTGGCTTTCCACCTGGAAGCGGTGGAACAGCGGCATGGCCGTCTCGCGATAGGGCTTCACCTTCCGCGCGTGCGACGGGGTGAGCATCTTCATGAAGTCCTTGGCGGCGCGGTACCCGTCCTCGCCGTCCACCAGGATTTCCTCCACGTCCCGCGTGTAGATGTCGCGGATCGCGCGCTTGATGAGATTCGCTTCCTCGTGGATGAGGGCCGGCGCCATGGACTGCAGCGTGGTCTCCTTGATGAGCTCCCACTGCCGCGTCAGGTACTCGAAGTCGCGCTTGATCTCGGCCTTGCTGCGTTCCGCGCCGGCCGTGCGCAGGATCACCGAGCCGCCGGGCGGACCGTGCAGATCGGACAGGATCGCCTTCAGGCGGCGCCGGTCGGTCTGGCTGCTGATCTTGCGCGACACGCCGCCGCCGCGCGCCGTGTTGGGCATGAACACGCAGTAGCGCCCGGCGAGCGACAGATAGGTGGTCAGGGCCGCGCCCTTGTTGCCGCGCTCCTCCTTGACGACCTGCACCAGCAGGATCTGGCGGCGCTTGATGACCTCCTGGATCTTGTAGTTGCGCAGGGCGTTGGCCTGGGTGCGCGGCGAGGCCGCGGTCACGGTCTCCTCGCCGCCCAGGTCCTCGACCTCGCGGGGGGCGCCGTTGCCGTTGCCATCGGGGGCGTCGCCACCGTCGCCGTCGCTGTCGTCCCCGTCCCCGGCGTCCCCATCGCCGTTGTGGTCGTCCTCGGCCTCGGCGGCGCGCTGGCGCTCGGTCTGTTCCGCGATCAGCGCCTGACGGTCGGCGACCGGAATTTGATAGTAGTCGGGATGAATCTCGCTGAAGGCGAGAAAACCGTGCCGGTTGCCGCCGTACTCGACGAAGGCGGCCTGAAGCGAAGGCTCGACCCGGACAACCTTGGCCAGGTAAACATTGCCCTTGATCTGCTTCTTGGTACTGGTCTCGACATCAAATTCTTCGAGGCGTGTTCCATCCAGCACGACGACCCGGGTTTCTTCCGGGTGGCCCGTGTCGATCAATAGTCTCTTTGCCATTCAAGGACGAACTCCGTGGGGTCGCCGGCGCCGACCCCGCCTGGGCGGGGGCGCCGGGACCTGATCCTGACAAGAGACCGCCGGAAGAACGGGCCAGAGGCCCCCGTCGGGCCGTGGCGCGCATCGCCGCAGCGAGGCGCGCCGCCCTGGCCGCGCCCCGCGCTAGGCCACACCGCCCGACGCCAAGCGGCCCGGTCGCGAGCGACCGGGACGCGGGTCCGAACGGGTGCGGGGGGCGGGTGAGCGGCATGACGGGACCCTTCTGATCCGGACCCTTCCGGTCCGGTCTCGAATGAGTGAAGCGAACTCTCGGTCTGTCGCTCAACGACGGGGCCGGGCGGGTCGCGACGGAGGCCCGACCGAGGGCCGATGCGGCGCAGGCGCCACCCCGTCCCCGGCTCCCCCTGCCTTGACCTGACGGCGCGCCCCGGGCCGAACGGCCCCCGTGCTCCTCGGCGCACCCCGTCTGCGGACGGCCACGAGGGCCACCGCGATCCAGGCCGGCGCCGCGTTCGCGTCCCCTGCGCGAACCGACGCATCACGGTCGACGGATGAATATGACGCACCCGCCTGCGCGGCCCCTGTGCGAGCGACGACAGAAAACCTCGAAGAGAATAGTCGGGCAGACCCTCGGATACAATAGCTAGGTGATGAAGAGCTAGGTGATGAAGCCCAGGGCCCCGAATCCGGATTGCCGTTCTGTGACACGGATGGGGGGAACCTGCCTCACGAGGTCCTTCGGTCGCCCCCAGCGACGCGTCGCGTCGCCGCAAAGGCGTGCGACCATCGGAACGATGGTCGCGGGGGCTCCCTCAGGATGGCACACTTTTAATAGAGTTTGTCATCCTGAGCGCCCTAAGGGCGCGAAGGATTTCGGGATGAGGCCGGTGATGCCGGCCCGACGCCGGACCAGCGCCGGGCGGGGCGGGGCGGGTCACGCCGCACCGCCCGGCCCGCTTGGGGGTCACGCCGCGCGGACGTCCGCCAGGAAGCGTTCCACCATCGCCTTGAGCTGCGTGGACTGCTCGTTGAGCGAGCCCGTAGCCTGGAGCACGCTTTCAGCGGCCGACCCGGCCTCGCGCGCCGCCTCGGTCACGCCGACGATGGTCTGGGAGACCTCGGCCGTCCCCTGGCTGGCCTGCTGCACGTTGCGCGCGATCTCCTGGGTCGCCGCGTCCTGCTCCTCCATGGCCGAGGCGATGGTGGTGGCGACCTCGGTGATCTTGTTGATGATGCCCGAGATGGACTCAATGGCGCCCACGGCCGTCCGGGTCTCGGACTGGACCGCGCCGATCTGGCGGCCGATGTCCTCGGTGGCCTTGGCGGTCTGGGTGGCGAGGCTCTTGACCTCGTTGGCGACCACCGCGAAGCCCTTGCCCGCATCACCCGCGCGGGCGGCCTCGATGGTGGCGTTCAGCGCCAGCAGGTTGGTCTGGTCGGCGATGTCGGTGATGAGGTCCACCACCTCGCCGATCTTCTTGGAGGCGTCGGCCAGACCCGAGACCACCGCGTTGGTGCGCTGGGCCTCCTCGGCGGCCTGATGCGAGATGTCGTTGGACTGCTGCACCTGACGGCCGATCTCGTGGATCGACGAGGACAGTTCCTCGGCCGCCGAGGCCACCGTCTGCACGTTGCTCGACGCCTCCTCCGACGCGGCGGCGACGGTGGTGGCCTGCGTATTGGTCTCCTCGGCGATCGAGGCCATGCTCTGCGCGGAGGACTGCAACTGCGTCGCGGCGGCGGCCACGGCCTCCAGGACGCCGCTCACACCCACGTCGAACTCGTGGTTCAACTCCTCGATGCGCGCCGCGCGGGCCTGGCGGTGCTCCACCTCGGCCGCCTGCTCGGCGGCGAGGGCGTCCGCCTTCTGCATGCTTTCCTTGAAGACCCGGACGGCGTCGGACATTTCGCCGATCTCGTCCTTGCGGCCGGCCCCCGGGATGTCCGTGGTCATGTCGCGATCCGCGAGACGGTGCATGGCGCCCGTGATGGCAAGGATCGGGCGGGAAATACTCCCCCCGAGCACCAGGGCCAGGATGACGCCGATCGCAAGCCCACCGACGATGCACCCCCAGATCAGCATGGACGTCATCGAGACCGTGGCCGCGTTGGCGGCCTGGCGCTGTTCCAGCAAGCCCATTTCCTCGTCCACGAAATCCGCCATGTGCTGGCGGAAGGCATCGAAATACTGCTTGCCCTCGGCTTTCGCGATCAGGTCGGAGACATCGTCCATGGTCTTCGCATCGCCGATCGCGCGGCGCAGGTCGATGGTCGGCTCGACCACCTCCGTCAGCCAGCCCGTGATGCTCGCGCCGACCTCCGTCAACAGTTCGACCTGGGCGGGATTGTCGCTGACGGTCTCCTGGAGCGCGGTCAGTTGGCTCTGGAAGCGCGCCCGGCCGGCCGTGAAGGGGTCCAGGAACGCTTCGTCGCCCGCCAGAAGATAGCCGCGCATGCCGGTTTCCATGTCCACGGCGCTGGCGATCAGGGCGTTGGCGGCCTGAATGACGCTGTAGGTATGGACGATCCAGCGCTGGTCCTCTTCCAGGGCGTCCAGCGAGTCGGCCAAGCCCTCGGTCCCCGCGGCGTCCCCAAGGAACCGGGATCGGGCGGACATGCGCGCGTTGACCTCGTCCCAGGTCGCCTCCACCTCGGCACGGCGCGTGTCGAGCAGAGCGGTCTCGCGCCCCAGGAACGTGGCCATCTGATCGCGGAAGCGGTCGAAGAAGGCCTTGCCACGCGCCTGGCCGACCAACGCCGCCATGTCATTCATGGTGGGCGCGTCCCCGATCTCGCGGCGCAGCGCGATATACGGGGTGGCCACATTGGCCTCCCAGTCCTTCAGAACGGCCGCGGCCTTGCCCAGCCGCGCCACCTGCGCGGGATTGTCCGAGACCAGCCGCTGCAGGTCTTCGATCGCCCCGAACGCCCGCTCCTCTCCTGCCAGGTAGGGCGCCAGGAACCCGTCCGTTCCAGCCAAAAGGTAGCCGCGCATCCCGGTTTCCATATCGACGGCGTACCCGACAATGTCGGAAGCGTCCAACAGGACTTCTCGGGTATGATCGACGGCGGTGTTCGTTCGAATGATGGAGTTGATGTTGTAGAGGCTGATGACGCCAACCAAAACAAGAAGCGTGAGAGGCGACAGCACGCCGATCAGAATCTTGGGTTTTGTTTTCAGGTTTTGCCAGGCCGCACTCATCGACTGCGCTCCTCAATTTTGGCAGCCGGGCTCCAAGCCCGGAGACCAAGCTCTCAACATGCTTGAATTATGGCACAATTAGTGCGGCCTTCCTATTTTGCAAAAGAACGAGCCGCGCAAGATCAAACGAATGCCCTGCCGCACCAAAAGATGACATGTGCGGAAAGAGCATGCCCACCATCACTAAAAAAGAACCTTCCTATAACATTCGATAATAAACTTGGCCTACGACTTGGCAGGACCCGACAACCCCTGCGACCGCAATACAAAAAACGGGTCTTTGGTTGTACGAACGTGGCTGGCCATGATGACGATGAATCAGGGCCAAGTCCGGCCGTGGGGTCCGGCCTTGGGGTCGCGGTGAGGTCGTGCGGCCGAACCGGACACGCGACAAACAGGACCGCGATTTCGCCGACCCGCACAAGACTGCGAGTCTCCCCAAATCATCCAACGCGAAGAACTGAGTGATCTTTTGTCGCGGCACCGGCGCCACTGGGCCGGCTCCGAGACGCGGCGTCGGCGGCGCCGGTGACCCGAATCCGTCCGGTTCATCGCCGATCCGTGTCCCGCCATGAGCCAGCGCGCGCGACCCGTCCGTGTCCGCCTGGTTCGGCACCGGCCCCCGCGCCCCATCTCCCGGCCATTGGGGCCACCCGCGCCGGCCCGACGCCGGACCAGCGCCGGGCGGGGCGGGGCGGGGCACGCCGCCCCGCCCGGCCCGCTTGGGGGTCACGCCGCGCGGACGTCCGCCAGGAAGCGTTCCACCATCGCCTTGAGCTGCGTGGACTGCTCGTTGAGCGAGCCCGTAGCCTGGAGCACGCTTTCAGCGGCCGACCCGGCCTCGCGCGCCGCCTCGGTCACGCCGACGATGGTCTGGGAGACCTCGGCCGTCCCCTGGCTGGCCTGCTGCACGTTGCGCGCGATCTCCTGGGTCGCCGCGTCCTGCTCCTCCATGGCCGAGGCGATGGTGGTGGCGACCTCGGTGATCTTGTTGATGATGCCCGAGATGGACTCAATGGCGCCCACGGCCGTCCGGGTCTCGGACTGGACCGCGCCGATCTGGCGGCCGATGTCCTCGGTGGCCTTGGCGGTCTGGGTGGCGAGGCTCTTGACCTCGTTGGCGACCACCGCGAAGCCCTTGCCCGCATCACCCGCGCGGGCGGCCTCGATGGTGGCGTTCAGCGCCAGCAGGTTGGTCTGGTCGGCGATGTCGGTGATGAGGTCCACCACCTCGCCGATCTTCTTGGAGGCGTCGGCCAGACCCGAGACCACCGCGTTGGTGCGCTGGGCCTCCTCGGCGGCCTGATGCGAGATGTCGTTGGACTGCTGCACCTGACGGCCGATCTCGTGGATCGACGAGGACAGTTCCTCGGCCGCCGAGGCCACCGTCTGCACGTTGCTCGACGCCTCCTCCGACGCGGCGGCGACGGTGGTGGCCTGCGTATTGGTCTCCTCGGCGATCGAGGCCATGCTCTGCGCGGAGGACTGCAACTGCGTCGCGGCGGCGGCCACGGCCTCCAGGA
>NZ_WIVE01000197.1 GCF_009601025.1 Roseospira navarrensis | reverse complement strand
TTCACGTTATGTTCTACGCCGTTTCAGGCCACCTGTCACCACATGATGTGGTCCCGGACTCAAAGGGATAAGCCCTTCCTTCGGACAGCCAGCTTTACTTGATTTCACATATTCATTTTGATCTGCCGTAGGGTCATCGGATGTAATAAGCATTATTCTGAAATTATACTCAGAAAACTGGCTGGAACGCCGGAGCCTCTTTACCAATGATATGCTTTTTTCAAGATCAGATTTTGTTTTTGGCTCAAATCGCGTTCGCTATGCATTCCCGGATTTGGTATCATGAAGGATACCGAACGCGGGAGGCGGGCAT
>NZ_WIVE01000196.1 GCF_009601025.1 Roseospira navarrensis | reverse complement strand
CCCCACCACGGCGACGCACGACGGGGCGGCGGGTGACGCCCGCTTCGTGTCCTCTGTGGCTCTGTGGTGAATTCCGCAGCCTGGGCGGACGATGCACCACAGAGGCACAAAGACCACAGAGCGGTCAGCGCTCATCCGCCCGAACAGCATGGCCCGGGTCCGGCGGTGAAACGGACCCCCACCACGGCGACGCACGACGGGACGGCGGGTGACGCCCGCTTCGTGTCCTCTGTGGCTCTGTGGTGAACGCCGCCACCCGGGCGGAACAAGAACCACCAAGACACGGAGACACCAAGGCGTCGGCTCACATCCGCCC
>NZ_WIVE01000195.1 GCF_009601025.1 Roseospira navarrensis | reverse complement strand
CCCCGCAACCCGGCATCTCCACAATGCCACAAATCAAACAGACAATCCTGAAGCCGCGAAGCGGCTGAAGGATCTCGGGAGGTGACACGACCCATGACACCCCTGTCATCCGAGTTCCGAGCCCTGCACACAGCCGCACGGCGCTTGACACTCCGACCGCTTCCGTGATGACCATGAAGGCGCAAGCAGTCGAGCGGATACCCTTTTTGGTTGGTTGTCTTGACCGGAAATCCGGATTCCGAAAGGCTCAAATAGCGTTCGCTATGCATTCCCGGATTTGGTATCATGAAGGATACCGAACGCGGGAGGCGGGCAT
>NZ_WIVE01000001.1 GCF_009601025.1 Roseospira navarrensis | reverse complement strand
GCGCCATCCCCGACTTCTCCGGCAAGACGCTGGCGGCTGTCGTGAAAGACACCCTCGGACCCGGTTCCACCATGAAGACCGACGGATGGACCGGCTACGCTGCGTCCGCCGATATCGCTCACGATCCCCACGTGATCGGCTCCATGGCTGCCCATATCGTGCTTCCCTGGATTCACCGCGTCTTCTCCAACCTGAAGGCTTGGGCGCTTGGCGTCTACCACGGCCTGCGGCGCAAACATCTGCAAGCCTACCTCGATGAGTTCGTCTTCCGCTTCAACCGCCGCCAAACCCGGCACGCAGCCTTTCGATCCCTCCTGGGCATCGCCACCACCAAAGGCCCAATCTCCTACGATATGTTGATCGCGCCGGAAGCAAAGGGATAAGCCTTTCCCGTAAAACTTACACAGAGTCACTCAAATACACCCGAAGAATATTCTGACTCAAATTATTCTGACTCAATACGTGTGACGTCATTGCGAGGAGCGGAGCGACGAAGCAATCCAGGGCGAATACAGCATTCCGGAGCCCTGGATTGCTTCGCCCCGCCCATTTCGCGACGCGAAAAAGGCGGGGCTCGCAATGACGGTGTTGACATCCACCCGCCGGGCGGGAGTTGGACTCCCGCCCGGAGCGTTTTCATGCGCCCGCAGGACAGAACCAGTCCGGACGGGGGTACAACCCCCGTCCGGCGGGGGGCGCCCCGCCGATCGCCGCCCGGACTCCCTCCCCACGCCGGGCGGGAGTTGCACTCCCGCCCGGACCGTTTTCATGCGCCCGCAGCACAGAACCATTCCGGACGGGGGTACAACCCCCGTCCGGCGGGAGTCTTCGTTCGAGAGCGCTCCCTGCCTGGTCCGCATCATGTCCCCCGCGCCAGCACCCGCGCCGTATCGCGCGCCGCCAGCAACACCCGCCTGAGGTGCCGGCGCAGGCGGTCGGCCCGCTCCGGGCGGTAGGTCCAGGGCGGCGCCTCGTCCATGTAGGCCGCCTGGGCCAGCTCCATCTGCACGGCATGCACGCCCTCGTCCGGGCGGCCGTAGTGCCGCGTGGTCCAGCCGCCCTTGAAGCGCCCGTCCCGCACCATGGTGAACCCGTCCGGGATGGCCGCCCGGACGGCGGTTTCCACCGCCTCGGCCACCCGGCGGGCGCAGCTCGTCCCGCCGTTGGTGCCGATGTTGAAGTCCGGCAGCAGACCCGCGAACAGAAACGGCAGCCGACACCGGATGGAATGGGCGTCGTACAGCACCGCCACGCCGTGGCGCGCCCGCGCGCGCGCCAGCGCGTCCGCCAGGGCCTCGTGATAGGGCCGGTGCCACGCCTCCAGACGCCGAGCCTGCTCCGCCCCGTCGGGGGCGGCGCCGTCGCGGTGGATCGGCCGGCCCTCGAAGTCCGTGGTCGGGCACAGCCCGGTCGTGTTCTGCCCGGGATAGAGGCTTTCCCCGTCCGGCGGCCGGTTGCAGTCGATGACGTAGCGGTGGGCGACGGCCTCCACCACGGTCACATCGGGCAGCAGGTCGGCATAGAGCCGGGGCACATGCCAGTCCGTGTCGGCCAGCGCGCGGCCGTGCTCATTGAGGCCGTCCAGGAGGTCCGGCGGCACATAGGTGCCGGCGTGCGGCACCCCCAGCACCAGGGGACCGTCCCCGGGGGTGACGCGGACGGGCTCGGGCGGGGTCATGGCGCGGGCTCCTCGGAAGACAGGGCGGGGAAGGCAACGCCGGCGGCATCCAGCACCGCACCCGCGCGCACCATCCGTTCGGCGCAACCCAGATCGGGCGCCATGGCGCGGTCGGCGTCCAGGGCCGCCACCTCCTGGCGCACCCGGCGGGCGACCGCCGCCAGCGGCGCCGATGTGGCGAGGGGCGCGCGCAGTTCGATCCCCTGCACGGCGCACAGAACCTCGATCGCCAGGATCCGGCCCAGGTTGTCCGTCATGCGCGCCAGCCGCCGCGCGGCGTGGGCGGCCATGGAGACATGATCCTCCTGGTTGGCGCTGGTCGGCGTGGAATCGATGGAGGCCGGCGCGGCCAACTGCTTGTTCTCGCTCATCAGGGCGGCCGTGGTGACCTCGGCGATCATGAACCCCGAATTCAGACCCGGGCGCGGCGTCAGGAACGCCGGCAGCCCGTTGTTCAGCGCCGGGTCCACCATCAGGGCGACGCGCCGCTGGGCCAGGGCGCCGATCTCGGCCAGGGCCAGCGCCATGGTATCCGCCGCGAAGGCCACCGGCTCGGCGTGAAAGTTGCCGCCGGACAGCACGCGGCCCGACTCCGTCAGCACCAGCGGATTGTCGGTGGCCGCGTTGGCCTCGATCTCCAACGTGCGCGCGGCGTTCCGCAACAGGTCGATGGCGGCCCCCATCACGGGCGGCTGGCAGCGGATGCAATAGGGATCCTGAACCCGGGTGTCGTCCTCGCGGTGACTCTCGCGGATGGTCGAGCCGCCGATCAGCGCCCGCAGGCAGCGGGCGGCCTCGATCTGGCCGGCATGGCCGCGCAGGGCGTGAATGCCCGGGTCCAGCGGATCGTCCGAGCCCATCACCGCGTCGGTGGACAGCGCCCCGGCCAACAGCGCCGTGGCCATCAGCCGCCAGCCGTCGAACAGGGCCGCCAGCGCCCAGGCGGTCGAGAACTGGGTGCCGTTGATGAGCGCCAGGCCCTCCTTGGGACCCAGGGTGATGGGCGACAGCCCGGCCCTCTCCAGCGCCACCCGGCCCGGCAGGGTCTCGCCGCCGATGCGGGCCGCGCCCTCGCCGATCATGACGGCGGCCATGTGCGACAGCGGCGCCAGATCGCCGGAGGCGCCCACCGAGCCCTGTTCCGGCACCACGGGCACCACACCGGCGGCCAACATGCCATCGATCAGGGCGGGCACCTCGGGTCGGGTGCCGGAGGCCCCTCGCCCCAGCCCCAGCAGCTTCAGGGCCATCATCAACCGCACGATGGCGTCCGGCGTGTCCGCCCCCATGCCGCAGCAGTGCGACAGGATCAGGTTGCGTTGCAGGGTCTCGGTGTCCTCCGCCGGAATGACGACGGAGGCCAGCTTGCCGAACCCGGTGTTGACCCCGTAGACCGGCCGCCCATCGGCCACGGCGCGCGCCACGACGGCGGCCGATGCTTCGATCCCCGCCCGGCTGGCGGGGTCCAGGGTCGCCGGCCGCGCGGGGTCGCGGTACAGCGCCTCCAGCGTGTCCAGGCCGGTGGTGCCCGGGGTGAGGATCAGGGGCGCGGTCATGCCTCGGCCCCCGCGAAGAACCGGCGGCGCAGCGGGTTGGCCCCGATGCGGTAACTGAGCGCGGCCGGATCGGTCACGTCCCACAGCGCGAGGTCCGCCCGCCGCCCCGGCGCGATCACGCCCGCGTCGTCCAGGCCCAGCGCGGCGGCGGCATGACGGGTCGTGCCGGACAGGGCCTCCGCCGGGGTCAGGCGGAACAGCGTGCAGGCCATGTTCATGGCCAGCAGCAGCGAGTCCAGCGGCGACGTGCCCGGGTTGCAGTCCGTGGCCACCGCCATGGGCACACCCGCCGCCCGCAGCGCCTCAACCGGCGGCAGGCGGGTCTCGCGCAGGGTGTAGAAGGCGCCGGGCAGCATCACCGCGACCGTGCCCGCCTTGGCCATGGCGGCGATGCCCGCGTCGTCCAGCCACTCCAGATGATCGGCGGACAGCCCGCCGGACCGGGCCACCAGCGCCGCCCCGCCCTGGTCGGAGAGCTGTTCGGCATGCAGCTTCACCGGCAAACCCAGGTCCCGGGCCAGATCGAACAGGCGCGCCACCTGATCCGGGGAAAAGGCGATGGTCTCGCAGAAGGCATCGACGGCATCCACCAGCCCTTCGGCGTCGGCCTGCCGCAGCCCCTCCAGGCAGACATCCTCCAGATAGGCGTCGGCCCGGCCCTCGTATTCCGGCGGCAGGGCGTGGGCGGCAAGCCACGTCGTCCGCACCCGCACCGGCCGCACCTGAGCCAGACGCCGCGCCGCGCGCAGCATGGTCAGTTCGGAGTCGATGGTCAGGCCGTAGCCCGACTTGATCTCCAGCGTGGCGACCCCTTCGGAAAGCAGGCGGTCCACGCGGGGCAGCGCCTCGGCGACCAGCGCCGCTTCGTCCAGGGCGCGGGTCGCGCGCACGGTGGAGAGAATGCCGCCGCCCGCGCGCGCGATGTCCTCGTAGCGCGCGCCCTCCAGGCGCATCGCGAACTCGCGCGCCCGATCGCCGCCGTGCACGATGTGGGTATGGCAGTCGATGAGGGCGGGGGTGAGCAGGGCGCGCTTGGCGTCTTCGGCCGGCAGGTCGCGATGAACAGGGGACAGGTCGTCCCGGAGGCCCACCCAGGCAATGCGGCCATCCACCACCGCGACCGTATCGGCGTCGGTCGCGATGCCCGCCGCGTCCGCCGGCCGGGCCGGGTCCTGCGCGGCGATGCGGGCGGAGTCGATGCGATAGGACCGATCGTTGGCCATGACGCGGGGGCCCTCCCTCTGCCGGCCGCCACCCGCGCCGCAACGAGACAAGGCGGGATGGGTGGGGCTGGACAATATGCTTATACATATTACGCTGCTGTCAAGAGAGGCGCGGGGCGCGGACTCCAGCCACCCCCTCACCCCATGCGGAGGTGCCGCCATGAACTCCACCCTGTCGGCCCCGCTCGCCCGGCTGCCCGGCGGCTGGGCCACAGACGTGCGCGTGACCCTGGGCGCGGACGGCCGGATCGAGACCGTCGAGACCGGCGCGCCGCCCCGATCGGGCGACACGCCCCTGACGGGGCAGGCCCTGCTGCCCGCGCCGTCGAACCTGCACAGCCACGCCTTCCAACGCGCCATGGCCGGACGGGCAGAGCGGCGCGGCCCCGGGGCCGACAGCTTCTGGACGTGGCGGGAGCAGATGTACCGCTTCCTGGCCGTGCTCGACC
Organism: Roseospira navarrensis; assembly: GCF_009601025.1. Taxonomy (GTDB): domain Bacteria; phylum Pseudomonadota; class Alphaproteobacteria; order Rhodospirillales; family Rhodospirillaceae; genus Rhodospira; species Rhodospira navarrensis. The sequence goes on along the minus strand of NZ_WIVE01000001.1, from coordinate 260,949 downwards.
CGGACGCCGTGGAGGCCATCGCCGCGCTGGCCCAGATGGAGATGCTGGAGGCCGGCTACGGCGCGGTGGCCGAGTTCCACTATCTGCACCATCAGCCCGGCGGACACCCCTACGCCGATCCGGCGGAACTGGCGCGCCGGGTGATGGCGGCGGCGGAGACGACCGGGATCGGCCTCACTCTGCTGCCCGTGCTGTACAGCCGCGCGGGGCTCGACGGGCGACCGCTGGAGGACGGCCAGCGCCGCTTCGGGCATGATCTCGACGGGTTCCTGGACCTGCTGGCGTCGCTTGATACGGCGATGGCGGCGGCCCCGGCGGACTGGCGTCTGGGGGCAGCGCCGCACAGCCTGCGCGCGGTGGCCGTGGACGATCTGGTCCGGCTCACCGAGGCGCGGCCGGACGGCCCCCTGCACATCCATGTCGCCGAGCAGGTGCGCGAGGTCGAGGACGTCACCGAAGCGCTGGGCGCGCCGCCGGTCACGATCCTTCTGGAGCGCGTCGGACTCGGCCCGCGCTGGTGCGCCGTCCACGCCACCCACATGACACCCGTGGAGACGGCGGCGCTGGCCGCCACCGGCGCCGTCGCCGGCCTGTGCCCCATCACCGAAGCCAACCTGGGCGATGGCCTGTTCCCGGCCGATGCGTTCCTGAAGGCGGGCGGCCGCATCGGGGTGGGGACCGACTCCAACATCCGCATCGCCCTGTGGGAGGAACTGCGGACCCTGGAATACGGCCAGCGCCTGCGCGACCGGGCGCGCACCGTGCTGGCCGAGCGCGGCGGATCCACCGGGGCGCGCCTGTTCGGGGCCGTGCTGGCGGGTGGCGCCCAGGCCCTGGACCGCATGAGCGGGGCCGTGGCGCCCGGGCACTGGGCGGACTTGTTGGCCGTGGACCTGGACCATCCGGCGCTGATCGGCCTGGAGCCGGAGACGCTGCTGGACGGGCTGCTGGTGGCCGGCGATGCCGCCCAGGTGCGCGCGGTCTGGTCGGCGGGCCGCGCCGTGGTCCGCGACGGCCGCCACATCGCCCGCGACGCCATCGTGGAGCGCTACCGCGCCACGATGGCGCGCCTGCGGGAAGCGGTGTGAGCGCGTGCCCATCATGATCAAGCACCGCGCCATTCGCGACGCCCTGCTGGGCCGCATCGTCTCGGGCGAGTGGGCGCCGGGCCGGGTGATCCCCGGCGAGGTGGACCTGGCCCGCGAGTTCGGGTGCACCCGGGCCACCGTGGCGCGGGCGCTGCGCGAACTGGTGGCGGCCGGGCTGGTGGAGCGACGCCGACGCGGCGGCACCCGGGTGCTGGGCCGCTCGGGCCGGGACGCCGTGGTGACCATCCCGATTGTCCGCGAGGAGATCGAGGCCGCCGGCCATGCCTACGGGTATGAACGCCTGACGGTCCGGGAGGCGGACCCGCCCGAGCCGATCCGTCAGGCGTTCGGCCTGCGCCCGGGCGCGGCGGCGGTCCATGTCGCCTGCCTGCACCGCGCCGACGGCCGCCCGGCCCAGGTCGAGGATCGCTGGATCAACGCCGCCGCCGTGCCGGCGGTGCGGACCCAGGACTTCCGCACCGTCAGTCCCAACGAATGGCTGGTGCGGGCCGTGCCCTACACCCGGGCGCGCCATGAGTTCCGCGCCGAACGCCCCACCGACCGGCTGCGCGGGCTGCTCGATCTGGCCCCCGACGAGTGGGTGTTCGTGGTCGAGCGCCGCACGTGGCGCGAGGATGCCGGCATCACGGTCGCCCACCTGTACAACCCGGCCGACCGCTTCCGGATCACCACCCGGGACCCGGTGGCGTTCGGTGTGGACCCGGGCGCCGGATAGTCAGGGCGCCCGCCGGGCGCCGCTACTGCCCGGCGCCGGTGCCCTCCGGGCGGAAGTGGCCGGGCGGGTTGCCCTCGCCGATCGCGCCCAGCACGGCCAGACAGTCGCCGGTCTTGGCCACCCCCGGGAAGTGCCGCCCGATCAGCATGCCGTCCAGCCGCGCGCGGTAGTCGCGGGGCGCAACGCCCGTGCGGTCCATGGGCCACAGCCGCGCCAGCAGGTCGCCCTCGCGCACCGTCTCGCCCAGGTCCACGCACATTTCCAGCATGCCGTCCACATCGGCGAAGGTGAAGCAGTCCATGGACGGCATGTCCAGGCTGAGCGACGGCTGCATGACCGGCGTGCCGTCCAGCACCCCGGCATGGATCAGCACGTTGCGCACCCCCTTGCGGGCGATGCGGGTGCTGTAGGCCGTCGAGGTGCCGCCGCCCCGCAACTCGGTGCTGACGAAGGTCTTGCCGGCCTCCTCCGCCGCCGTGTCGAACAGGCCGGCGTTGTCGATCTCCAGCATCTTGGCGGTATAGGGCGCGTTGAAGGCCTCGGCGGCGGCCTGACAGCGCGCCTCCTGCGTCTTGTCCGGCAACACGTGCGAGGCCGCGAACGGCACGAAGTCCAGGGTCGAGCCGCCGGCGTGGATATCCAGGATCAGATCGCTCATGGGCAGCAGATAGCGCTGGATGTAGTCCGCGATCTTCTGCGTCACCGTGCCGTCCGGCGCGCCCGGGAACATGCGGTTCAGGTTGCCGTCGTCGATGGGCGACGTCCGACGCCCGGCGCGGAACGCCGGGTAGTTCATGAACGGCACCAGAATGATGCGCCCGCTGACCTGCGACAGGTCGATGTGCAGGGCCAGATCCAGCAGGGCCAGCGGCCCCTCGTACTCGTCGCCGTGGTTGGACCCCGTCAGCAGCACCGACGGGCCGACCCCGTTCTTGATGCTGCACACGGGGATCATGATGTTGCCCCAGGCGCTGTCGTCGCGACTGTAGGGCAGGCGAAGGAACCCGTGCTGGATCCCATCGGCGTCGAAATCGACGGTCGGGTCGATGGAGGTCGGTTTCTCGTACATCAGCGACATCGCAAGGCACTCCCGGGCCGGACAGACAAGACCCTTACCGGCCCGGATATCACGGCTTCACCACGAGTTCACGCGGCGTGTTGCACAGGATCTCCGGAGCGCCGTCGCGGATCACCAGGCTTTCGGTGATCTCCAGGCCCCAGGTGTCCATCCACAACCCGGTCATGAAGTGGAAGGTCATGTTGGGTTCCAGCTCCGTGCGGTCGCCGGGACGCAGGCTCATGGTGCGCTCGCCCCAGTCCGGCGGGTAGCTGACTCCGATGGGATAGCCGGTGCGGCTGTCCTTGACAATGCCGTGCGTGCGCAGCACGGCGAAGAAGGCGTTGGCCACGTCCTCGCAGGTGTTGCCGGCGCGCGCGGCCTCCAGGCCGGCGGCCATGCCCTCCTGAAGGGCCTTCTCGGCATCCAGGAAATGCTGCGGCGGCTTGCCCAGGTAGACCGTGCGGCACAGCGGCACGTGATAGCGCTGATAGCACCCGGCGATCTCGTAGAACGTGCCCTCGTCGGCGCGCATGGGCTTGTCGGTCCAGGTCAGGTGGGCGGCCGAGGCCTCCACGCCCGAGGCGACCATGGGCACGATGGCGGCATAGTCGCCGCCGAAGTCGGGCGTGCCGGCGATGGCGGTGCGCTGGATCTCGGCCACCAGATCGTTCTTGCGCATACCGGGCTCGACGATCTCGCGAATACGGGCATGCATGGCATCGACGATGGCGGCGGCCCGGCGCATGCACGTCAACTCGGCCTCGGACTTCACCGCGCGCTGCCAGTTCACCAGCGCGGTGGCGTCGTGGAGGCGGGCGTCGGGCAGGTCGGCCGCCAGCACCGCATGCGCCTTGGCGGTGTAGTAGTAGTTCTCCATCTCCACGCCGATGCGCCGACTGCCCCAGCCCTGCTCGCGCACGATGCGGGCCAGATCCTGCATGGCGTGACGCTCGGTGGACATCACGTAGTGGTCCACATAGGGGATGATCCGGTCGTCCGGCAGCCAGGTGGTCAGACGGGCCCCGTTGGCGTCCATGCCCCGGCCCCACCAGATCGGATCGTCGTCGATGGGCACCAGCAGCCCCTGGTGGACATAGAAGGACCAACCGTCATAGCCCGTCAGCCAGTTCATGTTGGACGGATCGACGATCACCAGCAGGTCCAGACCGGCGGCCTGCATGGCCGTCTTGGTCTTGGCCAACCGCCGGGCGTAGTCCTCGCGCGTGAAACGGAGTTCGGTCTCATGAGTCATTCTGGGGTTCCTAGGACTCGAAGGCGCTGCCGGCGCCGGCCTCGACCGCGCGGGCCAGGGCCAGGGTGGCGATCGCCGTGTCCTGGACGCCGGTTCCCGTCAGGTCCGCAATGGTGATCCGGTCCGGATCGGAGCGGCCGGGCGCATCGCCCCGCACCACCTGCCCCAACTCCGGAAACCGCGCATCCTCGGCCACCAGCCCGGCCGCAATGGCGTGGTGCAACTCGCCCAGGCGGCGGGTCTGCGCCAGGCTGTCGGCGACGTACATGACGTCGGGTCGGGCGATGGCCGCCGGATCCAGTTCGGTCTTGTGCTCGGCGTCGGAGCCCATGGCCGTGACATGCTGGCCGGGCCGCAGCCAGTCGGCCTTGAGCAGGGGTTCGGTGCTGGGCGTGGTCAGCAGGATCACGTCCGCGCCATCGACCGCGCTTTCGGCACCGGGCGCCGTCGTGACCGGAAAGCCGAGCCGCACCGACAGTTCGGCCGCACACAGGGCGGCCTTGTCGGCGTCGCGCGCCCAGAGGGTGGCGCTCTCCAGCGGGCGCACCAGGGCCAGGGCCTCCAGTTGCAGGCGGGCCTGCACGCCGGCGCCGATGACCGCCGCCCGGGTCGCGTCGGCCCGCGCCAGCCGGCGGGCCGCGACCGCGCCGGCGGCGGCCGTGCGGACATCGGTCAGATAGCCGTTGTCCAGCAGCACGGCCTCCAGCAGGCCGGTCTTCGCGCTGAACAGGGTCATCAGGCCGTTGACGCTGGGCAGGCCCAGGGACGGATTGTTGAAGAACCCCGGGCTGATCTTGATGGCGAAGCTGTCGATGCCGGGCACATAGGCGGTCTTGACATCCACCTCGCCGTTGGCGTCGTGGATGTCGAGCCGCAGGATCGGCGGCATGACGACCCCGCCCCCGGCCAGGGCCGCGAACGCCTGCTCGACGCAGGCCACGGCGTCCAGGTCCAGCGGTACGGCGGTGCGCAGATCGGCTTCGGTCACGATGCGGACGGTGGGCACGGCGGAGTCCTCGTTTCTAACGGTCTGTGGGACCGGGTCCGTTTTCTGGACCGGGTTCCGAATCATGAAAGACCAGTCCGGGCGGCGGGTTGCGCCTCTGGCGCGAACCCGCCCTACGAATCGCCATACGCATGCGCGCGCCCGCCCGAAACAATCCGATGATGAAGCGTCATGTCGATGTTGCGCCCGCTGAGCAGCACGACGGTCGGCCCGGTCGGCCGCACCGTGTCCGCCAGCAGGGCGCCCAGGCCGACGGCGCCCGAACCCTCGACGATCTCGATCTCCCGCCAGTAGGCGTGGCGGATGCCCGCCGCGATCTCGTCTTCGGTCAGGGTCACGGTCTGGTCCACCAGATCGCGCACCATGGCGAAGGTATGGGCGTTGCGAAGCCCGATGCCGCCCCCCAGCGAGTCCGCCAGCGTCGCCAGCTCCTGCACGAACACCGGCTTTCCGGCGCGCAGGCTTTCCACCATGGCCGCGCCGCGTTCCATGCTCACACCGACCACCCGCGCCGACGGCCGCGCGGTCTTCACGGCCAGCGCGATCCCGGCGATCAGCCCGCCGCCCGACAGCGGCACCAGCACGGTGTCCAGGTCCGGCAGGTCGGCGAGCATCTCCAGCCCCAGGGTCCCCTGGCCGGCGATGATGTCCGGATGGTCGAAGGGCGGCAGCATGGTCAGGCCCTCGTCCGCAACCAGCCGGTCCACCTCGTCCTGCGCCTCGTCCTGGCTGGCGCCGACGATGCGGACCTCGGCGCCCAGGGCCTCGATGCCCTCCACCTTGTTGGCGGGCACCAGCGAGGACATGCAGATGATGCACCGCACCCCGGCCTCTTTCGCCGCGTGCGCCAGCCCGCGCCCGTGATTGCCGGTGGAGACGCCGACGATGCCCTTGGCCTTCTGGTCGTCCGACAGCGCCAGCACGGCGTTGGTGGCCCCGCGCACCTTGAAGCTGCCCGTCACCTGATGGTGCTCCAGCTTCAGGTGGACCGGCACCCCGCAGCGCGCGGACAGCGACAGCGAGGGCGCGAGCGGCGTGTGGCGCAGGCGCCCCGCCAGACGCTCGCGCGCGGCCACGATGTCCGCGTGGGTGATGGGCATCAGGCCGCCCCTCGGGCGTCGTCGCTTGGCAGCGGGCAGGTGGACAGGCGCCCGGACTGCGGCACCGGGGCGTCCACCCCGCACAGCCGGAGCGTCATCCACCCGGCGGCCTGGTTGCTGGTCACCACGGGGCGACCGATGGCGGCCTCGATGGCGGGTACGGCCTCGGCCGACGGCACGGCGGTGCAGGAGATGAACAGCGCCTCGGCATCGGGATGGGTGGCGGCCACGGCCTCGCGCAACAGCACGTCGCGGCGCACCCGCGCCATGTCGCGGTCGTCGGCGATGGCCCAGCAGGTCATGCCCTGGAGGGCGTAGCCCAGGCTTTCAAAACGCTCCGCCACCGGCTGGGTGATCTCCGGCACATAAGGCGTGAGGATGGACAGGCGGCGGATTCCCAGCGCGGTCAGCGCCGCATGCGCGGCGACCAGCGGATTGATGACCCGCGCCGTCGGCTTGACCGCGCGCACGGCCGCCTCGACCCCGGCGTCGCCGATCACCGCCGACGCCGACGTGCAGCCGAAATGCACCACGTCCAGGGGCGTGTCCGGAATCAGCCGGGCGGCCACATCCGTCAGGCGGGATTCCAGCGCGGCCAGGCCGCCCCGGGTGATCGGGTTGTCGAAGGCGATGCGGTTCGCGAACACGCCCAGTCCGGTGCCGTGGGTCATGCGGGCGAAGTCGCGTTCCATGGTCAGGTCCGTTTCCAGGACCACCAGGCCGACTCGCCGCCCCTCGCCGGCCGGATGAAACGCGGCGGAGGCCCCCGGCGGGCCCAGATCCGACACTCGAACGTCCATGCTGCGCCTGCCTCCCCGCTGAACCGAAGAGTCCCGACGCAGGCGCCGGGACTCCCTGACAATCCGCATCTTGAGGCTCGGACTCGAGTCCGTTCAACTGCCGACACACGGCAATCCTGCTGAAGATGGCTTCGGCAAGAGAAAGGTTTCCCGTAAAACCCCTCCATTATAGGCATATTTCCTGCTAAATTTAATGGGGTCGGCCCCGGTTCTCCAACGCTTCTCCTGCCCATCAGGCCCGGACGACGCACCCGGAGCACCGGGCCGGCCGCGCGCCCGCCGGCAAAACGTCCTGGTCTGACAGTCGGTTAAGCGCGCCTGAGGGCGGACCCGGCGGCCGTCAGCCCGCGCCGGGCCGCGCCGCCACCGCCGACCGGGGCCGCAATCTCGGCCCGCCCCCGGCGCACCCGTTGCGCCACCCCCTCGCCGTCCGAGCCGGTGTTGACGGGTGCGCCTATCTGCGTTGCGATACTGTCATGCCATCCACACCGAGGTCCGACCCCATTCCGTCGCGCATCGTCCGCCGCCCATCGTTCCTCGCGGAACGGGGCGGCCCGGGCGCGCCGACCATGGGGTCCGCGGCCTGAGTCTCGCACAGGGAGAAGACCAACCATGACCCATCGTTTCCGCACGCTGTTCGGCGCCGCCGCCGCGTCCGCCATCGCGCTGACCGCCGCCACCGCCGCCCAGGCCGAGACCTGGAAGTATTCGCTGGAAGAGGCCATCGACGAGGTCCAGGGCGTCTACGCGACCAAGTTCAAGGAGCACATCGAGGCCAACTCGGACCACGAGATCCAGATCTTCCCGTTCGGCACGCTGGGCGAGTCCAACGACACCACCGAGCTGGCCCAGATGGGCGCCATTCAGTTCGCCACCGCCTCGCCGGGCTTCACCGGCAGCCTGATCCCCGAACTGCAGGTCTTCCTGCTGCCCTACGTGCTGCCGGAAGATCAGGCGGTGCTGGAGGACTTCTACAAGACCTCTGACACCATCAACGAGATGCTGGCCGCCAAGTACGAGGACAAGAGCCTGCACCTGGTGGACATGTATCCCGAGGGTGAGGTGGTCATGACCACCAAGGAGCCGGTGACCGAGCCCGCCGACCTGGACGGCGTGAAGTTCCGCGTCATGACCTCGCCGATGCTGATCGAGACCTATGACGCCTTCGGCGCGACCCCGACGCCGCTGCCCTGGGGCGAGGTCTACGGCGCCCTGCAGACCAACATCATTCAGGGCCAGGAAAACCCGATGTTCTTCGTCGAATCGACGAAGATGTACGAGGTGACCGACCACATCACCTACGCCGGCCACAACACCTTCACCACCGCCGTGGTGGCCAACAAGACCTTCTTCGACGGTCTGTCGGACGAGGATCAGGCCCTGGTCGCCGAGGCCGCCGACGTGGCCTTTGACCACATCATGGACTACCAGAAGGGTCTGACCGAGCGCTCCGAGGAGAAGATCCTGGAAGCCAAGCCCTCCATGGAAGTCACCGTCCTGACCGACGAGCAGCGCGAGCCGTTCCGCGAAGCCGCCCAGCAGGTCCGCGAGGCGTTCGTGGAAGAGGTCGGCGGCGACGCCCAGGCCGTCCTGGACGGCTTCGAGGCGGACATCACGGCGTCCAAGGAGCGGGTCGGCAACTAGCGCGCCCCGCCCCTGAACGCCACCCGATGATGGGACCCGGTCCGCCCCGCGCGGACCGGGTCCTTTCGGCAGACACGACACACGGCGGCCGTCGGCACCCGTGACGACGACGGGGCCGCCCAACGGGGGGAGCGGGCTGCATGAGCGAGTCCGACGCACCGCAGGGGTCCGGGCCCGGATCCGGATCGCCGAAATCCGAATTCTCCGGCGCCCTCAAACCGCTGGCCTGGATCGACGGCACCATCGCCCGGTTGGAGGCCGTGGTGCTGGCCCTCGGGGTCATCATCATGGCTTCGTTCTCGGTCGCCAACGTGATCGGCCGCTTCATCATCGGCGAAAGCCTGTTCTTCGTCGAGGAACTGAACCAGTTCCTGATCGTGCTCATCACCTTCGTCGGCCTGGGGTACGCCGCCCGCATGGGGCGGCACATCCGCATGTCCGCGCTGTACGACGCCCTGCCCGATGGCGCGCGCAAGGTGTTGATGATCATCATCTGTCTGGTCACGGCCTCGGCCATGTTCGTGCTGGCCTGGTACGCCTACGCCTATGTGGTCTCGGTGTACGAGAGCGGGCGCATCGCGCCGTCCCTGCGCATCCCGGTCTACCTGACCTTCGTCTGGGTCCCGATCGGCTTCGTCATCACCGGCATCCAGTACCTTCTGACCGCCGTGGCGAACCTGACCAAGCCCGACGTGTACATCTCGGCGTCCGTGGTGGACACCTACGACGAAACCGAAACCAAGGTCTGACGGAGGCACGCCATGCTCGCCGAGGTGATGATTTCCGTCATGGTCGTCCTGCTTCTGCTGGGCTTCCCCATGATGATCCCGCTGATCGCGGGCAGTTTCGTGGCCTTCTTCATCTTCATGCCGATCCCGCCGGACATCATGATCCAGCAGATGCTGGGCGGCATCCGGCCGGCCGCGCTGGTCGCCGTGCCCATGTTCATCCTGGCGGCGGACATCATCACCAAGGGGCACTCGGCGGACCGCCTGATCGACATGGTGATGCGCTACGTCGGCCATGTGCGCGGCGGCCTGGGGGTGACGGCGGCGACCAGTTGCGCCCTGTTCGGCGCCGTCTCGGGCTCGACGCAGGCCACCGTGGTCGCCATCGGCAGCCCGCTGCGTCCGCGCATGCTGGAGGGCGGCTACAAGGACAGCTTCACGCTGGCGCTGATCGTCAACGCGTCCGACATCGCCATGCTGATCCCGCCGTCCATCGCCATGATCATCTACGGCGTGATCTCGGGCACCTCCATCGCCGAGCTGTTCGTGGCCGGCGTCGGGCCGGGTCTGCTGATCCTGTCGCTGTTCTCGGCCTACTGCGTGTTCTACGCGTGGCGGCACAACATCCCGACCGAGCCCAAGGCCTCGTGGAAGGACCGCCTGACCGCCACCCGCGAGGCCGCCTGGCCGCTGGGCTTTCCGGTGATCGTGGTCGGCGGCATCTACGGCGGCATCTTCAGCCCGACCGAGGCCGCGTCGGTCTGCGTGGCCTACGCCTTCGTGCTGGAGTTCATCATCTTCCGATCGCTGAAGTGGCCGGACCTGTTCGAGATCGCCAAGTCCACGGGCCTCATCACCGCCGTGGTGTTCATCCTGGTGGGGGCCGGCAACGCGTTCTCGTGGGCGATCTCGTTCAACCAGATCCCGCAGGAGATCCTGGGCGGCCTGGGCCTGGACGAGGCCAGCGCCATCATGGTGCTGGTGGCGATCTCCATCGCCTTCTTCGTCGGCTGCATGTTCGTGGACCCGATCGTGGTCATCCTGGTTCTCGTGCCGATCTTCGCGCCCATCGTGGAAAGCGCCGGCATCGACCCGGTGCTGGTGGGCGTCATCATCACCCTTCAGGTGGCCATCGGATCGGCCACACCGCCCTTCGGGTGCGACATCTTCACCGCCATCGCCATCTTCAAACGACCCTACATGGACGTGATCCGGGGCACCCCGCCCTTTGTGCTGATCCTGCTGGGGGTCAGCATCGCCCTCATCATGTTCCCCCAGATCGCCCTGTTCCTGCCCCAACTGGCCTTTGGCTGACGCTGGCCGCGCCGACGCGCCGCCCTGCGGGCCCGCCCCGGGGGCGCGGCTGCGGCAGAGGCGGCGCGACAACGGAAGGACGCCCGACCCATGTTCGATACCATTCTCGTGCCGGTGGACGGCTCGCCCTCGTCATTCAGGGCGCTGGATTTCGCCATCGACCTGTCGCTGCGCTTCGAGAACGCCTGCCTGAAGCTGCTGTGCATCTACCGCCATCACAGCCCCATGGAAAGCACCCTGTCCATGGTGCGGCCGCTGCATCCCTCCACGCCGGACGACGCCCTGAAGCAGTACGCCAAGGACATCGTGGCCGAGTGCAAGCAACGCGCCGAAGCCGCCGGCGTGCAGCGGGTCGAGGGCTACGCCAAGCGCGGCCAGCCGTCCCGGGCCATCGTCGGCTTCTGCAAGGAGCACGGCTGCGACGTGATCGTGATGGGCGCGCGCGGCTCCGGCGACCTGGAGGACTTCCTGCTGGGCTCGGTCTCGCACAAGGTCTCCGGCCTGTCGCCGGTGACCTGCATCCTGGTGAAGTAGAGAGCCGCGCGAAACCGCGCCGGCAGGATTTCCCCGCCCGAGATCCTTCGGCCGCTTCGCGGCGTCAGGATGACGTTGCCTCTTCAGCCACGTAGGGTGGATTCGCCCCGCAACGCGGGGCAATCCACCAAGGGCGGCACCATGGGCGGCGGGTTGCGCCTGCGGCGCGAACCCGCCCTACGGGGTCCGGTTCATTCGACGTAGGGTGGATTCGCCCCGCGACGCGGGGCAATCCACCAAGGGCAGCACATCCGGCGGCGGGTTGCGCGTTCGGCGCGAACCCGCCCTACGGACCTCACCCTTGGCCCAGCACCTCTTCCACGGCGGTGCGCACGGCCTCGATGATGGTGTCCGCCTCGGCCCGGGTCAGGCACAGCGGCGGCGCGATGCCGATGATGTCGCCCTGCGGCATGGCGCGGGCAATCACACCCTGCTTGAGCATCGCACCCACCACGTTGGCTCCGATCTTCTTGGCCGGATCGAAGAACGCCGGCCCGGCCCGGTCCTCGACCAGTTCCACGGCGCACAGCAGGCCTTCGCCGCGCACCTCGCCGACGTTCGGATGCTTGCCGACCGCCGCCTGAAGGCCCTGCTTCAGGTAGCCGCCCACGGTGCCCGCGTTGCCCACCAGACCCAGGTCGTCGATCAGGTCCAGGTTGGCGATGCCGGCGGCCGCGCCGATGGGATGGGCGGAGTAGGTCCAGCCGTGGCCGAACGGCCCCAGCTCGTCGGTGCCCTGCATCAGCACGTCGTAGACCTTTTCGGACACGATCGAGCCGGACAGCGGCGCATAGGCCGAGGTCAGGCCCTTGGCGATGGTGATGATGTCCGGCTTCATGCCGTAGTGGTCCGACCCGAACATGGAGCCGAGGCGACCGAAGCCGGTCACCACCTCGTCGGCGATCAGCAGCACGTCGTACTTGTCCAGCACGGCCTGGATGGCGTCCCAATAGCCCTCCGGCGGCGGCACCAGCCCGCCCGTGCCCAGCGCGGGCTCGCCGATGAAGGCGGCCACCGTCTCGGGCCCTTCGGCCAGGATCATCGCTTCCAGCTTTTCGGCGCACCAGGCGGAGAACTGGGCCTCGCTCATGCCGCGATCAGGCCGGTGGTAGAAGTACGGGGCCTCGGTGTGCTTGATGTACGGCAACGGCAGGTCGAACTGCTTGTGGAACATGTGCAGCCCGGTCAGCGAGCCGGTCATCAGCCCGGAGCCGTGATAGCCGCGCCAGCGCGAGATGATCTTCTTCTTCTCCGGGCGACCCAGCGTGTTGTTGTAGTACCAGACCAGCTTGATGTTGGTCTCGTTGGCGTCCGACCCGCTCATGCCGTAGTAGACCCGGCTCATGCCCTTGGGCGCGCGGTCCAGGATCATCTTGGACAGCGTGATCGAGGCTTCGGTGCCGTGCCCCACATAGGCGTGATAGTACGCCAGCTTGCCGGCCTGCTCGGCGATGGCGTCGGAGATTTCGCTACGGCCGTAACCGGCGTTGACGCAATACAGCCCGGCGAAGCCGTCCAGCAGCGAGTTGCCGTCGCGGTCCTCGATGAACACGCCCTTGCCGCCCTCGATGATCCGGTTCGCCGCCTCGCCGCGCGCGAACTGGGCCAGATGCGTGGAGGGGTGCATGAAATACGCCCGGTCCCAGGCGGACAACTGGTCATTGGTGAGCATTGTTTGATCTTCCTTTTCGTCAAGCCGCAACCCGGACGGGGCGCCCCCGTCCGGCGATGGGATTCAGGTCTGGTGTCGCCTCACGCCCAGTCGCGGCAGACGTACTTGACCTCGGTATAAGCCTCCATGCCCAGGCGGGCGCCTTCGCGGCCGATGCCGGACTGCTTGTAGCCGCCGAAGGGGATGGGCGCCCCGGTCACCTTGGTCCGGTTGACCGCCACCATGCCATAGCGCAGGGCGCGGCTGGCGCGATAGATGCGGCGCGGGTCGTTGGTGTGCAGATAGGCGACCAGACCGGCCTCGCTGGCGTTGGCGCGGGTGATGGCCTCCTCTTCCGTATCGAAGGGGGCCAGCGCGGCCACGGGGCCGAAGGTCTCCTCCTGCCAGATCAGCGCATCCGGCGGCACGTCGGCCAGCACGGTGGGCTCGAAGAACAGCGGCCCGGCGGCGTGGCGCTTGCCGCCGCACAGCAGGCGCGCGCCCTTCTCCAGCGCATCGGCGACGTGCTCTTCCTGTTTCTTCACCGCGCCCTCGTTCATCAGGGGGCCGATGTCCGGATCATCCAGGCCCGGCCCGACGGTCAGCGCCGCCGTGGCCTTGGTGAAGGCCTCGCAATAGGCGTCGTAGATGGGTCGCTCGATGAACAGCCGGTTGGCCGCAAGGCAGTCCTGGCCCGAGGTGGCGAACTTGGCCTTGATGCCCTCGGCCACGGCCTCGTCGAAGGTGGCGTCGGCGAACACCAGCAGGGGGGCATGACCGCCCAGCTCCATCACCATGCGCTTCACGGTGTCGGCGGACTGGCGGTAGAGCAGCTTGCCGACCTCGGTCGAGCCGGTGAACGACAGCGCCCGCACGCGCGGTTCCGCCATCCAGGGCGGCACCACCTCGGACGAGCGGCCGGTGACCACGTTGAACACGCCCGCCGGCACGCCGGCGCGGTGCGCCAACGCGGCCAGGGCGAGGGCGGAGAACGGCGTTTCCCGCGACGGATGCACCACCACCGGGCAACCGGCGGCCATGGCGGCGGCGGCCTTGCGGGTGATCATGGCGCAGGGGAAGTTCCACGGGGTGACCAGGGCGGCCACGCCGACGGGCTCGCGCCAGACCTCGACCTCGGCATCCGGCAGGTGGCTGGTCACGCCCTCGATGTTGGGGCGTTTGGCCTCCTCGGCGTAGAACTCGATGAACGAGGCGGCATAGTCGATCTCGCCCCGGCTTTCGGACAGCGGCTTGCCCTGTTCCAGCGTCATGATGAGGGCCAGATCCTCGCGCGCCCCCGCCATCAGCTCGTACCAGCGGCGCAGGATGCGCGAGCGCTCCCAGCCCAGGGTGTGGGACCAGTCCCAGAACGAACGGTGCGCCGCATTGACCGCCTCGGCGCTTTCCTCGCCGGTCAGCGCGGGCACGCTGGCGACGGTGGAGCCGTCGGCCGGGTTGGTGACCGGCACGACGCGGCCGGAGGCGCTGTCGCACCACTGGCCGCCCACATAGGCGTGGGTGCGGAACAGACCGGGATCGGACAGGGACACGGGCGGCGTGTCCGCGCCGTCGGTGGGACGCAGCATGAGAGTCTCCCTGGTAAAGGTCGGGGTCGTGTCGATGTGTCCAGAGTACGGGACGCGGCGGTGAAAGTGGTTCTTATGTGTGCCGGACCGGGAGAGGAATTGCCTGATCCACGCGGCCTGGGCAGGCAGATTGCCTGGGATCAGGGTGTGCGTCCAAGCCGCGTAGGGCGGAGCCGCCCCGCAACGCGGGGCAACCCGCCGGGGGCGGAACCGTTGGCGGCGGGTTGCGCCTGCGGCGCGAACCCGCCCTCCAGGGTCACGATCAACCCGCGTAGGGCGGATTCGACCCCGCCCGTTTCCCGAAAGGGAAACGCGGCGGGGGCAATCCGCCACGTGCGGTCCCGAATACGGCGGACCGGAGACCAGACATTCCAAATGATTGCAGCAGCACCACGCGATCCCCTATAAGGGTCGCGTCCTGCTCGAGGCTCACCATGCCAAACTACCGCCGCAACAGGGTTCCGGGTGCCAGCTACTTCTTCACGGTCGCATTGCTTGAGCGACGGAAATCCCTGCTCGTCGATCACATCGACGTGCTTCGCCAATGCGTGCAACAGGTTCGGACGCAGCGCCCCTTTTACATCGACGCCTGGGTCGTGCTCCCCGACCACATGCATTGCATCTGGACGCTCCCCGGCGGTGACGCGGACTACGCAACACGCTGGCGCCTGATCAAACTCCTGTTCAGCAAGGCCTTGCCCGCGACCGAAACCCTGTCATCGACCCGACAGCGCCGCAGCGAACGGGGACTCTGGCAGCGTCGCTATTGGGAACACACGATCCGGTCCGACAGCGATTTCGCGCGGCACGTCGATTACGTTCACTTCAACCCCGTCCGGCACGGCCACGCCACGTGGGTCAAGGACTGGCCTTACTCGACCTTTCACAGGTTTGTCGGGAACGGCGTTCTCGATCCGGACTGGGCCGGAGATGTCGGGAACCTACCGACGGCACCTGAGTAGGACGGCACCGCAGGCGGCGGGTTGCGCCTTCGGCGCGAACCCGCCCTACAGGTCAGGAATCCCCCTCACCCGCTCCCGCCGATCCGCGTCACCGGCGGCGGGGTGTGTTTGACCGGCTTGGTCACCACATAGGTGAAGTAGCGCCGGATCCCCAGCCCCGACCCCAGGAATCGATCCATGAACGCCTGATAGCTTTCCAGGTCGCGGGCCATGACCCGCATGACGTAGTCGATCCCGCCACCCAGGCTGTCGCACTCGTAGATCTCCGGATGGGCCTGCACGGCGGCCTCGAAGCGGGCGAATTCCTCCGGCAGATGACTTTCCAGCTCCACCGTCACCACCACCTGCGTCAGCGGCCCGAACGCCTTCAGGGAGACGCGGGCCTCGTAGCCCTCGATGATGCCCGCGTCCTCCAGATGGCGCAGCCGCTCCCAGCAGGGTGTGGACGACAGGTTGACCCGCCGCGCCAGTTCGGATTTCGACAGACGGCCCTCGCGCTGCAGGATCTCGATGATCCGAAGGTCGCGCTCGTCCAGTTTCACGCCGTTGGTTTTCATTCTCGTGCGGTATTCAGTGAGCCGGGGCGGCGGGGCCGCCGACCCTGGCGCGGGCGCCCCGTGCGCCCTCCGGTTTTGCCGGAGTATATGGGAGCCGCGAGGCCCGCGCGACACCAACGGCGGGTCGGGGATGTCGCGCCCGACCGTCTCCATATTGCTGCCATTCTGATGGGATGTCTTGACGATGGGGTGAGACTGTCAGACCACAGGGGTCCCCCCCGACCGCGAACAGAGGAGAGCCGCCCGTGGGCCGTGTCCGCCAGTCCCGATTTTCCCGTCCCCGCCGCCGCGACGGCCGCCGCGCCGCGCTGCTGGCGACCGTCGGCCTGCTGATGGCGCTGCCGCCCGCGCCGGTCCTGGCCCAGTCGGGCGAGACCGGCCAGCCGGTGCCGCTGATCGGGCCGTCCAATGGCACGCTGGACCCCAGCCTGGGTGAACTGGACCAGCCGCCCCTTCCCATCGAGCCCACCGCCGGCCCGCGCACGGGCGCAACCACGGGCTCCACCGGGGCCAACCCGCCGCTGAGCCCGCCCCGGGTGATCGACGGCGGCCCGGGGACGCGCCCGCATCTGGCCGCGCCCGACGCCCCGACGGCGCCGAGCGCGCCGGGTCTGGCCGCGCCCGCCCCGAGCGCCACGGCGGGCACGGCCACCCTCACCCGGGGCAGCGACGACCCGGCGCGCGCCGAGGCCCTGGCCCGCGCCATGGGCACGGCCTCCGACGCGGCGGCCACGGTCACCGAGCTGCGCGCCGACAGCGGCTTCCAGGCCGACATGAACGACTTCCTGGCCCGCGCCCGGGCGGTCATGGTGATCCCCAGCTTCTTCCGCGCCGGGTTCGTCGTGGGCGGCGCTTACGGCTCGGCCGTGCTGACGGTGCGCGACGAGACCGGGGCGTTCTCGGAGCCGGCGTTCTACCGCATGGCGGCGGGCAGCGTGGGCCTGCAGATCGGCGCCCAGGATGCCCGCATCATCCTGCTGGTGATGACGGACGCCGGCCTTCAGGCCATCCTGAAGGACCAGTTCAAGCTGGAGGCCGGCGCCAACGTGACCTTCGGCCTGTACGGCGGTGGGGTCTCGACCGGCAGCACCACCGACGTGAACCAGGACATTCTCGCGTTCTCGCACAGCCGGGGCATCTTCGGCGGCGGCGCCCTGGAAGGCGCGGTGATCGAGCCGCGCCACGACTGGAACGCGGCCTATTACGACACCCCGGGCATCCTGCCGCGCACCATCCTGTTCGAGACCCCGGTGGCCAATCCCGTCTCGCGGCCGCTGATCCAGGCCCTGCAGGCGCCCGTGGGCGGTGGTGGCTGAGTCGGACACCCTCGCGGCCCTGCGGGGGGCGCGCCCGGGCCGCATGGTCATGCTGCAGGGGACGGGCTCGGACGTGGGCAAGTCCCTGCTGGTGGCGGGCCTGTGCCGCTGGCTGACCCGCCAGGGCCTGACCGTGCGCCCCTTCAAGCCGCAGAACATGTCCAACAACGCCGCCGTGACGGTGGAGGGCGGCGAGATCGGCCGCGCCCAGGCGCTGCAGGCGCGCGCCTGCGGCGCGCCGCCCTCGATCCACATGAACCCGGTGCTGCTGAAGCCGCAGACCGACGTGGGCAGCCAGGTGGTCGTGCAGGGACAGGTTTGGGGCAATGCCGGAGCGCGCGACTATGCGCGCCTCAAGCCCGACCTGATGCCCGCCGTCCTGGACAGTGCCGCCCGCCTGCGCGCCGCGGCCGACGTGGTGGTGGTCGAGGGCGCGGGCAGCGCCAGCGAGGTGAACCTGCGCGCGGGCGACATCGCCAACATGGGCTTCGCGCTGGAGACCGGCGCGCCCGTCGTGCTGGTGGCCGACATCGACCGGGGCGGGGTGATCGCGTCGCTGGTCGGCACCTGGGCGCTGCTGCCACCGGCGGAACGGGCGCTGCTGAGGGGCTACGTCATCAACAAGTTCCGGGGCGATCCCAGCCTGTTCGACCCCGCGGTGGCCATGATCGCGGACCGGACGGACGGCCTGCCCTGCCTGGGCGTGGTGCCCTGGTTCCACCGCGCCCGCGACCTGCCGGCGGAAGACGCGGTGGCCCTGGAGAGCCCGGCCGCCGCCCGCCCCGACGGTCTTTCCCGCGCGCCGCTCAAGGTCGGTGTGCCCCGCCTGTCGCGCATCGCCAACTTCGACGACATGGACCCGCTCGCGGCCGAGCCGGACGTGGCGCTGTCCTTCATCCAGCCGGGCCAGCCGCTGCCCGGCGATCTGGACCTGGTGGTGCTGCCGGGCTCCAAGGCCACGCTGGCGGATCTGGCCTTTTTCCGCGCCCAGGGATGGGACGTGGACCTGCTCGCCCACTGGCGCCGGGGCGGCGCGGTGCTGGGAATCTGCGCCGGCTATCAGATGCTCGGCCGCGTGGTGGCCGACCCGGACGGCATCGAGGGCCCGCCCGGCGCGGCGGAGGGTCTGGGGCTGCTGGACGTGGAGACCGTCATCGGCCCGACCAAGACGCTGCGGGACGGGCCGCTGGGCTACGAGATGCACATGGGGGTGACCAGCGGGCCGGATGCGGGTCGGCCCTGGCCGGGCGCACTTGCGGCGCTTGAGGGGCTGGCGGCCAAGGGCGCGGCCCGCGCGGACGGGCGGGTGCTGGGCTGCTACCTCCATGCGCTGCTGCACCGGGACGCCACACGCGCCGCCCTGCTGGCGGGACTGCGGCCCGGGCGCGAGGTCGGCCCCGCGTTCGAAGCCCGGGTGGAGGCCGCCCTTGACGCGCTGGCGGACCATGTGACCGCGCATGTGGACCCGCTCGCTGTGCTCGGCCTCGACGGCTGACGGCCCCACACACACCCTGGACGACCGGCGGCGACGGCCGCACACTCCCCGTGAGGCGAGCCCGGGAGACCCGACATGGCAGCGAGCACCGACGAGACCGCAGGCAGGGGCCGGACCGGCCTGCTGGGCCGCCTGCTGGGCGGACGCGGCCGGACGGGGGACGCCCCGCCCGCGCCCCGCGCCGAAACCACCGCGTCGGCCCGCGCCTGGGCCAACCTGCTGGACGGCCTGCGGGACGCGGGGCTGACCGTCTCGACGCCGCCGCCGGCCGTGCGTGACCTGAGCGCCCTCCCGGACGAGTCCGCCGTCCGTGCCGATCCCCTGGCGGTGGCGGCGGGCGTGTGCCTGCAGCATGCCGTGATGGTGCTGCTGCCCGTGGCCAGCGCGGTGGCGCCGACCGCCGCGCCCCGGTCCGGCCCCTGGCGGATCGGAGAGGCCGCCGGGTCCGACCTGCCCAACCCGCTGCCCGTGCTCGATCAGGTGATGGCGGCCGTTCGAGAGCGGGCCGACGGCGTGCCGGTGCAGGGGCTGGCGGTGGCGCTGGCGACCGATGCCTGGACGGTGCGACTGCCGGGCCGGGTGGCTCGCCCGGCGGACGTGCTGGCGCTGCTGGCGGACGCGGGCGGCGGGGGCGACACCCTGCCGGCGGTCGCGGCGGCCTGGGCGGCGCTCACCGGATCGCAGGCGGAGGCGGAGGCGGAGCCGGAGCCGGACACGGACACGGACACGGTCATCGTTGCCGCCGCCCTGCCCCCCGTGGCGGACCCTGCGGAGCCCGATACCGAACCGGATGTCACCGCCGCGCCGGGCCACGACACCGATCCGGACCCCGTTCCCGAACCCGTTCCCCACTCAGCGCCGGTCCCCGCGTCATCGCCACCGCCATCCCCCCAGCCGCCACGGGCGGCCCCGCCGCTGTGGGGAGCCACCCCGGCCCCGCCCGACACCGTCGCGCCTCGGGAGACCGCGGAGGCCACGGAGACACCGGAGCGCCGCGCCCCGCCGCGCCGCACCCGACCCTTCCGCCGCGCCGAGGCCCTGCGACTCGCCGATGAGTTGTCGGACCCCGATTCCGGAACGCCGTGAGGCGCGCCCTCGGGCCCAGATGTGGGAAGGGTCCCGTTCGGAGCCATGCACGAGCACGAGCACGGCCATGCCCTGGGGACACGTCGGCACGACCCGTCACCGAAGGGACCGGCCCGCCCCTCTCTTGCCGCCGCCCGGGACCCATCCGACAAAAAGCGCGCGCCGGGTGCGTCTTGATTGATTTGCGTCTTTAGACGCGAAAGGGCGCAGGGCCCGGACCGTGTAGAGGCGCGCGGTGAACATCCTGGCGCGCAACAACCCGACACGTCCGCGACCTGCGGGCGTCCGAGGCGGACCCGGCACGACAGTCGTGCCGCCGATGCGGCGGGGGCTCCGGGGCACGGTCAGGGGCGGTCCGGACACATCCTGTGGCGCATGTCACTGGACTTCGGCGGTCGGGCGCGGCACTCTGACGGGATCAAAGGGGGCTGTTCCACGCCACATGGTTTTGTGCCCGAGCGCCCGCGCCTTGAAAACCGCGCGGCTCCGCCCGGACGGGCTCTCAACACCCCGGCGACGGGAGAGAAAGCGAACACCGTGCGACTCCTTCTGGTCGAGGACAACCCGACGTACGCGGCCCTCGTCACGGCTCTGCTGGACGAGGACAGCGAAACGCGGTTCGAGACCGTCATGGCCAACAGCCTGGAAGCCGCCCGCAGCCGCCTGACCGCGGAACGGTTCGACGCGGTCATCCTTGATCTCACGCTGCCCGATTCCATTGGCCTGGAAACGCTGGACTCCATCCTGACGTCCGCCCCCGCCATGCCGGTGATCGTGCTGACGGGCACCGACGACGACCAGACCGCGTTGTCCGCCGTCCGCCGGGGCGCCCAGGACTACCTGTCGAAGGACGGCCTGTCCCCGGAAAGCCTGCGCCGCGCGATCCACTATGCCTGCTTGCGCAAGGAAACCATCGGCGCCCTGGCCACGGAAGGGGCGTTCCTGGAAGCCCTGGTGAACACCGTCGGCGACGGCCTCGCGGCGCTGGAATGCGTTCGCGACAGCGACGGCGGACGGGTGATCGACTTCCGCTGCCTGCTGGTCAACCCCGCCTTCACGGCGCTGGTCGGCCGCAAGGGCGGCGAGATCGCGGACCTGGGCCTGCGGGCGCTGGTGGCGGAGTGGGGTTGGCCCGAACTCGTCGATACCCTCGCCCAGGTGGCGCGAAGCCGCACGCCGCTGACCCTGGAACAGCGGCTACGGACCAACGGGGGGCAGGACCGTTGGGTGCGGATGAGCGCCAGCGGCCTGGGCGACGGGGTCGCCCTGACCCTGACCGATGTTACCGAGCGCCACGTGCAACAGCAGCGGGTGGCGCGCGCCCTAGAGCAGGCGGAGGCCGCCGACGCCGCCAAGACGCAGGTCCTCCAGGCCATCAGCCACGAACTGCGCACGCCGCTCAACAGCATCATCGGCTTCGCCGAGGTCATCCAGGCCGGCGTGTTCGGCCCGCTGGAAAACGCGCAGTACCGCACGTACATCGACGACATCGTGCGCTCCGGCAACGGCATGCTGGAGATCATCAACGATCAGCTCGACCTGCGCCGGATGCAGGATATCGCCCGCGCCGACAAGACCTATCGCCACCTGATCGACCTGGCGCCGGACCTGATCTGCGTGGTTCGGGACAACCTGATCGAACTGATGAACGACGCCGGCGCCGCCATCCTGGGCGTGTGGCCGTCCAACAGCCTGATCGGGCGCGACATCCGCCTGTACATGCACGAGGACAGCCGCGCCGTCCTGGACGATGCCGAGACCACCCTGATCGGCCGCCCCGCGCGCGTGCCCGCCCGGATGCTGGACATGCGCGGGCGCGTGATCGACGTGGAGATGGCGGCCATCCCCTATGACCCGGACGGTCCGGGGGTCAGCTACATGCTGGTCGCGCGCGACGTCAGCGAGCGCCTGCGCGCCACCGAACAACTGGTGCAGCGCGAACAGCGGCTGTCGCGCATCATGGATACGATGGTGGACGCCCTCATCATCATCGACACCGACGGCACCATCGAGACGTTCAACGCCGCCGCCGAGGCCGTGTTCGAGTACACGGCCGAGGAGGTGGTCGGCAAGCCGGTCTCCATCCTGATGCCGGAGGAGATGGGCGGCCAGCACCAGGACCACGTCCGCCGCTATCTGGGCACCGGCAAGAGCCGGGTGATCGGCACCGGCCGCGAGGTGGAAGCCCGGCGCAAGGACGGCACCACCTTCCCGGCCGAGCTGGCCATCTCGGAAATGGCGGTCGGCGGACGGACCCTGTTCATCGGGGTGATGCGGGACATCACCGAACGCAAGATCGCCGAACAGCGCCTGCTGTTCCTGGCCACGCGCAATCCGCTGACCGGCCTGCCCAACCGGGCGCTGTTCCGCGACCGCCTGGAAGCCGCCATCGCCCGCGCCGACAGCCGGGGCACCATGCTGGGCATCCTGTTCGTGGACCTGGACCACTTCAAGAACATCAACGACACCCTCGGCCACCCGGCCGGCGACCGCGTGTTGCAGATGGCCGGGCGGCGCCTGCAGAGCCATGTCCGGCCGGGCGACACGGTCTCGCACCAGAGCGGCGACGAATTCACGGTCATCCTGGAGAACCTGGAGTCCGAGGACGGTGTGGCGGAGATCGCCCACCGCATGCTGCAGGACCTGTCCCGCCCGTTCGAGGTGGACGGCCGCGAGATTTATACCTCCGGCTCCATCGGCGTGGTCATCTATCCGCGCACCCGGGGTGGCATTTCCAACCTGCTGCGCAACGTGGACACGGCCGTCAACTTCGCCAAGAAGAAAGGCCGCAACAACTTCCAGTTCTACACCAACCGGCTGTCCGACGACATGGTGCGCCGCCTGCAGCTTGAAACCGGCCTGCGGCGGGCGCTGGAGCGCGGGGAGCTGGCCGTCCACTATCAGCCCAAGGTGGACCTGACGACCCGCACCGTGGTGGGGGCCGAGGCGCTGCTGCGATGGCAGTCGCCCGACATCGGGTCAATCTCGCCGTTCGAGTTCATCCCCGTGGCCGAGGAAACCGGGCTGATCGTGCCCATCGGGGAATGGGTGCTGCGCGATGTCTGCCGGCAGATCCGCGCCTGGTTGGATCAGGGCCTGCAGCCGGTGCGGGTGGGCGTCAACCTCTCGGCCCGCCAGTTCCGCGACCAGAAGCTGGCCGAGACCATCAAGGGCATTCTCAGCGAGTCCAGGATTCAACCCGACCTGCTGGATCTGGAGCTGACCGAGAGCATGCTGGTCGAGAACCCGAACGAGGCGGTGGAAGCCCTCTGGTCGCTCAAGAAGATCGGCATCACCCTGTCGATCGACGACTTCGGCACCGGCTATTCGTCGCTGTCCTACCTCAAGCGGTTCCCCATCGACGCCCTGAAGATCGACCGCTCCTTCGTCAAGGACATCCCCGACAGCGAGGATGACATGGCGATCACGCAGGCCATCATCCGCATGGCCAGCGCGCTGGGCCTGTACCTGGTGGCCGAAGGTGTCGAGACCGAGCCGCAGATCCAGTTCCTGTGGGAGAACGGCTGTCAGGTCGGCCAGGGCTACCTGTTCAGCAAGCCGGTGGATCAGGACGCCATGACCGCCATCCTGGCCGAGGGGACCATTCCCCGGCGCGCCCCGGCCGCCGCCGTCGCCCGGTGAGAGGCGCACCAGCCGTCGTCCTGCCCGTCCAGCCGGGCCAGACCGATGCCGCCCTCGTGACCCTGGCCCACCTGCTGGACGCCGACCCCGCCGGGCGCGACCTCGCCGTGCTGGTGGCTCTGCGCGGCCCGCCGGACCGGCGCCTGCGGGAGTCCCTGGCGCCCTGGCACCCGCGCATCCGGGTGCGCCACCTCGTGGACCCGGCCAAGTGCGACGCCGACGGACCACCCCCGGACCCCGACCGCGCGACCCTGCTGTTGCGGCCGGGCGTGGCGCCGCCCCGGGATCTGCTCGCGCGGCTGGCGGCCCTCGCCCCCGCCCCCACGGCGCCGATGGCCCTCGGCTGTCGGCCCATCCCCGACGATGCGCCGCGCCGCCCCGGCCTGTTCGGGACCGTGCTGCGCCCCCTCGACTGTGCCGCCGCATGCGCCGGACCAGACGCGGGCCCGGCGGGCGGAGCCCTGATCCCGGCCGGGCTTCGGCACGACTTTGGGCACGACGACGGCTGGCCCCGGCGCGACCCGGACGCCCTGCCCCGCCTGCCCGGCCTGGGCCTGGCGGGACGCCCCGCACCCACCCCGGCCCCGCCGCCAAGCGCGCGCCTGGACGATCTGGTGGACCTGCACGCCGGACGCCCCGCCGTGATCGTCGGCAACGGCCCATCCCTGACGGCGGCGGCGCTGGCGGCCCTCGCCCGGCCCGGCGTGGTCACGTTCGCCTTCAACGGCGCCTGGCGCCTGCACCGGGCGGGACGCCTGACGCCCACGTGGCACGTGGTCGAAGACCGCCGCGTCATCACCGAGGAGGCGGCCGCCCTCGCCGCCCTCGACTGGTGCCCCCTGATCCTGCCCGCCGACCACGCCGGTCTGTTGCCGCCCGACGGGGACGGTCTTCGCCTGCCCCTGCCCGTGGACTGGTCGTGGTACGACCCCCGCGATCGGCGCCCCGCCCCGGGGTTCGCCTCCACCGGCCTCGGGCCGCTGCATGCCGGGCAGACGGTGGCCTATCTCGCGCTGCAGCTCGCCTTCCTGATGGGCTGCGACCCGGTGACGGCGGTGGGACTCGACCTGGATTACCGCCTGCCGCCCTCGGCCCGCATCACCGGCCCGGTGGTCACCTCGGGCGGCCCCGACCCCAACCATGCGGCCCCGGCGTATTTCGGGCCGGGACGCACGTGGCACCTGCCCAAGCCGGACCGCATGCGG
Source organism: Roseospira navarrensis (assembly GCF_009601025.1). Lineage (GTDB taxonomy): Bacteria > Pseudomonadota > Alphaproteobacteria > Rhodospirillales > Rhodospirillaceae > Rhodospira > Rhodospira navarrensis. The sequence goes on along the minus strand of NZ_WIVE01000001.1, from coordinate 236,187 downwards.
GCCGCCGTCCGCCACGCCGCCCGGGTCTATGCCGCGCACGGGCGACGGCTCGACCTGCGGAGCGCACCCAGCGCCAGCTTCGGCCCTGGCCCCAAAAGATGTGCGGGCAGCGGCTGACGACATGCGATAGACTGGCCCCGTTCATCGGTCCGCTCCGCCGGGGCCCCCGGCGCGCGTGCACGCGGACGGTCACCAACTGGAGCCTCTCCCATGTCCGAGTTGACCCTGGTCATCGGCAACAAAGCCTATTCGTCGTGGTCCCTGCGCCCCTGGCTGGCGATGCGGGTGGCGGGGATTCCCTTCCGAGAGGAGGTCATCGCCCTTGACCAGCCCGAGACGCACGGCCGCATTCTGCGCCACTCGCCCGCCGGTCTGGTGCCCGTGCTGCACGACGGGACGCTGACCCTGTGGGAGTCCCTGTCGATCCTGGAATACATCGCCGAGCGCCATCCCGAGGCCGGCCTGTGGCCGGACAGCCGGGCCTCCCGCGCGTTCGCCCGCACGGTCGCCTGCGAGATGCACGCCGGCTTCGCCGCCCTGCGCGAGGCCATGCCCATGAACGTGCGCGAAACCCTGGACCCCGGGCCGATCCCGGCGGCCGTCCAGCGCGACATCGACCGCATCTGCGCGCTGTGGCAGGACTGCCGGTCCCACCACCGGGCCGGCGGGCCGTTCCTGTTCGGGCGGTTCACCAACGTGGACGCCATGTTCGCGCCGGTGGCCACGCGCTTCCGCACCTACGGCGTGCCCCTGGACGACATTTCGGCCCGGTACGTCCAGGCGATCTATGATCTGCCGGCCATGGGCGAATGGATCGCCGACGCGCATCAAGAGCCCTGGGTTGTGGAGCGCTATCGCAAATAACGGAAACAGACCCCGCAGCACGGCCCACACGTCATAGCCGATCCGGCGTATTGACGGACTGGCAACAATATCCTTACAACATGGAGGTGTTCCTCGAAATTCTGTTGCGGGGCGCGCCGGTTCCAGGTCCGGACTCGGGAATCGGTCCCACCGTCGTCGCCCCTTCGGGCCTGAACACTTAAGAGCATGCACATGATACGGTTGTCTTTGGCCCACAAGATCGGGGCGATCGTCGGCGTCCTGGGCCTCGGCCTGATCGCCGAGGCGTCCCTCAACGGGTACCAGGCCTGGCAGGCCCTGCAGGCCCAGCGCCACGTGGAAACCACCAACCAGGCGGCCCAGGCCCTGATCGACGCGGCCGAGAGCCTGGCGTGGGAGCGCGGCGCCTCGGCCCGGGTGATCCGCCAACCCGATGGCCCGGTCGAGGACAGCATCGAACGGGCGCGAGCCGCCCGGGCGGAGGCCATGGCGCACCTGCAGGCGGGCCTTGAGACGCTCGAACGTCTGGATCACGAGACCCTGCACGACGACATGGACGCGGTCACCGCGCGCCTGGAGCCGATCGCCCTGCACCGCGCGGAATTGGACCGGGTGTTCGAGACCCGATCCATCGATTCCTTCAGCGCGCTGGACGACGAGTGGGTCCCCGCCATGAACGCCCTGACCATGGCGGTCGCCGACCTGACCCTGGCGCTGGAGGGCCTGCTGCCGGAGATCGTGTCGCCCCGACTGCTGAGCCTGTACGAGTTGCGCACCGACATGTGGCGGGTCTCCGAATACGCGGACCGGCAAAAGATCCTGCTGGCCCGCGTGATCGGGGAAAAGGGCCTGCTGACGCGAGACCTTCAGGCCACGAATTTCGGGTTCGATGGCGTCATGGACAACGCCTGGACCTCGGCCCTGCGCCGCAGCGAACGCCTGTCCGGCGACCTGGCCGCCGCCGTGGACACCGCCCGGGCCGTGTTCACCGGCGCCTACGCGGACACCCGCGGCTCGGTCTACGCGGCCGCGTCGAGCTTCGGCGCCTACCCGGTCGAGGCGGCGGAGTGGATCGCCGTCGCCAACGAGACCATCGCCGCCGTGCAGACCGCCGGCGCCGCCATCGCGGCCGGCGCGGACCAGGAGATTACGGCCGAGATCGACGCGGCCCTGGGCAAGCTCTGGTTCGACCTGGGCATGGTCGCCTTCGCGGTCGTGGTCCTGGCCGGGGCCGCCGTGTTCGCGCATGTGGCCGTCGCCCGGCCGCTGATCCGGACCACCGGCGAGATGCACGCGCTGGCGGAAGGCGACATGGACATCGCCATCAGCGGGCAGGAGCGCCGGGACGAGATCGGCCTGCTCGCCAAGGCCCTGCTCCACTTCCAGGCCGGCGCGCGTGAACGCCAGGCGATGCGGGCCGAGCAGGCGGCGACCGAAGAGCGCAACGCGGCCGCCCGGCGCGAGGCCCTGCAGAAGATGGCCGACACCATCGATACCTCCAGTCGCGAGGCGCTGGCGGCGGTCGGCCGTCTGGCGGAAAGCCTGACCCAGGACGCCGAGAACCTGAAGGCGTCGTCGGACCGCGTGTCGGACAACGCCACCACGGTGGCGGGCGCAACCCAACAAGCCCTGGCCAACGCCCAGACCGTCGCCTCGGCGGCGGAGCAACTGGCGGCCTCGATCCAGGAGATCGGCCGGCAGGTGGCCGAATCCACCGCCATCGCCAACACCACGGTGGAGCGGGCGCGCGAAACCCAATCCGTGGTGGCGCAGCTCAGCGAGGTCGGCGACAGCATCGGCGAGGTGGTCGGGCTGATCGGCGAGATCGCGGACCAGACCAACCTGCTCGCCCTGAACGCCACCATCGAGGCCGCGCGCGCCGGCGATGCCGGCAAGGGCTTCGCCGTGGTCGCGAGCGAGGTGAAGTCGCTGGCCCAGCAGACGGCCTCGTCCACCGCCGACATCCAGAAGCGGGTGGCGCAGATCCAGGCGGTCTCGCGGCAGGCGGCCGAGGCCATCAACGGTGTCGGCTCCACCATCGAGCAGATGAACGCCATCACCCAGACGGTGTCGGCGGCGGTGGAACAGCAGATGGGCGCGACTCACGAGATCGCCCAGAACGTCCAGGAAAGCACCGACGCGACCCGCGAGGTGGCGCGCCTGATCGGCACCGTCGCCGACGAGGCCAACAGCGCCAAGGCCTCGGCCGATACGGTCGAGGACACCTCCCGCACCCTCAACGAGGCCGTGCTGGAGTTCGGCACCACCGTCACGCGGCTGGTGCGCACATCCACGGCGGACACCGACCGACGCCGGCACGAGCGCTTCGAACTGGCCGTGCATGTGGCGACCGATGCCGGGGGGCGCGGGGAAAACGCCGTGCTGCTCGACATCTCCCGCAGCGGGGCGCGGCTGCAGTCGCTGGCGGGCGCCCAGGTCGGCGGGCACCTGACCATCGACGTGCCCTCGACCCCCTACCGCTGGCCCGGCCGCATCGTGGACGTCTCACCCAAGGGCGTGCACATCGAATTCGACGAAGAGCACGAGATCAACGTCCCGGCCCTGCAGCGCCTGAGCAGCATCGCCTGATCCCGCGTTGAACCGGGTTGGACGCGGCTTCGCCCTTCAGCGGGGCGAAGGGGTGATGTGGCGCGTGTTGAACCGGGACCGGATTGCCCCTATACCAGCGGGCATCCAGACACCCGACGGGGACCTTCATGACCGACCTGTCCCATATCCGCAACTTCGCCATCATCGCGCACATCGATCACGGCAAGTCCACACTGGCCGACCGCATGATCCAGATGTGCGGTGGGCTGGACGACCGCGAGATGAAGGAACAGGTGCTCGACAGCATGGACATCGAGCGCGAGCGCGGCATCACCATCAAGGCGCAGACCGTGCGCCTGACCTGGCAGGCGGCCGACGGCCAGACCTATGCCATCAACCTGATGGACACGCCGGGGCACGTGGACTTCTCGTACGAGGTCTCGCGCTCGCTGGCCGCCTGCGAGGGCGCGCTTCTGGTCGTTGACGCCTCGCAGGGAGTGGAGGCGCAGACGCTCGCCAACGTCTATCTGGCGCTGGAGAACGACCTGGAGATCGTGCCCGTCCTCAACAAGATCGACCTTCCGGCCGCCGAACCCGAGCGCATCAAGGAGCAGATCGAGGACGTCATCGGCATCGACGCCTCGGACGCGCTGATGATCTCCGCCAAGACCGGCCAGGGTGTGCCGGAGGTGCTGGAAGCCCTGGTCAAGCGCCTGCCGCCGCCGCAGGGCGAGGTGGACAACCCGCCCAAGGCCCTGCTGGTGGACAGTTGGTACGACCCCTATCTGGGTGTCATCACGCTGGTGCGGGTGATCGACGGCACCTTCCGCAAGGGCATGAAGATGCGCATGATGCGCACCGAGGCCGTGCACCCGATCGACAAGGTGGGCATGTTCACGCCCAAGCTGGTGGAGACCGAAAGCCTGTCGGCCGGCGAAATGGGCTTCATCATGGCCGGCATCAAGTCGGTGGCCGACACCCAGGTGGGCGACACGCTCACCGACGACCGCAAGCCGTGCGAAACCCCGCTGCCGGGCTTCCGCCCGTCGGTGCCGGTGGTCTGGTGCGGGCTGTTCCCGGTCGATACCTCGGACTTCGAGACCCTGCGCGACAGCCTGGCCAAGCTGCGGCTGAACGACGCCAGTTTCGAGTTCCAGATGGAAACCTCGGCGGCGCTGGGATTCGGCTTCCGCTGCGGCTTCCTGGGTCTGCTGCACATGGAGATCATCCAGGAGCGCCTGACCCGCGAGTTCGACCTGGACCTGATTACGACCGCCCCCAGCGTGGTCTATAAAATGCACCTGACCAACGGCGAGTATCTGGAACTGCACAACCCGGCCGACATGCCGGACCCGGTGCTGATCGACAGCATCGAGGAACCCTGGGTCAAGGCCACCATCATCGTCCCCGACGAGTACCTGGGCCCGGTCCTGAAGCTGTGCACGGAACGGCGCGGCATCCAGTTGGACCTGACCTATGCGGGGGCGCGGGCCATGGCGGTCTACAAGCTGCCGCTGAACGAAATCGTGTTCGATTTCTACGACCGGCTGAAGTCCATCTCGCGGGGCTACGCCAGCTTCGACTACGACATGGACGAGTATACCGAGTCCGATCTCGTGAAGGTGTCGATCCTGGTCAACAACGAGCCGGTGGACGCGCTGGCGTTCGTCGCCCACCGCACCCAGGCCGATTTCCGGGGCCGCCAGATCTGCGAGCGACTGAAGGACCTGATCCCGCGCCACATGTTCAAGATCCCGCTCCAGGCCGCCATCGGCGGGCGGGTGATCGCGCGCGAGACGATCTCGGCCATGCGCAAGGACGTGACCGCCAAGTGCTACGGCGGCGACGTCAGCCGGAAACGCAAGCTGCTGGAGAAGCAGAAAGAGGGCAAGAAGAAGATGCGCCAGTTCGGCAAGGTGGAAATCCCGCAGTCCGCCTTCATCGAAGCCCTCCGCATGAAGGAGGGGTGAGGTCCAGGGAAACCGGCTCAGGTCAACATGAGGGCGCTTTCCGCGCCGTCAGAGCAGGCCTCTCGAGATCCCTCGTCTCGCTTCGCTCGCTCGGGATGACGACCCAGTCCTATAGAATGTCATCCTGAAGCCGCGAAGCGGCTGAAGGATCTGGAGCGCGGGTCTCCGACCCTTTGCAAAGGTCTGAAGGAGCGATCCTGTCAACCTGACCCTGTTGCCCTGGGGTGAGGCCAACAGCCACACCCTATGCTGGGCTTGGACGTCGAACTCCAGTCTTTCATCGGAAGACGCGGACCCCATGACCGCCGAAATCGCCGAGAAACGCGAGGCCCTTGCCGCGCTGTGCCGGCGATATGGCGTGGCTTGCCTTGAGGTGTTCGGGTCAGCCGGGCGGGGCGGACCCGATTGGGATCCGGTCCGCAGCGACATCGATTTCCTGGTGGCATTCAAGGACGGCGCTGTCCCGACCCTCACCGAGTATTTCGCCTTGCAGACGGCGTTGAGTCAGGTTCTGGAGCGCCCGGTCGACCTCGTCATGCCAGACGCGGTGAGAAACCCTTATTTGCGCGCCTCGATCGAACAGACGCGGGCCCCCGTTTTTGCCCGCCCCTGACGCAAAAAGCCCCGCGCCGGGAGGCGCGGGGCTTTCGGGGGTCATGGCGCGCCGCGATGCGGCGCCGGCCGGCGCCGGTCAGGCGCGGGCGAAGCCTTCGAGCACGGCCTTGGTCTGGACCTGCATCGGCTCCATGGCGCTCTTCAGGACACCGTTGGACAGCTCGACCATCTTCTTGGACTGGGCAACCGCGGCGTCCCAGTTGTCCTTCACCAGCTTGGTCTGCACGTTGGTGAAGTCGGCCGGGGTCTTGCAGGCACCGAGCTGCTTGCTGGCGGCCACGGCGCCGTCCATGGACTTGGACGAGAAGGCGACGGCCTCCTTGCTGATGTCCTCGAAGCCCTTGGCCAGGACCTGGGTGGCGCTGGTGGCGGCCTCGATGGTGTCCTTGTTCAGCTTGATGAGATCTTCGTAGGTGCGGATCATGGCTTGGCCTTCCTTGATATCGGTGGTCGGTGAGAACAGTCGGTCTGCCCGCTCCGACGGGCGTTCTCGCGATACGTGGGCCGGGCAGCCTGCCGCCGATGGGCCCCATCGGGGTTTATGCTGCACTGCGGTATGACCCTCAATTTACGCTGTTTCGGCTCCGTGTCAACGGGGAAATTGTGCACTGCACAAAAATCGGCGCCAGGCGCACGCATACCCCGGCCTTTCTATCGGCGCGATCATGATGCTAGTCTGTGACGGTGGGTTCGCGGCAGAAGGGCGGGGGCGCAGCGGATGTCGGAGCACGGTGCCTCAAACCTGGACGACCCGGCCGCCGGATCCGGCGCGGGGGACGACCCGGCCGGGTTCGAGGCCCTGCGTGCCCGGGTCCAGGGCACGAACATCAGCCCCGACACCCTGCTCGCGACGGATTATCTCAACCATTTCAACGAGATCATCATGATGCTCGACATGGTCCCGGACATGCCGGACCTGGTCGAGGAGTGCGCGGAGTGGCAGCCCAAGACCTATTCCGCCCATTTCGCGGGCAGCACGTTCCGCGACAAGGATCTGGCCATCGAGGCCTATGAGCACTGCCCGCCGGCCTACCGCGAACCGTTCGACGCCACCATTGCCCAGATGGACGCGCTGGCTCTGTCCACCGTGGCCGCCATGCAGGACTCGGTGGCCAACGGCGACACCGAGGCGGTCGCCCTCCAGGCCAGCACCGCCAGTCGCGCACTGCAGCGCCTGATGGACATGGCCAGCGCCATCATCCACGGCGCCAGCACCACCATGGATCAGAGCGAGATCGACGCCATTCTGGGGCGGTGACTCCCGAGGGCGACTCCCGAGGGCGACTCCCCGGCTACCCATCCCCGAACAGATCGCCCTGGCGCGGATCACCGCGGGGCACGACGAGATGCCGAACCGCCGCGCCGGTGCGCGCGGCCAGAGCCGCCGCCACCGCGCTGCGATGGCACTGCATCGGATCCCGCTCCAGGCACAGCAGCGCCACCGGGCCGCCGTCCTCGGCCATCAGCGCCGCCGCCGACTCCAGAGCCGCCCGCCCTTCGGGTCCCGCCAGATGCGCGGCCATGCCGGGACCGCCGGTGGGGTCGGTCTTGGCGGGATTGCCCAACCCGGCCAGATGCACATACCGCAGCCCGGCCTTGGCCGCCGCCCCGGCCAGCGCGGTCTTGGTGAACGCGGCCCGGCGCGACCAGGGCACGGCGCGCACATCGATCACCGTTCGCACACCCTCGGTCCGCAGCGTCCCGAACACGGCCTCCGGCGTGCTGCCTTGGTAGCCGATGGTGACAACCGCGCCGGTCATCCCGCCCCCTGGGCATGACCGCCCTCCGCCGGGGTGAACACATGCTCGGCCTCCGCGCGGCCGCGCACCGTCTGCGGCCCGAGCGACAGGAACGGGATGTCCGGCGAAAGCGCGGCCGTGCGGGCCGAGACCAGGATGCGCGTGCCCGTGGCCTTGTTCATGAACTCCAGGCGCGCCGCCAGATTCACGGCGTCCCCGTGCACGGTGTAGGTCAGCCGGTCGCGGGCCCCGACGGCGCCGGCCAGCACCATGCCCGTGCCGATGCCGATCCGGCAGGCCAGCGCGTGCCCCTCCACCGGCGCGGCATCCAGGCGCGCCACCATGGCCTGGGCGGCGGCGACGGCCGCGCCGGCGTGGTCCGGGTGGCGGGCCGGCAGATTGAACACGACCAGCATGGCGTCGCCCTGGAACTGGGTGACGACACCGCCATGCCGCTCCAGGATGTCCACCATCTCCGAGAAATAGGCGTTCAGCACCCGCACCATGGGCTCGGGCCCCAGGTCATGGGTCAGTGCGGTGAACGACACCAGATCGGCGAACAGAACGGTGGCCTCGGTCTCGTCCGGGCGGGCCTCGCCCCGGTCGGTCAGCAGACGCCGCGCCACCGCCTCCGGCACGTACTTGCCGAACAGGTTGCGGATCCGCTCGCGCTCGCGCAGGCCCTCGATCATGCCCCGGATGGCCTCGTTGCCCTCGCGGTACTCCCGGATCCGGGAGCGGCCGTCGGCGACACTGACGCTGAGGTCACCGGCGGCGACCGAACGCGCCAGGTGGGCGAAGCGCAGCACCGGCCGCCCGATCCAGCGCGCCACCAGCAGGGCGACCAGCACCGAGGCCCCCAGAACCGCCAGACCGGCGAAGAACACGGTTTGCAGACGGATGAAGGCCGTCGCCCCCTCGGTCGTCGTGAAGTGGGTGCCCAACAGCATGGGCTCGGGCGTCACCCCCTCCACCCGGCGCAGGGTGTGAACCACATCCACGTCGGCCAGATGGATCCCCTGCGCCCACCCGGGCTCCAGATCGATGGGACCGCGCAGGTCCATGGGCTCGGCCGTCCACAGCGGGGCCAGATAGGGGTCGGGAAAGCTGGCGAGCGCCGGAAGCGGCTGGGCCGGCCCCTCGCCCCGGCCCAGCCCCCCGCCGTCCCCCGGATCGGAGATGGTGTTCGGGATCGGGTCCGACACCGTTCCGGTGTCCGGGGCGCGCGCGGACAGGCTCGCCGACCCGTCCATGAGCGGATGCGCCAGCACCTGATCGCGGCCGTACAGGATGTAGGGGGTCAGCCCCTCGTCCGACAGCAGCCCGGGCAGGGAGGGCGCGATGGGGTCGAGCCCGATCATGGCCAGCAGCACCGCCACGGGCGCGCCGTCCCGCATCAGCGGCGCGCGGATGTTGAATGCCGCCTGCCCGGTGCGGCCCCGCCAGACCGGATGGCCCCACGCCACGGCGGCATCGCCCCGCCGGGCCCGGTCCAGCACGCCGCTGACCAGCGCGCTGACGGCCGGACGGTGGCGCCAGTCCACGGCCGTCACGGTGCCGTCCCGCCCGTATCGGCGGCCGGTGTGATCCGGAAAGATGACGGCCAGGCTCTCCAGCCGGGGCGTCCCGGCCATCAGGCCGCGCACATACGGGTCCAGCGCCGCCGCATCGGTCAGGTCGAGCGCATCGGCCTCCACCATCGCCTGGGCGCTGCGGGCCGCCGACTCCAGCGGCCGGAGTTGGCCGCGCAGCCACACGGTCATGCCGTGTAGTACCGTGGCCGAGCGCTGCAGCATGAGGTCCTGGATCGACTCCCGGCTGGACAGCAGGCCGAGGGCCAGCATGGACCCGGAGGAGGTCAGGACCAGCCCAACAACGCCCACCAGCAGGACGGAACGGAGAGACACGGTGGCGCGGTCGAACATCGGACGGGCTCGCAGGGGAAAGGGACGTCAGGGTCCTGTCACGGGACCGCCAAAACATACCACACCAGCGGCGGGCGCGTGTGACTCCCCCGCCTCGGGCGCCCTTCGGGCGGCCGTCCGGAAACGAATGGCATCGCGCAGCGGCGCCAGGGCCGGCCACGGGCTTCGACGGTCATCGTCAGATGCCGTTGATATAAGGTGTTCAGGGCCGGGAAACGTCCCTATTCTGGGCGGGCCCGCGCGGACCCACATCAGCCAGACGGGCGGCAGGACGCCAGACGGACCAGACGGATGCGACTGCAGTTTCTCGGCACCGGCGCGGCCTTCACCCTCGCCGACGACAATTTCCAGAGCAACGCGGTGCTGGAGGCGGACGACGGCCGCAGGCTCCTCATCGATTGCGGGTCCGATGTCCGCTGGGCGCTGAAGGCCGCCGGGCTGTCCCGCCAGGACATCGACGCGGTCTACATCAGTCACCTGCACGGCGACCATATCGGCGGCATGGAGTGGTTCGGCTTCACCAGCTACTTCTGTCCCGGCACCGCCCGTCCCGACCTGTTTCTCTGCGACGCCCTGGCGGAGCCCCTGTGGCATTCCGCGCTCAAGGCCGGGATGGAGGCGCTGGACTTCGGCCGCGCCCGCCTCGACCATTATTTCAGCGTGCACCCGCTGCCGCCGGACGGCCGCTTCCGGTTCGGCGGGGCCGCGCTCGACCTGGTGCCCGTGCTGCACATCCGCGCCGGGGACGGGGAAATGTGGTCCTACGGCCTGTCCATCGGGACGGCGGCGGGGCCGGTGCTGTTCACCTCGGACTGCCTCAGCCAGCCGGAGCGCCTGATGCCGTGGTACCGCGCGGCGCGGCTGATCTTCCACGACTGCGATACGGGCCCGCGGCCCGGCGGGGCCCACGCCCACTACAGCGAGCTCTCGACCCTGCCGGCCGACATCAAGGCGCGCATGTGGCTCTATCACCACAAGGACGGCCCCCTGCCCGACGCCCGGGCGGCCGGCTTCCTGGGCTTTGTCCGGCCGCGCCAGACCTTCGACCTGGGACCCGCCGCCTGATGCCGCCACCCGAAGTGCACCTGAAGCTGACTGTGCCCGCGCCGTGGATCACCCGGTTCGCCGCGCTCATCCGGCCCGGCGGCGCGGTGCTGGACGTGGCCTGCGGCGGGGGCCGCCATGCGCGCTGGCTGGTGGCGCGCGGCTTTGCGCTCACCCTGGTGGACCGGGATACGGACGCCGTGGCCGATCTGGCCGACCGGGCCGAGATCGTGACCGCCGACCTGGAGGACGGCGCCCCCTGGCCCTTCGCCGGGCGCACGTTCGATGCCGTGATGGTGACCAACTACCTGCACCGGCCCCTGTTCGGCCCGCTGGTGGACGCCGTGGCGCCGGGCGGCGTGCTGCTCTATCAGACCTTCATGCTGGGCAACGAGCGCTTCGCGCGGCCGCGCAACCCGGACCACCTGCTGCGGCCGGGGGAACTGCTGGAGGCCATCGCGGGCCGGGGGCTGCAGGTGGTCGCGTTTCAGCAGGGACAGCAGGTCAGCGACTCCGGCCAGGGGCAGGCGGTCGTGCAGGCCCTGTGCGCCTGCCGCACCGATCAGCCGGTGGCGCTGCCTCCAACCGATCCGCCAACCGAGCCTTCCCCGGGACCGCCGGTGACCGGGTCGCCGAACTGACGGATGCGGCGGTAGATGGTGCTGGGGCTGACCTCCAGCAGGGCGGCGGCGCGGGGCACGTTGCCGTTGCACAGCTTGAGCGCGGTCGTCATGTGCTCCCACTCCACCTGCCAGAGCGGGCGCAGGCCGTGGGCCCGCCGCAGACCCTCCATGGCCTGCGCGCCGCCGCCGTCCGTCCTGGTGTCGGCAGACGGTGGCGCGCCCGCTGTGGGCGCGGCCGCTGTGGGCGCGACCGACGGAGCAGCCGCGGCGGACCCTGGATCCGGGGCCGCATCCGCCTTGGGCGGCTCGGCCGGCGGCCGGGCGAAGGCCCGGGTCGGGCCCTCCAGCATGTCGGCGGTGACCAGCGGGCCGTCGTTCAGCACCACCACGTTGCGCAACACGTTCTGAAGCTGGCGCACGTTGCCGGGCCAGGGCAGCAGCTTGAGCAGGGCCTGCGCGGGCTCGGTGAAGTCGCGGAAGCTGCGCCCCTCCTCCTGCGCAAAGCGTTCCAGGAAGGCGCGCGCGATTTCCACCACGTCGCCCTCGCGGTCGCGCAGGGGCGGCAGGTGGATCGGGATGACGTGCAGGCGGAAATACAGGTCCTCGCGGAAGCGCCCGGCCTGCACCTCCGCCCAGGGATCGCGGTTGGTGGCGCAGATGAAGCGCGTATCCACCTTGACCAGGCGGCTGCCCCCCACCGGCGTGAACGATCCCGTCTGGATGAACCGCAGCAGCTTGGCCTGCAGGCCGAGATCCATCTCGCAGATCTCGTCCAGGAACAGGGTGCCGCCGTCGGCCCGCGCGGCGGCCCCGGGGCGGTCGGCAGTCGCCCCGGTGAACGCGCCTTTCACGTGCCCGAAGATCTCGCTCTCGATCAGTTCGTGGGGGATGGCGGCGCAGTTCAGGGCCACGAAGGGTCCGGGCTGCCGGGCGCTGGCGCGGTGCAGAGCCTCGGCGCAGACCTCCTTGCCGGTGCCCGACTCGCCGGTGATGAACACGCTGGCCCGGGACGGCGCGGCGGCCTCGATGGTGCGGTAGACGCCCTGCATGGCGAGCGAGGAGCCGATGAAGCCGTGAAATGTCTCGCGGCCGATCTCCGCCTGGATGCGCCGCAGCGTGCCGGCCATGGCGTGGCGCTCGATGGCGTTCTTCAGCGTCACGCGCAGCCGGTCGGCCGGGAAGGGCTTGGTCAGGAAGTCGTCGGCCCCCTCCCGCATGGCCTCCACGGCCACCTGCATCGACCCCTGGGAGGTGACCACCACCACCGCGATGTCGCGCGCGGCGCTGCGCAGCTCGCGCAGGATGTCGAGCCCCGAGGCGTCCGGCAGGCGCAGGTCCAGGATCATCGCGATGTGGTCGCCCGACTCCAGCGCACGTCGCGCCTCCGCCCCGGTCTCGGCCAGGTCCACCGGCCACCCCAGGTCACGCAGGTACTCCATGTACACCCGCGCCATCGACGGCGTGTCCTCGACCAGAAGAACGCGGCCCTCCGACGGCGGCAGGGCCTGGGCGTTCGGCAGCGCGGACGTGGTGTTCAGGGTGTCACTCATCGATAGGACCACGGTTGCAACAAACGGGCTCGACCGCACCACGCGGGAGGGCGGGAGGACCACACGGGCCGGCTGACGCGCGCCGGCTCCGGACGACGAAAATGGACAGGGCGCGGGGCGGGACGGGATCCGTCACATGCTGGCAAATGTTTGCCTGCCCTTCCTTTACGGCGTTGAGGACCCCTCAGTTTAACGCCTTATGCGGAAGAGAGAACCCCCTTACTGACGCAAAAATCGAGAACCGCCCGCTTTCATTTTTCTAGGGCTTATAGACCCACTTTACGGGCCACTTCGGCGCCGCCCTGCGTGATCACACGACAATATTTTATAACCCTTGCAATACCCGTCATGCGTCGTTTCCCACAGCCGCCGCGCGGCGATGACAGAGGCAGGCCGGCTGCACGACCGACACATGGTCACCCGTCTTGTCGGGCGGACCCGGGGCTTCGGACACCACGGGCGGCGTCCCGCACCGCATCCACCGGCAGGGCCTCCAGGCTGTCCCGACGCAGCGCCACCACCGCCGGTCCGCGCGGGCGGTGCTTGTCCGGGTTGGACGCGGCGGAGAACAGCGCGACCGTGGGGCAGCCCGCCAGCGCGATCATATGCAGCGGCCCGGTGTCGTTGCCCACCGCCAGGGCGGCGCGGTGCCCCAAGGCGGGGATGTCGAGCAGGCTCGTCTGCCCGGCCAGCGACACGGCCTCGGGGCAGGCCGCGCGGATGCCCTCGATCTCGGCGGCCTCCGCCCCGGTGCCCAGCAGCACGGGAACCAGCCCCTCCGACGCCACCAGCCACCGCGCCAGATCGGCGAACCGATCGGCGGGCCAGCGCTTCTCGGGCCGATGGGCGGCCCCGCCCGGCACCAGCAGGGCGAAGCGGTCGGGCAGGCCGAAGCGGTCCACGTCGGCGGCGTGCGGCCCCTGCCAGGCGAACGACAGGTCGGGAAACAGCGTCTCGGCAATACCGGCGATGCGCAGTTGCTCCGCCTGCCGCTCGATGGAGTGCAGGCGCGTGCGCTGGGGCGTGTCATGGCGAAAAGCGCAGCCGGGCGCGATGCCGCTCCAGGGCGGCGCGGCCCCCAGCAGGCGCAGGGCGCGGAAGTAGCTGCCGGTCCGGTCCGAGGTCTGGAGATCGTAGACCCGGTCGAACCGCTCCGCGCGCAGCCATCGCACCAGCCCGGCCCACGCCAGGGGACGCCCCGGCCCGCCGCGCGGGTCCACGTGGATGGCGTCGAACAGGCCGCTCGCCTCCAGCAGCGGCACGAACGGCCGCGTGGTCAGCAGGGTCAGATGGGCATCCGGATGGTGGCGCCGGATGGTCGCCATCGGCCCGAGGGCAAGCACAACGTCGCCCAATGCGGACAGCTTGATGACCAGGATGCGGGGACGGCCGGGCGCCGACGGCGTGTCAGGGGTCATGGTCGCGAGGTTCTAGATCAATTCTGCATGCCGGACGGGGCTTGCAGCCCCGTCCGGACCGTTTGTCATTGCGAAAGGGATCAACGGTCCGGGCGGGAGTGCAACTCCCGCCCGGCATCACCGACCACATCGGCCCGAAGCAAAACATCGCGTGAGGGATCAGGCCGCCATACAGATCGAACGTCCCGTCTCCTTGGGCCAAACTCCTGGAGGATGTCATCTTCAGATGCCGTTGGTCTTAGATCAATTCCCCGTAGACCGCCAGGGTGTCCAGGACCATGGCCTCCTTCGAGAACACCCGCCGCGTCTGCATCATGCCGCGGAACGCCATGGCGTCGCGCCCCGCCTCGTCCAGGTCCAGCGCCATGGCCAGATGGCGGGCCAGGCTGTCGGGATCGCCGGGCTCGAACAGCCAGCCCGACACGCCGTCCTCGACGATCTCCACCGCGCCGCCGTGGCGCGGCGCCAGAACCACCCGGCCCAGAGCCTGCGCCTCCGCCGGCACACGGCCGAACGCCTCCGGCTCCAGCGAGGCCGAGACCACCACGCTCGCCAGCCGATAGGCCGCCGGCATGTCGTCGCAGTGGTCCAGGATATGCACCTGCCCGCCCAGACCCCGCCGGGCCACCAGCTCTTCCAGCGACTCCCGATAGGCCGTGCGCCCCTGGTCGGATCCGACGATCAGGCAGCGCACCCCGGGGCGGTTGAGGCGCGCCATGGCCTCGATCATCAGCGTCTGGCCCTTCCACTGGGTCAGACGGCCGGGCATCAGCACCACGGGGGCGTCGTCCGGCAGCCGCCACCGGGTGGCAAGTCTCGCGAGTCGGGGCTCGCTGACGGCCTCCGGACTGAAGCGCGAGAGGTCCACGCCGCGCGGAATGACGCGGATGCGCTCGGCCGGGGTGTCATAGAGCGCCTGCATGTGCTCGCTGATGAACCGCGAGATGGCGATCACCCGCGCCCCTTCGGTCATCACGCGGTTGTAGCGGCGCTTCCATTCGAACGAGCCCAGCGTGTAGGTGCCGTGAAACGTGGTCACGAAGGGCACGCCGGTGGCCTGGGCGGCCCAGAGCGCGCTCCAGGCGGGGGCGCGGCTGCGGGCGTGGACGAGCGAGACCCCGCGCTCCCGGATCAGGCGGGCCAGACGGCCGGCGTTGCGGCGGATGGCCAGCGGGTTCTTGGTGGCCAGCGGCAGGCGGATGTGCTCCGCGCCCGCGCGCACCAACTCGCGCTCCATGCGGCCGCCCGCCGAGGCCACCAGGGCGCGCCACCCGGCGGCGGCCAGCCCCTCGGCCACGTCCACGGTGCCGCGCTCCACGCCGCCGGTCTCCAGGGCCGGCAGCACCTGAAGCACCGTGGGCGGCCCGTCCGGGCGCGCCTGTCTTTCCCCGAACCCCGGGTCGGTGGTACCGTGCGCCGTCACGCCTGCGTCGCCCCCGTCGTTGACACCCGCCAAGCCGGGACTGCGCCGGACGACCGCGCCGCCCGCCCGTTCCCAGCCCTGACTGTAGAAACCGGATCGATGACCGAGACCGAGTCCCCCGCCGCCCCGTCCTCGCCCGCGACCGACCCCGCCCCGCGCCGACTCACCCGGCCGGACGGCGCTACCATCGCCTATCACCAACAGACCGGCAAGGGCCCCGGGGTGATCTTCGTGCACGGCTTCATGTCGGACATGAGCGGCGGCAAGGCCCTGTTCCTGGAGCATTGGGCGCGCCGCGCCGGCCGCGCCTTCGTGCGCTTCGACCAGCGCGGCCACGGGGCGTCTGACGGACGCTTCGAGGACGGCACCATCGGCGCCTGGGCGGACGACCTGATCCAGGTGATCGACCACGTGACCGAGGGCCCACAGGTCATCGTCGGCAGTTCCATGGGCGGCTGGCTGATGCTGCTGGCCGCCCTGGCCCGCCCCGAGCGGGTGGCCGGACTGGTGGGCATCGCCGCCGCGCCCGACTTCACGGAAGAGCTGGTCTGGACCGCCTTCAGCCCCGAAGAGCGGGCCACCCTGGAGCGGGACGGCGTGCTGCACGTGCCGTCGGAGTACGACGACCAGCCCTACCCCATCACCCACGCGCTGATCCAGGACGGCCGGCAACACCTGCTGCTGAACGGGCCGATCCCGATCCGCTGCCCGGTGCGCCTGATCCAGGGGATGCAGGACGCCTCGGTGCCGTGGCGGACGGCCCAGCGCCTGCTCGACCAGTTGGACAGCGATGACGTCGAGGTGACCCTGGTCAAGGCGGGCGACCACCGGCTGTCGGACCTGCATGATCTGGCCCGGCTGGAGTCCGTGCTGAACGGGGTGCTGGCGCGGCTGGACTGACCGGCCCCCCATGGCACACGGCCGGTTCGCCCCCATATCTGCCCCATGTCTGCCGTGGACCGGCGGGGCCTCCGTCGTCCCGCACCGCCCCTCGCGCCCAGGACCGGAGCCAGCCGCCCCCCATGACCTCCCCGATCACACCGCCCGTGACCCCCGCGCCGGCCTGCGGGCTGCCCCAGGTCGAGCACTGGGTGTTCGACCTGGACAACACGCTGTACCCGGCCAGCACGCACATCTTCGAGCAGATGAACCAGCGCATGAAGCGGTTCATCGCCGACTTCCTCGGTCTGCCGGAGGACGAGGCCTTCGTCGTCCAGAAGCGCTACTTCCACCAGTACGGCACGTCCATGCGCGGCCTGATGATCGAACACGGCATGTCGCCGCACACCTTCATGGAGTACGTGCACGATCTGGACCATTCGGTGATCGACCCGGCGCCGCGCCTGGACGCCGCCCTGGCCGGCCTGGAGGGCCGCAAGGTGGTGTTCACCAACGGCTCGCTGTCCCATGCCGAACAGGTGCTCGACCGCCTTGGCATCGCCGGACAATTCGAGGCCATCTTCGATATCGAGGCCGGCCGGTTCCTGCCCAAGCCCTACCCCGAGACCTATCGGGCCATGCTGGAGCGCTGCCGCCTGGACTCGCGCGCGGCCTGCATGATCGAGGACAGCCTGAAGAACCTGGTGCCGGCCCGCGACATGGGCATGACCACCGTTCTGGTGCTGGACCCCAGCCACTGGAGCTATGACCCGGCGGCCGACGTCACCCACTGCCACCACATCACCGACGATCTGACGGTCTGGCTGGAACGGCTGGTGGCCGCCCGGCGCAATGCCCTCCCCGCCCGGGCGGCGGTGTAGGCCGGGCCCCCGGCAATTGGGTGAAAGGGCGTGTGGTTCCAAAGACACGGTGTCGGGCGGGTTGCCCCGCCGCATTTCCCCTCGGGAAAAGGGCGGCGAACGTGGTGTTTTCTCCCCTCCGGGATCAGGCGACCTCGGCGGAGTCCGTCTCGGGGTCGGCCGCCCGCATCGCTGTGGCGAGGCAGACCCGGTTGCGGCCGCTTTCCTTGGCCTCGTACAGGGCGGTATCCGCGCGCTCGATCAGGCTGTCGATCGACTCCCGCTGCTGGCGCAGCGCGATCCCGAAACTGGCCGTGATGCCGCGCCCGACCATGGGACCGCTGAACGTGAGCGCCGCCACCCGCTCCCGCAGCCGCTCCGCCATGTCGCGCGCACGCTCCAGCGTGGTGCCGACAACGAAGACCGCGAACTCCTCCCCGCCCAGACGCACCGCCAGATCGCCGGGCCGCACGTCGTGCTGGAGGCAGCCCGCGACGGCCTGCAGGACCAGGTCGCCCTGGCCGTGGCCATAGGTGTCGTTGACGCCCTTGAAGTGGTCGACATCCACCATCACCAGAGCGATGGCCGCGTTCGGGTCCCGGTCCTGGATGCCCATGAGCCGGGTCATGGTCTCCTGCATGTAGTACCGGGTGAACAGGCCGGTCAGAGGATCGCGGATCGAGGTCTCGTAGAACCGCTGCCGCTCCATGTCGAGCGTGCGATAGATGGTCTCGCGCTCCACCGCCACCTGCAGGGGTGTGACCATCCGGCTGATGATGTCCTCGGTCTCGTCGCTGTCCTCCAAGGGGGCGGCCAGCGTGATGACCGCCATCCCGTCGATGCGCCCGTTGCCCGGCGTCGCCAGGGGAACCACGATGGTCGGGTCCGCCCGATCGATGTCGTGCAGGTCGTGGAACACGCGGCGGGATCCCGCCTGGGCGTCCCGCGCCACCGCGTCCAGCGCCGGCGGCAGGCTCTCCGACAGCCGACCCCGGAAGCGGTTCTCGGGCGACAGGTGCAGCACCTGACCCTCGGCCGTGCGGGCGTAGAATTCCAGCGACAGGGCCGGCAACAGTTCCTGGGCGATGCCCAGCAGGTTGTTGGCGATGTCCTGGAAGTCCCGGTACAGGATCATGGTCTGGGTGATGTTCTTCATCGCCTGGTTCAGGGTCATCAGGCGCTTGATGTCCGTGGTCTGCCGGGACATCAGGAACAGGCCGCAATCCAGGTTCATGAGCTGCTTGATCATGAACGGCACCAGGTGCTCGGGTATGATCGAACCGTGCTGGGGCGCGATCATGCCGATCGGCTCTTCCTGGATCGACTTGAGAGCATACTGGAGGATATCGCGGCTGGGGATGTAGTGCTCGTGGAAGGGGCGCAGGTTCTCGAAATACCCTCTGTCCTTGGCGAACAGCGAGAACCCCTCGGTGAAGCCGCCGAACAGGTCGCTGGAGAACAGCACGCGGGTCGCCGCGTCGAACGTCACGAACGCGCCCGGGAAATGGGCGTACGGGGTGAAGATGAACTTCAGCAGCCGCCCGCCCAGGTCGAGCTGCCAGTCATGGTCCTCGATCAGCCAGAAGGGCATGTCCAGGCCGTAGTGGCGCAGCAGCGCCTTGGCCCGCCAGTGGCAGACCAGGACGGCGTCCGGGCGGCAGACGAGCTGGTCGATCAGGGGCAGCGCCCCCGTGATGTCCGGATCCTGATGGTGGCAGACGAAATAGCGGATGTTCGAGAGCGACGTCACCGCCTCGATCTTGCGCAGCGTGTGCCGGAAGGTCAGGGCCGAGCCCGGATCGAACAGCACGGACTGGTCGCCGTGTTCGATCAGATAGACGTGGCACTGGAACGGGTCGCCCTCCAGATAATGGCCGACCCACCAGACACGGTCAGCGATCTCGATCGGAGCATCGGGGTTCAGGTCATCCGCATGCGCCGTCAGGGAGTCCATGATCCAACCCCTTTTCCTGCCGCACCCCGACCATCACCCTGCGCGGCAAAGCCTCCTGCCGCCATGATCGCGATGGGAGGCCGGACGACACGCGAGCAGGGGGCCGCCATCCTGGCAGCCTGCGGGCGGAGGACCCGTATGGTACCATGGCCTGAGCGGTTAATGCCAGAGTCGGCGGCCCGCGGCGGCAAGAAACCGCCAATAAAGACAGGCGGTGTCATACGGCCGGCCGAATCCCGCCTCAGACGGGGCCAAGCGGAGGTGGGCCGGATCTCAGGACCGAGTCCAGGCCGGTCCCAAGGCAAGGATGCGGGCCTGCGCCGGACAATCGTCGCGGTGGGCGCCGGGCAGGGTCCCCAGGCTCATCAGGAACTCGTTCACCACTTCGGGTCCGGTGAACCGGAACGTGGTCCGGAACAGCTTGACCCACGCGGGCAGGTCGCGGGGATGGTGGGCCTCGATCCAGGCCGCGAAGCCGCCGTGACTGTCGCGCAGACCCTGAACCCGCTTTGCGTTTTGGATCACGGCGTCGATCTTGCGCCGGTTGCGGATGATGCCCGAATCGGCGAGCAGCCGGGCGCGGTCCGCCTCGTCGAAGGCCGCCACGCGGTCCACGTCGAACCCGGCAAAGGCGGCGTTCAGCGCCTCGCGCTTTTTCAGGACCAGCAGCCAGGACAGCCCGGCCTGGAAGATCTCCAGGCACAGGCGCTCGAACAGAACCGTCTCATCCGAGACCGGCACGCCGTACTCGGTGTCGTGATACGGCCCATGAAAAGGGTGGCCGGGGGCCACGTCGCAATACCAGTTCATGACGCGGCCCCCTGCGCCGCCCTTTACGCCTGCTCCAGTTCCACCAGCGTGCCGGTGAAGTCCTTCGGATGCAGGAACAGCACCGGCTTGCCGTGCGCCCCGATCTTGGGGTTGCCGTCGCCCAGCACGCGCTTGCCCTCGGCCTTCATGCGGTCGCGGGCGGCGATGATGTCCTCGACCTCATAGCAGACGTGATGGATGCCCCCCGACGGGTTCTTGTCGAGGAACGCCTGGATCGGAGACTTCTCGCCCAGCGGGTGAAGCAGCTCGATCTTGGTGTTGGGCAGTTCCACGAACACCACGGTCACCCCGTGGTCCGGCTGCGGCACGGGGTCGGAGACCTTGGCCCCCAGCGTCTCGCGATAGCTGGCGGCGGCGGCCTCCAGGTCGGGGACCGCGATGGCAACGTGATTCAACTGTCCGATCATGCGCGTTGGTCCTTTCCCGATAGTGGTTTCGTTCCTCTGCCCAGGCTGACGGACACCGCGATGCGCGCCTAGGCCACGCGCACCACGTGGATATCGGTGACGGGCCGCCGGTTCTGGCTGCCCCGGAAGAACCGGCCGACCGCTCGGCGCGCCCGGTCCATGACCGCCGCATCGTCATCCAGCGCCCGGCGGTCGAGCTGGTTGACCGCCGTGCGGATCTGCCGGATCAGGGTGTCGAGGTCGTCGCGATCCTCGTCCGGGTCCAGCAGGCCCCGGGCACTGACGATCGGTTCCGACACCAGCCCGCCCCGTCCGTTGAGCACCAGCGTCACCGTGGCCGCCCCATTGTTCATCATGCGGCGCCGGTCGCGCAGCATCTGACTGGAGATGGGAACCAGCCGCTCGCCGTCCAGAGCCAGCAGGCCCGTGGGCGCCTGATCGACGACGCGGGGCGGATCGCTGTCCAGGCGCAGCATGTCGCCGTCGGCGATGATGACCGCGTGCTCGACCCCGCAGGTCAGCGCCACGCGGGCGTGCTCGCGCAGGTGCAGAGCCTCGCCGTGGACCGGCACGGCCACGCGGGGCCGCACCAGACGGTACATCTCCTCCACCTCCTCGCGCCCCGGATGGCCCGACACGTGAACCGGGGCGTCACGGGACGTGATGATCTCCACGCCCGCTTCCACAAGCCGGTTCTGCATGGTGAAGATGGCCCGCTCGTTGCCCGGAATGATGCGCGACGAGAAGATGACGGTATCGCCCTCGCCCAGGCTGACGGACCGATGACTGCCGCCGGCGATCCGGGGCAGAGCCGCGCGGGGCTCCCCCTGGCTGCCGGTGCAGACATACAGCACCTTGTCGGGGGTCAGGCCGGCGGCCTCGTCCTCGCTGAGGAACGCCGGAATATCGGCCAGATAGCCGCAGCGCCGGGCGGTCTCGTTCATGCGGTACAGCGAGCGCCCGACCAGCACCGCGTGCCGCCCGTTCTCCCGCGCCGCGATGGCGACACTCTCCAGCCGCGCCACGTTGGAGGCGAAGCAGGCCACCGCCACCTGCCCGGTGGTGTTGCGGCCGACCACCTCGATCAGCGCCTGACGGACATCGCCTTCGGAGCCCGAATGCCCCTGGGTGAAGATGTTCGTGCTGTCGCCGACCATGGCCAGCACGCCCTCGTCGCCCAGGCGCTGCAGGGCCTCCGTATCGGCGGTGTCGCCGATCATCGGCGCCGGATCGAACTTCCAGTCCGCCGTGTGCAGGACGGTCCCGGCGGGGGTGCGGATGGCGAGCGCGTTCGGCTCCGGGATCGAATGCGTGGTGCCGATGAACTCCACATCGAACGATCCCACCTGGAAGCGGGTGCCGAGCGGGATTTCGTGCAGCGGCACCTCGTTCTGCAGGCCCTCTTCCTCCAGTTTCAGGCGCAGGAAGGCGGCCGCGAACGGCGATGCGTAGACGGGTTTGCGGAGCCACGGCCACAGATACGTGACCGCCCCCAGATGATCCTCATGGGCGTGCGTAATGACGATGCCGTCCAGCGCATCAAGGCGATCCTCGATGAACGCCGGGTCGGGCATCATCACGTCAATTCCGGGCGTGGTTTCGTTCCCGAAGGTGATCCCCAGATCGACCATGAGCCACCGGCCCTGACACCCGTACAGGTTCAGGTTCATGCCGATCTCTCCGGTCCCTCCCAGGGGCACGAAAACCAGCCCGTCCGGCACGCCTGTGCCGGGCGAGTCTGTCATATCCTCTCCTCTCGTGGTCTGACCCTATGTGTGTGTGGTTGACGTCCGTGTGTGGTGCGAGGCCGCGTTGCGGCGGTGAATCTCAAGCAGACCCCTCAGGGTCAGGTCGTGGTCCAGATGATGGATGACATCGGTCGCCTCGGTAAAGAGGGATGCCAGCCCGCCGGTGGCGACCACGGTCATCTCGGCCCCGAATTCCGCGCTGATGCGCGCGGTCAGGCCCTCGATCATCGAGAGGTAGCCCAGGAAGATGCCGGAGCGCATCGCCGAGACGGTCCCCTTCCCGATGACCGCCTTGGGCCGGCCGATGGCCACCCGGGGCAACTGCGCGGCGGCCATGTGCAGCGCCTCCAGCGACAGGTTCACACCGGGCGCGATGACGCCGCCGCAGTAGTTCCCCTGAGCATCTACCACATCGAACGTCGTCGCGGTGCCGAAATCGAGCACGATCAGCGGGCCGCCGTAGGTCCGGAACGCCGCCACCGTGTTGACGAGACGGTCCGCGCCCACCTCCTCGGGCCGGTCCACCAGCACCTGAAGGCCCAGATCCACGTCCGGCTCGCCCACCACCAGCGGCGGTGCGGAAAAATAGCGGTGGCACAGCAGGCGCAGATCAAACACCGCCGCCGGCACCACGGACGCGATGATGGCGTCGGTGATCGACTCCGGCCCCAGGCCCTTCATCTGCATGAGCTGGTTGAGCCACACCCCCATTTCGTCGGCGGTGCGGCCGGACTTGCTGGCGGCGCGCCATTCGCAGCGCTTGTCCTCGCCGTCGTAGACCGCGAAAACGGTGTTGGTGTTGCCGCAGTCGATGGCCAGCAGCATGGCCTAGACCTCCTCGCCCCGGGCCCCCGCATCGCCGGCGGTCCCGGGAAAGAACACATCACCGGCGAGAACGACCCGTTCCCGGCCGGACTCCGACTCGCGCAGGTGCAGCGCCCCGTCCGGGGCCAGCCCCTGGAACACGCCGGTGATCGTCTCCGCCCCCAGGCGGACCCGCACCGGCTCGCCCACGCCGTGGCCATGGCTCAGCCAGGCCGCGCGGATGGGCGGGAACCCGTCGGAGCGCCAGAGCGCCAGCCCCTCGCATAGGCGGCCCAGCAGCGCGGACAGCAGCGCCGGCACCGTCGGCGCGGGACCGCCCCCCGGCCGGTCGGCCAGGGCGACGGCGGGATAGAGCGTTTCGCCGGCCGGCGGCGCGTGCGCCACGTTGATGCCGAGCCCGAGCAGAATCCACCATCGGCCCAGGCTGTCGGTGACCGACTCGGGCAGCAGACCCGCCACCTTGGCGCCCTCCACCAGCACGTCGTTGGGCCACTTGAGGCGGGCGCCGCGCACCCCCGCGTCGCCCAGCGCCCGCGCGGCGGCGACACCGGCGACGAACCCCACCTCGGGGCCATGCCGCGGGCCGTCCGGACAGGGAATGGCGGCCGTCATGTACAGATTGCCGGGCGGACTGGCCCAGGTGCGCCCGTGACGGCCCCGGCCGCCGAGTTGCTCGGCGGCCTGGATGACCAGCACGCCGGTGGGCCACAGGTCCAGGTTGGCGCGCACATCCAGCGCGCGCAGGGCCTCAGTCTGGGTGCTGTCCACCGCGCCCAGGGCGATCAGCCGCCAGCCCGCCGGAACCTGCAGCGGCCCCGACGTCCGGTCGCCGGCGGCGGCCCGGCAGGTCATCCCGTCACCAGGGCGGCGGCGGCGATCTCGGCGGTGCCCACCAGCCAGCCCGGCACCAGGAAGAAGAACAGCACGACCACCGCACTCGCCCCCATGACGATGCGCAGGGTCGGCGAGGACATGGGATCCAGGCCCTCCAGCGGCTCGTCGAAGTACATGACCTTGACGATGCGCAGATAGTAGAACGCGGACACCACACTCGCCAGCACGCCCAGCACGGCCAGCCAGATCAGACCGGCCTCGACCGCCGCCATGAACACATAGAACTTGGCGAAGAACCCGGCCAGCGGCGGGATGCCCGCCATTGAGAACATGAAGATGCCCATCGACAGCGCGACCAGCGGACGGGTGCGGCCCAGTCCAGCCAGGTCCTTGATGCCCTCGACCGGGCGGCCCTGCTGGCGCATGGCGATGATGATGGCGAAGGTGCCCACGTTCATGAACAGGTAGATGGCCAGATAGACCAGCACCCCCCGCACGCCTTCAGGGGTGCCGGCGGCCAGACCGACCAGCGCGAAGCCCATGTGGCCGATGGAGCTGTACGCCATCAGGCGCTTGATGTTCTCCTGCGCGATGGCGGCGAAGGCCCCGACGATCATCGACAGCAGCGCCACGATGGCCACCACCTGTTGCCAGTCGGCGATCAGGCCGGCGAACGGGTCCATCAGCACGCGCAGGAACAGCGAGATGGCCGCCACCTTGGGCGCCACCGCGAACAGGGCGGTCACCGGCGTGGGCGCGCCCTCGTAGACGTCCGGCGTCCACATGTGGAAGGGCGCGGCGGAGACCTTGAACGCCAGCCCCGAGACCACGAACACCATCCCGACCACCACGCCCAGCGGCGGCTCGCCACCCGCGATGGCGTCGTGGATGCCGCCGAAGGCGGTGGTGCCCGAGAAGCCGTAGACCAGCGACGCGCCGTACAGCAGCAGGCCGGAGGCCAGCGCGCCCAGCACGAAATACTTCAGGCCGGCCTCTGTGGCGCGCACGTTGTCGCGCTGGATCGTCGCCATCACGTACAGCGCCAGCGACTGCAGTTCCAGGCCCATGTACATGCCGATCAGGTCGTTGGCCGAGATCATCAGCATCATGCCCACGACCGACAGCATCATCAGCACCGGGAACTCGAAGCGCTGGATGCCCTCGGTCTCGAACCAGCGCCGGCCCATGAGCAGGGCCAGGGCGGCGGCGGCCAGCACCATCACCTTGGCGAAGCGGGTGAAGTCGTTCACCACGAACTGCCCGAAGAAGCCCTCGGCGGCGGTGCCGATGTCCCACATCACCAGCACGGCGGCCAGCGCCATGGTCGCGACCGCGGCCTGGGTGCACAGCCGGGTGCGGTCTCCCGGGGCGAACACGCCGAACATGAGCAGCCCCATGGCCGCGAGGGCCAGGACGATTTCCGGCAGGGCCGGCAGCATCGAGGGCAGGTCGGTCATCGGGTCGGGTCTCCCGCCGGGGTTTTGCCCGGCCTATCCAATGGGGGCCTCGGGGACAGGGGCCTGGGTCCGCCGCCTCAGCGTGTCGCCACCGAAACCCCGTCCGCCGCCTGCAGGGCGGCATCGTAGGTGGTGATGAGGTTGTCCACGCTGGCGTGCATGGGGCCCAGGAACGTGGACGGATAGATGCCCATCCACAGCACCAGCACGACCAGCGGGGCGAAGATGGCGATCTCGCGCGGGCTCAGGTCCATCATGGCCTTGACGTCGGCCTTCTCCAGCTTGCCGAAGACGACGCGGCGGTACAGGAACAGCATGTAGACCGCGCCCAGGATCACGCCGGTGGCGATGAACAGGGCCACCCAGCTACTGACCTGGAACACGCCCAGCATGACCATGAACTCGCCCACGAACCCGCTGGTCCCGGGCAGGCCCACCGAGGCCATCATGAACAGCATGAACACCAGCGCATATTTGGGCATGTTGTGCGCCAACCCGCCGTAGCGCGCGATCTCGCGCGTGTGCAGCCGGTCGTAGATCACACCCACGCACAGGAACAGCGCGCCCGAGACGATGCCGTGGCTCAGCATCTGGTAGATCGCGCCCTCCACCGCCTGCTGGGTCATGGCGAAGATGCCGGCGGTCACGAAGCCCATGTGGGCCACGGAGGAATAGGCGATCAGCTTCTTCATGTCCTCCTGCGCCAGCGCGACCAGAGAGGTATAGATCACGGCCACGATGGACAGGACGAAGATCAGGCCGGCGAACTCGGCCGTCGCCTCCGGCAGCATGGGCACGGAAAACCGCAGGAAGCCATAGGCTCCCATCTTCAGGAGCACACCGGCCAGGATGACCGAGCCCGCCGTCGGGGCCTCCACGTGGGCGTCCGGCAGCCAGGTGTGGACGGGCCACATCGGCACCTTGACCGCGAAGCTGGCCAGCAGCGCCAGGAACAGCCAGGTCTGCATCGCGGCCGGGAAGCCGGTGGTCATCAGGGTCGGAATGTCCGTGGTGCCGGCGTGCAGGTACATGGCCAGCAGGGCCACCAGCATCAGCACCGACCCCAGCAGGGTGTACAGAAAGAACTTGAAGGCGGCGTAAATGCGGCGCGGCCCACCCCAGATCCCGATGATGAGGAACATGGGGATCAGCACGCCCTCGAAGAACACATAGAACAGCACATAGTCCAGGGCGCAGAACATGCCGACCATCATGGTCTCCAGGACCAGGAAGGCCACCATGTATTCGCGCACACGGGTCTTGATCGCCTCCCAGCTCGCCAGGATGCAGATCGGCGTCAGGAAGGTGGACAGCAGCACGAAGAACAGCGAAATGCCGTCCACGCCCATGTGATAGCCGATCCCGTGACCGGGCAGCCATTCGACCTTTTCGACGAACTGGAAGTCGGCGCGCGCCGGGTCGAAGCCGATCCACACCCCCAGGGACAGCAGGAACGTCACCGCCGAGGTCCACAACGCCACCCAGCGGCTGTTGGCGGCCACCTCCGGCTCGGTGCCCCGCACCAGCAGCAGAATGCATGCGGCGCCGAACAACGGCAGGAAGGTGATGATACTGAGAAGGGAGATGTCTTCGATCATCGCCGCCTAGACCTTTCCCGGGCCGTTCGGCCCCCTACCCGCGCGGGACGGCCGGTTCCGGCGCCCCCCGCGCGTCAATGAGTCCTTGAACCAGTCCGCCGCCGCCGTCACGCCTGCACCAGACGCCAGGAGACGAACACCACCACCCCGATAATCATCAGGAAGGCGTAGTGGTACACGTAGCCGGACTGGAACTGCTTGAGCCGGGCCGCGACCGCCCGCGAGACCGCCGCCATGCCGTCCGGCCCCAGGCCGTCGATCAGGGCGCCGTCGCCGCCCTTCCACAGCACGCGGCCGAGGCGGAAGGCGGGCCGCACGAACACGGCGTCGTAAAGCTCGTCGAAGTACCACTTGTTCAGCACGAAGCGGTACACGGCCGGGAACCGCGCCGCCAGCGCCGCCGGATAGGCCGGGGTGCGGATGTAGAACACCCAGGCCAGCGCGATGCCGGCGGCCGTCACGATCAGCGGCAGCAGCTTGATGATGAGCGGGACATGATGGGCGCGCTCCAGGACACCCTGCCCCGCGACATCGCCATGGCCGCCGCCGTGCGCGTCGTCCGCCGCGGCGCTCTCGGCCGCGTGGGTGTCGGCCTCGGCATCAGCATCCCCCATGGCGGCCTCGTGGGTCGCCTGCGCGGCATCCTCGCCGTGCGCCTCGCCCGCGATCGCCGATCCGGCCACGTTGTAGGCGATGGAGTCGCCCCAGAACGTCGGGTGCTTGTCGCCCACGAAGTGGTCGTACGCCACCATGCCCGAGAACACCGCGCCCACCGCCAGCGCGGCCAGCGGCGCGGTCATGACCACCGGGCTTTCATGCACGTGGGCCATGACGGTCTCGTTGGCGCGCGGCTTGCCGTGGAACGTCATGAACAGCAGGCGCCAGGAGTAGAACGCGGTCATGGCCGCCGCCAGGATACCCAGCACGAAGGCCAGCGTGCCCAGCCCGGTCCCGGCCGCGAAGGCGGATTCCAGGATCATGTCCTTGGAGTAGTAGCCCGCGAACACCGGCACGCCCGCCAGGGCCAGCGACCCGATCCACATCATGACGTAGGTCACGGGGATGTGCTTCCACAGCCCGCCCATGTTGCGCATGTCCTGCTCGTCCGACATGGCGTGGATCACCGAGCCGGCCGAAAGGAACAGCAGCGCCTTGAAGAAGGCGTGGGTCATCAGGTGGAAGATGGCCGCCTGATAGGCGCCCACGCCCAGCGCGAAGAACATGTAGCCGAGCTGCGAGCAGGTGGAATAGGCGATCACCCGCTTGATGTCGGTCTGGGTGCAGCCGACGGTGGCCGCGAAGAAGGCGGTCGCGGCGCCCACCACCACGACGACGGCCAGGGCCGCCGGGGCGTACTCGAACAGCGGCGACATGCGCGCCACCATGAACACACCGGCGGTCACCATGGTCGCGGCGTGGATCAGCGCGGAGACCGGGGTCGGGCCCTCCATGGCGTCCGGCAGCCAGGTGTGCAGGCCGAGCTGCGCCGACTTGCCCATGGCGCCGATGAACAGCAGCACGCAGATGATGGTCAGCGCGTGCCACTCCACCCCGAACAGGGTCACGGAGGCGTCCGCCATCTGGGGGGCCGCCGAGAACATCTGGTCCAGGTTGATGGTTCCGAACAGCATGAAGCAGCCGAAGATGCCCAGCGCGAAGCCGAAGTCGCCCACCCGGTTGACCACGAAGGCCTTGATGGCGGCGGCGTTGGCGCTCTGGCGATCGTACCAGAACCCGATCAGCAGGTAGGAGGCGAGGCCGACGCCCTCCCAGCCGAAGAACATCTGCACCAGGTTGTCGGCCGTCACCAGCATGAACATGAAGAAGGTGAACAGCGACAGATAGGCCATGAAGCGCGGGATGCCCGGGTCATGGTGCATGTAGCCGATGGAGTACACATGCACCAGGAACGACACCCACGACACCGTCAGCACCATGACGGCCGACAGGGTGTCGAACTTCAGCGCCCAGTCCACGACCAGATCGCCGGAGTTGATGAAGGCGAGCAACGGCACCGTCTGGGCGTTGCCGGCCAGCGCCACCTCCATGAAGATGGGCACCGACAGCACGGCGCTGAGGCCCATCAGCAGGCAGGTGACGAACTGCGACAGGGTATCCCCGAAGCGGCGGCCGAACAGCCCGACCAGGACGGCACCCAGGAGCGGCAGGAAGATGGCTGCGACGTACATGGTGCGCCCTTACCCCTTCAGGCTGTTGATGTCCTCGACCTCGATGGACCCGCGATTGCGGAAGAACACGACCACGATGGCCAGCCCGATGCCCGCCTCGGCGGCGGCGACAGTCAGGATGAACAGCGTGAAGATCTGTCCCACGAGGTCCTGGAGCGCGGTCGAGAACGCGACCATGTTGATGGTCACGGCCAGCAGCATGAGTTCGATCGACATCATGATGATGACGACGTTCTTCTTGTTGGCGAAAATCCCGAACACCCCGATGGCGAACAGAATCGCCGAGACCGTCAGGTAATGCGCCAGTCCGATCTCCCACATGTCAGATGCCCCCCCGGCTGCGCACCTTCTCGACCGCCAGAATCTCGCTCTTCGGACGGCTGATCTGGGTGGCGATGGACTGGCGGCGGACCTGCGGGTTGACGCGCAGCGTGAGCACGATCGCGCCGACCATGGCGACGAACAGGATCAGGCCGGCGATCTGGAACAGATAGACATAGCGGG
Organism: Roseospira navarrensis; assembly: GCF_009601025.1. Classification (GTDB taxonomy): domain Bacteria; phylum Pseudomonadota; class Alphaproteobacteria; order Rhodospirillales; family Rhodospirillaceae; genus Rhodospira; species Rhodospira navarrensis. Next base: position 206,401 of record NZ_WIVE01000001.1, on the reverse strand, counting down.
TGTAGATCAGGTTCCCCAGCGCCTCGGTGTTGGTGACCTCGGCGATGTCCGGAACGGGCGCGGCGCGCAGGCTCATGGCCTCCGGCGCCATGGTCCAGTCCATGAACAGCGCGATCACCTCGACCGCCAACACGATGGCGATGGCCGCCCCGATGGGCAGGTAGCGCAACAGCCCCTCGCGCAGCCCGATCATGTTGATGTCGAGCATCATGACGACGAACAGGAACAGCACCGCCACGGCGCCGACGTAGACGACCACGACCAGCATGGCCAGGAATTCGGCCCCCATCAGCACGAACAGCCCGGCCCCGTTGAAGAACGCCAGGATCAGCCAGAGCACGCTGTGCACCGGGTTGCGGCTGGTCACGACCATGAGCGCCGCGACCACGCCCACGGTCGCGAACAGATAGAACGTCAGGGCATGGATCATGCGGCCCCCCCGTGGTGCGGCCCGGCGCGGCCGCGTCTGGTGTACGGCGTCGGCTTTGGCGTCGGCGTGGTCATCCGGACGTCCCTGTTCCTTCGCGTGGTCCCGGCCGGGTTGGCCCCGGTCCGGCCTTTTGGGCCCCCGAAGAGGCACTCTTGTCTAGTCGGTTCCGCCGCCCAGGTCCAGAACCCCGACCGGGCGACTGCGGTTTCGCTCAGCGATACGGCGCATCCAGCTCCAGACGGGCGGCCAGCTCCGGCTCCCAGCGGTCGCCGTTGGCCAGCAGCTTGTCCTTGTCGTACAGCAGTTCCTCGCGGGTCTCGGTGGCGAATTCGAAGTTCGGCCCCTCGACGATGGCATCCACCGGGCAGGCCTCCTCGCAGAAGCCGCAGTAGATGCACTTGGTCATGTCGATGTCGTAGCGCGTGGTCCGCCGGCTGCCGTCGCTGCGCTCCTCGGCCTCGATGGTGATGGCCTGGGCCGGGCAGATGGCCTCGCACAGCTTGCAGGCGATGCAGCGTTCCTCGCCGTTCGGATAGCGGCGCAGGGCATGCTCGCCGCGGAAGCGGGGGCTCAGGTATCCCTTCTCGTGGGGATAGTTGATCGTATACTTCGGCTTGAACATGTATCGCAGCGTCAGGGCCAGGCCCGACACCAGTTCGGCCAGCAGGAACCCGCGGGCGGTCCGGTCAATGAACGACATGGTCACGCTCCCGTGTGGAGATCATGGGGTCCCCCTCAGGCCGGCAGGGCATCGAACGCCATCAGCACGCCGGCGGTCAGCACCACCCAGACCAGCGACACCGGCAGGAACACCTTCCAGCCCAGCCGCATCAACTGGTCGTAGCGGTAGCGCGGGAAGGTCGCCCGCGCCCACAGGAAGATGAACAGGATCAGGCAGATCTTCAGCGCGAACCAGATGATGCCCGGGATCCAGGTGAACGGCGCGACATCCACCGGCGGCAGCCAGCCGCCCAGGAACAGCACCACCGCGATCGCGGACATCAGGATCATGTTCGCGTACTCGCCCAGGAAGAACAGGGCGAAGGTCATGGCGGAGTATTCCACGTTGTAGCCCGACACCAGCTCGGCCTCGGCCTCCGGCAGGTCGAACGGCGCGCGGTTGGTCTCCGCCAGGATGGAGACGATGAAGATCACGAACATCGGGAAGTGCGGGATGAAGTACCACATCCCGTTGCCCTGGGCCTCGACGATCTCCGACAGGTTCAGCGTGCCCGCCGTCACCAGCACCGAGATGATGATGAGCCCCATGCTGATCTCGTACGACACCATCTGCGCCGCCGACCGCAGCCCGCCCAACAGGGCGTAGCGCGAATTCGACGCCCAGCCGGCCATGATGATGCCGTAGACGCCCAGGCCGGAGATGGCCAGCAGGTACAGCACGCCCACGTTGATGTCGGCCAGCACCCAGCCGGAGTCGAACGGGATCACCGCCCAGCCGATCAGCGCCAGGATGAACGTCAGCATCGGCGCCAGGATGAACACCGGCCGGTCGGCGCCGGTGGGGATGATCGTTTCCTTCAGCATCAGCTTGACGCCGTCGGCGATGGGCTGGAACAGCCCGAACGGCCCGACCACGTTCGGCCCCCGGCGCATCTGCATGGCGCCGATGACCTTGCGTTCCGCATAGGTCAGGTACGCCACCGCGCCCAGCAGGGGCAGCACGATCAGAAGGATCTGCGCGACGATGATGATCAGCGGCCACAGGGTGCCGCTCCACAACTCAGCCATCGGTCCCCGTCCGCTTGCTGTCACCGCTGCCGGTGCGGTTGATGTAGACGTCCGTGCATTCCGCCATGGTGCGGGATGCCCGGCTGATGGGATCGGTCCGGTAGTAGTTCCCCACCGGCGAGGTGAACGGCGTGCGATCCAGCCGGCCCGCGCCGCCGCCCGAGCCGCCCCGGGTGGGCGCGGCCGGGATCACCGCGCCCTCGTTGGCGTCGGCGAAGGTGGGCGAGACGTCCGCCAGACGGGCGCGCACATCGTCCAGCGTGTTCTGGGACAGAGGCTTGCCCATGGCCGACGACAGCGCCCGGACGATCTTCCAGTCCTCGCGCGCCTCGCCCGGGGGATGCACCGCCAGCCAGGTGCGCTGCATGCGCCCCTCGGTGTTGACGTAGGTGGCGTGCTTTTCGGTGTAGGCCGCGCCGGGCAGGATCACGTCCGCCCGGTTGGCGCCGGCGTCGCCGTGGTGGCCCTGGTAGATCACGAAGGCCTCGCCCAGGCGGGCCGTGTCGATCTCGTCGGCGCCCATCAGGTAGACCACCTGGAGGTCGCCGCGCTCGGCGCCCTCCAGGATGCCGGCCGTATCGCGGCCGCCGTGACCGGGCACGAAGCCCACCTCCAGGCCGCCCACGCGGCCCGCCGCCGTGTGCAGCACGCCGAGGCCGTTCCAGTCCTCGCGCATGGCCCCCACGCGCTCGGCCAGCCGCCGCGCGCTGGCCATCACCTCGCGCCCGTCCGGGCGGGACAGCGCCCCCATGCCGACCAGGATCAGCGGCCGCTCGGCGTCGTCCAGGATGCGCCAGAACGGATGACGGCCGCGCGCCAGATCATCCAGCACCTCGGGGTTGTTGCCCAGATCCTCGACCGGGTAGGTCAGATCCGTGCGCGGCCCGATGGTGGCGATGGGGAAGTTGCCCATCAGATAGCGCTTGCGGATGCGGGCGTTGAGGATCGGCGCTTCCCAGCGCGGATCGGACCCCACGATCAGCAGCGCGTCCGCGTCCTCGATGCCCGGGATGGTCGGGTTGAACAGGTAGCTGGCGCGGTCCGTCGGGTCCAGCGCGGCGCCATCCTGGCGGCAGTCCATGTGCGGGCTGCCGATCACGCCCATCAGGTCCTTCAGCAGCATCATGGCCTCGGCATCGGCCATGTCGCCGGCCAGGGCCGCCACCTTGTCCGCGTCGGTGGCCAACAGGCGGCCGGCCACGGTGCGCAGCGCCTCCTCCCACGAGGCCGGACGAAGCTTGCCGTCCTCACGCACATAGGGGCGGTCGAGCCGCTGGTAGCGCAACCCGTCGATGGCGTGGCGGGACTTGTCGGCCAGCCATTCCTCGTTGATGTCCTCGTTCAGGCGCGGCAGCACGCGCATGACCGCGTTGCCGCGCACATCCACCCGGATCGCCGAGCCGACGGCATCGAACACGTCGATGCTCTCGACCTTGCGCAGTTCCCACGGTCGGGCGTGGAAGGCATAGGGCGCGCTGGTCAGCGCCCCCACCGGGCACAGGTCCACGATGTTGCCCGAAAGCTCGCTGGTCAGGGCCATTTCCACGTAGGAGGTGATTTCCGCATCCTCCCCACGGCCGATCATGCCCAGTTCCTGGATGCCCGCGATCTCGGTGATGAACCGCACGCAGCGGGTGCAGTGGATGCAGCGGGTCATGGCCGTCTTGACCAGCGGCCCCAGGTGCTTCTCGGTCACGGCGCGCTTGTGCTCGTGGAAACGCGAGCGATCGCCGCCGAAGGCCATGGCCTGGTCCTGCAGGTCGCACTCGCCGCCCTGGTCGCAGATCGGGCAGTCCAGCGGGTGGTTGATGAGCAGGAATTCCATCACGCCCTTGCGGGCCTTCACGGCGAGATCGGACTGGGTCCAGACCTGCATGCCCTCGGCCACCGGCAGCGCACACGAGGCCGCCGGCTTGGGCGGCCCGGGCTTGACCTCGACCAGACACATGCGGCAGTTGCCGGCGATCGAGAGGCGCTCGTGATAGCAGAAGCGCGGGATCTCGATGCCCACCTGGTCGGCCGCCTGCAGGATGGTCATCCCGGGTTCGGCTTCGACCTCGATGCCGTCAATGGTCAACTTGGGCATGGATGCACCCTTTCCGTCCGCTCTACCCGCCTGAACCCGTTCATTCCGCCGCCGCCGCGGCACCCTTGCCCGACTGGCCGCGCCGCGCCGCGATGCGGCGTTCCAGCTCGGGCCGGAAGTGCCGGATCAGGCCCTGGATCGGCCAGGCGGCCGCATCGCCCAGGGCGCAGATGGTATGCCCCTCCACCTGCCGCGTCACCTGCTCCAGAATGTCGATCTCTTCCGGGTTGGCGTCGCCGGTCACCATGCGGTCCATGACCCGGGACATCCAGCCCGCGCCCTCGCGGCACGGCGTACACTGCCCGCAGCTTTCGTGCATGTAGAACTGCGACAGCCGCGCGATGGACGCCACCACGTCGGCGGACTTGTCCATGACCATGACGGCGGCGGTGCCCAGGCCCGACTTCGCCTCCTTCAGGGCGTCGAAGTCCATCAGCACATCGTCGCAGATGTCCTTGGGCAGCAGCGGCACTGAGGCCCCGCCGGGGATCACCGCCAGCAGGTTGTCCCAGCCGCCGCGCACGCCGCCGGCATGCTTCTCGATCAGCGTGCGCAGCGGAATGCTCATGGCCTCTTCCACGTTGCACGGCTTGTTCACGTGGCCGGAGATGCAGAACACCTTGGTGCCGGTGTTGTTCTCGCGCCCGATGCCGGAGAACCACGAGGCGCCGCGCCGCAGGACGGTGGGCACGACCGCGATGCTCTCCACGTTGTTCACCGTGGTCGGACAGCCGTACAGGCCGACGCCGGCCGGGAACGGCGGCTTCAGGCGCGGCTGACCCTTCTTGCCCTCCAGCGACTGGATGAGCGCGGTTTCCTCGCCGCAGATGTAGGCCCCGGCCCCCTTGTGGACATAGACCCGGAACGGCCAGCCGGAACCGCAGGCGTCATCGCCCAGCAGGCCGGCCTCCTCGGCCTCGGCGATGGCCGCGTCCAGGCGCTCGGCCTCGCGGTAGAACTCGCCGCGCACGTAGATGTAGGCCACATGGGCGCGCATGGCGAAGCCTGCGATCAGGCAGCCCTCGATCAGCTTGTGCGGATCGTTGCGCATCATGTCCCGGTCCTTGCAGGTGCCGGGCTCGCCCTCGTCGGCGTTGACGACCAGGTAGTGCGGCCGCTCGCCCACGGCCTTGGGCATGAACGACCACTTCAGGCCGGTGGGAAAGCCCGCCCCGCCCCGGCCGCGCAGGCCGGAAGCCTTGACCTGATCCACGATCCAGTCATGCCCCATGGCCAGGATGGCCTTGGTGCCGTCCCAGTCGCCGCGCGCACGGGCGCCCTTCAGGCGCCAATCGTGGTGGCCATAGAGGTTCGTGAAGATGCGGTCCTTGTCGCTCAGCAGCATGGCGCGCTCTTTCCTAAGCGGTCCCGGGGGCGGAGCCGCCCGCGGCGGGACTGTCGGGGGCGATCCAGCGGCCGCCTTCGGCCGTGCCGGGATCGGTGGTCAGGGTGGTCGGGCCGCCCTCCGGCGCCGAGCACTGGCGCCCGATCTGCGACCCCGCCTTGACCGGCTGGCCCTCCTTGATCGCCGTGAACAGCGCGTGCGCGCTGTCGTAATCCAGGTCTTCGTAATAGTCGTCGCCGATCTGGACCATCGGCGCGTTGACACAGGCCCCCAGGCACTCGGCCGAGGACACCGTGGCCGCGCCGTCCTCGCTGGTCTGGCCGAAGCCGACGCCGAACACGTCGCGGGCGGCGCGCAGGATCTCGTCCGACCCGCGCAGCCAGCACGGCAGGTTCGTGCAGATCTCCACGTGGTGCCGGCCGATCGGGGCCTTGTTGTACATGGTGTAGAAGGTCGCCACCTCCCACACCCGGATCGGCGCGGCGCCGGTGATCTCGGCCACGGCCTCGACCACGCTCTGGGACACCCAGCCGTGCTGGCGCTGGGCCAGATCGAGCAGCGGCAGAATGGCGCTGCGCGCGCGGTTTTCCGGGTACTTGGCCAGGATGCGCCGGGCCTCGGCCAGGGACTCCTCGCTGAAGGCGAAGGGCGCGTCGTCGCGGGCGGGGGAGGTCTTCACGGCACTCATCGGTCAATCTCGCCAAAAACAACGTCAATGGAGCCGATATTGGCGGGCATGTCGGCCAGCATGTGCCCCTTGGACAGCAGATCCAGCCCCTGAAGGTGGACATACCCCGGCGAGCGGATCTTGCAGCGGTAGGGCCGGTTGGTGCCGTCCGACACCAGATAGACGCCGAACTCGCCGGTGGCGGCCTCGACGGCGGTATAGGTCTCGCCGGGCGGCACCTTGAAGCCCTCGGTGTAGAGCTTGAAGTGATGGATGAGCGCTTCCATGGAGCGCTTCATCTCCGGCCGCGACGGCGGCGAGATCTTGTTGTCGTCCACCTTGACCGGGCCGTCCGGCATCTTCTCGATGCACTGGCGGACGATGCGCATGGACTGGCGCATCTCCTCCATGCGCACGAGGTAGCGGGCGTAGCAGTCGCCGGTCTTGCCCACGGGCACGTCGAAGTCCATGTCCTCGAACGCATCGTACGGCTGGGCCTTGCGCAGGTCCCACGGGATGCCGGTGGCGCGCAGCACCGGGCCGGTGAAGCCCCAGTTGAGCGCGTCCTCCTGCGAGACGATGCCGATGTCCACGGTGCGCTGGCGGAAGATGCGGTTGCCGTCCAGCAGCGACTCCATGTCCACCATGAATTTCTCGAAGCGGTCGCACCAGGCGTAGATGTCGTCCAGCAGACCGTCGGGCACGTCCTTGGCCACGCCGCCGGGGCGGAAGTACGCCATGTGCATGCGGGCGCCCGACGCCCGCTCGCAGTACTCCAGCAGGTGCTCGCGCTCTTCCCAGCCCCACAGCATGGGCGTCATGGCGCCCAGATCGAGCGCGAACGACGTGGTGTTCATGATGTGATTGATGATGCGCGTGACCTCCGAGAACAGCGTGCGGATGTACTTGCCGCGCGGCGGCACCTCGGTGCCCAGCAGCTTTTCCACCGCGAGCACGTAGGCGTGCTCCATGTTCAGCGGGCAGGCGTAGTCCAGGCGATCGAAGTACGGCATCGCCTGGATATAGGTCTTGTACTCGATCAGCTTTTCGGTGCCGCGGTGCAGCAGCCCGATATGGGGATCGGCGCGGTCCACCACCTCGCCGGACAGCTCCAGGATCAGACGCAGCACCCCGTGCGCCGCCGGATGCTGGGGTCCGAAGTTGAGGTTGTAGCTCTTGATCTCGGTCTGCGCCATCGTGCTGCCTGCCTCGTGCCCTGCTCGTGCCCTGGTCCGTCAGCCGCTCGCCTTCTCGTCGCCGGGCAGCGCCCGGGCGGTCGCCGCCACGTTGGGGTCCAGCGCCCCTTCCCAGGGGCTCATGAAATCGAAATTGCGGAAGTCCTGCGTCAGCCGCACGGGCTCGTAGACGCAGCGCGCCTGCTCGTCGTCGTAGCGCAGCTCCACCGTCCCGGTCAGCGGGAAGTCCTTGCGCAGCGGGTGCCCCTCGAAGCCGTAGTCGGTCAGGATGCGGCGCAGGTCCGGGTGCCCGGAGAAGAACACGCCGTACATGTCCCAGACCTCACGCTCGAACCAGTTGGCGGTCTTGAACACCTCCACCACCGAGGGCACGGGCGTGTCCTCGCTCGCGGTCAGGCGCACGCGGACGCGCTGGTTATGCTTCAGACTGAGCAGGTTGTAGACCACCTCGAAGCGCTCGTCCCGTTCCGGCCAGTCCACCCCGCACACGTCCACAAGCTGCACGAACAGGCAGTTGGGATCATCGCGCAGGAAGGTGAGCACGCGCACCACATCCTGGCGGTTGATCGAGACCACAAGTTCGTCCTTGGACAGATGCGTCTCGCGCACCTGATCGGACAGCGCCGCGGCGACGTGGTGCCCCAGGTCCTGAAGGGCCTCGATCTGTTCGGTGGTCAACGCCATGCCACATACCCCGTGTTGAACCGACGGCGCGCGTGGGCCCCGCCGCTGACCGGCGCGACGGCTCGCCGGTCGGCGGTCCCGGGTGGGGGCGGGCCGAACTCCGCCCCCCAACCCTTTACCGCAGCAGGGACCCGGTGCGGTTGATCTTCTTCTGAAGCTGGAGGATGCCGTACAGCAGCGCCTCCGCCGTGGGCGGGCAACCCGGTACGTAGATGTCCACCGGGACGATGCGGTCGCAGCCGCGCACCACGGAATAGGAGTAGTGATAGTAGCCGCCGCCGTTGGCGCACGACCCCATCGAGATCACCCAGCGCGGCTCCGACATCTGGTCATAGACCTTGCGCAGCGCGGGCGCCATCTTGTTGGTCAGCGTGCCCGCGACCAGCATCACGTCGGACTGGCGCGGGCTGGGGCGGAACACCACCCCGAAGCGGTCCAGGTCATAGCGGGCGCAGGCGCAGTGGATCATTTCCAGCGCGCAGCAGGCCAGACCGAAGGTCATCGGCCACAGCGACCCGGTGCGGGCCCAGTTGACCAGCTTGTCCACACTGGCCAGCACGAATCCCTTGTCGTCGATCTCCTGCCCCAGCGCCTTGAGCAGGGCGTCCTGTTCCTGCCCCGGCGGCAGCGGCTGGGTGTTGGTGACGACGGGCGTTCCCTCGCTCATTCCCATTCCAGTGCCCCTTTCTTCCATTCGTAAACGAACCCGATGGTGAGGACGGCCAGGAACACCATCATGGACCAGAACCCGAACACACCGATATTGCCCAGGCTGAGCGCCCACGGAAACAGGAAGGCGACCTCAAGGTCAAAGATGATGAACAGGATGGCGACCAGATAGAACCGCACCTGGAATTTCGCACGGGCATCGTCGAACGCCTCGAACCCGCACTCGTAGGCCGAATCCTTCTCGGGATCGGGCCGCTGGGGGGCGAGGATCAACGATCCGGCGAGCGCACCCGCGGCCACCACCGCGGCAATGCCGAGAAAGACCAGGATGGGGAGGTACTCCCGGAGCAGTTCTTCCATGCCGCGAGGCTCCACGAACCGTGAGGAGGGGGCGGGCGCCCATCTCGGGATCCCGGAAAACCGCAGTGGTGTAGTCAACACCTCCGGCCAAGTCAAGCGGTCATGCCCGGCATGCACGAAACGCATGGTTGATGCGGGCCGGCAACGACCCCCCTGCCGGACCGGCCGCTGTTGCCATGTGGTCGCCGCGCGGGCGCGATCAAGGGGCGTCCGACCGCCGGACGCTCCGGATCGCCGCCCCTATCGGGAGTAGCCGGGATCACGCCGGAACTGGTCGCGGAAGGCGCGCCGGACCACCTCTTCCCGCGTGCGGCCCTTCACCAGGCTGCACTCGATGCCCAGATTGCCGATGTTGCCGCCGTAGCAGGTGGCGTTGCGCGAAAAGCCGCCCACGCTGGCCCCGGTCCGGTTCCACAGGTTGATCTCGACCCGCGCCTCTCCCCGACCGACGATCCAGCCGTGAATCTTGATCTCGGCCCGGTAACCCTCGAGGTTGCGGAAGTGCGGTTCGGACGCGGTCGGGATGGAAATCCAGTCCGTCGTTATCGCATTGGCGATCCGCGGCATGGCGGCATCGAGAGAGGCCAAGTGGTACGGGTGCTCCGCGTCGTAGGTCCGGCCCCCGAACCGGAACGTGGTGCCCGGATCCACCACAAGCCCCCCGAGTTGCCCTTGCGCGACAAAGGAGAACCCAACCAGCCGCACATAGTATCGCATCGCCATGACCCCGCTCCCTGTCCTGTTGAGTGTCGACGGGGATCGCACAGGGCCCCGTCCGTTCCCCTCTTGTCCGTGACCGTTACGACATCATAACGGCGCCACCCCGTCAACGCGCCCGGCCGCGCGGTTGGCGGAACACGGCCCGGTCGCGTAAGGTGGAGGCTCGCCCCGTCCAGACAGCGGCCAGGCCGAGCGCGATGCCCCCCGCACCTCCCCGACCCGACGACCGCGTGACCAGCCCCCTCGTCCGCATGGCCGTGCTGAGCGGTGTGGCGGTCGCCGTCGGGGGGATCACGGCGCTTGGGGCCATCGCCTTCGTGGACGCCGTGGCCTGGCTGAACGACGCCCTGCTGGTCTCGCCGCGCGCCCGGGTGCAGGTGGAGGACCGCGCGGCCCTGGTCGCGGCGGCCACCGTTCTGGTGCCCACCCTGGGCGGACTGCTCGTGGGCCTTCTGCTGCGACACGGGGCGATCGAGGGCCGGCCGCTGGGCCCGCCGGACGCCATCCGGGCCGTGCAGACCCGGGGGGCCCTGCCGTCCGTCCGGAGCGGGGTGGTGTCCTCGCTGGCGGCGGCGCTGTCGCTGGGCTGCGGGGCCTCGGTCGGGCAGTACGGCCCGATGGTCTATCTGGGCACCCTGTTCGGCGCCCTGGCCGCGCGCGTGCGAACGCCCGTGCGCAACCTGCGGACCATCGCCATCGGCTGCGGCGTGGCCGCCGCGATCGCCACCGCCTTCAACGCGCCCATCGCCGGGCTGGTGTTCGCACACGAGGTCATCCTGCGGCACTACTCGATCCAGGCCTTCGCCCCCACCACCGTGGCGGCGGCCACCGGATTCGTGGTCGCGAACGTGGTGTTCGACCGGCCCGCCCTGTTCCTGGTCGCCTTCGACGGCGTCGCCCACGGCTACGAGTTCCCCCTGTTCGCGCTGGTCGGCGTGCTGTCGGCCCTGCTGGCCGTCGGCTTCATGCGCCTGCTGCTGGCCGCGCCCGCCCTGGCCGCCCGCCTGCGCCTGCCGGCCGTGCTGCGCCCCGCGCTGGCCGGACTCGCCGTCGGCGCGGTCGCGCTGGCGCTGCCGGACGTGCTGGGCATCGGCACGGAGGCTCTGCGGTTCGCCACCATCGAGGGCGCCTTCGCCCCCTGGGAACTGGCGCTGCTGATCGCCGCCAAGATCGCCCTGACCGCCCTGTGCCTGGGCTGGGGCTTCGCCGGCGGCGTGTTCAGTCCCGCCCTGCTGATCGGCATCCTGTTCGGCGCGCTCTTGTGGACGGGCTTCGACGGGCTGCTGGGCGTGCCCAACTCGGGTCTCGTGGTCTATGCCATCTGCGGCATGATGGCCCTGACCAGCCCGGTGATCGGCGCGCCCCTGACCACCATCCTGATCGTGTTCGAGCTGACCCACAGCTACGACCTGACCATCGCCGCCATGGTCGCCGTGGTGTTCTCCAATCTGGTCAGCTATCAGCTTCTCGGGCGGTCTCTGTTCGACGTGCAACTGGCGCGCAAGGGCGTGGACCTGTCGGCCGGCCGGGACCGGGCGCTGCTGGACGCCGTGCCGGTCGCCCGTCTGATCCATACGGACATGCCGCGCGCCGCGGCGGACGAGCGGGTCGGGGCCGTGCTCGACCGGCTGGCCGCCGCCGGCCGGGCCGAGGCCCCGGTGATCGGCGAGGATGGGCGCTTCCTCGGCCTGCTGCGCGCCCAGGACGCCCGCGACCGCGAGGACGCCAAGGCCGGCGCGCTGGCCCGGCGGGGCGCCGTGGTGCTGGCCCCGGACACCTCGGTGTGGGAGGCCATGGCCGCCCTCGACGGCTTCGTCGGCGACGCCGCCCCCGTGGTGGACCACGACGGGCGGCTGGCGGGCATGGTCACCGAGGCGGCCGTCATCGGCGCATACCTGGACACCGTGCACGACCTGAGGCGGGAGGAGAATGCGGGCGCCTAGATGGACATCGGCCGCGCTGGCGGCCCTTCTGACGATGGCCGGCCTCGCCGGCCTCGCCGGCCCCGCCGGTCCCGCACGGGCGGCGGACGAGGCCGCGCCGACGCTCACCGTCGCCACCTGGGGCGGGGTCTATGCCCAGGCCCAGCGCGCCGCCCTGTTCGATCCCTTCACCGCCGCGACCGGCATCCCGGTGGAGACCGCCCGCCACGACGGCGGCGTGGCCATCCTGAGCACGCCCGAGGCCGAGGGCTGGGACGTGATCGACATGATCGACGCCGATGCCGCCACCGCCTGCGCGGCCGGCCTGCTGCAGCCCCTCGACACCCACGCCCTGGCCGCCCCCGCGCCCGACGGCACGCCCGCCGCCGCCGATTTCCTGCCGGGCTCGTTCGGGCGCTGCGGGCTGGCGCACCTGACGTTCTCGACCGTCGTCGCCTATGACGACCGCGCCTTTCCGGGTCGCAAGCCCCGCACCATCGCCGACGTCTTCGACATCGAGACCTTCCCCGGCACGCGCGCCTTCCGCCGCGAGCCGGACGCCCTGCTGGAATGGGCGCTGATGGCCGAAGGGGTGCCGCGCGCCCAGGTCTACGACCTGCTGTCCACCGACCGGGGCCTCCGGCTCGCCCTGCGCAAGCTGGACACCATCCGCGATCACATCGTCTGGTGGCAGGGCGGCGAGGAGCCCGTGCGGCTGCTGGCGTCCGGGGCCGTCGCCATGGCCTCGGGCTACAACGGCCGCTTTTTCGACGCCCGGGTGGCGGGCGACCTGCCGATCGTCACGCTCTGGGACGGCCAGTTGCTGAACCGCGACGTCTGGGCCATCCCCGCCGGCAGCGACGCGCCCGACGCGGCGCGAGCCTTCATCCGCTTCGCCACCCACCCGGACCGGCTGGCGGCGCTGGGGGCGCGGATTCCCTACGGCCCGGCGCGACGCTCGGCGCTGGACCGCATCGGCCTGCATCCCGACACCGGCGTCCCCATGGCCCAGCACCTGCCGACCGCGCCCCACCGCATCGGCGCCGCGCTGGCGGTGGACAGCGACTGGGACGCCAACACCAAGGCCCTGCGCCGCCGCCGCTTCGAAGCCTGGCTGGCCCGGGGCGGCGATGATCGCGACTTGACGGACCCCGCGACCCGACCGAAATAAGAAGAGGGGTTGCGAGATGTCCGGCGCCGCCATGGGCCGGACCCCGGCGCAGCCCTGTGCGGAGCGGACGCCGGCCTGCCGGGTCCCCCGATCCACTCGCTCGTGACCGGGGAGGAGGAGCACCCATGACCCGCGTGACCGGGTTCAACAGCCCGCTGCTGGTGGGGTTCGACCATTTCGAACGCCTGCTGGACCGCGTGCAGAAATCGCAGCCGGAGGGCTATCCGCCCTACAACATCGAGCAGCTCAGCGAGACGCGCCTGCGCGTGACGCTCGCCGTGGCCGGCTTTTCCGAGGACGACCTGTCGGTGTCGGTCGAGGACAACCAGCTTGTCGTGCGCGGCCGCCAGTCCCCGGACGACGGGGAGCGGGTGTTCCTGCACCGCGGCATCGCGGCGCGCCAGTTCCAGCGGGCGTTCGTCCTCGCCGAAGGCATGGAGATCCTGGGCGCGCGGCTGGAAACCGGCCTGCTGCACATCGATCTGGACCGCCCGATGCCGGAACCGCGCGTCCGGCGCGTGCCCATCCAGGGCGAGGGCGACCGGGCCGGCACCCGCGCGGCCCCGGCGGCTTCCGCCACCATCGATGTGGACGAGGGCGCCGCCGATCCGGAGCCGCCGACGCGGCGCCCGCAAAAGCAAAAGACGGCCCAGACCCGTTCCCGCCTTGCCCTGAAGGAGACTGGCCATGACCCGGAATAGCCTTCCCCCCGCCGAGGCCGACACCCCGGAGACGGACGACATGCTCGCCCAGATCGAGAGCGGCCACATGGTGGGCGACATGAGCCCGCGCGACTTCGCGCAGCTCGGGCTGAACCACATCGCCTACATCCGGGCCGTGGAGACCGAGGACAACGAGACCGGCTGGTCCATCCACGCCGCCAACGGCCGCCAGATCGGCATGGCCCCGTCCTGCGACCTGGCCTTCGCCGCGACACGGCAGCACGACATGGAGCCCCATCGGGTGCATTGATCCGGACCGGCTGTCCGGACGGCAGGGCAGCGGAGAGCGGGTCGCCGCGCGCCGATGGGGGCCGCCCTCACGCGGGGGCGGCCGAGGGGCGCCGTCGCAACGGGCGTTCGTCGATGGGCAGGTGCAGCAGCATCGCCAGCACGCTCAGACCCACACCCGCCCACCATACGGGGTCGTAGGTGCCGAAGGCGTCGTAAAGCACGCCGCCCAGCCAGACGCCGGAAAAGCTGCCGAGCTGGTGGCTCAGGAACACGATCCCGAACAGCGTGTTCATGTAGCGCAACCCGAACACCTGCCCCACGATGCCCGTGGTCAGCGGCACCGTGGACAGCCACAGCAGGCCCATGGCGGCGGCGAACAGCCCGATCACCAGCGGCGTCTTGGGCGCCAGCAGCAGGCCCAGGATGACCAGCGCGCGCAGGCCGTAGATGGTCGCCAGTCCGGTCTTTTTGCTGTGCGTCTGGCCGTACAGGCCGGACCCGAACGACCCCACGATGTTGAACAGCCCGATCAGCGCCAGCGCCATCGCGCCGACCGAGCCACCCAGCCCCAGGTCCTTCACATAGGCCGGGAAGTGCACCGTGATGAACGCCACGTGGAAGCCGCAGACGAAGAATCCCGTGGTCAGCAGCACATAGCCCCGGTGCCGGCCGGCCTCGCCCAGGGCCGCGCGCAGCGTCTGGGCCGGGTCGTCGCCGGGATGTCCTCCGGCGGCGACCGGCGTGCGCGGCAGCACGAACGCCAGCGGCAGCAGCGCCAGCGTGCATCCCGCCAGCAGCAGCAGCGCCGTCTGCCACCCGAACGCCAGAATGAACCCTTGCCCCAGCGGCGAGAACACCACCTGCCCCAGCGAACCCGCCGCCGTCCCCAGCCCCAGCGCCATCGAGCGGCGCTCCGGTCCCACCACGCGGGCCATGGCCGCCAGCGCCAGCGAGAAGGCGGTGAACGCCACCCCCAGCCCCGTCACCAGGCCGGCGCTCAGGTGCAGCATCCAGGGCGTGGCGGACAAGGCCATGCCGGCGATCCCGCCCGCGTACAGCAGCGCGCCGAACGCGATCACCCGCGCCGCCCCGAAGCGGTCCGCCAGCATCCCCGCCACCGGCACGCACAGGCCCCACATCAGGTTCTGCACGGCGAGCGCGAAGGCGAAGGTCTCGCGGCTCCAGCCCAGATCGCCGGTCATGGGCTCCAGAAACAGGCCCAGCACGGAGCGCGCGCCGAACCCGACCAGCGAGATCAGGCATCCGGCGATCAGGACCGTGCGCACGCGCGCGCCGGCGGCGGAGAGCTCGGCAGAGAGTTCAGGGGACGTCATGGCGGAACCACTCTGGTGACGGCGGGCACGCAGCCGGCAAGACCGACGCGAGCGGTGGAGTATGCGCAGCCGCGCCCGGTGCGGCAAGGGGCCGCCGCCGCAGGGCCGGGGCAACGGGCTCAGGTTAATATGACGGCCTGTTCCGCGCCGCCTGAGCAGGCCTCTCGAGATCCCTCGTCTCGCTTCGCTCACTCGGGATGACAAACAAAAACGATAGGATGTCTTCCTGAAGCCGCGAAGCGGCTGAAGGATCTCGAGCGTGGGTCTCCGTTCCGCCGCAAGGACCTGCGGGAGCGATCGCGTGACCCTGAGCCCGTTGCCCTGCGCCCCCGGGCGGCTCACCCGGCAGGCCCCGCCGCCCCCGGCTGTCCGGGACCGGCAGGAATTGCCGCCGCCGTAGCTTCTGGGACGAAAACACGGCCGACTCAACGCTTTGGAAACAGGCACGCGGGTTGCATTGCCCGATCCCGACGTCCGACTGTCCGTGGAGGCACCATCATGTCCGTGACCCAGTTCCCCGACCTCGCCCGCCTGCGGGAAACCCGCCGCGCCGGTGCGGCCGCCGACGGCCGGGGCAACGCCGCCCGCGAGATCGAGGGTCTGCCCGAAGGCCGCCTCACCACCAAGCAGTTCAACCGCCACCTGACCCACGTGCTGGAGGACCAGACCCGCCACGCCATCGCCAAGTATGTCGGCGACGTGGAGCCCATGGAGGTGCTGGATCTGGCCCGGCGGGTCGCCAACCTGCGGGCCCGCTACGTGGCGGAATCCCTCGCCGCCGGCACCGCCACGGTGCCGCCGACCAAGGCCGAGGTGGAGGAAATGCGGTTCATGCGCGAGCGCATCGCCGAACTGGAACACGCGCTCGCCACGGTGCGCGAGGCCATCGCCAACGAGGTGGTCCAGGTCCGCAACGTGGTCGGGGATTAGAGCAAATCCCGAGCGATCTGGAACAGATCGCGACGACGATTTGCTTCAATAACAATATTCTAGAGCATTTATCGTGACCCGGATGTCGCGCAAAATGCTCTCGAGTTTAAATGAGCGACGAGAGGATCGGACTCTCGCCGCCTCAGTCGCGTCATCCTGAGCCGCTGAACGCGGCGAAGGATCTCGGGAGGCCGGGTGACACCGGGCCAGCCCACGCACGCCCCGGCCTGAGATCCTTCCGTCGCTTCGCTCCGTCAGGATGACGCCTGTTTTTTGTTGGGGCGCCCGGCCTGACGGCTCAGGCCTCGTGCCCCTGGTCTCAGGCCCCCGGGCCGTCCAGCGCCCGCCACGCGTCCACCAGTGCGCGGGCGCGGGCGTGGACGGCATCGGGCGACAGGCCCGGCGTGTAGATCGCCGACCCGAAGCCACCCCCATCGGCGCCGGCGGCGCGATAGGCCGCCAGGGTGTCGGCATCCACGCCCCCCACCGGCAACAGACGGGTGCCCGGCGGCACCACCGCCCGCAGATCCGTCAGGTAGCCCGGCCCCAGACGCCCGGCCGGAAAGATCTTCAGCCCCGCCGCCCCGTGCTTCAGCGCCAGAAAGGCTTCGCTGGGGGTCAGGCAGCCCGGCAGCGCCGCCAGCCCGGCCGCCGCCGCCGCATCCAGCACCGCCGGATCCGTGTTCGGGGCCACGAGCAGGTGCGCGCCCATGTCGCCGAGATGGAGCGCATCCCCGGGCGTCATCACCGTGCCCGCACCCACAGCCACCGACGCCGGCAGGGCATCCAGCAACCGACCGATGCTGTCGAACGGCTCCGGCGAGTTCAACGGCACCTCGATCAGCGTGATCCCGGCGCCCACCAGGGCTTCGCCCACGGCCACCGCCTCACCGGGCGTCAGGCCGCGCAGGATGGCGACCAGCGGCATGGCGGCAAACGCGGAGTCGAACCGCTCCCGTGCGGCGGTCACCATTCCGCGACACTCCCGTCCGCATGACGCCAGACGGGATTCCGCCAGGCGTGGCCCTCCCTGGCGCGCTCGATCACCACGGCCTCGTCGATCTCCACCCCCAGGCCCGGCCCCTCGGGCACGGCCAGGAACCCGTCGGCGCTCACGGTCAGCGGCGCCGGGTCCACCAGATAGTCCAGAATGTCCGAGTTCACGTTGTAGTGAATCCCCAGGCTGAACTCCTGGATGAAGGCGTTGTGGCACACCGCATCCAGTTGCAGCGAGGCCGCCAGGGTCAGGGGACCCAGCGGACAGTGCGGCGCCAGGGCGACGTCGTAGGTCTCGGCCAGGGTGGCGATCTTGCGGCCCTCCGTCAGCCCGCCGCAGTGCGACAGGTCGGGTTGAATGATATCCACGGCGCCGGACTCCAGCACCGGCCGGACCTGGGTGCGGTGAAACAGGCGCTCGCCGGTGGCGATGGGATAGCCCAGCCCCTGGGTGATCGCCGGCAGGATGGACAGGTTCTCCGGCAGCACCGGCTCCTCGACGAACAGGGGGTGGAAGGGCTCCAGTTCGCGCAGCAGCACCTTGGCCATGGGCCGATGCACACGCCCATGGAAGTCGATGGCGATGCCCACGTCGCGCCCGACGGCCTCGCGCGCCTCGGCCACGCGGGCCACGGCCTCGTCGATGCGCGCATGACTGTCCACGATGGCCAGTTCGGGCGTGCCGTTCATCTTGAACGCCGTGAAGCCCTTGGCGACGATCTCGCGGGCCTGCCGCCCCACGTCCGCCGGGCGATCGCCGCCGATCCAGGCATACATGCGGACCTTGTCACGGACCCGCCCGCCCATCAGGGCATGGACGGGCGCGCCCAGGGCCTTGCCGGTGATGTCCCACAGCGCCTGGTCGATGCCGGCGATCGCGCTCATCAGGATCGGCCCGCCCCGGTAGAAGCCGCCGCGGTAAAGGGTCTGCCAGATGTCCTCGATGCGGCGGGGATCGCGCCCCACGACGTACTCGGACAGTTCGTGGACGGCCGCCTCGACGGTGGCGGCGCGGCCCTCGATGACGGGCTCGCCCCAGCCGGCGAGACCCTCATCGGTCTCCACCTTCAGGAACAGCCAGCGCGGCGGCACACGGTAGGTTTTCAGGGCGGTGATGCGCATGATGAAACGGCCTAGTTGACCAGCCACATGGCGACGTTGGGCTGGAACAGAAGAAGGGCGAGCACGACGATCTGAATCGCGATGAACGGCAGCACCGCGCGATAGATGTCGCTGAGCGAGATATCCGGCGGCGCCACACCCTTCAGATAGAAGGCGGCGGGTCCGAACGGCGGCGACAGGAACGAGACCTGCATGTTCACCGCGAACAGGATGCCGAACCAGATCGGGTCATAGCCGAGCTGCTGAACGATGGGCACGAAGATCGGCAGGCACAGCATGGCGATGCCGATCCAGTCCAGGAACAGGCCCAGGATCAGCAGGATCAGCATCATCACCATCAGGATGAACACCGGCGCCATGTCCAGGCCCAGGATGGTGCCGGAGACGAAGCGGTTGCCGCCCATCAGGTTGTACACACCCACCAGCGTGGCCGCGCCGACGCCGATCCAGATGATCATGCCGCAGGTGTTGATGGTCTGGGTGACGGCCTGCTGCATCAGCGTCAGCGAGAATTCGCGCCGGATCATGATGCCGATCAGCACGCCGGACACACCCATGGCCGCCGCCTCGGTGACCGAGGCCACGCCGCCGTAGATCGAGCCCAGCACCATGAACGCGACAATCGCCGGCAGGATGATGTGGCGCATCTCCCGCAGCTTGTCGCGCCAGGGCATGTTCGCCTCTTCCTCCGGCATGGGCGGTCCCATCGACGGATCCCAGAAGCAGCGCGACAGCACATAGGCCATGTAGCACAGCATTAGGATCACGGCCGGGGTAATGGCGGCGGTGAACAGGTCGGCGATGGAGACGCTGGCGATCAGCCCGTAGATGATGAGCACGATCGAGGGCGGCATCATGGTGCCCAGCGAGCCGCCGGCGCAGACCACGCCGATGGACAGGTGCTTGTTGTAGCCCAGGCGCAGCATCTGCGGCAGCGCCAGCAGGCCCAGCAGCACGATCTCGCCGCCGATGATCCCGGACATGGCGGCCAGGAAGAAGGCCACCACCAGCGTCTGCACGGCCACCCCGCCGGGCACCCGCCCGGCCAGCACGCGCATGCCGTTGAACAAGTCCTTGGCGATGCCGGAGCGGTCCAGCAGCGACGCCATGAAGACGAACATCGGCACCGCCACCAGAGAGTATTCCGTGATGAAGCCGAAGACGCGGCTGGTCACCAGCGGCAGGGCGTTCGGTCCGAACCAGCCGAAGGTGAAGACCAGCGCCACCATGCCGGTGGTGAAGGCGAGCGGCAGCCCGGTCAGCAGCAGAAGAAAGATGCTGCCCACCAGGATGTAGGTGCCAAGCTCGATGCCCATTTCGTTCATGCCGAGACCGCCCATGTCACTGCTCCTCCCCATCACGCGCGCCGACGCGGCCGCGCAGGCTCTGGATCAGGTGCAGGGCCGACTGAACCGCCATCAGGCCGACGGCGAACAGGATGAAGCCCTTGGTGAAGGCCGGAAACGGCGGATTCCAGGACGTGCCGGAGCGCTCCAGGCTGATGACGCCGCTCGGATCGTGGGTGGCGCGGAAGAACAGTTGCCACGCGGCATAGGTCATGCCGATGCAGAACACCAGGATCACGGCGTTGTTGAACACATCCAGCCAGCGCCGCACGTGCGGCGGCACCGCGTCATAGATCACGCGCACGCGGATGTGCTTGTCGCGGGCCAGCGCCACCGGCCCGCCCAGCGCGAACAGGGCGGCGATCAGCATGACCGTGCTCTCATGCACCCACGAGGTGGGGGAATGGAACACATAGCGCATGACGACCTCGAACACGCTGATCGTCATGGCGATGAACACCAGCCAGGCGACGCCGTTGGCGGCCTTGGCGATGGCGCGGTCGAGCGGGGTGCGGATGATGCCCTGGGCGGCCTTGCGGGGGTCCGGTTCGGGCGTGGTCGGAATGCGCTCGGGCGGAAACGGCGGGCGGATCGGATCGGTCATGACCGGACCCCTCCAGGGGCGAGAAAATGAGCGAGACCGGGCGGTCCTGCGCCGGACCGTCATGGCGACGACTGGGGGCTCGGCGGCGAGGGACCGCCGTCATGGCAAGCCTGTCCCCGGGGATGTCCCTGAGGGATGACCGGGTCCGGTCCGGATGGCGCGACCGAACTCCTCCCCCCGGCAGGGGGGAGGTCGGGAGGGGGCGGAAGCGGCACGCAAGGCGGCCGGTGCGGACAGCCGCTCTTGCCCCTCCCCTGCCCTCCCCTTGCCAGGGGAGGGAGTCCGGGTGGCGTCCCCCGAGACCACGCCGGACCGACCATCCGACGGAGACCCAATCAGCGGGGGGTAAGGATCAGAGCAGGTTGCGGGTCTTCAGGAAGTCCACGACCGAGTCATAGACCTTCTGGGTCAGTTCGTTGCGCTCGGCCCAGTTGGCCCACTCCTGCTGGGCGATGGCGCGGAACTTCTTCCGCTCCTCGGCCGGCAGGTCGATGATCTCGATCTCCGGATCGGCGCGCGCCTCGGCGACGGCCTCCAGGTCACGGGCCTTCAGCTTGAACACCAGGTCATAGGCCAGGGCGTCCGTGGCGGTTGCCATGATCTGCTTCAGGTCGTCCGGGAGCTCGTCCCAGATCTCCTTGTTCATGGACACGGCGACCATGGGCAGCGAGTGGAAACCCGGATAGCTGGGGTACTGCGCGAAGCTGTGCAGACCCTGGCTGTGGTTGGTCGAGAACACGGTGTAGTCGGCGGCGTCGATCACGCCCTTCTCAAGGCCGGTGTAGACCTCGGAGCCGGGCAGGTTCACCGGCGTGGCGCCCGCCTTGGAGAAGATGTCGTAGACCATGCCTTCGGGCGCGCGCAGCTTCAGGCCCTGCAGGTCCTCGACGGAGCGGATCGGCTTCTTGGAGACGAACGCCTCCAGGCCGGTCGCCGCCGCGCCGATCAGGTGCACGTTGTACGGGTTGACCAGCTCGTTGTAGAGCTCTTCGCCGCCGCCGTACTGCATGTACTCCAGGAACTCCAGCGGGTCGCCCCAGGCGCCCACCAGGTTGCCCAGCATGGAGAACGCCGGGTTCAGGCCCGAGAAGTAGCTGGGGTCGGTCAGGTGGCCCTGAAGAATGCCGCTGCCCACGGCGTCCAGGGTCTGGTTGTGCGGCACGACGGCGCCGGTCGGCAGGATCTCGATCTTGATGCGCCCGTCGGACATCGTGTTGATGGTCTCGGCCCACTGCTGCTTGATCTTGAACTGCGGCTCGCCCGCCGTTTCCGAGGTCTGGAACGTCCACTCGTAGTCCGCCGCCAGGGCCGGCGCGGCCATCATCGCGACGCCCACAAAAGCGCCAGCGGCGCCTTTCAGGAGCGGGGGCACGGATCGCAGGGTCATCTTGTCCTCCCAAGATTATGGTTCACTTGGCCGGACCCCGGGACGCACCGCCGAACGGTGGTCCCTCAGTCCGGGTTTCACGCCGCCGACCCGTCGTTCGGGCCGGGGACCGGGCACGCCCACGGCCGGGCGAGCAGGGCGATGTCCGCCGGCGCGCCGCCGGTCTCCAGGCCCAGGTCCTGGCCGGTCCGGGCCATGACGTGGACCGCCGCATCAAAGGCGGCCTGAGGCTGGCGCAGGCGGATGCATTCCATCAGGCGGTGGTGGCGCTCCAGGCTGTCGCGCAGTTCGTCCGCCGTGTTGTTGGTCTTTCGAATGACGATCAGGATGGTCGGCCGCAGGATATGAGAGAGCTGCGACCAGACCAGATTGTGCGTGGCGCGATAGATGGCGGCGTGAAAGGCCACGTCGCTTTCCGAGAACGCCTCCGGCAACTCCGCGTCCATGCGGGTCTCGGCCAGGGCGCGTTCCATCCCCAGAAACCCGTCCTCGATCTCGGCGAGGTCGCGCGCATTGGCGCGCTCGGCCGCCTGGGCCGAAATGAACGGCTCGGTGACGCGGCGGAACTCGAAGATCTGACGCAGGATTTCGGGGTTGGGGCCGGCGTAGTCCGCCATCCAGCGGGTCACCACCGGGTCCAGGATGGACCAGTCGCCGTATTCCCGCACCACGGTGCCCTGCCCGGCATGACGGCTGATGATGCCCAGCGCGGCCAGACTCTGCAGGCCGGCGCGCACGCTGGCGCGGCTGACCTGGAAGGTTTCGGCCAGATCCACCTCGCGCGGCAGCAGGCTGCCCGGCGGATAGGTTCCGGAAAACAGGTCGCGGGCGAGACGCTCGGCCACCCGGCTGCCCTGGTCGCGCCCGGCGCCGCGCGCCCGGGCGAGGGGCGCGAGAGCGGCAACCTTCTGCATCGGAACCGAACGGGACATGGGTCCGACTTTCCCTCCGGCCCGGCCATGCGGTCCGGGCCCACGAACGGGCCGACCGGCGAGGCACCGCCTGCGGCCACACCGTCCGGCCGCCCTGACGGCAAAAACCCCGCGCCAGTTAAGACATTGAGTACATTATGTCTGACATGGAGTCAAGAAAAGTGGACCTTGGCCGATCCAGGTCCGCCCGCAATCCCGGGGCCGACCCTGACGGAAAGACAAGGAAACACAGGGCCGTTTGTATCGCTTGACGCTCCAGGGTCCGCACGGTAAAGCCTCGACGGATCAACAGGCGGCCCCGATCGGCGCGGGCCGCCACACCGTGTCCGCCCGGCCCGACACCAACAAGACTCAGGCGGTCGAGGCGCTTGCTGGGGGAGGCCGTCCAATCATGAATGCCCTGACCGAGATCCAGGCCGGCAGCCGCGCGCTGCTGTCCGGCAACGAGGCCGTCGCCCGCGCCGTCTGGGAAGCCGGCGTCAAGGTGGCCAGCGCGTACCCCGGCACGCCCTCCACGGAAATCCTGGAGACTCTGGCCCGCTACCCGGACCTGGACGCGCAGTGGGGCGTCAACGAGAAGGTCTCGCTGGAGGTCGCCATCGGCGCCTCGCTGGCCGGCGCGCGGTCGTTCTGCGCCATGAAGCACGTGGGCATGAACGTGGCCGCCGACGCGCTGATGAGCCAGGCGCTGGCGGGCGTCAACGCCGGGCTGGTCATCGCCATCGCCGACGACGTGGGCCTGTCCTCCAGCCAGAACGAGCAGGACAGCCGCTATTGGGGCCGCTTCGCCCACCTGCCGATCCTGGAGCCGGCGGATGCCCAGGAAGCCTACACCTTCACCCTGGCCGCCTATGCGCTGTCCGAGCAGTTTTCCTGCCCGGTCATCCTGCGCATGACCACGCGGGTCTGCCACGTCAAGGCGGTGGTCGAGGTGGGCGAGCGCCTGACCCCCGACCACAAGGGCTTCATCCGCGACGCCCGGCGCTGGGTCATGCTGCCCAGCAACGCCAAGGCCATGCTTCCCCGCCAGGACGCGCGCGACGCCGCGCTGTCGGCGGAGTCCGACGCCACCCCGCTGACCACGGTCCTGGACGGCGCCGACCGCGCGCTCGGCCTGATCGCCAGCGGCCCGGCCGCCCTGTCGGCGCGCGAGGCCCTGCCCGACGTGCCCATCCTGAAGCTGGGCCAGACCTGGCCGCTGCCGATGGAGCGCATCCGCGCCTTCGCCTCCGGCGTGGACCGCGTGCTGGTGGTCGAGGAAACGGAACCCCTGGTCGAGCACGATCTGAAGGCCGCCGGCCTCGACGTGATGGGCAAGGACGTGCTGCCCCGTCACGGCGAACTGTCCGTCAGCGTGCTGCGGAGCGCCATCGCCCGCCTGAACGGCGAGGCCGCGGCCGATGCCGGGCCCGCCTCGCCGGGTGTGATCTCCGGGCCTGACCCGGACGTGTTCCCGCGCCCGCCGACCATGTGCCCGGGGTGCCCGCACCTCAGCCCGTTCTACTGCCTCTCCAAGCTGCGGCGCGCCGTGCTGATCGCCGGCGATATCGGCTGCTACACCCTGGGGGCCGGCCATCCCTGGCAGGCCATGGACACGTGTACCTGCATGGGCGCGTCCATCACCATGGCCCACGGCCTTGCGGCCGCCAAGGCGGGCGAGGACGAAAAGAAGGGCGTGGTCGCGGTCATCGGGGATTCCACCTTCCTGCACATGGGCATGCAGGGGCTGCTGAACCTGGTCTACAACCGCGCCAACGTCACCGTGATGCTGCTGGACAACCGTACCGTCGCCATGACCGGCGGCCAGGAGCACCCGGGCACCGGCTTCGGCATCCACGGCGAGGACGCGCCGCGCGTGGACTATGTCGCGCTGGTCCAGGCCATGGGCGTGAAGCCGGAGCGCGTCCACACCGTGGACCCCTACGCCCTGCCCGACCTGTTCAAGGTGATCCGCACCGAGGTGCAGGTGCCCGAAGTCTCGGTCATCATCACCAATCAGCCCTGCGTCCTGACCGACCGCCACGTGCCGCACCCGGCCCTGAAGGTCGTCGAGGAGGACTGCACCGGCTGCGGCGGCTGCATCACCATCGGCTGCCCCGCCATCGAGGTCAGCCGACGCGAGACCGCCACGACGAACAGCGGCAAGACCAGGGAGCTGGCCTTCGCCCGCATCGACAGCGCCTTCTGCACCGGCTGCAACGCCTGCGTGGAGACCTGCGCGCCCAACGCCATCGTGCCGCTGAACCCGGCCGATCATCCGCGCCTGGAAAGGGTCTGAGGCCATGACCACCACGGATCGCGTCACCAACGTCCTGCTGTGCGGCATCGGCGGCCAGGGCGTGCTCACCGCCGCCGAACTGCTGGCCCGCGCGGCCATCGCCGCCGGCCATGACGCCAAGAAGACCGAGGTTGCCGGCATGGCGCAGCGCGGCGGGGTGGTGACCTCGCACCTGCGCTTCGGGCCGCGCGTGCTGGCCCCCGCCATCCCGGACGGCGAGGCCGACGTGCTGATCGGGTTCGAGGCCGCCGAGTCCCTGCGCTGGGTCGGTCAGGTGCGGCCGGGCGGGCAGATCGTGGCCAACGCCCTGCGGGTCAAGCCGCCGGTGGTGCATCAGGGCCTGTTCCAGTACCCGGACGACCCGATCGGCGCCCTGCGGGCCAAGGCCGCGCCCAACGGTGTCTCCGTACGCACCCTGGATGCCCGCGCCATCGCCAACGAGTTGGGCACGGTGCGGCTCATCAACACGGTAATGCTGGGCGCGGTCTCGGACCTGCTGCCGCTGTCCGCCGAGGCCCTGCGGTCGCTGGTGGTGGACGTCTTCCGGGCGCGCAAACCGGCGCTGGCGGACCTGAACGGCCAAGCCTTCGACGCCGGCCGCGCCGCCGTCTCGGACGCGGCCGACCCCGCCCCGGCCGAGGCCGTCTAGCCCTCCGTCGTCCTGTCCCCCTCCGCGTGGAGACGGGCCAGCGCCTCCTCCACCGACGGCGACCAGTGCACCAGCGGCTGGCGCACGCCGTGGGTCAGCAGGTCGCGGCGCACGCCCGGGGACGCCCCCGCCAGATACACCGCCACGCCGTTGCGCTGCGCCTTGCGCGCCAGCCCGTGGATGGTGTTCGCCGCCGACGAGTCGATGAACGGCACCGCCGAGAAGTCCAGCACCAGCACCCGATGCGCGGCGGCGATGCGGTCCAGCACGGAACTCACCGTCGCCACCGCCCCGAAGAAGAACGCGCCACTGATGCGGTACACCATGATGCTCGGGTCGGTGCCCTCACGCGGCCGATAGGGCGTGCGCTCGGCCGGGTGGCCGTCGGGGCGGTCCTCGCCCACCAGCGGCACGTGGGCCTCGACCGAGACCGCCCGCGACATGCGGTGGATGAACAGCAGCGCGCCCAGCGCGAACCCCACGACGATGGCCTCGGTCAGGTCGCGGAAGATGGTCAGCAGGAATGTGACCAGCAGCACCGCCGCATCGCCCCGGCTGGCCCGAAGCAGGGTCCAGGCGGCCTCCTTCTCCACCATGTTCCAGGCGATGATGGTCAGCACCCCGGCCAGCGCCGCCAGCGGGATGAAGGCCGCCAGCGGGGCGGCCACCAGCACGAACACCAGCAGTGCCAGGGCGTGGATCATGCCGGCCACCGGGCCGTGCGCCCCGGCGCGGATGTTGGTGGCGGTGCGGGCGATGGCCCCGGTCACGCACAGGCCACCGAACAGGGCGGCGCCGATGTTGGCTGTCCCCTGGGCCATCAGCTCGCAGTTGGAGCGGTGCCGACGCCCGGTCATACCGTCCGCCACCACCGCGGACAGCAGGGACTCGATGGCCCCCAGCAGGGCGAAGGCGACGGCGTTGGGCAGCACGGCGGCGGCCTTGTCCCAACCGACCTCGGGAAGGCCGGGCAGCGGCAGCCCCTGGGGAATGCCGCCGAAGTGGCTGCCGATGGTCGCCACCGGCAGGTCGGCGACGGCGGTCGCCACGGCCGCCAACACCACGGCGATGAGCAGGTTGGGCCAGCCCGGCCGCAGGCGCTTGACGCCCACGATCACCGCGATGGTCCCCACCGCCACCGCCACCGCCGCCGGGGTGACCGTCGGCAGGCTGTGCCACAGCACCGGGATCTTGGCGAACAGGGGGCCGGGCTCGGGCGCGTGCAGGCTGAGCCCCAACAGGTCCTTGATCTGGCTCGCGAAGATGATGACGGCGATGCCGGCGGTGAAGCCCACGGTCACCGGATAGGGAATGAACTGGATGTAGCTGCCCAGGCGCAGCAGCCCCATCACCATGAGAATCCCGCCGGCCATCATGGTGGCCAGCAGCATGCCGTCCACGCCGTGCTCGGCGACCGTGGCGGCAACCAGCACGATGAACGCGCCGGCCGGGCCGCCGATCTGGAACCGGCTGCCGCCGATCAGCGAGACGATGAACCCGCCCACGATGGCCGCATACAGGCCCCGGTCGGGCGACACGCCCGAGGCGATGGCGATGGCCATGGACAGCGGCAGCGCCACCACGGCCACGGTCAGTCCCGCCACCGCGTCGGCGCGCAGTTCGCGCAGGCCATAGCCCTCGCGCAGCACGGTGACCAGCTTGGGCGTGAACAGGACGGACAGGCTGCGGTCCGGATCGGACGCGGCGGCAGAGGATCGGCGGGACGGGGTCGACATCCTTGCGGGACTTCCATCGGGCGGGAGGGAGCCCGAAACCATAGACCCCCACGCCCCTTGGGGGCAACGGAACCGGAACCGCGAATCCGCGCGCACGGCATCCCTCGCCGGGGCCCGCCTTGACGCGGGCCCGTTTCACCCGGACACTTTTCGAACCGCCCAGGAAACGGATACGCCAATGGCCCCGGGGCGGACGACCAAGCCTGCGCGGTAGCCTCGCTGGCGCTGCGCTCACGACAGACACGACCGCACCATCCCGGGACCGGGAGGGCAGACCTTTACGCCTGAAGAGGGGACGGCGTCATGATCTGGATTCAGCTCGCGATCACACTGCTTGCCCTGTACGTGGGCGCCCGCATCGGCGGGCTCGGCATGGGCATCACGGGCGGCGTCGGCGTCGTCATCCTGTGCTTCGGATTCGGGCTCGTGCCCGGCGACCCGCCGATCTCGGTCATGCTCATCATTCTGGCCGCGGTCACGGCAGCCTCGGCGCTGGAGGCGGCGCGCGGCATGGAATGGCTGGTGCAGCTGTCCGAACGCCTGCTGCGCCAGTTCCCCAAGGCGGTCACATTCCTGGGCCCACTGGTCACCTACACGATGACCCTGTGCGTCGGCACGGGCCATACCGTCTATGTGGTGCAGCCGATCATCGCGGACGTGGCCCGCAAGACCGGGATCCGGCCGGAACGCCCGCTGGCGGCGGCCTCCGTCGCTTCGCAGCTGGGCATCACCGCCAGCCCGCTGTCCGCGGCCGTGGTCTGGCTGGTGACCGAATTCGAAACCCGGGGCGTGCCTTACACCCTGGGCGACGTGCTGATGGTCACCATCCTGGCCACCCTCGTCGGGCTGCTGACAGCGGCGACGGTGCAAAGCTTCGTCGGCAAGGAGCTGGAGCGGGACCCGGAGTACCAGCGCCGGCTGGCGGACCCCACACTGCGCGCCGAGATGGAAGGCGCGGACAGCTCACTGCTGGACCGGCAACTGCCGGCCTCCGCCAAGCGGGCGGTCGGCATTTTCCTTGCCGGTTTGGCCTGCATCGTGGTGCTGGGCATGGTCCCGGAGTTGCGGCCGGTGGCCGATCCCGAGACCGGCAAGCCCGTCGGCATGGGCGACATGATCCAGATGGCGCTGCTGGCGACGGCGGCGGCCATCGTGCTCGCCTGCGGGGTTCAGGCCAAGACCATGGTGGCCGGCCCCGTGTTCCGCGCCGGCATGTCGGCCGTTGTGGCCATCTTCGGTATCGCCTGGCTGGCCGATACCTTCGTGACCAACAACCTGGACACCATCCGGCCCGCGATCGAGGGCATGGTGCGCGACAATCAGTGGATGTTCGCCTTCGCGTTCTTCCTGGTGTCGATCATCGTGAACAGCCAGGCGGCGACGGCGCGGATGCTCGGTCCCCTGGCCTTCCAGCTGGGCGTGGCCCCGGCCACGCTGATCGGCATCTATCCGTCCGTCTACGCCTACTACTTCATCCCGAACTACCCCAGTGATCTGGCGACAGTGAACTTCGACCGCACGGGCACGACCCGGATCGGGCGGTTCCTGCTGAACCACAGCTTCATGCTGCCGGGCCTGATCTGCACCTGGGTTTCGGTGAGCGTGGGCCTGCTGCTGGCCAGCGTCCTGCTCTGATCCGGATCGCCGGGGATCTCGGCCCCGACCGGGCTCGGTCCCGGTGATCCATAAAAAACCGGGCGGGAGAGGTGCTCTCCCGCCCGGCTGAAGGTCCCTGCCCTGTTCCGCCGCGGCGGGACAGGGCGGGTCGGAATTACGCGCCGTGGGCCATGACGGCCAGCAGCAGCAGCGCAACGATGTTGGTGATCTTGATCATCGGGTTCACGGCCGGGCCGGCGGTGTCCTTGTACGGATCGCCGACGGTGTCACCCGTCACCGCCGCCTTGTGGGCCTCGGAGCCCTTGCCGCCGTGGTTGCCGTCCTCGATGTACTTCTTGGCGTTGTCCCAGGCACCGCCGCCGGCGGTCATGGAGATCGCCACGAACAGGCCGGTAATGATGACGCCCAGCAGCATCGCGCCCAGCGCCGAGAAGGCCGCCGACGGACCGGCGATCAACTGGATGACGAAGAACAGCACGATCGGCGACAGCACCGGCAGCATCGAGGGGATGATCATCTCCCAGATCGCGGCCTTGGTCAGCATGTCCACGCAGCGGCCGTAGTCGGGCTTCGCGGTGCCTTCCATGATGCCCGGGATTTCCTTGAACTGGCGCCGCACCTCGTTCACGACGGAACCGGCCGCGCGGCCGACGGCGGTCATGCCCATGGAGCCGAACAGGAACGGCAGCAGGCCACCGATCAGCAGGCCGACCACCACGAACGGGCTGGACAGCGAGAAGTCGGCTTCAACACCCGCGAACATCGGATAGGTGTCCGGGTTGGCGGTGAAATAGGCCAGATCGGAGGTGTAGGCCGCGAACAGCACCAGGGCGCCCAGGCCGGCGGAGCCGATGGCGTAGCCCTTGGTCACGGCCTTGGTGGTGTTGCCGACCGCGTCCAGAAGGTCGGTGGTCTTGCGCACGCTCTCGTCCAGGTCCGCCATTTCGGCGATGCCGCCGGCGTTGTCCGTGACCGGACCGTAGGCGTCGAGGGCGACGACCATGCCCGCCAGCGCCAGCATCGCGGTCACCGCGATGGCGATGCCGAACAGACCGGCCAGCAGGTAGGCGCAGATGATGGCGGCGCAGATGATGAGCGCCGGCAGGGCGGTGGCCTCCATGGAGATCGCGAGGCCCTGGATCACGTTCGTGGCGTGCCCGGTGGTCGAGGCCTTCGCCACCGACCGCACGGGGCGGAACTCGGTCGCGGTGTAGTACTCGGTCACCCAGATGATGAGCCCCGTGACGACCAGACCGACCACGGCGCACAGGAACAGCGACCACGGTCCGAACGTGCTGCCGCCCACGGTCCATTCATTGGTGAAGCCCAGCAACAGCGCGGTCATGATCGCGATGCCGCCCAGCGAGAACAGCGCCGACATGATGAAGCCGCGGTACAGCGCGCCCATGATGTTGGTGGAGCCGTCCTTGAGCTTGACATAGTACGTGCCGGCGATGGAGGCCAGGATGCACACGCCGCCGATGGCCAGCGGATAGGCCATCATGGTCGCCTGCCAGTCGGTGCCCATGAAGAAGATCGACGCCAGCACCATGGTGGCGACCACGGTCACGGCGTAGGTCTCGAACAGGTCGGCGGCCATGCCGGCGCAGTCGCCCACGTTGTCGCCCACGTTGTCGGCGATCACGGCCGGGTTGCGCGGGTCGTCCTCGGGGATGCCGGCCTCGACCTTGCCCACCAGGTCGGCGCCCACGTCAGCGCCCTTGGTGAAGATGCCGCCGCCCAGTCGGGCGAAGATGGAGATCAGCGACGCGCCGAAGCCCAGGGCCACCAGCGGGTCGATGATGCCGCGCCCCTCCGCGCCCATCGCCAGCAGGACCACGTAGTAGCCGACCACCGCCAGCAGGGCCAGGCCGGCCACCAGCATGCCGGTGACGGCGCCGCTCTTGAAGGCGATGTCCAGGCCGCGACCCAGGCCCTGCCGGGCGCCCTCTGCGGTGCGGACGTTGGCGCGCACCGACACCAGCATGCCGACGAACCCGGCGACGCCCGAGCAGACGGCGCCGATGGCGAAGCCCGCGGCCACCGACAGGTCCAGGACAAACATCAGGATCACGAAGACGACGATGCCGACTCCGGCGATGGTCAGGTACTGGCGCTTCAGATAGGCCTGCGCCCCCTCCTGCACCGCGCCGGAGATGCGGCGCATCTCGTCCGTGCCGCTGTCGGCGGCCATGATGGCCCCGACCGTCTTGATGCCATACACGAGCGCCGCAAGGCCGCACGCAATGACAAATATGTAGAGTACGATCAGCATCTTGGATTGCGCCCTTCGCTTAAGGATTAACCGACCGTCATGGTCGCGAGTCTCCACCGTGTGGCCTCGATCGACCCGGTCGCCGTTAACATCCCGTCCTGGACAGGGGTATCCCCCGCATTTTTCGTTTTTGAGGGCAGCGAGCCTGCCAGAAGACCCGCCCACAGGCAACGCAAGACCCGCCCGTTCGGGTCGGTCCGACCCGAATTCCGAGCCGAACGGGAATAACCCTAGCGGATATATGCACCATCAATCAGCACGTCATGAACCGGGCCATCTCCCATCGCCCGCGTGACCTGCCCGTTGAGCACCGCTTTCATCGCCGGAAGGTCGAGTCGCCCCGGCGCGGGGATCAGCTCCGGCATCTTCTGGACCAGTCCGGTCAGGATCACGTCCGTCAGGCGGGGGATGGCGCGGGTCACGTCCGCCCGCGAGTCGGGGTCCACGTGCAACCGAAGGCTCAGGTTGAGATGCCGGCCCGCCTGTCCCTCGGCGATCACCGGAATGGCGAACTGCG
Organism: Roseospira navarrensis; assembly: GCF_009601025.1. Lineage (GTDB taxonomy): Bacteria > Pseudomonadota > Alphaproteobacteria > Rhodospirillales > Rhodospirillaceae > Rhodospira > Rhodospira navarrensis. Next base: position 174,726 of record NZ_WIVE01000001.1, on the reverse strand, counting down.
GCAGCCGCATGAACACGGGGTCCGGGCCGTAGTCCGGGGGCGGCGGCGGCGGCGGCGCCTGGGCCGCCTCCGAACCCTCCCCGGCGGCCGGATCGGCCAGCCCCAGCATGGGCTTGAGGCCGGCCACATCGGGCACGACCCCCATCACGGTCAGCCCGACGAAGGACCCGCCCAGCAGCAGCAGAACCACGACACCGATCAGCAGACGTTTCACCATGCTCCTCCCTTGAGGGTCGCACCGGGGGTTTTACCAGGCATGCCGCCAGCCCGGCCGGTCGAGCGTCACCGGGGTGCCGGCCGCGTCCACGATCCGGATGCCGGGCGCGGCCTCCAGCCGGCCGATGCGGGCCACGGACACGCCCGCCTCGCGAGCGGCGGCCTCGACCGCATCGCCACGCTCGGGCGGGACCGCGAACAACAGTTCGTAATCGTCCCCGCCGCCCAGGACCGAGTCCCGCAGCGCCGGGTCCGCGTCCAGGCTGGCCCGCGCGGCCTCGGACAGCGGCACCGCCGCCGCCTCGATCCGCGCCCCGGTCCCGCTGGCCGCGCACAGGTGACCCAGATCACCGACCAGTCCGTCCGAGATGTCCAGGGCCGCCGTCGCCACCCCGCGCAGCGCCATCCCCAGCGCCACCCGGGGGCGCGGCAGGTGGTAGCGGTCGGCCAGCCTGCGGGCATGATCGGGATCGGCGGGGCGCAGCGCCCCGTCCAGCACCTTCAGCCCCAGCGCCGCATCGCCGACGGTCCCGGAGACCCACAGGTCGTCCCCCGCCCGACCGCCGCCCCGCGTCAGATGGGCCCCCGGCGGCGTCTGCCCCAGGATGGTGACGGAGATCGTCACCGGGCCCGGCGTGGACACCGTATCCCCGCCCAGCAGCCCCAGGCCGAAGGTGGACAGGTCGGCATCCAGGCCCCGCACGAAGCCCTCGATCCAGGCATCATCCTGGTTCGACGACAGGGCGAGGGTCAGGATCACGCCCACCGGCGCCGCCCCCATGGCGGCCATGTCGGAGACGTTCACCCGCACCGCCTTGCGGGCAATCAGATCCGGCGGATCTTCAAGACGGAAATGCACCCCGCCCACCAGCATGTCGGCGCTGACCACGGTGCCCTGCCCACCCTCGGGCGGCGGCAGCACGGCGGCGTCGTCCGTCAGGCCCAGCGCCGCCGGGCAGCGGCGGGCCAGGGGCGCGAACAGGTCGGCAATGAGATCGAATTCACCGCGTCGGGGCATGCGCCTTCCCTTCCGGGCCGCCGGCCGCTCAGCGGGGCGCGAAGGCCTCGGGGTGAACCTGCCGGGCGATGCGGTCCAGCACGGCGTTGACCAGCTTGACCTCCGGCCCGTCATAGAACGCACCGGCCAGATCCACGTATTCCGTGATGGTCACGCGCGGCGGCACGTCGGGCATGCCCGTCAGTTCGTACACCGCCACGCGCAGGATGGACCGCACCAGCATCTCCAGCCGGGCGCCGCTCCAGTCCCCGGACAGCGACCCGTCGATGATCTCGTCCAGGCGCGCGGCTTCGGCCACCGTGCCGCGCCCCAGGCTGGTCAGCATGAGGGAATCGGCGGGGGCGAGCGGGGTTGCTTCCTCGCGCGGCTCGAACAGCCCTTCCGGGTCCGGGATGTCGGCCAGGGCCTCGCCCCCCAGGCGGCCTTCCAGCACATCCTTCAGCACATCCTGGATGCGCGCCCCGGTGATCGCCGTGGCGTAGACGGCCTGAACGGCGGCCAGCCGGGCGGCACTGCGACGCCGGGCACTCGTGGTCATGGTTTCGGTCGTCCCTGTCGGGGGTCGCGACGCCGGCCGCGCGGCGTCGGTGTCGTCACAACCCCAGTTCCCGCTTGATCTCGATCATGCGCAGGCAGGCGCGGGCCGCCTTGCCGCCCAGGTTCTTGCCGTCCGGCCGCGCCCGGTCCAAGGCCAACTGGCGCGTCGGACAGGTCAGGATGCCGTTGCCCATCGCCAGCGAGTAATCCAGCACCAGCCGGCTGATCCCGCTCATGGCCTCGGTGCAGACGTGCTCGTAATGGTCGGTCTCGCCCTTGATGGCGCAGCCCAGCACCACATAGCCGGAATAGCGGTGGTCGGTCGCCCGCAGTTCCATCGCCCGCACGGCATAGCGCACCACGGCCGGAATCTCCAGCACCCCCGGCACGATGATGCGCTTGTAGCCGAAGCCGCTGGCGGTCAACTCCTGGACACAGCCGCGCACGAGTTGGTCGGTGATGTCCTCGTAGAACCGGGCCTCGACGATCAGGATGCGCCGGTCGTCCGCCATGCTCATGATGCGGGGTCCTCCACGTCGGGGATCGGGCGCTGCTCGACAACGCGCAGGCCGTAGCCGTCCAGGGCGATGATGTTGCGGTGACTGTTGGACAACAGGATCATGTCCCGCACTCCGAGATCCAGCAGGATCTGGGCGCCCACGCCATAGTCCACCAGCCGGCCGTCGTCGGCGCGACCCTCCAGGCGGGCGCGCACCCGCCCGGACAGCGCGGTCTGGTGCGGCTCGCGGATCAGCACGATGACGCCGTGACCGGCGCGGCCGATGGTCTCCATGGCCTCGTGCAGGATCTCGCCCTTGCCGCTCTCGGCATCGTGCAACAGGTCATCCAGCACATTCAGGGCATGCACGCGCACCAGGGTGGGCGTCTCGGCCTCCACCCGGCCCTTTACGAGCGCAAGGTGTTCGGCATAGGCCACGGTGTTGACGTAGACCACCATGCGCCAGTCGCCGCCGTACTGGGAGTGCAGCTCGGTCTCGATCTCGCGCCGGACGATGCGCTCGGTGCGGCGGCGGTAGGCGATCAGGTCGGCGATGGTGCCCACCTTCAACCCGTGATGCTGGGCGAAGGCCACCAGATCGGGCATGCGCGCCATGGAGCCGTCGTCGTTCATGATCTCGCAGATCACGCCGGCGGGGATCAGCCCGGCGAGGCGCGAGACATCCACGGCGGCCTCGGTGTGACCGGCGCGGACCAGCACGCCGCCTTCGCGCGCCATCAGCGGGAACACATGGCCGGGGGTGGCGATGTCCTCCTTGCCCTTGGACGGGTCGATGGCCACGGCGATGGTGTGCGCCCGGTCGGACGCCGAAATGCCGGTGGTCACCCCCTCCTTGGCCTCGATGGAGTAGGTGAAGGCGGTGCCGTGGCGGCTGCTGTTCTGCTGCGGCATCAGCGGCAGGCCGAGGGTGCGGCAGCGCTCCTCGGTCATGGCCAGACAGATCAGGCCGCGCCCGAACCGGGCCATGAAGTTGATCGCATCCGGAGTCGCCATCTGGGCCGGGATGACCAGATCGCCCTCGTTCTCCCGGTCCTCGTCGTCCACCAGGATGAACATGCGCCCGTTGCGGGCATCCTCCAGGATCTCCTCGGGCGCCGCCAGGAAGTCGCGATAGTTCACGTGGGTCGTCTCGACGCCCTCGGTGGTCTTCACGCCGCTCACTCCCGCGTCTCCAGAAGGCGCGCGACGTACCGCGCCAGCATGTCGATTTCGAAATTCACCGCATCGCCCGGCGTGAGCGTGCCGAAGGTGGTCACGTCGGCCGTGTGCGGGATGATGTTGACCCCGAAGTGGCGGTCATCCACCTCGTTGACGGTCAGGGACACGCCGTCGAGCGCCACCGACCCCTTGCCGGCCACATAGCCCTTCAGGGCCTCCGGCACCTGGAACACGAAGCGGGTGGACTCGCCCTCGGGCCGGCGCTCCACCACCGTGGCGAGGCCGTCCACATGGCCGGAGACGATATGCCCCCCCAGCTCGGCGCCCAGCGCCAGGGCGCGTTCCAGGTTGACGGGCGTGCCTTCGGTCCAGCGGCCCAGGGTGGTCTTGGACAGGGTCTCCGCCGAGGCCTGGACGGCGAACCAGTCCGGGCCGGTCTCGATCACCGTCAGGCAGCAGCCGTTGCAGGCGATGGACGCGCCCAGGTCGATGCCCGCCGTGTCATAGGCGGTCTGGATCTCGATGCGGGTGTCGCCCGTCTGCTCCAGGCGGCGCACCCGCCCCAGGTCGGTGATGATGCCGGTAAACATGGACGTGATATGCCTTCATGACTCGGGAACCGGGGGACCGTCGGGGCCATCCGCGCCCGGGTCCGGAACCCGGCGCAGGGTCCACAGGAGGTCCGGGCCGGCAGCACCCCGGTCCAGGGGCGCAAAATTGGCGCAATCGGCCAGCCGGTCAACCCCGAACCCCGCCACGACGGGTCGCGCGGCCTCGCCCAGCAGTTTCGGCGCCACGAACCAGGCCAGCCGATCCACCCGCCGGGCCGCCAGCAGGGCGCCGATGAGTTGTCCGCCGCCCTCCACCAGCAGGCGGGTGATCCCGGCCGACCCGAGCGCCGCCAGGGCCGCGCCGATCTCAACCCGGCCGTCGCCGTCCGCCGTCACCGGCAGCACGCGCACCCCGCGCGACTCCAGCGCGGCGCGCCGATCGGCGGAGGCCGGTTCCGTGCACAGCACCCAGACCGGCGCCCGGTCCGTGCGGCCCGCGAGGCGGCTGTCCGGAGACAGCGCAAGACGGCTGTCGAACACCACCCGCACGGGGGAGCGATCCTCCAGGCCCGGCAGGCGGCAGTCCAGCAGGGGATCGTCCGCCCGCACCGTGCCGATGCCGACCGCGATGGCATCGTGCTCGGCGCGCAGGCGGTGCCCCCGCGCCCGCGCGGCGGGCCCGGTGATCCAGCGGCTCTCGCCCGAGGCGGTGGCGATGCGGCCATCCAGCGTGGCGGCGGCCTTGACGGTCACCAGCGGGCGGCCCTGGGTCACGCGCAGCAGGAACCCGGCGTTGATCTCCGCCGCCCTCTGTGCGGCCGGATGGTCAGGGGGCAGGGTCTCCACCGTCACCCCGGCGTCCGCGAGACGCGCCAGCCCGCGCCCGCTCACCCGGGGATCGGGATCGCGCAGGGCCGCGACCACGCGCGCGACGCCGGCGGCGATCAGCGCGTCGGCGCAGGGCGGGGTCTTGCCATGATGGGAACAGGGCTCCAGGGTGACATAGGCGGTGGCCCCGCGCGCGGTCTCGCCCGCGCGGCGCAGCGCCTCGGTCTCGGCATGAGGGCGCCCGCCCGGCCGGGTCCAGCCGCGCCCGACCACGCGCCCATCCCGCGCCAGAACGCAGCCCACCGCCGGGTTGGGCCAGACGCGCCCGAGCCCGCGCCCCGCCAGCGCCAGCGCGGCCGTCATGTGCGCGGTGTCGTCACGATCCATGGCGGCGTCCGGGCCCCTCCGGCGGGCGGCGGCCGCTCAGGGCTCGTCCCCGCCCAGCTTCTCCACGAAGTTCTCGAAGTCCTTGGCCTCGCGGAAGTTCCGGTACACCGACGCGAACCGCACATAGGCGACCGGATCAAGGGTGGACAGCGCGTCCATGACCATCTCGCCCACCGTGTGGGACGGAATCTCGGTCTCGCCCGAGCTTTCAAGCCGCCGCTGAATGGCGTTGACCATGCGCTCGATGCGGTCGCTGTCGATGGGCCGCTTGCGGCAGGCGATCTGGATGGACCGCGCCAGCTTGTCGCGGTCGAAGGGCGCGCGCTGGCCGTTCTTCTTCACGATCACCAGGTCGCGCAGTTGGACGCGCTCGAAGGTGGTGAAGCGCGACTGACAGCCCGGACAGAAGCGACGGCGCCGAATGGCGGCGCCGTCCTCCGTGGGCCGTGAGTCCTTCACCTGCGTGTCCATGTTGCCGCAGAACGGACACCGCATGGCCTACAGCCCCTGATAGATGGGGAAGCGGGCGCACAGGGCGCCCACGCGCTTGCGCACGGCGGTTTCGACCGCGCTGTTGTCTTCGCGGTTGGCGGCGAGGCCGTCCAGCACTTCGGCGATCATCTCGCCGACCTGACGGAATTCCTCGGTGCCGAAGCCGCGCGTGGTCGCCGCCGGCGAGCCCAGCCGCACGCCCGAAGTCACCATGGGCTTTTCCGGATCGAACGGAATGCCGTTCTTGTTGCAGGTCATGCCGGCGCGCTCCAGCGCGGTCTCGGCGATGTTGCCGGTCAGGCCCTTCGGCCGCAGATCCACCAGCACCACATGCGTGTCGGTGCCGCCGGACACCAGATCCAGACCGCCGGCCACCAGGGTCTCGCCGAGAACGCGGGCGTTGTCCTTGACCTGCTGGGCGTAGGCGGCGAAGGACGGCTTCAGCGCCTCGCCGAAGGCCACCGCCTTGGCGGCGATGATGTGCATCAGGGGGCCGCCCTGCAGGCCGGGGAAGACGGCCGAATTGATCTTCTTGCCCAGCGCCGCGTCGTTGCTGAGGATCATGCCGCCGCGCGGGCCGCGCAGGGTCTTGTGGGTGGTGGTCGTGACCACGTCGGCGTAGGGCAGCGGGCTGGGATGCACCTTGGCGGCGACCAGCCCGGCGAAGTGGGCCATGTCCACCATCAGGTAGGCGCCCACCGAGTCGGCGATCTCGCGGAAGGCCTTGAAGTCGATCTCGCGCGGGTAGGCCGAGCCGCCGGCGATGATGAGCTTCGGCTTGTGTTCCTTGGCCAGGGCCGCGACCTCGTCGAAGTCGATGCGGCCGTCCTGCTTGCGCACGCCGTACTGGACGGCGTTGAACCACTTGCCGGACAGCGCCGGGGCGGCGCCGTGGGTCAGGTGGCCGCCGGCGGCCAGCGACATGCCCAGGATGGTGTCGCCCGGCTTGCACAGGGCCAGCATGACCGCGCCGTTGGCCTGCGCGCCCGAATGGGGCTGCACGTTCGCGAACGAACAGTCGAACAGGGCCTTGGCGCGGTCGATGGCCAGAGCCTCGGCCTCGTCCACGAACTCGCAGCCGCCGTAGTAGCGGCGACCGGGGTAGCCCTCGGCGTACTTGTTGGTCAGGACCGTGCCGGCGGCCTCCAGCACGGCGCGGGAAACGATGTTCTCCGACGCGATCAGTTCGATCTGATCCTGCTGGCGACCCAGTTCCCGGCGCGCGGCCCGGTACAGGTCGGGATCGGCATCGGCGAGGCCGGCCGAGAAGAAGGCGTCAAGGTCGGTCGCAATGGAATCCATCGGCTGGCAGTCCTTTGTTACGGGGTCGCCCCGGCTGCGGGGCGCGATATGGGGGAGGCCGTGGGCCTCACAGCGCGGGCGGGGTGCCCAGTTTCTCGACGCGGCGGGCGTGGCGGCCGCCTTCGAACGCGGTGTCCAGGAAGGTGTCCACGCAGTCGCGCGCCACCTCCGGCCCAGTGGTGCGGCCGCCCAGCACCAGCACGTTGGCGTCGTTGTGCTCGCGGCACAGGCGCGCGCTCGTCACGTCGTGGACCAGGGCGGCGCGAAGGAAGGGGTAGCGGTTGGCGGCGATGGAGATGCCGATGCCGGTGCCGCACAGCAGGATGCCGCGCGCGGCGCGGCCGTCCCGGAGAGCCTCGGCCAGCACGGCGGCGAAGTCGGGATAGTCCACGGACTCCGGCCCGTGCGTGCCCAGGTCCAGGGTCTCCAGTCCGCGCGCGGCCAGATGGTCACGCACCTGGGTTCTCAGGTCGATGGCCCCATGATCGGAGGCCAGGGCAATCACGTCGGACACAGGCGTCTCCCGCTTGGTCGGGTCCTTCGGCGCGCAACAGAGCACGCATTGAGTGTTCCGGCAGGTGGTGTCGCGACCCGTGGCACGCACGCCGGGACCGGCGCGGACCGGCCCGAACCGCCCCCGGGGCGGCCGGAGCGGCCCGGCTGTCATCGTGCAAGGTCCCGTGTGCTACCACATCTCGCCGTGATTTACCAAGGCCCCACACGGGATGGCGGAACGGGGACCGCGGCCCCGGGTTCCTCGTCCGCGCCGCGCCGGCGCGAAAAGACCGCCGCGAGGGTCAACCAAAGCCCACCCAACATTGTGCAAGTCGGGGGCGGACTCTCCCGATGACTGCATCCGTTCTTTCCCGAAGCAGGCGGGCGAGCCCCGAACAGAACGGCGAAACTGCGCCCGATCGGCACAGTTGCTTCGCAAGTCACCTCGGTCGAGTCATTAGCATCAAAACATGTAGGGTGGTGGGGACTGGCTATGCCGTCCGGCCGGAAAGTCGAGGCCGTCAGCCTAGTCGGATGGTCACCCTAGACCCGATGATGATAGACGGACGGCATGACCTGAATAGCCCATGACCGGGCGGAAGCCGCCTTACATTGCAAAATCGGGGGCATGGAATTCGCCGGCGGGGTGGATGTCCGGCCATAAGATTTCATATTGATTATTGTGCGAACCGGGTTAGTGTAGTACGAAATACTGATAGGCGCCGGTGACACGGACCGACGCAAAGCGCCATCAGACTTTCGGAACCGACGACGACGGTGTCGTCCCCTGTACGGACGAACCCTCCGTCCCGGGGTGTTCCATTCTATGCACGAGAGAAGAGAAACAAGCATGACGGAAGAGACCGCGACCGCTTTGCCGCGCGAAGACATCCTCCGCCTGGCGGTCAGTATCGTCACGGCGTACGTCGGCAACAATCCGCTGCCGGCCGGGCAGATCCCGGAACTGATCCAGACCGTCTACACCTCTCTCATGGGGTTGGGGCAGGAACAGCCCGAGGTGAAGGCCGAGGCCCAGAAGCCGGCCGTGCCGGTGCGGAAGTCGATCACGCCCGACTATATCGTGTGCCTGGAGGACGGCAAGCATCTGAAGATGCTCAAGCGCCACCTGCGCACCAACTACAACATGACCCCGGACGAGTACCGCGCCAAGTGGGGCCTGCCGGCGGACTATCCGATGGTGGCGCCGAACTACGCCGCCCAGCGCTCGGAGTTCGCCAAGAAGATCGGCCTGGGCCGCAAGGCCGGCGGCACGGAATAGCGCCCGCGAGCCGGCGAAAAGGCCCCCCCTTTTCGCCGGCCGGGATCACCGCAGCTTGCCGTCCCGCCGCATGACCCAGATCAGCTTGCGCAACGCGGCGGCCTTCAGGGACTCCCGCGACAGGTTCGGATCGCCCACCATGCGGACCTCGGTGTTGGTCTGCGGGTCGATGGCCGAGACCCGCACGAAGGCCCCCTGATAGACGAACTCGAACAGCACGGTGTCCGGCTGCGGGTCCTGGTGGCGCGCCATCACGTGTCCTCTTCCCGGTCTCGGGCCGGGCGATCGGGGCCCCGCCCGTCTACCCGCGCGCCGCCAGCATCCGGATCACGCCGGAAAAGTCCACATCGCCGTGCCCCTGGGCGCAGAACAGGGCATACAGCGCCTCGGCCAGCGCGCCCATGGGCGTGGCAGCCTCGCCGGTGGCGGCCGCCTGCTGGGCCAGTTTGAGATCCTTCAGCATGAGGGCGGAGGCAAACCCGCCCGTATAGCCGCGACTCGACGGGGCGGTGGGGACCAGTCCCGGCACGGGGCAATAGGCCGTCACCGACCAGCATTGTCCCGACGCCTGCGAGGCCACCTCGAACAGCCTGGCCGTGTCCAGTCCCAGGCGTTCGGCCAGAGTAAAGGCCTCCGACACGCCCAGCATCTGGATGCCGGCCATCATGTTGTTGCAGATCTTCGCGGCCTGCCCGGTGCCGGCGGGCCCGGTGTGCACGATGGTCCGGCCCATGCAGGCCAGCAGGGGTTCGGCCTCGGCGAAGGTCTCGGCCGCACCCCCCACCATGAAGGCCAGCGTGGCCGCCTCCGCCCCCGGCACGCCCCCCGACACCGGCGCGTCCAGCATGCGGTGCCCCGCCGCGTGCGCCGCCTCGGCCATGGCGCGGGCGGTCTCCACGTCGATGGTGGAGCAGTCCACGAACAGCGTGCCCGGCGCGGCGACGGCGAACAGCCCGGGATCGCCGCCCTCCTCGCCCGCGAGCACCGCCCGCACGTGCCGCCCCATGGGCAGCATGGTGAGGACCACCCCGGCGCCGTCCACGGCCTCGGCGGCGGAGCCCGCCGCCACGGCCCCGGCCGCAACGGCCCGGTCCACCGCCGCCGCATCCAGATCGAAGCCCCGGACCCGGTGGCCCGCCTTCAGCAGATTGGCGGCCATGGGGCCGCCCATGTTGCCCAGGCCGATGAAAGCGATCGTGCGAGTCATGAGCCGGTCACGCCTGGCCGTCGATCATGCGGATGATGCCCGAGAAGTCCGTGCCGCCGTGGCCCTGGTTGCAGAACAGGGCGTACAGCCCCTCGGCGGCCGCGCCCATGGGCGTCGCCGCCCCGCTGGTGGCGGCGGCATCCTGGGCGAGCTTCAGATCCTTCAGCATCATCGCCGCCGAGAACCCGGGTGTGTAGTCCCGGTTCGCCGGACTGGTGGGCACCGGCCCCGGCACCGGGCAATAGGTGGTCAGGGACCAGCACTGGCCCGATGCCTTGGAACTGACATCGAACAGCTTCTGGGCATCGAGCCCCAGCCGCTTGGCCAGCATGAAGGCCTCAGCCACCGACAGCATCTGGATGCCGAGCATCATGTTGTTGCAGATCTTGGCCGCCTGGCCGGTGCCGGGACCGCCGGTGTGGATGACGGCCTTGCCCATCTGCTCCAGGATCGGCCGGGCCGCGGTCACCGCATCGTCCGGGCCGCCGACCATGAAGGTCAGGCTGCCGGCCTCGGCCGCGCCCACGCCGCCGGAAACCGGCGCGTCCACCATCAGCAGGCCGGCCTCGGCGGCGGCCGCGCCGACCGCGCGGGCGCTGTCCACGTCAATGGTCGAGCAGTCGATCAGCAGCGCCCCCGACCGCGCCGCCGCGATCACGCCGCCGCCCTCGGCCCCCTCGCCCATATAGACGCCGCGCACGTGCTGGCCGGCGGGCAGCATGCTCACGATCACGTCGGCCCCGGCGGCGGCCTCGGTCGCGCTCGCCGCGCGGCTGGCCCCGGCGCCCTCGGCGCGGGCCAGCGCGTCCGCCGACAGGTCGAACGCCCGCACCGTGTGCCCGGCCTTGGTCAGATTGGCCAGCATGGGCCCGCCCATGTTGCCCAGGCCGATGAATCCGATCGTCGCCATGGTCATAGTCCTCCCCGTTTGTTTTTGCACAACGGCATCTAGCGATGACCGTTGCAGTCCGTGGCCGAGGTGGAGGCGATGAAGCGGACGAGCCCGGTTCATCGCCGATCCAAGTCAATCCAGCTTCAGTTCGTCGCCGTCGTCCAGCGGATCGAAGAACGCGGCCACGGTCTCCTCGTCCACGGCCGCCAGGGTCTCCGGCGTCCAGCGCGGCGCGTTGTCCTTCTCCAGGATGGTGGCCCGCACCCCCTCGACGAAGTCCGGTCGCCGCAGGAAGCGGCAGGCCAGCCGATATTCCACCTGCATGGCCCGGTCGAAGTCCAGGTGCGCCCCCAGGCGGAGCTGACGCAGCGTCACCTTCAGCGAGGTGGGCGACTTCCCGCGCAGCACCGCCGCCGTGTCCGCGCCCCAATCCTCGCCCATGGCGTCGAGCGCGGCCAGGATGTCTTCCACGGTCTCGCCCGCGAACGCGCGGTCGATGTCGGCGCGCATCGCCTCCAGGGGCGCCGCGTCGGGCTCCTCGTGGAACACATCCAGCACGTCGGTGATCGCCTGCCAGACCCGCTCCGGTCCCTCCGCCGGGGCCAGCGCGGCGCGCAGCGCATCCTCCACCTCGCCCAGACGGCCCGCCGGCAGGACATGGGTGGCGATGCCCGCGTGCAGGCAGTCCGCCGCCTTCAACCGGGAGCCCGTGAGGCCGATCCAGGTGCCCACCGCGCCCGGACAGCGCGGCAGCACGAAGGTGCCGCCCACGTCGGGGAACAGGCCGATCCCGGTCTCCGGCATGGCAAAGACGGTGTTCTCGGTCACGATGCGGTGGCTGCCGTGGACCGAGATGCCCACGCCGCCCCCCATGGTGATGCCGTTCAGAAAGGCGAGGTACGGCTTGGGATAGCTCTTGATGAGCCGGTTGAGGGTGTATTCCTCGCGGAAAAAGCCCCGGATGGTGGCGTCGTCGCCGGCCCTGGCGGCGTCGGACAGCGCACGGATGTCGCCGCCGGCGCAGAACGCCCGGTCGCCGGCGCCCTCCACCACCACCGCCTTGACGGCCGGATCGGCCGCCCAGGCCCGCAGGGTGCGGTCCATCTCGCGGATTTTGCTCAGCGTCAGCGCGTTCAGGGCGCGCGGTCGGTTGAGCAGAATGCGCCCAAGGCCGCGTTCGACCCCGAACAGGATTTCCGGTTCGCTCATGCGGTCTCTCCGCCTGGTCGCGGCGTCACCCCGTCCCTCACTCCGCCAGCAGGCGGCGGGCGATGATGACCCGCATGATCTCGTTGGTGCCCTCCAGGATGCGATGCACTCGCAGGTCCCGCAGCAGCCGCTCGACGGGATATTCCCGGATGTAGCCGTACCCGCCGTGCAGTTGCAACGCTTCGTCGCACACGGAAAAGCCGGTGTCCGTCGCCAGCCGCTTGGCCATGGCGCACAGTTGGGTGGCCTGCGGATCGCCGGCGTCGAGCGCCCACGCGGCCTTGTGCAGCAGCAGCCGCGCCGCCTCCATCTGCGTCGCCATGTCGGCCAGCTTGAACTGGCTCGCCTGGAAGTCGGCAATGAGGCGGCCGAACTGCTTGCGCTCGATGATGTAGGAGATGGCGGCCTCCATGGCGGCGCGCGCCCCGCCCAGCGAGCACGCTCCGATGTTGATGCGCCCGCCGTCCAGACCCATCATGGCGAAGCGGAAGCCGTCGCCTTCCGCCCCCAGGCGGTTCTGGATCGGCACCCGGCAGCCGTCGAACACCACGGCCGAGGTGGGCTGGCTGTTCCAGCCCATCTTGTGCTCCTGCTTGCCGAAGGACAGGCCGGGCGTGCCCTTCTCGACGATGAAGGCCGAGATGCCCTTGGGGCCGGGCTCGCCGGTGCGGGCCATGACCACGTAGACGTCGGAGCGCCCACCGCCGGAGATGAACGCCTTCTCGCCGGTCAGCACATAGCTGTCGCCGTCCTTGTCAGCCCGTGTCTTGAGCGAAGCCGCGTCGGAGCCCGCCCCGGGTTCGGTCAGGCAGTAGCTCGCGAACAGCTCCATGGAACACAGGCGGGGCAGGAAGCGGGTCCGCTGCTCGTCCGAGCCGAAGCGGTCGATCATCCAGCAGACCATGTTGTGGATGGTCAGATAGGCGGCGGTCGAGGGGCAGGCGGTGGCCAGTTCCTCGAAAATCACCGCCGCGTCCATCCGGCCCAGCCCCGAGCCGCCCACGTCGTCGCGGGTGTAGATGGCGGCAAAGCCCAGCTCAGCCGCCTGCCGCAGCGTGTCCTCGGGGAAGATCTTCTCGGCATCCCACTGTGCGGCATGCGGGGCCATGACATCGGTCGCAAAGGCCCGCGCGACGTCCTGGAACTGAACCTGCTCCTCGCTCAGACGGAAATCCATGATGACATCCCCTCTCCCTGGGTCTCGGCCGATGATGCCCGGCCGTCGGCACTGTTGGCGGGATCATACCGACGCCACCCGGCGGGGAAAAGGGCATTTTGTACGCTGCCGTATGGAACGACGGGGCGGTCAGGAGACCCAGGCGATGGCGCCCCCCAGAATGGCCAGGGCCAGCGCGCCCCAGGCCAGGACGCGAACGAGCCCGCCGCCGGTCAGGCGCAGCAGCACGGGCGGCGGCGTGGTCAGCTTCGGCACGCGCGCGGGCGGCAGGGACCGTCCGGCGGGGCTCAGCGGGACCGCCTCGCCGGCCGGTGTTTCGTCCACGTCGGGCACGGGCGCGACCGCCTCCGGCGCGGGCACGGTCTCGGCCGCCTCTTCGGCTTCGGCCTCGGGCACGCCGCCGACCCGCTGCGAGAACGCGCGGAAGAAGTCGTCCGCCGTCTTGCTCGCCACGCCCTTGACCAGCCGCCCGCCCACGCTGGCGAGCTTGCCGCCCACGGTGGCATGGGCCGTGTAGGTCATGACGGTCGCGTCCGGCCCGTCCTCGGCCAGGGTCACGGTGGCGCTGCCCTTGACGAAGCCGGCCGCGCCGCCCTGCCCCTGGCCGGAGATCACGTAGCTCTCGGGCGGGTTGATCTCCGACAGGGTCACGGTGCCGGTGAACCGGGCCGACACCGGCCCCACCTTGGCCTTCAGCTTGGCGGCCAGTTCGGTGTCCGAGACCCACTCCAGGCTTTCACAGCCGTCGATGCAGTGCTTCAGGGTCTCGGCATCGTTCAGGGCGGCCCAGACGGTCGGCCTGGGCGCCGGAATGCGGTGTTCCCCGCTGATGTCCATGGATCAGGTCTCCGGATAGGGCTGGGCATGGAGTCCGGACAGAACGGCAAAGGGCCGTCAGTCCCGGGCGATCATCCTGTAAATCCCCTGGGTGCCGTCCTCGCGGCCGCCCTCGGCGGCGAAGCGCTCGAACAGGGCGCGGGCCAGGGTCAGCACCTCCAGGTCCAGGTGCATGCGTTCGGCCTCGGCGCCGGCGATGCCCATGTCCTTGATGAAGTGATGCACATAGAAGCCGGGGGCGAAGTCGCCCTCCACCATGCGCTTGCCCAGCACGTTGAGCTGGAAGCCGCCGGCCGCGCCGCCGCCGATCACGTCCAGCACCTGGGCGAGATCGAGCCCCGCCGCCTTGCCGTAGGCCAGACCCTCGGCCACGCCGACGATGGTGCCGGCGATGACGGTCTGGTTGACCATCTTGGTATGCTGCCCGGCCCCGGCCGGGCCCAGCAGGGCGATGCTCTTGCCCAACAGGTCGAACAGCGGCTTGACGGCGTCGAACGCCGTCCGGTCGCCGCCCACCATGATCGAGAGGGTGGCGTTCTTCGCCCCCACATCGCCACCCGACACCGGCGCGTCCAGCGCCCAGGCGTCGCGCGCGCGGGCGGCCTCGGCGATGCGCTGGGCGATGCTGGGCGACGACGTGGTCATGTCGATGGCAACCGCACCCGGCTTCAGATGGGCGAGGATGCCGGTCTCGGCCGCGCCGTCCTCGCCGAAGTAGACGGCTTCCACGTCCGCCGGATAGCCCACCATGGTGATGACCACATCACAGGCGGCGGCCAGCGCGGCGGGCGAGTCATGCCAGGTCGCCCCGGCCTCTTCCAGGGGCGCGGCCTTCGCCCGGGTGCGGGTGAACACGTGCAGCGGATAGCCGGCGGCCCGCAGGTGTTCGGCCATGCTGCGGCCCATGATCCCCACGCCGACGAACCCGACCTGGGTGCGTCCCGGCGCCACCTCGATGATATCGTGCGCGGCCTGTGCCATCCGTGCCTCCCCGTTTTCGATCTGTCTTGCGCCGGGCCCCATGGCGCGCATGATGGGCCTGCGAATGTCCGAGACTATAAGGAGGATATCATGGCCGCGAAACCCGTGCTGGCGCTGGCGCGCACGCTCCCGGAAGCGGTGGAGGCCCGGGCCGCCCGGGACTATGACGCGCGCGTGGCTCCGGTCGATGCCCCGCCGCTGGGGGGCGAGGCGCTTGTGGGCCACGCCGCCGGCGCCGACGGCCTACTGGTGGCGCCCGGCAACGCGGTTTCGGCCGAGGTCATCGCCGCGTTGCCCGAGTCCGTGAAGGTCATCGCCACCTTCTCCGTCGGGTTCGATCACATCGACCTGGAGGCCGCCCGGGCGCGCGGCCTGATCGTCACCAACACGCCCGACGTGCTGACCGACGCCACCGCCGACATCGCCATGCTCTGCCTGCTCGGGGCCGCCCGCCGCGCCGGCGAGGGCGAGGCCATGATGCGCACGGGCGAGTGGATCGGCTGGGCGCCCACCCAGATGATGGGTGTCCAGGTCACCGGCAAGCGTCTGGGCATCGTGGGCATGGGCCGCATCGGCCGCGCCGTCGCCAAGCGGGCGCGGGCCTTCGACATGGCCATCCACTACCAGGACAGCAAGGAACTCCCGGTGGACCTGGCCGGCGACGCGGTGTTCCACCCGACCATCGAGGACCTGCTGCCGCACTGCGACGTTCTCAGCCTGCACTGCCCGGCGACACCCGAGACCACCCGCATGATGAATGCCGAGCGGCTGGCGCTGCTGCCCCGGGGCGCGGTGCTGGTCAACACCGCGCGCGGCACGGTGGTGGACGACGAAGCGGTGATCGCGGCGCTGAAGAGCGGCCAGCTCGCCGCCGCCGGCCTGGACGTGTTCACCGGCGAGCCCAACGTGCACCCGGGCTACCGCGACCTGCCCAACACCTTCCTGCTGCCGCACCTGGGCAGTGCCACCATCGAGACCCGCAACGCCATGGGTTTCCGGGCGCTCGACAACCTGGACGCCGTGCTGCTGCGCGGCGGGGCCCCGGGCGACCGGGTGGTGTAGGAAAAAACGGGGTCATCACGGAATTCCGGGGCAATGGGGCTTCACGGGACGTTTCGTCGGGTGCAGACCGAACGCCCTCCACTGGCAAGGCGATTAGAGTCACACATCTCGACGCGTGCCACGGACCGACGAATGTGCCGGACGGGGCTTGCAGCCCCGTCCGGACCGTTTGTCATTGCGATAGGGATGAACGGTCCGGGCGGGAGTGCAACTCCCGCCCGGCCTCGGGTCTCGCTGCTCCCGTAAGCCCCCCTCCCGACCTCCCCCATGAATGGGGGAGGAGTCCCGGTCCACCAAGGAGCCGGCCGGACTCCCTCCCCATGGAATGGGGAGGGTTGGGGAGGGGTTGTCTGGGGTGACCGCCACGGTCCACAATCCATCCGACCCCGATTGTCCGTGAGGACCCTGTTTCAGCGTCCCGGCGCCACCGCCGCCTTGGGGCGGGCCTCGCGAAGGGCCAGGAGCCAGAACAGCAGGCTGACCACGGTCACGATCCCGGCCATGGCCCCGAACGCGCCCGCCTGCCCCAGCGCGCTCACCATGGGCTGGCTGACCACGGGCGAGACGAACTGGCCCAGGAAGATGCTCGTGGTCGTGCCGCCCACCAGCCGGCCGCGCAGATGGGGCGGGGCCAGGCCCATCAGCCAGTTGGTGATGTTGGGGAAGGTCAGACCCACCCCCAGCCCGGTGAACAGCAAGGCGATCATGAACGTGATCTGGCCGCCCGCGCCCCACACGCCCAGGAACCCCACGGCGATCAGCCCGAACGACAGGCCGAACACCGCCGGCGCGGAGACCCGCGCACGGACGTGGCGGTACTGCATGGAGCCCACGCCGCCGGCCACGTTCATGGCGGCGATGGCCACCCCCGCAATCACCGGCGCGACCACGCCCATCTCGCGCAGCAGGAACGGCGCCTGCGTGGGCACCATGTAGAACGACACGTTCAGCATGAAGCCGGCGAAGTAGACCAGCGCGATCAGCGCCCAGTTGGCCCGCGCCGGCCCGTCGGACGGGCCCTCGACCGGCGGGCCGTCCGGGTCCCCCTCGGCGGCGGGCGGACCCTTGCGCCGGTCCGGCTCCCACAGCACCAGCACCAGCGCGGGCAGCAGCGCCAGCGCCATCAGGTAGACCCCGAACGGACCCCGCCAGTGCAGTTCGGCCACCGCGCCGCCCAGCAGCACGAACACCACCCCACCCCAGGACATGAAGGCGGACATGCTGCCCATCATGCGGTTCCGGCGTTCGCCCCGGTAATAGTCGCCGATCAGCGTGATGGTGGTGGTCATGACGCAGGCCACCGCGATGCCCAGCAGCGCGCGGCCCGCCAGCAGCGCCATCAGGCTGTCCACGTACAGGCCCGTGGTGCCGCCCAGCACGTACAGCACCGCGCCGGTCACGATCACCGGCTTGCGGCCCAGGCGGTCCACGATGAGTCCCGCCACCGGCGAGCAGATGGCGATGAACAGCGCCGGCAGGGTCAGCACCAGCCGCGAGAGCACATCCACGCCCGGCACGTCGGCGAAGTGGTCATACAGCGCCGGCAGCGAGGGCGAGATGGTCGCCCCCGCCATCACGGTCAGCCCGGCCGCGCACAACAGGGTGGTGCGGACGGCCAGACGGCCGGCGCGGTCGTCGGGAGACTGGGTCAAGCGCCGCCATCCTCGATCAGGCGCCGGACGTGCTCCCGCAGGCGGAACTTCTGGATCTTGCCGGTGGAGGTCTTGGGCAGTTCGTCGAAGATCACGGTGCGCGGGCACTTGTAGTGCGCCAGATTGTCGCGGCAGAAGGCAATCAACTCGGCCTCGGTCACGGTCGCGCCGTCGCGCAGCTCCACCACCGCCACCGGGGTTTCGCCCCACTTCTCGTCCGGCTTGGCGACCACGCCGCAGGACACCACGTCGGGGTGCTTGTACAGCACGCCCTCCACCTCGATGGAGGAGATGTTCTCGCCGCCCGAGATGATGATGTCCTTGGAGCGGTCCTTGAGCTGGATGTAGCCATCCGGATGCACCACCCCCAGGTCACCGGAGTGGAACCAGCCGCCGGCCAGCGCCGTGTCGGTGGCGTCGGGGTTCTTCAGATACCCCCGCATGGTGATGTTGCCGCGGAAGAACACCTCGCCGATGGTCTCGCCGTCGCGGGGGACCGGCTCCATCGTCTCCGGATGGCCGACCATCAACCCGTCCTCGACCACGTAGCGCACCCCCTGGCGGGACTTCAGGCGGGCCTGTTCCTCCATGTCCAAGTCGTCCCACTCGCTGTGCCACGCACAAACGGTGGCGGGGCCGTAGACCTCGGTGAGTCCATACGTGTGGGTCACATGGAAGCCTTCCGCCTGCATGCGCGCCAGCACCGAGGCCGGCGGCGGGGCTGCGGCGGTCATGACCTTGACCGTGTGGTCGAACGGCCGCTTCTCGGCCTCCGTGGCGTTGATAACGAAGCCCAACACGATGGGCGCGCCGCAGAAGTGGGTGACGCCATGCTCGGCGATCCCATCATAGATGGCCTTGGCGCTGACCTTGCGGCAGCACACGCTGGTGCCCGCCAGGGCCGCCATGGTCCACGGGAAGCACCACCCGTTGCAGTGGAACATGGGCAGGGTCCACAGATAGACCGACTCGTGCGGCATGGTCCAGGTGACGATGTTGCCGATCCCGTTCAGGTACGCGCCCCGGTGGTGGTAGACCACACCCTTCGGGTTGCCCGTGGTGCCCGAGGTGTAGTTCAGCGAGATCGCATCCCACTCGTCCCCCGGCCAGGTCCAGGCGAAGTCTGGATCGCCCTCGGTCAGCAGGTCCTCATAGGTCGTCTCGCCCAGCAGGTCGCCCGCGCCGTCGGCCTCCGGGTCGTCGATGTCGATCACCGGAATCGTGTGATCCAGCTTGGCCAGGGCGCTCTTGACGGTGGCCGAGAACTCGCGGTCCGTCACCAGGATCTCGGCCTCGCCGTGATCGAGAATGAAGGCGATCTCGTCGGCGTTCAGGCGCACGTTCAGCGCGTTCAGCACGGCGCCGATCATGGGCACGCCGAAATGGGCCTCATACAGCTCGGGCGTGTTGGAGCCCATCACCGCGACGGTCGAGCCCTTGCCGATGCCCCGCTTCGCCAGCGCCGAGGCCAGCCGGCGCGCCCGGGCGTAGGTCTCGGCCCAGGTGTAGCGGCGCGCGCCGTGGATCAGCGAGGTCTTGTCCGGATAGGCCAGGGCCGCGCGCTCCAGAAACTGCAGCGGGGTCAGCGGCACATGGTTGGCGGCGGTCTTGTCGAGGTGGGTTTCGTACTTGTCCGGCGTTCTGGGCATGGCGCGTCGGTCCTCCCTGGGTCGGTGTTTGCCCCGTGATGTGTCCCATCATGTGTCCCTCCTGATAGAGCAAAGCCCGGCGGCGGGAAAGGCCGGTTCCCTTTCCGGTCCCGGGCCGGTATGAGGGGACGCACACCCGCCGCGCAGGACCCCTCCCCCGATGGCCCGCCACACCGCGCCTCTGTTCGAAACCGCCGTCACCCGCCTGCTGGGGATCCGTCATCCCATCCTGTGCGGCGGGCTCATGTGGCTGTCCACCGCCCCCTATGTGGCCGCCGTGGGCCGGGCCGGCGGCATCGGCTTCCTGACCGCGCGCACCTTCCCCGACCTGGGCGCCTTCCGCGCCGAGATTCAGGCCTGCCGGGACCTGGCGGCGGGCGCGCCCTTCGGCGTGAACCTGCACCTGTCGCACCGGCCCGAAGCCAACGCCCTGATGCCCGCGTACGTCCGCGTGCTGGTCGAGGAGGGCGTGCGGGTGGTCGAGACCTCCGGCCTGAGCCCCACCGCCCTGCTGCCGGCGCTGCGCGAGGGCGGCTGCACCGTGCTCCACAAGGTGGCCGCCATCCGCCACGCCGAGCGCGCCGCCCGGGACGGCGTGGACGCCGTCACCGTGGTGGGCGCCGAATGCGGCGGTCATCCCGGTCCGCGCCCGCTGGGCACCATGGTGCAGACCCCCTTGCTGGCCGCCCGCGCCCTGCCGGTGCCCGTGCTCGTCGGCGGCGGTATCGGCACCGGCGCGCAGATCGTGGCCGCCCTGGCCATGGGCGCGGCCGGCGTGGTGCTGGGCACGCGCATGCTGGTGGCCGAGGAGTTGCAGACCGATCCCGCCATCAAGCGCCGCATGGTCGAGGCGGACGCGCAGGCCTCACGGCTGGTGCTGGCCGGGCACCCGGCCGCCATGCGGGTGCTGGACAACGCCACCGCGCGCGCCGTGGCCGACCTGGAGGCCACCGGCGAAACCGACTTCGCGGCCTATCGCCCGCTGGTGGAAGGTGGGCTCCAGAAACAGGCCTACCAGACCGGCGATGCGGACCAGGGCCTGCTGTCCATGGGCCCGGCGGTGGCCTTCGCCGACCGGGTCGAGCCGGTGGCAGCGATCTATGACCGCCTTTTGACGGAGGCGGCGGCCGCCCTGGAGACCCTGGGCACCCTCACCCTCCACCCGCACCCGACCCGAAAGACGGAGGCGCCGAACCGCCATGCCTGACCATCAGCCGATCCGCACCGTGGGCGTCGTGGGCGCCGGAGTCATGGGCCGAGGCATCGCCCAGGTGCTCGCCCAGGCCGGACACACCGTCCGCCTGACCGACCGGGACCCGGCGGCGGCCGAGGCGGCCCGCGCCTTCGTCGCCGACATGCTGCGCCGCGCCGCCGCCAAGGGGCGCATGACGGCCGCCGAGGCCGAGGCGACGACCGCCCGCGTCGTGGTGTGCGACGGGCCGGCCGCCATGGCCGACGCGGATCTGGTGATCGAGGCCGTGCGCGAGGACATGGCGGTCAAGACGGCGCTGTTCCAGGCGCTGGAAGGCATCGTCCGGGACGACTGCATTCTGGCCACCAACACGTCGTCGCTGTCGGTCACGGCGGTCGCCGCCGGCTGCCGCCGGCCGGGCCGGGTCGCCGGGTTCCACTTCTTCAACCCGGTGCCCTTGCAGAGGGTGGTGGAGGTGGTCGCGGGCGAGCGCACCGAGCCGGCCGTGATCGACACCCTGTGCCGGGTGGCCGAGGGTGTGGGCCACACCGCCGTGCGCTGCCTCGACTCGCCGGGGTTCCTGGTCAACCACGCCGGACGCGGGTTCTATACCGAGGGCCTGCGGGTCCAGCAGGAGGGCATTGCCGATCCCGTCACCATCGACCGCATTTTGCGCGAGGCCGCCGGCTTCCGCATGGGACCGTTCGAGCTGTTCGACCTGACGGGCATCGACATCTCGTTCGCGGTGATGGAGCAGGTCTACCGCCAGTTCTTCGACGAACCCCGGCTGCGTCCCGCCCCCATGGCGCGGCGACGGGTGGACGCCGGGCTGTACGGGCGCAAGGCGGGCCGGGGGTTCTATGCCTACCCCGAGGGACGCCAGGCCGTACCCCCGGACCCGGCCGTGCCCGACGGCCCCGTGCCGCCGGTCTGGCTGTCGCCCGCCGAGGTCGCACTGGCGCGGCCCGTGCGCGACCTGCTGGCGGCGGGCGGGGTCCACCTGGACGGGGGCGCGCGCCCGGGACCGGAGAGCCTGTGCCTCGTCACGCCGGTGGACACGGACGCCACCTCGGCCGCCGTCGCCCAGGGCCTGGATCCGACCCGCACGGCCGCCGTCGATGCCCTGTTCGCGGACGGCCGCCTGACCCTGATGCTGACCGCCGTCACCGCGCCGGAGGCCCGCGACGGCCTGCGCCGCGCCCTGGCCCTGACCGGACGGCCGGTCAGCGTCATCAGCGACAGCGTGGGATTCGTGGCGCCGCGCGTGGTGGCGACCATCGCCAACATCGCCTGCGAGATCGCCCAGCAGCGCATCGCGGCCCCCGACGATGTGGACCGGGTGGTCAAGATCGCGCTGGGCTATCCGCTCGGGCCGCTCAGCCTGGGCGAGGCCATGGGGCGGCAGACGGTGTTGCGCCTGCTGGAGGGCATGCAGGCCTTCTACGGCGACCCGCGCTACCGGCCGAGTGCGTGGCTGCGCCGCCGCGTGCTGCTGGACATGCCCCTGACCACCCGAGAGGCGGAGGCCGTGCGGGCGGGGTGATCCCGTCCCCACCCCACGCCAAAAGGCCGGCGGAGGGATCCGCCGGCCTGTTCGGTCGTCGTTGTCGGCGGCAGGACCCGCCGGTCAGTGCAGGCGCCGGGGCAGATCGTCGATGGCGGCATCCACCAGGGCGCCCTGGTGGCGGTCGTCCAGACGCTCGGCGATGATGCGCTCGGCGGCGGCGACAGCCACGTCCACCATCTGGGCGCGGACCTCGCGCACGGCCTGGGCCTCGGCCTGAGCAATGCGATCCTCGGCCTGACGCTCGCGGCGGGCGATCGCCGTTTCCAGATCGTCGGCGGCCTTCTTGCGCATGCGCTCGGCCTCGACGTGAGCGTGATCGACGATCTCGTCGGCCGTCTTCATCGCTTCCTTGTGCTTGTGCTCGTACTCGGCCAGCAGGGCCTGCGCCTGCTCGCGCAGGGTACGGGCCTCGTCGAGCTTGCCGCGGATGCGATCGGCGCGACCGTCGATGGCTCCCAGCACGCCCTTGCGCGCCTTGATGACGACGAAGCCGACGACGATCACGAAGGCGACCAGCACCCACGCTTCGGCATGGCTGAAGAATCCGCCGGCGGCGGCGGCGTGCTCGCCGGCGGCCCCGGCGGTTTCAGCGGCTATGGCTTGGAACATCAACGGGCCTCCCGCATGACGGCGTCCACGGACTGGCGGGCGGCTGTCTCGTCCACGGCCTCACCCATGAGCTTGCCGGTCACGGCCGAGGCCACGTCGGCGGCCACGTCGCGCACACCCTCCAGCGCCTCGGCACGGGCGGCGGCAATGCGGGCCTCGCCGTCCTCGATCCGCCGCGCCAGGGCGTCCGACACCTCGCGGTTGCGGGCGTCGGCGGCGCGGGCCAGCTCTTCGTTGGTCTCGCGCAGGACGGCCTGCGCCTTGGCGCGCGCGTCGGCGAGGGCGGCCTCATAGCTTTCGATGGCGGCGTCCGTGCGGGCCTTCAG
Organism: Roseospira navarrensis; assembly: GCF_009601025.1. GTDB lineage: Bacteria > Pseudomonadota > Alphaproteobacteria > Rhodospirillales > Rhodospirillaceae > Rhodospira > Rhodospira navarrensis. The sequence goes on along the minus strand of NZ_WIVE01000001.1, from coordinate 151,583 downwards.
GTCGGCGGCCCGAGCCAGATCCTCGTCGATGGTGCGCTGACGGCTTTCCATCACCCCGCCAAGGCCGGGCATGACCAGCTTCACGACGAGCTGGTACAGGACGAAGAAGGCAACGGCCAGCCAGAAGATCTGGGAGGCGAAACTGGATGGGTCGAATTGCGGCATCCTGACGGACTCCGGTCGGTCGAGGGTCCCTCACTCCGGGCGGGGCCCCGAGAAGGGGCGGTCCGCGCGGATGGACCCGGTGCGCAAAACCGCCCACGGCGACGGCACGGTCGCGTGCGGCGCGCAGGGCGGTCCGGTCCCCGAGCCCCAACCCGGCGGGCGATGCCCGGGGTCGGACCTCGATCAGCAGGCGGTACGGACGGCGGCGGGACCGGGGCGCCCCGGGGGGCGCCCCTCCGCGCCGGCGCAGGTCCTAGCTGAACAGGACGATCAGCGCGACCACCAGGGCGAACAGCGCGATGGCCTCGGTCACGGCGAAGCCGATCCAACCGTACAGCTCGACGTTCGCCTTGGCGGCCGGGTTGCGGCCCACGGTGGCGATCAGGCTGGACCAGATGTTACCCACACCGATCCCGGACCCAATCATGCCGATGGCGGCCAGACCGGCACCAATCATCTTCGCGGCTTCAGCTTCCATGTTCCCAGGTTCCCTTGGTTTGACGCGGATCAGGTAAGTCGGAGGTCGCACGGCCATCCCCCGGCGCCGGGCAGCCCCGGCCCCGGGCGTGCGCCTAGTGCATGTGGATGGCGTCGTTGAGGTAGATGCAGGTCAGGATGACGAACACATAGGCCTGCAGGGCGGCGATGAAGAACTCCAGCACGGTGATCCCGATCACGGCCACCAGCGGCACCACACCGCCGACCAGGCCCAGCGCCACCACGAACCCGGCCAGCACCTTCAGCATGATGTGACCGACCGTCATGTTGGCGAACAGTCGGACCGACAGGCTGAAGGGCCGCGACAGATAGGAGATGATCTCGATCGGGATCAGGATCGGGGCGGTCAGGATCGGCGCCCCGCGCGGGAAGAACATGCGCAGGTAGCCGAGGCCGTGGCGCATGAAGCCGATGATCGTGACCGCAATGAAGATCGCAAGCGCAAGCGCGCCGGTCACGGCGATGTGCGAGGTGAACGTGAAGTTCCCGGGTACCATACCCAGAATATTGCCGAAAAACACGAACAGGAACAGGGCAAAGATGAAGGGGAAGTACTTCATCCCCTCTTTGCCAACATTGTCCCGGACCATGTTGGCCACGAATTCGTACATCATCTCGGCGACGGACTGCATCCGCCCGGGCACCAGCGACAGGCGCCGGGTGCCGGCGTAGAAGATCAGGGCCGAGGCGCCCACGGCGAAGGCCATCGCCAGAGACGAGTTGGTGAAGGACAGATCGAGGGGTCCCACGATGATGGGCACGATCGGCTCGATCTGGAACTGTTCGACCGGATTCGCCACGTTGCTGTTTCCCTATCCGTCCTGTCCAACTCCGGGCCGGCGTCGCGGAACACACCGCGGGCCGGCCGGCCTCATGCGCCAGAGGACCCATCGTCGCGGGTCGCGTCCTGGCGCTTCTTCGCCTCGATCGCGCGGCCCAGGCCAACGCCCTCGTCGAGCCCCTTCACCACCCGGTAGACGTTGCTGACCCCGGCGGCTCCGCCAAGGAACAGAAACACCACCATCAGCAGCGGCGCGGTGCCCGCCCAGAGGTCGAGCATGTACCCGATCCCGCCGCCGACGGCCAGGGTCGCGACCATCTCGACGCCGATCCGCATGCCGAGCCCGATGCCGGCCCCGCGCCCGGGGCCGTCGTCGGCCTCGGCATCCTCGTCAGCGCCGGAGCCCCTGGCACCCGCCGCCTTCGGACCCCGGGCCGCGCGAATACGCGCCTCAAGGTCGTTCAGGGCCTGGCGTTGTTCGCGGTCGTCGGTCACCGAAACCGCCCCTGGCAAAAAAAACCAACCCTCGCCACGCCGCGCGGGCGCTCGGCGGGGCCGGAAGCGCGGGCACCATAGAGAGCAGGCAAAATCCTGTCAAGCATGCCCACCGCCGCGCGCCGGGCTCCGAACCCGGATTACCGTTCTGTGACGCCGTTGGGGTCGAACCCACATCCCGAGATCCTTCGATCGCCCCCGGCGACGCTTCGCATCGCCGCAAAGGAGCGCGACCATCGGACCGATGGTCGCGGGGGCTCCCTCAGGATGACGCACTTTTAATAGATATTGGCATCCTGAGCACCCTAAAGGCGCGAGGAATCTCGTGATGAGGCACGAACCATGACACCCTTGTCATCTGGATTCCGAGCCCTGGCCGCCGCGCGCGGACGGGATCACGGAACATGCACGTGACCGCCGAGGTAGGCTTCGGCGATGCGCGGGTCGTCCGCCAGGTCGCGCGCCGGCCCCTCGATCACGATCCGCCCGCCCTCGATGACCGAGGCCGTGTCGGCCACCCTGAGCGCGGCCTTGGCGTTCTGCTCCACGATCAGCACGGAATAGCCCTCCGAGCGGATGCGCTCGATCAGGTCGAAGATGAACCGCACCAGCTTGGGCGCCAGCCCCAGCGACGGCTCGTCCAGCAGCAGCACCGAGGGCTTGCGCATCAGCGCCCGGCCGATGCAGAGCATCTGCTGTTCCCCGCCCGACAGCGAGCCCGCGCCCTGCGACAGGCGCTCCCCCAGGGCGGGAAACAGCGAGACCACGTGGTCCAGCTCCGCCAGCCCGTGCGGCCCGCCGCCGATCACCAGGTTCTCGCGCACCGTCATGTTGGAGAAGATCTGCCGCCCCTCCGGCGCCTGCAGGATGCCGCGCGCGACGATCTCGTGGCTTTGCAGGCGGGTGATGTCCTCGCCCTGGTGCCGGATGGCCCCGGACGTGGCCTGATAGACCCCGGAAATGGTGCGCATCAGGCTGGTCTTGCCCACCCCGTTCGACCCCAGGATGGCAACGATGCCGCCCTGGGGCAGGCGAAGGGAGACATCGCGCAGGATGTCCTGGACGCCGATGCGCAGGCCGACGCCATCGATCTCCAGGATCGGTGTCATTCGTCCACTCCCAGATAGGCTTCCAGCACGGCCGGATCGCGGCGCACGGCGTCGGGCGGGGCGTCGGCGATCTTCTGGCCCGAGGCCAGCACCACCACCCGCTCGCAGATGCTCATGACCAGGGCCATGTCGTGCTCGACCAGCATGACGGTCAGGCCCTCGTCCCGGAGCGAGCGGATGAAGGCGGCCAGTTCGGCGGTCTCGGACTCGTTCAGGCCCGCCGCCGGCTCGTCCAGAATCAACAGGTCGGGGTGCATGGCGAGCGCGCGAGCGATCTCCAGGTACTTGCGCTTGCCGTAGGCCAGGTTGGCGGCCAGATCGTCGGCCTGGGCGACCAGCCCGACCCGCTCCAGCGCCGCCAGACTGCGCCGCGAGATCGCGTCGGACCGCCGCCGCCCGCCGGCCACGGCCCGGAAGAACGGCAGCCCGACCGCGCCCGTCGCCCCCACCGAGACGTTGTCGAACACGCTCATGTTGGGGAACACGCGCAGGTTCTGGAACGTGCGGGCGATGCCAAGGCGGCCGATCTGGTGCGATTTCAGGCCGGTGATGTCCCGCCCCCGATAGCGCACCCGGCCGCTGGTCAGCGGCGTGAAGCCCGAGATCAGGTTGAACAGCGTGGTCTTGCCGGCCCCGTTGGGGCCGATCAGGCCGACCAGCTCGCCCTCCGCCACGTGGGTCGAGACCTCGTTGACCGCCACCAGCCCGCCGAAGCGGCGGGTGGCCTCCTCGATCTCCAGCAGCGCCGCCGTCATCCGCGCCACCCCACCCGCCGCTCGCCCGCGCCCGGCCACGCCGCGTCGAAGTGGCGGCGCATCAGGGCCAGCGCCGGCACCTCGCCGAACAGGCCCTTGGGCAGGAACAGGATGGACAGGAACATGACCAGACCGACCAGCATGTTGCGCACATCGCCCACGTCGCGCAGCACCTCCGGCAGCAGGATCAGCAGCAGCGCCCCCAGGATGGCCCCGGGCAGGCTGCCCAGGCCGCCCACGACCACCATGGCCAGGATCAGGATGGATTCGAAAAAGTCGAAGTCCACCGGCGAGATGTAGCCGGTCGTATAGGCCCACAGCGCCCCGGCGATGCCGGCGAAGAACGAGGCGATGGTGAATGCCTCCATCTTCAGGCGCACGGTGTCCAGCCCCATGGCCCCGGCGCACTGGTCGTCCTCGCGCAGGCTGCGCAGGGCGTTGCCGTAATAGGAGTCCGTCAGGCGGTGGATCACCCAGATGGACACCGCCACCACCACCGCCACCACGTAATAGATCCCCAGGCGCGAGCCGATCTCCAGGCCGAACAGGTCGATGCCGCCGAACAGGATCACGCCGTTGGGTCCCTTGGTGACCGCCACCCAGTTCTGCATGACCAGGAACAGCATTTGCCCGATGGCCAGGGTCGCCACGGCGAAATAGATGCTCACCAGCCGCATGGTGGGCAGCGCCACCAGAAAGGCGATGGCGGCCGCCCCCAGACCGGCCAGCGGCAGCCCGATGGTGAAGCCGATGCCGTGGTCCGCCGCCAGCAGTCCGGCGATATAGGCCCCCACCCCATAGAACGCCGCGTGCCCCAGGTGCAGCAGCCCGGCGACGCCCGTCACCAGATGCAGCGAGCCGGCCAGCAGCACGAAGATCAGCGCCAGCATGGCCAATTGATAGAAGTAGCCGCGGTCGAACCACACCAGCACCGCCGGCAGCAGCGCGAACAGCAGCAGCAGGATGCCGCCCTGCAGCAGCCTCGCCCGGGCGCGGGCCTTCGGGGCGGACGCCGGGCGATCGGTCACGGTGTCGGTCTCAGACACGGTCGCGGCCCTTTCCGAACAGGCCCTGGGGGAACAGCACCAGGGTGAGCAGAAGGAAACTGTAGGCCACCATGTCGGCCCACACGGACGAAACGAAGGTGGTGGCCAGACTCTCGGACACGCCGATGATGAGGGCACAGATCACCGCCCCCGGGATCGAGGACAGCCCGCCCATCACCATGGCCACGAACGCCTTGACGGCGGGGGTGAACCCCATGGCCGGGAAGATGGCCCCGTAGTACAGCCCCACCATGATGCCCGCCAGCGCGCCCATCATGGAGCCGATGACGAAGGTCAGAACGATGGTGCGGTTGGTGTTGATGCCCACGTACTTCGCGCCGAGCGGATTGTTCGACACCGCCCGGATCGCCCGTCCGGTCGCGGTGCGGGTCAGCAGATACTGCAGCCCGCCCAGCATGACGGCGGCGGCGACGAAGATGATGATGTCGCCGGTCACGATGGTCACCGGCCCCAGGGCGATCGGCTCGTTGATGAGGTAATCCAGGGGCACGGTCTGGAACTCGGAGCCGAACACCAGCTCCATGGCCTCGCGGGTGAAGATGGATAGCGCCAGCGAGGACATCAGCGTCGCTTCGCGCATGGCCCGCGACTTCAGCGAGGCCTCGTCGGAGAAGCGCCGGAACGGGCGGAAGGCCAGCCGCTCCAGCCCGAAGCCCGTCGCCGCGCCCACCGCCAGCACCAACAGGAACACCGCCAGCAGCGGCGGCCCGAAGGCGGTTATCAGCAGCAGACCGGCGAACGCGCCGATGGAATAGACCTCGCCGTGGGCGAAGTTGACCACGTTGAGCACGCCGAAGATCAGCGTGAAGCCGATCGCCATCAGGGCGTAGATCATGCCGAGCGACAGCCCGATGGCCAATTGCTGAACGTAATAGGGATCCATGGGCGGTTGGGTCCAGAGACGCTGAAGGGAAACCAGGGTGACGGGGTCAATTGCAAACGGTCGGAGACTCCTGCCCGAGATCCGTCCGTCGCTTCGCTCCGTCAGGATGACATCCTCTATTTTTATTCGTCATCCCGAGCGCGCAAAGCGCGCCGAGGGATCTCGGGAGGCACGCTCTGACGGCGGCGGCACCGGGACGCGGCCGCGCCTGCGGCCGCGTCCCGCGTTCCTTGGCCGCGTTCCTTGGCCTCGTTACTGCACTTCCACAAACACGCCGTCCACGATGCGGGCGCGGGTCATCTGCTTTTCGGGCTCGCCGTCCTCGTCGAACGAGGTCACGCCGGTCACCCCCGGGAAGTCCTCGGTCGCCGCCAGCGCCTCGCGCATGGACTCGCGGGTCACGTCCGGCCACGCGCGCACCACGGCGTCGAGCATGATGTTCACCGCGTCATAGGCCTGCGCCGGGAACTGACCGGGCTCCTGGCCGTCCCGGGCGGCCTTCCAGGCGGCAACGAACTCCTGGACGTGCTCGCCCTCGCTGGTGGGCAGGAAGGTGGCCGTCAGGTACAGGTCATCGGCCGCCGGACCGGCCAGCTCGACCAGCTTCTGGTTGTAGGCGGCCGAGGTGGAATGCACCGGGATGTCCGCGCCGAGCTGTTCCATCTGCTTCAGGAACTGCGCGCCGTCCTCGTAGAACAGGCCGGTGTAAATGGCGTCCGGCTCGGCCCGCTGGATCTTGGTGATGATCGAGCGGAAGTCCGGCAGGCCCCGGTTGAAGAACTCGGAATAGACGATCTCGCCGCCCATTTCTTCGAACGGCGCGGTGAAGCCCTGCACCACCGCCTGGCCCCAGTCGGTCTGCTCGGCGATCACCGCGACCTTGCGGAAGCCGCGCTCCCACAGCCAGTTGGCGTTGACCTCGCCTTCCTGGGCCTGGGTGGTGATGTTGCGGAACTGGTAGGGGGAGATCCTGGCGTAGTCCGGATGCGACGCCGTCTGGCTGAGCTGCGGCATGCCGGCCTGCTTGTAGACCTGGGCGGCGGCCATGGACACGGTCGAGGTGAAGTCGCCCAGGACGGCCACGATGTCGTCGTTGTCCACGAACTTGCGGGCGATGTTGACCCCCTCCTTGGCGTCGGAGCGGGAGTCCTCGAAGATGATCTCCACCGGCACCGGCAGGCGGCCGGAGGCGTTGAAGTCCTCCAGCGCGATCTCGGCGGCGGTCTTGAAGTCCTGGCCGTACTGCGCGGTGTTGCCGGTCAGCGGCAGTTGATAGCCGATGACGACCGGGTCCTCCTGCGCCCAGGCGCCGGCGGCGCCGCCGATCACGAGGCCGGTGCCCAGGGCGAGGCCGAGGGCGGTTCTGCGGGTGATTCCCGTCACGCTCGTCATGGTGTGTCTCTCCGTCCCTGTGATGTCTGGTGTCGTGGTCGGGGGTCTGGGGTCGGGGGTCGTGGGTCGGGGGTCGGGGGCCGCGCGTCACGCGCCGCCCGGGGCCACCCGCAGCAGGCAGCAGCCGGTCTCGCCGGGCCGCCAGGTCTCGCCCAGGAAGGTGAACCCGGCGGTGGTGAACAGGCCGCCGTCGATGGCCCCGGCGGCGCGGCACAGGTCGCGCACATCCGTGTCGCTGCGGCCGTTGGCCACCCACACGTCCTTCAGGGGGCAGCGGTGGAACTTGATCTCCAGCATCTCGTCGTCGCAGCGGCGGACCTCGGGGGCGAACATCTCTTCGCCGCACGGAATGCCGCCCAGGAAGGCATCCTTCAGCCCAGCCAGATCGTCCGGGCCGAGGCCCTTGAAGCGTTCGCCCATCTGCTCGCCCATGCGGCGGGTGGCCCGGCCGATCAGCTCGACGGCGCGTTCGGGGCCGAACTCCTCCGACAGCACGTCGTACATCCGGGCATAGGCCTCGGCGCGCATGGCGAAGGCCGCCTTCAACATGTCCAATGTGACGGTGGGGGTGACGGGGGGCGTGTCGCTCATGGGGACGTCTCCGGTACGGGGTCAGGCCGGCAGCGGCCGCCGGTCGCGGCGGCGGTAGACCGGCAGCATGAGGGTGGCCAGCCGCCGGCCGAGGGCATGGCCGGGGATGGGATGAACGTCGGTCACGGGCAGCGCGGCCGCGCCCTCGCGGTCACCCAGCAGGGCGGCGGCCAGTTGCGGGCCGAGCGCCACCGACAGCGCCACCCCGCGCCCGTTGCAGCCGATCCAGGTCCACAGACCGGGGCCGAGGCGGTGGACATGGGGCATGCGGTCCCAGGTGATGCCGATATCCCCGTTCCAGATGTGCGTGAACCCGACCGGCCCGATCTGGGGGAACATGCGGGCCACCCGCGCCGTCGCCAGCCGCCGGATCCGCTCGGTTCCGTTGACTTTCGTGACCAGGGCGCCGCCCGTGACCAGCCGGTTGCGGGCATCCAGGCGGAAAAAGTGCAGATCGCCCCGGGTGTCGGAGACGGCGTGACGCCCGGGCGTGACGGTCTTCGCCACGGCGTCCGGCAGGGGCTCGGTCGCCATCTGCCAGGACGGCACGGGCACCACCGTGCGGGCCAGCCGCCGGGCCAGCCCCGGCGCATGCGCATCGGTATAGGCGTTGGTGGCCAGCAGCACTGCGCGCGCCGTCAGGCGGCCGGTCGGGGTTTCCAGCCGCCAGCCGTCGCCCGCGCGCTCCAGGCGGCTGACGGGCGTGTCCTCATGGACGGTGGCCCCGTGGCGCTCCGCCGCCGCCGCCATGCCCTGCGCCAGCCTCAGCGGATTGATCGACCCGCCGGTGGGATTGAGCATGGCGCCGTGCCAATAAGAGGAGCCCATCAGCGCAGTGGTTTCCTCCCGGTCCAGCATTTGCGCGGGCGCGCCCCGCTTCGCCCAGGCCTCCACCCGCGCCGCCGAGACCCGCACCCGGTCCGGCGCGTGGGCGGGCTGGACCCAGCCGGTCTGCTCGGCCTCGGCCTCGATGCCCTCGGCGCGCACCAGATCGAACAGGATGCTCGCACTGTCGCGGATCAGGGCCACGAGGCGTTCCCCGGTCTCGCCGAAGCGGGCCTCCAGCTCGTCGGGCTCGGCCTTGGAGAGCACCGGGATCACCTGCCCGTTGTTGCGCCCCGATCCGCCCCATCCCACCGCCGCCGCCTCCAGCACCACCGGACGGACCCCGCGCGCGGCCAGGGCGAGCGCCGTGGACAGCCCGGTGAAGCCGGCGCCGACGATGGCCACGTCCGCCGTGGCGTCGCCGGTCAGCGGCGGGCGCTCCGGTGTGGGCGGGCTGACGGCCGCCCAGAGCGAGGGGGGATGAGGGGTCCGCGCAGTCACTGGATGCAGGCTCCCGGGGAAATAGGGTGCGAACTCGGACGTGTGCGCACGACCGACCCCGGAAGCTTTGTAGGCCCGGAACGATCCCGCAAGGGGAATCTGACGCCAAGGGTGGGGAACGGAGTCGGGAACAGGGGGCGCGGCTCCTACCGATGCGGCTTGTGCGCCGCAGCATCGCGCGTCACGTGAAGCGCCCACACCAGGAGTGTGGTGATTGCCAGCGCGCCGCCCTGGTGGGCCACGGCCAGGGGGATGGGCACCGCCAGCAGCAGGGTGGAGACGCCCAGCGCCGCCTGTCCCAGCGCGGCCACCGGCAACAGGCGGAACGGCCAGCGGTCGGCGCCCTGCAGCGGCGTGCGCAGCCCCTGCCACGCGACCCCAAGAACCAGGGCCACGGTCACGATGGCGAGCCAGCGGTGTTGCCACTGCACGGCAATGACATTGTCCAGGGCGTTGCGCCACCAGGGCTCCAGGTGACCCAGGCCGTCCGGAATCCACTGCCCGGCCATCAGGGGAAAGGTGTTGAAGCTCAGGCCGGCATCCAGCCCGGCGACCAGGGCCCCGGCCAGGATGGTGACCCCCGTCAGGGCCAGCGCGAGTCGCGCCAGCCGCCGCGTGCCGGCCAGGGACGGGTGCGCCGCCTCGGTGCTCTCCGGGGGACCGCGCAGCAGGTCCAGCGCCACCCACAGCAGGGCGGCGAGGATGACCACCGCCAGCCCCATGTGGGCAGCCAGCCGCAGGTGACTGACGTGGGGGCGGTCCACAAGGCCGCTCTGCACCATCAGCCAGCCCATCAGGCCCTGCAGCCCGCCCAGCACGAACAGCCCGACGAGCTTCGCATGGTAGCCCTTGGGGATGGTGCCCCGGACCCAGAACCACACCAGCGGCAACAGGAACGCAAGCCCGATCAGCCGCCCCAGCAGGCGGTGCAGGTACTCCAGCCAGAAGATGCCCTTGAACCCGTCCAGGGTCATCGCGCTGTTGACCTGCCGGAACTGCGGCGAGTCCTGATAGGCCAGGAACCGGGCCTGCCACTCGGCCTCGGTCAGGGGCGGCAGCAGGCCGGTGACCGGCCGCCAGTCCACGATGGACAGGCCGGACTCGGTCAGGCGGGTCAGCCCGCCCAGCAGCACCATGCCCCCCACCAGTCCGGCACAGCCCAGCAGCCACAGGCCGACGGCGCGGGGGCGCGGTCCCGACCGCAGCCGGCTTCGCCTGGAGTCGCCCAGGGCGGCCGAGACCGTCACGCCGTCAGTTCCAGAACCCGGGCAGGTGGCGGTCCAGCAGCACCGCCAGGAACACCCCCATCAGATACACCATGGAGCCGAAGAAGCTGTGCCGGGCGCGGGTGCGGTCCTCGGGGTCCTGAAGAAGGCGCCAGTTCACAAGCAGGTAGCGCAGGCCGAACGCCAGACTGACCACGCCGTACAGCGTGCCCAGGGCCCCCAGGATCCAGGGCAGCAGGGCCGCGCCCACCAGCAGGGCGGCGTTCAGAAGGATCGCCTCGGCGGAGCGGCGGGGGCCGACCACGGCCGGCAGCATGGGGATGTTGGCGGCGCGGTAGTCGTCCTTCAGCAGCAGCGCCAGCGCCCAGAAGTGGGGCGGCGTCCACAGGAACAGGATCACCGCCATCAAGAGCGGCAGCCCCCACAGGCCCGGGTCCACGGCCGCCGCCCCAGCCAGCACGGCGAACGAGCCGGCGGCCCCACCGACGACGATGTTCCACCACGTGCGCCGCTTCAGCCACACCGTGTAGACCACGGCATAGACGAAGGCCCCCAGGAACAGATGCGCGGCCACCAACCAGTTGAGCGCCACGGCGGCCAGCCCCACCCCGGCGGTCAGCAGCAGGGCGGCGAAGATCAGGGCGCGGCGGCGGTCGGCCGCGCTGGCGTCCACGAGGGGACGACGGCGGGTGCGCTTCATCAGCGCGTCGATGTCCCGGTCCCAGACGTGGTTGAACACCGACGAACTGGCCGAGCCCAGCACCATGACCAGGGTCAGAACCGCCAGGGTCGGGCCGTCCAGCGTCTCGGCCATGGCCGCATAGCCGATCACCGCCGTCAGCGCGATGATGACGGCGATGCGGACCTTGCACAGCTCCACATAGTTGGCGAGCGTCATGGCGGTCCCCCTCCCTTTGATGCTTTTCGGCAATGAACCGGACTCGTCCGGTTCATTGCCTCCGCCGCTTCGCGGCGCCGGCCCAGTCGGGCCGGCCGCCGAAAAGGCTCACCTTTTCGGCGGACGGTAATCGTTTAGCTTAGGCACCGGCCGGCTTTGGTCCGGAGCCGGTCCAAAAATACTCCACCGGAAAAGTCGGGAAAAGAACCCTAACCTTTCGGGTGGTATTTTGCCGGGGGAAGGGGTGGGATCAGACCGGCCCCGGCCAGACGGCGGGGAGCTGGTAGAGCATCAGGTAGACCAGCACCCCGCTGACGGAGACGACCAGCCAGATCGGCAGGGTCCAGCGGGCGATGGCCCGGTGCCGATCGAAGCGGCCGCGCAGGGCCCGCACCAGCGTGATCGGCACCAGGGGGACGATCACCATGGCCAGGATCACGTGCCCGGTCAGGAGGGTGTAGTAGACCGGCCGGATCGGCCCGTGCAGCGGGAAGGCCAGCATGGGCGCGGTGTAGTGGTACACGAGGTAGCTCACCAGAAACGCCGCCGAGGCCAGCACGGCGCCGATCATGGCGGCGCGGTGCGCGTCCTTCCGGCCGGCGCGGATGAACACCAGTCCGGCCGTCAGTAAGGCCGTGGCCAGGGCATTCAGCCCGGCGTTGACGTGCGGCAGGATGCTGGCGGTGTCCATGATGGGCGCTCTCTTACGAATGGCGGATGCGTGTGACTCATCCGCCTCTTCGGCACCGGCCCTCCCCCACCCGGCCACCTATAGGATACTCTCGTTGGGGGCCGGGTGGGGGAGAGGGCCGGCCACGGACTCCAACAGCCATCGTCAGAGGCCGTCGGGACTTAGAAGCCAAACGCGACGATCTTGCCCACCATCGACAGGTAGGCGAAGAGGCCGGCCGCCACCAGCAGCAGGGCGAGGGTCCGGTTGCTCGGACGGGTCATGGTGGGTCCTCCTGTGCGGCGGCGTCACGAAACAGGCGCGTACCCTAGCACGGCGCTGGGGCGGACGACCACCCGACTCCGCATCCGGGCCTGTTCGAACGGGTGGGCGACTCGGGCTCGAGTCCCCATCCAATGGGCAGGATCCGAAATCCATATGAAAACAACGGATAATTTTGCCGCCGAGTATCCCTGGGTCGACGCGGAGAAAGCGCGTTTCGGCTGCTTTTCTCAAAATAAAAAGCGCGCGATGCGATGGTTTCCATGCGATGGCGGACCGCCGCCCCGAAAAATATCCCCGTCGTCTTGTCGGATAATAGTCCGGCGGTCATGATGGCCACGGAATGACCCGCACGTGATCCGGTCCGTCGGTCGCGCGCGGCCAAGACAAGAGGGGGATATCCGATGCCTCGATGGTGCTCCGGCCGCAACCCGACTCGCAGCGTGCGGCAGGCGATCCCGGTCCTGGCGGCGCTCGCCGTGGCTCTGGGCGGCGCGGGCGCGGCGCTGGCGGCCCAGCCCCAGCCCTGGCAGATGTGGGCCCAGCCGGCGGCCTCGCCGACCATGGCGAAGATCGACAATCTGCATATCTACCTGACGCTGATCATGGTGGGCATCTGCCTGCTGGTGTTCGCGCTGCTGTTCTACGTCATCCGGCGCTTCCACCATTCGCGCAACCCGGTCGCCTCGAAGCGGACGCACAACACGCCGCTGGAGATCGTGTGGACGCTGATCCCGGTGCTGATCCTGGTTGCGGTCGCCTTCCCCTCGTTCCGGCTGCTCTATTTCATGGACCGCACCACCGAGGCGGACATGACGGTCAAGGTCATCGGCCACCAGTGGTACTGGTCCTACGAGTACTCCGATCACGGCGGGATCGCCTTCGATTCCTTCATGAAGTTCGACGAGGAGCTGGAGCCCGGCGAGCCCCGCCTGCTGGCGGTGGACGAGCCCCTTCGGGTGCCCGTCGGCGCCAACATCCGCCTGCTGCTGACCGCGGACGACGTGCTGCATAGCTGGGCCGTGCCCGCGCTGGGCGTGAAACAGGATACCGTGCCCGGCCGCCTTGTCGAAAGCTGGATGCGCATCGACGAGCCCGGCGTCTACTACGGCCAGTGCTCCGAGCTGTGCGGGGTCAACCACGCCTTCATGCCGATCGAGGTGCGCGCCCTGCCGCAGGCCGCGTTCGACGCCTGGATCGAGGAAACGCGCCAGGCCCAGGGCCTGCCGCCGGCCGACGATCCCGCTTCGCACCCGACCTCGACCGCCGCCCTGCCGTGACCCCGCGCCGCCAAGGCCCGCGCTGACAAGGGATGACAGACCCGTGACTCCCGATACCTCACGCTCCGCCGTCGCCGAGGGCGCCGACCCCCACCACGACCACCATGCCTCGCCGTACAGCCCGACGCGCTGGCTGTTCTCGACCAACCACAAGGACATCGGGACCATGTACCTGGTGTTCGCCGTGGTCGGCGGCCTGATCGGCGGCGTCATGTCCATGGTGATCCGCATGGAACTGGCCGCCCCCGGGGTGCAGGTGTTCCAGGACAACTTTCAGCAATACAACGTGTTCGTCACCTCTCACGGCCTCATCATGATCTTCTTCATGGTGATGCCGGCGCTGATCGGCGGCTTCGGCAACTGGTTCGTGCCCATGATGATCGGGGCGCCGGACATGGCGTTCCCGCGCATGAACAACATCAGCTTCTGGCTGCTGCCGCCCGCGCTGGCGCTGCTCATCATGAGCCAGCTCGTCGGATTCGGGCCGGGCACGGGCTGGACGCTCTATCCGCCGCTGTCGGGCAGCACGGCGCACTTCGACGCCTCGGTGGATTTCGCCATCCTGGCGCTGCACATCGCGGGCGTCTCGTCGATCCTGGGCGCGATCAACTTCCTGGTCACCATCATCAACATGCGCGCCCCCGGGCTGCGCATGCACCGGATGCCGCTGTTCGTGTGGTCGATCCTGGTGACGGCGGTGCTGCTGCTGCTGGCCCTGCCGGTGCTGGCGGGCGCGCTGACCATGCTGCTGACCGACCGCAACTTCGGCACCACGTTCTTCGACCCGGCCGGCGGCGGCGATCCGGTGCTGTATCAGCACCTGTTCTGGTTCTTCGGGCACCCCGAGGTCTACATCATGATCCTGCCGGCGTTCGGGATCATCAGCCAGGTGATCGCCACGTTCTCCAACAAGCCCATCTTCGGCTACATCCCCATGGTCTACGCCATGGTGCTGATCGCCCTGATCGGGTTCGTGGTCTGGGCGCACCACATGTATACCGTGGGCCTGGACGTGGACACGCGGGCCTATTTCATCGCCGCCACCATGCTGATCGCGGTGCCCACGGGCGTGAAGGTGTTCAGTTGGATCGCGACCATGTGGGGCGGCTCGCTGCGCTTCCCCACACCCATGCTGTTCGCGGTCGGCTTCCTGATCGTGTTCACGGTGGGCGGGGTGACCGGCGTGGTGCTCGCCAATGCCGGCGTGGATATCTCGCTGCACGACACCTATTACGTGGTGGCGCACTTCCATTACGTGCTGTCGCTGGGCGCGCTGTTCGGGCTGTTCGCCGGGTTCTATTACTGGTTCCCCAAGATGAGCGGCCGGATGTACAACGAACGTCTTGGCCGGATCCACTTCTGGATGACGTTCATCGGGGTCAACCTCACGTTCTTCCCCATGCACTTCTCCGGCGTCGCCGGGATGCCGCGCCGCATCCCGGACTACCCGGACGCCTATGCCGGCTGGAACATGGTCTCGTCGGTGGGCGCGGCCATCGCCGGCGTGGCCACGCTGGGGTTCCTGGTGCTGGTGGTCCATGCCCTGGTCGCGGGCCGACGGGCGCCCGCCAACCCCTGGGGCGAGGGCGCGGACACCCTGGAGTGGACCGTCTCTTCGCCGCCGCCGGCGCACACCTTCGAGGACCCGCCGGTCTTCGGCCCCTCGCGCCCGGCTCACGCGGAATGAGCGGGCCCGCCGCCGCCGGGCGCAACGCCCGCCTGGGGCTGGTGCTGGGCGGGCTGGCCGTCGGCATGGTGGGGCTGGCGTTCGCCGCCGTGCCGCTCTACCAGGTGTTCTGCCAGGTGACGGGCTACGGGGGCACGCCGCAGGTGGGCGCGCAGGCCGATCCGGCAGGGCCTGCGCCCGTCCCGGCGGACGCGCCGCCCATCACCGTGCGGTTCGACGCCAACGTGGACCCCGCCCTGCCGTGGCGCTTCCGCCCCAATGACCGGACCGTCTCAGTCGCCATCGGGGCGCAGGCGCTGGCCAGCTATCACGCCATCAACACGTCCGGTGAAGAGGTCGTGGGCACCGCCACCTTCAACGTCACACCGGCGAAGGTGGCGCGCTACTTCACCAAGATCGACTGCTTCTGCTTCACGCGCCAGACGCTGGCGCCCGGGCAGGCGGTGGACATGCCGGTTCTGTTCTCCATCGACCCGGCCATCCTGGACGACCCGCACGCCCGCGACGTGCACACCATCACGCTGTCCTACACCTTCTACGACGCCCGGTGATCCCGGCCCATCCGCGCGGAGGACGACCCATGACCGCGACACCCGACGCCGACACCCACGACAAACGCGGCCACCCGTTCCACATCGTGGACCCCAGCCCCTGGCCTCTGCTGGGCGCCGCCGGCGCCTTCGTGCTGGCCTACGGCGCCATCCAGCTCATGCACGGCGGCGCGCCGTGGATCATGATCGGCGGCGCGGTCCTGGTGCTGCTGACCATGGCGCTGTGGTGGCAGGACGTGGTGCGCGAATCCCGCACCGGCACCAACCACACCCGCCGGGTGATGGGCGGCCTGCGCATCGGCATGGGGCTGTTCATCATCTCCGAGGTGATGTTCTTCGTCGCCTTCTTCTGGGCCTACTTCCACAACGCCTTTCTGTTCAGCCCGGTGGTCGAGGCCTGGCCGCCCGCCGACCTGCACGTCTTCGACCCGTGGGGTCTGCCGTTGGTCAACACGCTGATCCTGGTGAGTTCCGGCGCGACCCTGATGTGGGGCCGGGGCGGCCTGGAGACCGGCAACCGCCGGCGGCTGGTGCGCGGCCTGTGGCTGACGGTCGCCCTCGGCGCGCTGTTCCTGGTGCTCCAGGTGACGGAATACGGCCACGCCGCCTTTTCGTTCACGGACGGCATCTATCCGTCCGTGTTCTTCATGGCGACCGGGTTCCACGGCTTCCACGTGTTCGTGGGCGTGTGCTTCCTGCTGGTCTGCCTGATGCGGGCGCGGTCGGGCCACTTCACCGCCGAGAAGCACCTCGGGCTTCAAACCGCCGAGTGGTACTGGCACTTCGTGGACGTGGTCTGGCTGTTCCTGTTCGGCTGGTTCTATATCTACGTCAGTCTTTGAATGGGATCGCGTTGAGGCGGGCCGGGTCGGTCAGCCCCCTCAGCGGTCGGCCTCACGGTCCAAATGGGCGCGGAGCGCGTCCCGCACCAGCACGTTGAGGCTGATCCCCTTGCGCCGCGCCGCCAGCATGGCGCGCCGGTGCAGGTCCGGACCGGGGCGGACGTTGAAGCTGCCCTTGAAGGGCGTGTCCGGCGCCCGTCCCTCCTCCGCGCACAGGGCCAGATAGTCGTCCACGGCGCCCTCGAACGCCGCGCGCAGGCTCGCGGCATCCGTGCCCTCATACGTCACCAGATCGCGGATGAACTCCAGCCGGCCGTGGAACACGCCGTCCTCGGCGCTGTAGGCGAGCGAGCCGACATAGCCCTTGCACGACAGCCCGTCGTGATCCAGTCCGGCGGTCATAGCAGGCCCTCCTCGATCAGGAGCCGGGTCACGGCGTTGATGACATAGCGCTTTACGATGGACCCCGGGTGCGGCTTATGGAGCAGGATACGACCAGAAGCGCCCACTGCCCGTCGAAATTAACCAAAAGCCGTAGGGCGGATTCGACGCCGCTCGTTTCCGGACCGGAAACGCAGCGGCGCCAATCCGCCGCAGACTGTGCCGCCGACGGCGGCTTGCCCCGCCGCGTTTCCCTGAGGGAAACGGCCGGGGCGAAGCCGCCCTACGCCCCCTACTCCGCCGCCGCCGGGTTGCCCTCGGCGGGGCCGGTGGGGCGGGGGCGCATGTGGGCGCTGGTCCGGTGCTCGATGAAGCGCAGGCCGCGCACCAGCACGAACGTGATCGTCATGTAGATCACGCCGGCCATCAGGAAGGTTTCCAGCGGCATGTAGTTGCGCGCGATGATGGTCCGGGCCATGCCGGTCAGGTCCAGCAGGGTGATGGTGCTGGCCAGGGCGCTGCCCTTGAGCATCAGGATCAACTCGTTGCCGTAGGCCGGCAGGGCGATGCGCGCCGCGCACGGCAGCACGATCCGGCCCATGGTGGTCGAGCGCCGCATGCCCAGCGCGCGCGCGGCCTCGATCTCGCCGTGGGGCACGGCCTGGATGGCGCCGCGCAGGATCTCGGCGATATAGGCCCCGGTGTGCAGGCTGAAGGTGATGATCGCGCACCAATAGGGCTCGCGCAGGATCGGCCACAGAATCGGGTTCTCCGTGATGAACGCGAACTGGGCGAGGCCGTAATACACCAAGAAAAGCTGCACCAGCAGCGGCGTGCCCCGGAAGAAGAAGATGTAGGCGTAGGGCAGCGCCTTCACGGCCGTATTTTGCGACGCCCGCGCAATCGCCAGCGGGACGGCAATCAGGACCCCGAAAAAGCCCGAGATGAACAGAAGCTGCAGGCTCAGCCAGGCGCCCTCCAGCAGCTTGGGCAGAGCCTCGATCATCACCTCGACGTTCATGACGCCGTCGCCCGGCCGAGGCCGCGATTGGCGCGCTTCTCCATCCAGGCCAGCAGACCCATCGAGACGATGGTCAGCCCCAGATAGATCAGCGCGGCGGCGAGGTAGAAGGTGAACGGCTCCTTGGTGGCGCCGACGGCGAACTGGGTCTTGCGCATCAGCTCCTCAAGCCCGATGACGGAGACCAGCGCCGTGTCCTTCATCAGCACCAGGAACAGGTTGCCCAGCCCCGGCAGGGCCAGCCGCCACGCCTGCGGCAGGGTGATGCGGAAAAAGATGTGGGTGCGGCTCATGCCCAGGGCGACGGCCGCTTCCGCCTGCCCCGGCGGCACGGCCTGGAAGGCGCCCCGGAACACCTCGGACGCATAACCGCCGAAGGTCAGGCCCAGGGCTACCGAGCCCGCGATGAAGGGGCTGAGTTCGATGTAGCCGGTATACCCGAAGGGCGCCGCCAGCTTCATCAGCGCCACGGAGGCCCCGAAGTAGATCAGCAGCACCACCAGCAGTTCCGGAATACCCCGGATGATGGTGGTGTAGGCGTGCGCGATCCAGCGCAGCGGGGCCACCGGCGCCGACATGGCCGCCGCCCCGGCCAGCCCCAGCACGAGCCCGATGACCAGGGACGACAGCGCGAGCCGCACCGTCATCCACAGTCCCAGGGCCAACTGGCCTTCAAAGCCGCTCAGATCGGGCACGGGCAAGGGGTCCTTGTCATGATGCAGGGGGCTGAACCGGGATTGCCGTTCCGTGAAACGGAGAACGTGGGCCCCCACTTCCCGAGATCCTTCGCGCCCTTCGGGCGCTCAGGATGACTCTCTTAAATTTACGGTCGTCATCCTGAGCCGCCGAAGGCGGCGAAGGATCTCGGGAGACAACGTCTGCCGATCCGGCTGGATACCCCGGCCCGAGATCCTTCGGTCGTTTCACTCCCTCAGGATGACTCCCTGAACCTGAATGCGTCATCCCGAGCCGCCGAAGGCGGCGAAGGATCTCGGGAGACGGCGTCCGCCGGTCCGGCTGCGCCGCGCGCCATGTTCGGACGCGCGGCGCACCCCATTCGACCGATCAATAGATGCTGAACGGGAAGTACTTCGCGTTGATCTCGGCGTAGGTGCCGTCCTCGACGATGGCGTCGATCGCCGCATTGAAGTCGGCCACCAGATCTTCGTTGCCCTTGCGCAGGGCGATGGCGATCAGGTCGTTCTCGAACACCGGCTCGCCCTTGAACTCGAAGTCGGCGCCCGCCTCGGACTGCAGCCATTCATAATTCACCAGCATGTCCGCGATGATCGCGTCGATGCGGCCGGAGGCCAGATCGAGGTAGGCGTTTTCCTGGGTGTCATACAGCTTGATCTCGACGTCCGGCAGGTTCTCCTCGACCCACTGGGCGGAGATGGTGGCGCGCTGCGCGCCGACGGTCTTGCCGGCCATGCCCTCGGGCGAGATGTCGAGTTCGGCATCCTTGGGGGCGACGAACTGGAGCTTGTTGGTCCAGTACTTGTTGGTGAAGTCGACGGCCTGCTTGCGCTCCTCGGTCACCGACATGGAGGCGACGATGGCGTCGTACTTGCCCGCCAGCAGGCCGGGAATGATGCCGTCCCAGTCCTGGATGACGAAGGTGCACTCGCGCTCCATCTCGGCGCACAGGGCGTTGGCGATGTCGATGTCGAAGCCGTGCAGGTTGCCGTCCGCATCGACCATGTTGAACGGAGGGTAGGCGCCCTCCGTGCCGATGCGCAGGGTGTCCTGGGCCCAGGCGGCGCCGGCGGACACGGCGGTGGCGGCGGCCAAAGAGATGGTGGCGGTCAGGGCGATGGCGGTGGAACGCAGTCCGATCATGGGAGTCCTCTTCAGGCTGGTTCGGAACGGGGGTTCGGGTGGCTCCGGCCGGGCGGCGCCCGTCAGGTCAGGAGCCGGGACAGGAACTTGCGCAGACGCTCGGAGCGGGGGTTGGAGAACAGGTCGTCGGGCGGCCCCTCCTCCTCCACCCGCCCGTCATGCAGGAACAGGGTGCGGGTGGACACATCGCGGGCGAAGGCCATCTCGTGCGTGACGATCAGCATGGTGCGGCCCTCGGCGGCGAGGGATTCCATCACCGTCAGCACCTCGCCCACAAGCTCGGGGTCCAGGGCCGAGGTCGGCTCGTCGAACAGGATCAGCTCGGGGTCCATGGCCAGGGTGCGCGCGATGGCCGCGCGCTGCTGCTGGCCGCCGGACAGGTGGGCCGGGTAGTAGTGGCGGCGGTCGGCCAGCCCGACCTTTTCCAACAGGGCTTCGGCCTTCTCGACCGCCTCGGCCCTGGGCATGCCGCGCACGCGGCGCGGCGCCTCGACCAGGTTCGCCAGCACGGTCATGTGCGGCCACAGATTGAATTGCTGGAACACCATGCCGACGCGCGCCCGCAGCCGGGTGAGCTGGCGGTGACTGGTCGGCCGCAGCGCGCCGGCGCGGTCGGCGCGGGTGCGGATCTCCTCGCCGTGCAGGTGGATGCGGCCGGCGGTGGGCGTTTCCAGGAAGTTCAGGCAGCGCAGGAAGGTGCTCTTGCCGGAGCCGCTGGAGCCCAGAATGGCGATCACGTCGCCGGTGTGCGCGGTCAGCGAGATGCCGCGCAGCACCTCGATCCGGCCGAAGTGCTTGTGGATGTCCTCGACCGCGAGGACCGCATCGGCTGCCCCCGCCGATGCGGCATCCGCCTCGGCCTCCATGGCACTGGCTGTGGGTGTCAAGGTGGGCGCCCCCCGGCCGCGATCCAACTCGGACGGCGGGGCGCCACGGCCCCACCTGATCCGAGTCATAGCGTCCGGCGCGGCCTCCTGGCAATAACGGAGGCAGACGGCGCCGCCACAAATCCGCCGTGCCTATTCCTTGACCGCCTGGGCGGTGAAGCCGGACAGCGCCTTGGCCATGCCCTGGAACGGCTTCATGTCGGCGTCCAGGCCGTGGCGATCGGCCAGATAGGCCGGATCGTTGTAGGCCAGCCAGACCTGCCCGTCCGCATCCTGCCACGCCAGCGCCTTGATCGGCAGGTCGATGCCGATGCTGGGCGCGGCGCTCATCAGGGGCGCGCCGATCTTCGGGCTGCCGAAGATCAGCAGATGCACCGGCGGCATCTCCAGATCCATGGCGGCGGCGTTGGCGGTGTGCGGAATGTCGGCGAACACGCGGATGCCCTTGGCCTCGACGGCGGCCTTCAGGCGGGCGATGGTCTCCTCGACGGAATGGGGGCTCTGCAGGCGCACGAGGCCGTCGGTCTCGCCGTGGGCGTCGGCCAGCGAGGGCGCGGCCGGCGCGACGATCAGGGCGGCGGCCAGAGCGAACGGCGCAAGGGCGGTCAGGCGGCGGGTCATGGAACGCATGGGGCGGTCTCCTGATGGGTCGATGGGGGAACGGCTCCGCCATGTCCTACCCACATGGTCGGCCTTGGCGCGATGACAATCCTCAAGAGCCCCCCCTCACCCGACCACCCGCATCACGAAGACGCGGGTCGGGGCCTGGCGGCCACGCACGGTGATCTCGCCGGCGGGCTCCACCTCGCCTTCGGCGTCGGCGTGGCGCACGGTGGCCTCGCTCATCAGGATGTACGTCCCATGGTCCTTGTTGAACTGCTCCAGGCGGGCGGCCAGGTTCACCTCGTCGCCGTGGGCGGTGAAGATCAGCCGGTTGGCCGCGCCCACCGCGCCCAGGATCACCTGTCCGGTGTTGATGCCGCAGCGGGTGCGGATGCGATGGCCACCGGGGCCGAACGGACGCCCGGGCAGATCGCGCACGATGGCCCGCGCCGTTTCCACGGCCCGGCGGGCGTGATCCGGGCAGGCCTCGCCGCCGAAGCTGACCAGCAGGGCATCGCCGTTGAACTGCACGATGACCCCGCCGTTGGCCTCGGCGATGGCGTTCACGGCCCCGAAATAGTCGTTGAGGATGGCCATCAGGGCCGCCGGGTCCACCTGCTCGCTCAGGGTCGCGAACCCCTCGATGTCGGTGAACAGGATGGTGCCCTCGCGCACCTCTCCGTCGCCGGCGCGCAGGCCCTCGCCGGCGCTGGCGATGCGGTGCGCCACCTCGGGGGCGACGAAGCGCGACAGGTCTGCGGCCGTCATGCTGTCCACCACCGCCCGTTCCAGCAGCCGCCGCCCCCGCACCAGGGCAATGGCCAGGATGCCGGTGACGGTCAGGATGGACACGATCTTGTCCACCTCCGCCCCCACCAGCACGGTGTTGGAGGTCATGTAGGCCACGTAGTCGCGGGTAATCATGGGATCGCCCATGCGCAGTTCCGTGACGAGCGCATAGGCCAGCAGGCCCGCCCACCCCAGCGCCGCCGTCACCCCGGCCGTGACGACATAGACCGACTGGAACCGCAGCGCGCGCAGGGCGATGAAGATGAAGACATAGAGCAGCGTGGGCGCCTTCAGGTAGAACGGCGCCGACTGCTCGTACTGGACATGGAAGGTCCAGATCAGCCCCATGAGAAGGCTCATGTCGATAATGACCGAGGCGAACAGCAGCACCGGGCCCAGCCGGTCCCGGTAGGCCAGGATCAGCCGCACCAGGGTAAACGCCAGATAGCCGCCCAGCGCATAGGGGACCGGCATGAAGGCCGTGCTGCCCGAGGTCTTGGGCGCGATCAGGTAGAGCGCCCCGAACAGCCCCACCACGCTGAGCTGAACCCAGCCGATCAGGATCTCGCTCTGGCGCTGCTGGGCCTCGACGGTGGCGCGCACCCGCGCGGGCAGGCGGTCTTCGGCGCGCGCGCCCAGAACGAAGCGGCTGAGGGTTCGGCGACCGGACACGCGGAGTCCTCCCCTTCGGCGCGGCGCGGGATCTCCCGATTTCGGATGAGGGCTCCCCCCGGACCGGGTGATGCGGTAAGACCCCCGTGGGCGGCCATCACCGCAGGCCGCCGGAACCAGAGTGGACCCGATCCAGAGCACGAGTATGGGGGTGTTTACCATGGCAGGACCAGAGCTTTCGGGAGAGGGAGAGGGAGCCGGCGCGCCGCGCCGGGACCGGCCATGAGCGGCCCGCGTCAGGGTGGCGCCCGGATCGCCGGGGCGGTGATGTCCCTGCTGGTGCTGCTGGCGGGGCTTGTCCTGATCGACATGCTGGGCGAGGCGGTGGCCGCCCTGGCCGGCGCCTTCGGGGGCGGTGGCCTGATGGGCATGCTGCCGCCGCCGCTCGACCGCATGATGCTGCCGCCGCCGGGCCTGTTGTGGACGCCGCCGGGGCTGGCGGGGATCGGCGTGCTGGCCCTGACCGTGTCCGTGGGGCTGTACGGATCGGTGCAGGCCGGGACCGCGCGACTCGGCGCGCTGGCCCTGCTGCTGGCGGTGGCCCTGCCGCTGGTGGCCTGGAATCCGCTGGCGCTGGGCGTCATCGGGGCGCAGGCGCTGTTGCTGGCCTTCGACCGGACCGGGCGCGCGACGGAAACCCTGGCCCAGATCGCCCGCCTGTGCGGGATGGTCGTGGCCCTGCTGGTGAGTTGGAGCACCCCGGCGGCCCTCGCCGTCTCCCTGATCGCGGTGGCGCTGGCGCCGTCGGCGATGGTGACCCTCAGCCGGACGGTGCCCGGCGCCCCGGCCCGGGCGGCCGCGCCGGATGCGGAGCCGGAGCCGGAGCCGGAGGCGGACCCCGAGCCGCAACCGGAGCCCGAGCCCGCGCCCGCGCCGGCCCCCGAACCGCCAGCCGTGCCCGACCACCCGGCAACGCCTGACGCGCCGGACCGCACCGCGCCGGGTCCCTTCGGCCACGATCCGGTCGCGGGTCTGTCCCACCTGACTCCCGCCGCGACTCTGGCTGCAACGGCCCGCGCGGCGCTGGCGGGCGGCGAGACGCCGCTGCTGGTCCTGGCCCGCCTGGATGGCCTCGCGGGGATCGCCGAGCATCTGGGCGCGGCCGGCGGCGAGGCCCTGTTCTCGGAAGCCACGGCCCGGCTGGCGGCGGCGCTGCCAGCGGGAAGCACGCTGTCATGGGTCGGGGACGAGACGTTCGGCGCGCTGATGCCCGATGCCGGGACGACGGATCTGGACGGCCTGATGGCCGCGCTGGCGGCCCCGTTCGCATCGGAAATGGTGATCGAGGGCCGCGCGATCTCGATGGAGGACGCCTTGCACGTGGACGCCATGGTGGTGGACCCGGACGCGCTGGTGGAACTCGACCGCTGGGCCGGCGCGGCCCCGGGCTGACCCGACGCCGGGGTCGTCCGGGCGGCCTCCGGCCCGCCCCCCCCCGGGCCCGCTTTCGCGCATTGGAGGCTTTATAAACCACATCCCCCGGTCTACAGTGGGCAGGACCTAGCCATTCAGGCGGGCCGACCCTCTTCGGGAGGATGGTAGCCATGGTGGAAATCCTGGACCGGGCCCCGGTGGACGACACGGGGCCCGAGACGCAGCACGACACGGTCGGCCACGCCACCGGCCCGGTCGCGCTGCGGCAACAAGCCAGCCTGTTCCGGTTCTGGGAGGCGCGGCGCGGCGCCGCCGCCATGCCCCGGCGCGACGCCTTCGACCTGCCGGACCTGCCGCCGGCGGCGATCCCCGGAGCCATCCTGTTCGGGGTGGAGCCCGGCGCCCCCGGAGCCCCGCCGCGTTTCCGCATCCGGTACGCGGGCAACCAGCATGCCGAGATCCTGGGCCGCGAGATCGGCCGCAGGACCGTGACCGAAGCCATACCGCTTGCCCTGGTCCGCAGTTGGCTGGACCCGCTGTCCTGGGTCGCCGGCCACGG
This sequence comes from Roseospira navarrensis, assembly GCF_009601025.1. Taxonomy (GTDB): domain Bacteria; phylum Pseudomonadota; class Alphaproteobacteria; order Rhodospirillales; family Rhodospirillaceae; genus Rhodospira; species Rhodospira navarrensis. The sequence continues at coordinate 126,960 of NZ_WIVE01000001.1, read as the reverse complement.
CCAGCCGCATCGGGGGATGGACTCCCTGGCCGGGATCGGCAAGCCCTATATCACCATGCACTGGCTGCGCCTGCCCCTGGCCGGCGCGGATGGCGCCGTCACCTGCATCCTGGGCCACGACGCCTTTGTGTGGCAGAACCGGGCCGGATAGGGCACGACGGCACGGGACGGGCGACGATGGCGGCGGATGTGGGACCGGGCGGACTGGCGGTGCTGACGGCGGCCGCGCTCGCGGTGGCGCTGGTGGTGCTGTACACCGTGCGCCTTGGCGCGCCGCCCTGGCCATCCGCGCCCCGGGCCCGCCGTGCGCTGCTGGCCGCCCTGCCCGACCGCGTGGAGGGCGAGATCCTGGAGCTGGGCAGCGCCTGGGGCGGTCTGGCGCTCGATCTGGCGGCGCGCTACCCCGACCGGCGCGTGGTGGCGGTGGAACTCTCGCCGATTCCCTGGGCGGTTTCCCGGCTGCGGGCGCTGGCCGGCCGGGCGGGCAATCTGGAGGCCCGGCGCGCCGACCTGCACCGGGTGGATCTGTCGCGGGCCGGGCTGATCGTGTGCTACCTGCACCGGGACGCCATGGCCCGGTTGGCCGCGCGCCTGCGCGCGGAGGCCCCGCACGGATGCGTCGTCGTCTCCAACACCTTCGGTCTGGGGGACTGGACCCCGGTCGCGCGCCATCCCGTGGGCGATGCCTTCGGCACCACGATCCTGGTCTATCGGGTGCCGGAGAGCCTGCCGGCGACACAGGCTTAGAGCCGAGACAGCGGAAGAGTGTGACTCATCCGCTGTCTCGGCACCGGCCCTCTCCCCACCCGGCCCCCCACAGGATACGCACGTTGGGTGGCCGGGTGGGGGAGAGGGCCGGCCAGGGACTCCAACGGTCATCGCCAGAGGCCGTTGGGTATCAATGCCCCATCAGCACCGGCACCGTCATGTGATGCAGGATGTTCCAGGTGGCCCCGCCCAGCACCAGCTCGCGCAGCCGCGAGCGGCCATAGGCGCCCATCACGATCAGGTCGGCCCCGGCATCGCTGGCCCGCGACAGCAGCGTGTTGCCCGTGTCGGTATCGTGCGCGACGACGTGCTCGGCGATCGCGTTGACCCCATGCCGGGACAGGTGGGCGCAGATGTCGGCGCTGGGCACGTCCCCGTGCCCGTTGACGCCGTTGTGGCGCGGATTGACGGCCAGCACATGCACCGTTTTCGCGGCCTGCAGGATGGGCAGCGCATCGGCCACGGCGCGGGTGGCCTCGCGGCTGGCGTTCCAGGCCACCATGACCGTCTCGCCGATCACCGGGAACGCGCCGGCGTAGGGGATCACCAGCACGGGCCGGCCGGAATCCATGATGACGCTGTCGGCGGCCTCGCGCTCGTCGGCCATGTCGTCGTCGTGGCGGTCGTACTGGCCGACAATGACCAGATCGCTGTAGCGGGCGTGCAGCACCAGCGTGTCCAGCAGCTCTCCGGTCGGGTCCCGGAACTCCGAGGTCACATCGACCCCGGCCACCGCCTTGTCGAACATGGCCCGCGCCTTGGCGGAGGCCTCGTCGGCGAAGCGCCGCTGCGCCTGGGCCACCTCGGGCCCGAGCTGGGACATCACGAACTGCGGCACGTGCGGGGTGGTGCGGACGAACAGTCCCGTCAGGCGGGCCCCATGCCGAGCCGCGAGACGCGCGGCGGCCTCTGCCCGAGCCTGGCAATGATGGGACCTGTCAAGGTGGACGAGAATATCCTGGAGTGCCATGGAAAGGGTTCCCTTCTGGTCTGGTCACGCGCCGGACAGTCCGGATCCGGGACGGAGGGAACCGGATCATCGGGCCAGGCGCCGTGGATCGTGCCCAAGCGGGCGCACCCTGGCAAGCCCGCCCCGGCCGTCGGTCCTGGCCGATCAACCATCCGGATCCCAGTCTAACGGGTGGGGCGGCTTCGGCGAAACGCATTGGCGCGGGGTCAGATCAGCCGCCAGCGCGCGACAGCCCGGCCACAGCCCCGTGACGGACCGGCCCCGGCGTCACTTGCCCGCTCACCGCGAGCCGGTACACTGGACGGCCCCGCCGCAGCAGGAAAGATGCCCCCGTGCCCCCCAGGTCCTCGCCCCCCGACACCACGCCCCAGGCCGCCGCGCCCGTCACCCGCGAGGCGGCGCCCGCCCCCGTCTCGGGCGAGGCGCGGACCCAGCCGGCCACCCTGGCCGAGTTGGAGCAGTGGGTCCGCCAACGCGGCATCACCGAGGTGGAATGCATGGTGGCCGACCTGTCGGGCATCCCGCGCGGCAAGATCCTGCCGGCGCGCAAGTTCCTGACCAGCCTGACGGATCGGGGCCTGCGGCTGCCCGAGTCCGTGTTCATCCAGACCGTCACCGGCGGCTATCCCGAGGACGACCCCATCGACATCGAGGACCGCGACATGTTCCTGGTGCCGGACCCGGCGACGGTGCGCATGGTGCCCTGGTACGACGAGCCGACGGCGCAGGTGATCGCGGACTGCGTCTATCGCTCGGGCGCGAACGTCGAGGCCGCCCCGCGCCACGTGCTGAAGCGCGTGCTGTCGTTGTACGCCGAGCGGGACTGGCACCCCGTCGTGGCGCCGGAACTGGAGTTCTTTCTGGTCAAGATGAACGACGATCCGGACTACCCGCTGGAGCCGCCCATGGGCCGGTCCGGCCGGGCGGAGACGGGACGGCAGGCCTACGGCATCGACGCCGTCAACGAATTCGACCCCCTGTTCGAGGACATCTACGACCATTGCGAGGCCCAGGGCCTGGATGTGGACACGCTGCACCATGAAAGCGGTGCGGCGCAGATGGAGATCAACTTCAATCACGGCGACCCGCTGGCGCTGGCCGATCAGGTGTTCCTGTTCAAACGCACGGTGCGGCAGGCGGCCCTGACCCACAAGGTCTACGCCACCTTCATGGCCAAGCCGCTGGAAGGCCAGCCGGGCTCGTCCATGCACATTCACCAGTCCCTCATCGAGGGGCCGGGCGGCCGCAACCTGTTCGCCGACGCCAACGGAGAGGACAGCGACCAGTTCCGCTGGCACATCGCCGGCCTGCAGCGCCACCTGCCCGAGGCCATGCTGCTGCTGGCCCCGAATGTGAACAGCTATCGCCGGCTGGTGCCGGACTGGGATGCGCCCATCAACATGCATTGGGGCTACGACAACCGCACGGTCTCGCTGCGGGTGCCGTTCTCCGACGCGGCCAGCCGCCGCGTGGAGAACCGCCTGTCCGGGGCCGACGCCAATCCCTATCTGGCCATCGCGGCGTCGCTGGCCTGCGGCTATCTGGGCATGATCGAGAAACAGGAGCCGAGCCGCCCGATCAAGGGCAGCGCCTATTCCCGGGCGCACGCCCTGCCGCGCCACCTGCCTGACGCCATCGAGCGGTTCACCCGCGCGCGCGCCCTCCAGGAGGTGCTGGGCGAGGACTTCACGCGCGTGCTGACCAGCGTGAAGTGGGCCGAGTGGGACGCCTACCAGCACGTCATTTCGAGCTGGGAGCGGGAATACCTGCTGCTGAACGTTTGAGATGAAGCGGCGGTAGCCACGCCCCGGATGGGTCCGGGTCGTGGCCGATCACGTCTACAAATACGACATCAGCGAGATGCTGCTGATCCGCGCGTAACTGGACATGGAGGCTTCCAGGGCCAGCGCGTCGTCCTGCAGGCGAGTGGCGGCCTCCACCAGATCCACTCTCTCGATGTCCGAGACGCGGATGCTCAGGTAGGTGGAGGTCGTGCGCGCCTCATCCAGCGCCCGGTCCAGGGTCACCTGATTGAAGCCCACCTGCCGCGCCACCGCACCGATGTCGCTCGCCATCTCCCCGCTCAGGTTGGAGTCGTGGTCGATGGCGTCGTAGAGCAGCTTCAGCGCCTTGTCGATGCGACCCAGGTTGTCCGTGACCGCCTCGGACGCAACGGGACCCTCGGCGGTTGGCGGCGGGTCCAGTTCCAGGGTCGTGCCGTCGTTGGACACGATCGTGAACGTCTGGGCAGCGTTGTTCGCCGTGCCCGGGAAGGTGATCGCGCTGCCGATGGGCAGCCCCTGCAGCGAACCCCCGTTGGCGGCCGTCACGGTGCCGGCGACGTCATCGAAGGTCAGGGTGCCGGTCGCGCCGGCCGCCGTGGTGGTGCTGGCCGCGTCCAGCCCGCCCTGCGCCAGCATGCCGAGGGCGCGGAACGCCTTCTCGAACGCCGGGTCCTTGGCGTTCAGGCCCAGGTCCAGGGTGCGGTTCTCGCTGACCCGATGCTCGAAACTCAGGCTGTCGCCGCCGTAGTACGACACCCCGGTGATGGTGGCATCGCTGGCGGCGGCGGGCAGACCGGAGGGATCCGGCGTCACCGTCAGCGCGCCGGTGGTGCTGTTGCGCGCGGTCACGGTGAACCGCTGCGTGGTAATGTCGCCGTCGCTCAGTTCGATTACCGTTCCCGCCGTCAGCGAGGCGGTGCTGGCCGCCGTCGTCGGCGTGATGGTGTTGGCGCCGAAGGTCAGGCCGCCGTGCTGGGCATTGGCGATCTTGACGTCGGGCACGTTGGCGGCGCGCGACGTGGGGAAGGTCACGGTGGCGCCGTCGTAGTCGGCCTGGAACTCCGCCAGATTGCCGTAGGGGAAGTCCACCGCCTTCTGGTCCGTGCGGCCGCCGGAGAACACGTACCGGCCGTCGCTGCGGGCATTGAGATAGGACGACAGGTCCTGCATGGCCGCGAAGGCGAATTCCTGGATGTCCTCGATGGCCGAGACCTCGTCGGCCTCCAGCGGCTGCTGCTGGTCGCCGGCGTTCAGCGCCAGAAGGTCGTCGTGGACCCGATGCAGCACGCTCTCGATGGCACTGACCGAGTTCGACACCGTATTCAGGCGGACCTGAGCAATGTTGTTGCTCTTCGTGAAGTACTCGACCTCGGAGACCTCGGACTCCAGGTTGACCAGCCGGAAACTCTCGGAGGAAATGCCCGTGTAGTTCTGGGATTTCTGCTCCGTCGTCACCCGCAACTGGCTGTCGTACACGCGCGCCTGCAGATCCATCATCTGCTGGACCAGAAAACTCCGCTGGGCGAATGTTCCGGTCCGTGTGGCGATCACGTCCGTCATGGTCGGTTCCTCCTGCCCTTCCCCGGTGCCTGTGCGCGGGGCCGGGCGCGTTCTGCGCCGCCACCGCCGTCAGCGCCCGGGCGATCCGATCGACCGGGCGCGGCACCGTCTAGACGATGCTGTTCAGGATATCGAACAAATCGGACAGGGTCGAGATGACCCGGGCCGATGCGGCATAGCTCTGCTCGTAGACGATCAGTTCGGCCATTTCCTCGTCGAGGTTGACCGAACTGATCTCGGCGTTCTTCAGGGTCAGCGAGTCCACCAGACTGACCTGATAGTCCAGCCGGGACTCGGTGGCGTTGGCCTGGCTGGCGTTCAGCGACAGCACCATGGCGGCGTAGTCCGACAGGCTGCGGTTGGTCGAGACCTGGCTGCCCGCCGCCTCGAACGAGACCGACGCCTTGAACGCCTCGGCCATCTCGTTGGCCGTGCTGTTGTCGCCGGCGCTGACCGTGTATTCACTGGTATCGCTGTTGTACAGCACCGCGCCCCGCGAGATCAGCGACGGATTGCTGAGGATCTCGTCCTTGACCGCGAGGGAATTCGCCACCCCGGCGTTGCTCACCTTCATCCCCAGCGCATTGATGAGACCTGTCCCGGCGCCGTCCTGGGTGATGACCAGTTCCGTGGCGTTGAGCTGCTTGACGCGCAGGCGCACGCCCTCGCCCTCGGGCACCACCTCGGCCTCGACCAGCGCGTTCAGGGTGGAGTCGGCGTTGATGGCGTCGGCGATGTCCTGAATGGTCTCCGTCCCGGTCAGGGTGAGCTGTCCCGCGATCAGGCCGGAACTGTCGCTGAAGTTCAGGGTGCCGGCGCTGAACGGCCGCCAGCTTTCCGACTTCACCCCGGAATCCCAGGCCCAGTCGGAGCGGTCGCCGTCGGTGTAGACGTCGTTCAGGCCGAAGAACGCCGAGAACCCGGCATGGGTGGAATCGGCATTGGCGCCGTCGCCGTCCGAATCGTAGGACACGGACACATCGCCGGTGGTCCAGGTGCTCGGATCGGTGTTGGCGAGCCCGCCCAGGCGCTCCACGTCCTTGAACTGGAGGCCGAAGTCGTTGCTGTTCAGCTTGATGTCCAGCACGCCGTCGCTGTTGACGCTGGCCGAGGCGCTGGCGCCCACCTGCGCCTTCAGCCAGGTGTCCAGCTCGGCGGCGACGGCATCGACCGTGGTCAGGGTCTCCAGGTCGCCGCCGGCGCCGTTCATCAGCTCCTTGAGCGTGGTCTGGGCCGTCTGGTTGCCGTCGCTGTTGAACAGCACCACCACGGTGTCGTGATCGGCATCGAACGCGATGGACTGGGTGGCGGAGTCCAGGAACGTGCGCGTGCCCACGTACTCGTTGGCCAGATTGGGGAAGCTGGTGCCCCGGTTGTTGACCGTGTTGACCGTGTCCGCCAACTCGCGCGCCAGATTGTCGATCTGCGCCTGATAGTCGGGCAGCGTGGAATCCCGCATCTCCACCAGCGCGGCCAGCTTGCCCCGGCTGAAGTCGCCGGTGACGTCCTGGCCGTTCACGGTGATGGGCGTGATATCCTCGCCGCTCTTGGTGGTCCAGGCCGAGTACTGCGCCAGGGCCGAGTAGGACAGCTCCTTGACCTCGCGGTCCACCAGGATATCGCCCTTCTGGGTGTAGACCGTCACCTCGCCGCTGTCGCGCGTGAAGGTGGTGATGTTGATGAGCGACTGCAACTCGCCGACCGCCTTGTCGCGCTGGTCCACCAGATCCGTGCTGTCCTTCGCGGTGGCGATGGAATAGGCGATCTCTTCGTTCAGCGTGTTGATGTCGTACAGCAGATCGTTGATGCGCCCCACCGTGCGCTCGATCTCCTGGTCGGCGGTCAGGCGCAGATCCTGCAGTTCCAGCCCCATGCTGTTGAGCTTCTTCGCCACGTCGTCGGCACGCTGCACGACGGTCATGTGCTGTTCGGTCTTTTCGGGATCGAGCGCCAGCATCTCGATCTCGCCGGCCAGGTCGGACATCACATGGGCGATGGACGTGTTGTCCGACGGCGCCCCGAACGTGAACTGCATGCGGTCGAAGTATTCCGACCGGACCGCCAGCCCCTTCAGCTCCGCCGTCTCCGCGTTCAGCTCCTGCAGCAGCCCGTAGTCCACCCGACGGGTGACCTCGGACACCTGCACCCCGGCGCCGGTGCCGTTCAGGACGCGGCTTTCCTGGGTGTGGATCTTCTTCGTGTACCCGACGGTATTGACGTTGGCGATGTTCCGCGAGACCAGATCCAGAGCCTTCTGGTTGGTCTGCAGTCCGCTGAGCGCCGTGCCGAGGGCCTGTGTGAGGCTCATGGGTCCCACCCCTTTCTGGTGCGGGCCGGAGGAGGCCGGTCCGCCGGAGACTGGTCCGGGCTAGAGGTTCTTGTTGTACGACAGGGACATCCCCGCCGGGTTGTGGGCCGAATCGCTGATGCGGCCGTCGGCGGCATAGCCCGCGGCCCGCTCGGCGTTGACCCGCTTCATGGCGTCCACGAACAGCCCCATGACCCGCTCGCCGGCCGCCTTGGCGCTTTTCAGCAGGCGGCCGTTCTCGGCCAGATGGGCGTCCAGGTACTGGGCCATGGCCCGCACCACCTCGCGTTCGTCCTCGGGCAGGCCCGTGACCTCGCCGGGATCCTTCTGGATCTTCAGCATGCGCTCGCGGTAGTAGCGGGTCGCCTTCTGCTTGCGGTCCGCGAGGGCCTTGACCGTGTCCAGGTCGTGCCGGCGCAGGGCCTCGTTCTCTTCTTCCAGAAGATCGACCAGCGCCACCGACGCCCGCATGACGTCGGCGACCACCGCATTGGACCGGACGGTGCCGGTGGGGCGGCGCAGGGTCTTGACCGTGTGGCCGGGAGCCAGCGCCCCGTCCCGACGCCCGGACGTCGCCGCCTGGGGCGCGGCCCGGCGTGCGGGCGCCCGGCGCGGTCCGGCGGCCACGGCTCCGGGCGCCGACGCCACCGGCGTCGCCGGACCCGGCACGGCGCGCACGGACGGACCCGTAGTCGGTCCACCGGCTGGGGTCCCTGGGGCGGACGCCTTGCCGGACCCCGGCGGCGGCGGCACGGCGGAGGCCCCCCCTCGGGGCGCGGTCCCGATGGACAGGCGCGGCGGCCCGCTCTCGGCGGTCGCCCCCGGGGTACCCGACCCCGACGCGGGCGGACCGGCGCGGTCGGGCGCCGACGCCGGGCGGCTGCCCAGCGCGGGCGGCGGCTTCAGGCCGGTTCGCTTCGGCGTGGTGTCGGCGGACATGGCTCGACCCTCCTTCCTCATCCGGTCCAGGCTCAGGCTCAGGTTCAAGCTTCCTGGGCGGCCAGCATGGTGCGCATCACGGCGTCGGCCACACCGACACCCCCGTTTTGGGCCATCATCTTGCCGTACTCATCGACCAGCAGCGACCGCCACGTGGACTCGGCGTGCCCGCCACCGAACGGCGGCTCGGACGACAGGCCGGAGAACATGGGCTGCATCATCTGCGACAGGAAGAACGCCTCGAACTCCGTCGCGGCGGCCTTGGCCTGCTCGCGATTGCCCGCGCGCAGGGCGGCGTCCAGCGCCTCCAGGCCGGCCGGCGCGCCACCCCGGGCCGCCATGGCGGCCTCCATCCGGCCCTGCATCTGCATCGTTGCGTCCATGTCACATCACCTGAATCTCGGCCTGCATGGCGCCGGCCGCCTTGATGGATTGCAGAATGGAGATCATGTCGCGCGGCCCGACGCCGAGCGCGTTCAGCGAGTTCACAAGGTCCTGCAGCGTGACGCCGCCTTCGACCACCTGCAGGCGGGCGTCCGTGTCCTCGTCGATCTCGATCTCCGTGCGGGGGACCGTGACGGTCTCGCCCGTGGTGGAGAACGGCGCCGGCTGCGAGACCTGCGGGGTCTCGGTGACCCGGATGGTCAGGTTGCCCTGGGCGATGGCCACGGTGTCGATGCGCACGTTCTCGCCGATCACGATGGTGCCGGTCTGCTCGTCGATGACGACGCGGGCAAGCTGATCCGGCTGGACCCGCAACTGCTCCACGTCGGTCAGAAGGGCCACCACGCCGCCCGGATAGTCGCGCGGCACGCGCAGCAGCACGGTGCCCGGATCCAGCGGCCGGGACACGTCCGTTCCCAGAAACGTGTTGATGGCGTTGGAGATGCGCCGGCCGGTCGTGAAGTCCGGGTTGCGCAGGCTGATCTTGACCGACTCCATGCTGGCCAGTTCGAACGGCACTTCCTTCTCGACGATGGCGGCGCTCGGGATGCGGCCGTTGGTGGGCACGCCCTTGGTGACGGTCTCGGCCTCGCCCTGGGCGACGAAGCCGCCCACCTGCACCTGTCCCTGCGCCACGGCGTAGACCTCGCCATCCGCGCCCACCAGCGGCGTGACCAGCAGGGTCCCGCCCAGCAGATTGCTGGCGGTGCCGAGCGCGCTGATGGTCACATCGATGCGGCTGCCCTGGCGGGCGAACGCGGGCAGGGTCGCGGTCACGATCACGGCGGCGGTGTTGTCCGGCGCCAGATCGTCGTCGCGGGTGTTCACGCCCATCCGCTCCAGCATGCCGATCAGGCTTTCGCGGGTGTACGGATCGTCGTCCATGTCGTCGCCGGTGCCGTTGAGGCCGACGACCAGGCCGTAGCCCACCAGGATGTTGTCGCGCACGCCCTCGAAGCTGGCGATGTCCTTGACGCGCGAGGCCGCCTGGGCCGCCGGCGTCAGCAAGACGCCGATCGCCACGCCCAGCAGCAGGGCGCCGAGACCGAGGCGGGACAGGAACCGAAGGCGTGTCATGGTGGCGACCCCGTGGTGTCTGGGGAACAGTGTCCGGATCGGGGCTGCATCCGCGCGGCGCGGACACGACCCCGCCGGATCGGCATGCGAACCCCGTGCCAGTCCGGAGCCGGCGCCAAGTGGCTGGTCCGGTTCGGTTTTGCCCCACCACCCGGTGGCCTCGCGGTGGGCAGAGTCCGCCGGGCGGTGGGCAGGACTTGCCGGGCCCCCGCCGCCCCGGCGGTGCGGTCTGCCGCCCGGGAGGCGTTCGGCCCACCGCCAGGCTGGATCGGAGTCGCCCGCGTTGCTAAGGTCTCGGGGCGCGAGATCCGGCCCCGCCGTCGGAGTCGGCCTGATGGCCCGCGTCTTGCGAGGCGATGGGGCTGCCTGATACCGCCCGACGAGAAGGTTAGCCTTCACGTCGGGCGGCCGGCGCGACCGCGCCGGCGCCGCGCAGCGGCGGAGGCGATGACGTGGCCTCGTCCGCGTCATCGCCGATCAGTCTTGGGAGACGAGTCGGGCCGCCGCCACCCAATTCCAACGGGCGCCCGGAACAGACAGGTGAGCCGCATGAGCATGAAGATCCAGGGCCCGGGACGCGGGCAGGCCGCCGATCGGGGGCGCCGCACCGACCAGAAATCCGGTCCTGTCTCCGGCGTCGAGTTTGAACGCGCGCTCAACAGCTTCCTCGGCACCGGCCCCGACGCCACGGAGGCCACGGGCGGGCCGTCAAGCGCGTCCGGCGCCGCGCCCGCCGACGCCCTGTCCGGGCTGCTGGCCGCGCAGGAGGTGGGCGGCCCCGACGACGCCACCACCGGGCGCCAGCGGCGCGACCGGCTGGTGCATCACGGCGAGGACATGCTGGAGCGGCTGGAGGACCTGCGCCTCGGCCTGCTGCTGGGGGCGATTCCCAAGGACCGCCTCATGGATCTGGCCCGGACCGTGCGCGCCCGACGCGAGCAGGGGCCGGACCGCCAGCTTGACGCCCTGCTCGACGAGATCGAGCTGCGCGCCGAGGTCGAACTCGCCAAACTGTCCCGCGCCGGCGCGTGATTCCGTCCTGATCGGCGATGAACCGGACTCGTCCGCTTCATCGCCTCCGCCGCTGCGCGGCGCCGGCGCGGTCGCGCCGGCCGAATGACCCCCTTTTTTCCGCGCCCCTTCGAACATTTCGCGCGCGATTCCACCGGAACGCTTGCGGGCGTGGGATCGCGCGCCTATAGTCCCGCCGGCACGGGGAGGAGTGGGCTCTGTTGTCTTACGACCACAGGGCGGTCACCAAGAAAGGGTCGAGGCGCGCCATGAGCGTCACGCTGCCGCCGGATTACCGGCCCAGTGAAAATGAAGACTTCATGAATGACATGCAGCGCGAATACTTCCGCGTGAAGCTGCTGAAGTGGCGTGCTGAACTCATCAAGGAAGCCGAGGAAACCCTGGAGCATCTCCAGGAAGGCGGGCTGCAGGAACCGGACCTCGCGGACCGGGCCTCGGCCGAGATGGAGCGCGCGCTGGAGCTGCGGACTCGGGATCGGGCGCGCAAGCTGATCTCGAAGATCGACGCCGCGTTGCGCCGCATCGAGGACGGCAGCTACGGCTATTGCGAAGAGACGCACGAGCCGATCAGCCTGCGCCGCCTGGAGGCGCGGCCGATCGCCACCCTGAGCCTGGAGGCCCAGGAGCGCCACGAGCGCATGGAACGCACCCACCGGATGGAATGATCCCGGCCGGCGCCGCTCCTCAGATGGCCGCCCTTGGGCGGCCGGGGCGGCCCCGGCTTTTTCGGGGGCGGCCGGGCCTAGTCCTCGGCCGTGTCGGCGTCGTCCTGCTGGCGCGTGGGGAAGCCCTGGCCGCGCCACGCCGATACGCCGCCGCTGACCACCGCCAGATTCCGGAACCCGGTCTTCTTCATGACCCGCGCGGCATGCGCGGCGCGGCTGGCGGTCTGGCACATCACATAGACGGGGGTATCGAAGACCTCGGGGTCGGCGCCGCCCAGCGCCTGTAGGCGCGGCCCGATCTCGTTCAGCGGCACGTTCACGGACCCCGGCACATGGCCATGCCGGCCGGTGAACTCGCGCGGCGAGCGCACATCCACCACCAGCAGGTCGTCACCCCGATCCATGCGGGCCTTCAGGTCCTTGGGCGGCACGAAGGGCACGCCCCGCGCCATCAGGCGCGGCATCATGCGGAACAGCAGGACCGCGCCCATGCCGATCAGCACCGGCAGCAGGAAGTCCATCGAAAGAAAATCGGTGCCAAGGCCGGTGCCGTCCACGGGGGCTCTCCCTTTATTTCATATCAACGGCGGATGACTTTTTTTCATCCGCCTTTTCGGCACCGGCCCTCTCCCCCACCCGGCCACCCAACGTCAGTATCCTATGGGTGGCCGGGTGAGGGAGAGGGCCGGCAGCGGACTCCATCGGTCATCGACAGATGCCGTTGGCAAAACGGTGCCTTCGGGCGTAGCCGCGCCACACCCCGAAGTCAAGGCAACCCGCCGCGGGGCCCCACGACCGTGGACAGGCGGCCCCGGCGCCATTACATCCACGCCCATGACAGATTCACAGATGACAGACTCACCACCATCCCCCGTCCGCATCATCGGCGGCGGTCTGGCCGGCAGCGAAGCCGCCTGGCAGTGCGCCCGCCGTGGCGTCGCCGTCACCCTGGTCGAGATGCGACCTGTCCGCGCCACCGACGCCCACGTCACCGACGGGCTGGCGGAGTTGGTGTGCTCCAACTCCTTCCGCTCGGATGACGCCGAGGGCAACGCCGTCGGCCTGCTGCACGCCGAGATGCGGCGGCTGGACTCGCTGGTGATGGCGGCGGCCGATCGCCACCGGGTGCCGGCGGGCGGCGCGCTCGCGGTGGACCGCGAGGCGTTCTCGCGCGACGTCCAGGCCGCGCTGGAGGCGCACCCCAACGTCACCATCACGCGGGAAGAGGTCACGGCCCTGCCCGACGCGGCCGCCGGGCCGACCATCATCGCCACCGGCCCCTTGACGTCCTCGGCGCTGGCCGACGCCATCCGGGCCGAGACAGGCGAGGATCAGCTTGCGTTCTTCGATGCCATCGCCCCCATCGTCCACAAGGACAGCATCGATTTCGACGTGGCGTGGTTCCAGTCGCGCTACGACAAGGGCGACGGGGCCGACTACATCAACTGCCCCATGGACCGCGACCAGTACAATGCCTTCCTCGACGCCCTGCTGGCGGCGGAAAAGGTGGCCTTCAAGGAGTGGGAGGGCACGCCCTACTTCGAGGGCTGCCTGCCCATCGAAGTCATGGCCGAGCGCGGCCGCGAGACCCTGTCCTACGGCCCCATGAAGCCGGTCGGCCTGACCAACCCGCGCCAGCCGGACCGCAAGCCGCACGCCATCGTGCAGCTTCGCCAGGACAACGCGCTGGGCACGCTCTACAACATGGTCGGCTTCCAGACCAAGCTGCGCCACGGCGAGCAGGCCCGCATCTTCCGCATGATCCCGGGCCTGGAAACCGCCGAGTTCGCCCGGCTGGGCGGCATCCACCGCAACACCTTCCTGAACAGTCCGCGTCTGCTGGACGGCACCCTGCGCCTGAAAAGCCGGCCCTGGGTGCGCTTCGCCGGGCAGATCACAGGCTGCGAGGGCTACGTGGAGAGTGCGGCCGTCGGCCTGATGGCCGGGCTGTTCGCCAGCGCCGAGGCGGTCGGGGCCGAAGCCGCGCCGCCGCCGCCGGAAACCGCCCTGGGGGCGCTGCTGAACCACATCACCAACCCGGCCCACGCCGAGACCTTCCAGCCCATGAACGTCAACTTCGGCCTGTTCCCGGAACTGCCGGCGGAGATGACCCGGGTCGGCAAGCGCAAGCTGCGCGGCCGCGAGCGCAAGGCGCTGTACGGCCAGCGCGCCCTGCCCGCCCTGACGGCGTGGATGGAGACCGCGGCCACGGGGCGGGCGGCGTAGCCCGCCCGGGCCGACTTCGCCCGACCCGCATCCCACAGGGAGACCGGCGATGACCCGACGGCCCCGTCAGTCCCTCATCCTGATCGTCGCCGGCCTCGTGCTGGCGGGGGCGGGCGTCTGGATACTGACGGGCGACGCGGTCATGGAGCGTCTCGGGGGCAGCCGTCCGCCCGATCTGGCGCGGGGCGAAACGATCTATGCCGAGGCGTGCGCCTCGTGCCACGGCACCGACCTGGAAGGCCAGCCCGACTGGCGCCGGCGGCTGCCCAACGGACGCCTTCCGGCGCCACCCCACGACGAAACCGGGCACACCTGGCACCACGCCGACGCTCTTCTGTTCGCGATCACCAAGCACGGGACCGCCGCCGTGGTGGGCGGCGGCTACGAAAGCGACATGCCGGGCTTCGGTGACACCTACTCGGACGACGAGATCCGCGACGTGCTCGCCTGGATCAAGGCGCAATGGCCAGAGCGGGAGCAGCGCCATCAGGCCGAGATCACGCGACAAAGCCGGTGACCGTGGCGCGACCCGCACCCGCCTCATCGCGGACAGGCGGGGTGGGCAGCCAGGGCCTCGGCGAGGATGAAGTCGGCCTCCACGTCGATGTCGAGGGACTCCAGCGGCGGCGTCTCGAACGGCAGCGGCCGGGCGCCGATGCGCGCGCCCTGGGCGCGCAGGCCCGCCGCCGTGAACAGGTAAAGGCAGGAGTTCTCCTCGAACACCGGGTCCAGGGCCTGGGTGGGGACCAACCGCGCGGGGTCGTGGTTGAGCGCCCGCCCCTCGGCGTCCCAGAACCGCACCTGTCGGCGGGTGACCGCGAACAGGCTGTCCCGCTCGGGCCAGGCCGCGCGCAGGGCCGCGATCGCCGCCGCGATGGTGCCGGCGGTCAGGAACGGGTTGGTGGCATGGGTCTGGAGGATCAGGCCGGCGTCCGACTCCAGCCGGTCCACGGCGTCCCGCAGCACCGCGTTCATGGAGGTCTCGGGCGCGGACAGCGCCGCCGGCCGCAACTGGGTCACGATACCGGGGCAGGCGGCGGCGGCCTCCGCCAACAAGGCCGGGTCATCGCTGTTGACGACGAGGGTCGCGACCTCGGGCGCCCGCCGCAGCGTTGCGAGAATATGATGGAACAGCGGTCGCCCGGCCAGCGGCCGTCGGTTCTTGCCCGGCACGCGCTCGCTGGTCCCGCGCAGGGGCAGGATCGCCGTGATGGGCGCCAGGGGGGCGGGATCGGCGGCCGCATTGTCCAAGGACCGGACTCCCTCGGCTCAAAGACTCAGCGTCATCCCGATGCGTCCGCAGGACGCGAGGGATCTCGGGAGGAGAGGTGACGCGGTCTGCACGGCATGCCCCTGCCCGAGATCCTTCGCGCCTTTCCGGCGCTCAGGATGACGCCAAATGGTCTGGCGGGTGAGTGTCCCTCACCCGCCCCTTCGCACCGAAAAAGGGCTGGCCTGCCCTCACGCAACCAGACGGATTGACCACCTGTCTTACCGCGTGTCCGCATCCGGCCCGACCGGGCCGGCGCCGCGAAGCGGCGGAGGCCCTGAACCGGACGGGTCCGGCTCAGGGCCGAACACCGTCACCTAAAACGACAACGCCTTGGCCTGCACCACATGCGGCAGGGCCGAGACCGCCGCCAGCGCCTCGTCGGGCACCGGGCCGTCCACCTGCACCAGGCAGATGGCCTGACCGCCGGCCTCGGTGTCGGCGCGGCCCAGGTGGAACGAGGCGATGTTGACACCCGCGTTGCCGATGGTGGTGCCCAGGCTGCCGATGAAGCCCGGTTTGTCCTCGTTGATGAGGTAGAGCATGTTCGCACCCAGCTCGGCCTCGACCCCGATGCCGTTGATGTCCACGATGCGCGGCAGGGCATCGCCGAACAGGGTGCCTTCCACGCTGCGGGTCTGGCGCTCGGTGGTGACCTCCAGCTTGATGAGGCTGTGGTAGTCGCGGCAGGTCTCGGTCTTGGTCTCCAGCACCTCGATGCCCCGGTCCCGCGCGGCCAGGGGCGCGCTGACCATGTTGACCGACTCCAGCAGCGGCGACAGCAGCCCGCGCAGCACGGTGGCCGTCAGCGGCCTGGTGTTCAGGTCCGCGACGGCGCCCTGGTACTCGATGCGCACGGACTTCAGGCCGGTCTCGGTGATCTGGCCGGCGAAGCTGCCGAGCTGGTCGCACAGCTTCATGAAGGGCCGCAGGCGGGGCGCCTCCTCGGCCGTCACGGACGGCATGTTGAGCGCGTTCGTGACCGCGCCGGTCAGCAGGAAGTCGCTGATCTGCTCGGCCACCTGAAGGGCCACGTTCTCCTGCGCCTCGCTGGTCGAGGCCCCCAGGTGCGGCGTGCAGACCACGGTGTCCATGCCGAACAGCGGGTTATCCTTGGCGGGTTCCTGTTCGAACACGTCCAGGGCGGCACCGGCGATGTGGCCGCTTTCCAGGGCCGCCTTCAGCGCCGCCTCGTCGATCAGGCCGCCGCGCGCGCAGTTGATGATGCGCGCGCCCTTTTTCATGCGGGCGATGGCGTCGGCGTTCAGGATGCCCCGGGTCTTGTCGGTCAGCGGCGTGTGCAGGCTGACGAAGTCGGCACGGGCGATCAGGTCGTTCAGCTCCACCTTCTCCACGCCCAGGTCCACGGCGCGCTCGGGCGTCAGGAACGGGTCGAAGGCGATGACCTTCATGCGCAGGCCCAGGCCGCGCGTCGCCACGATGGAGCCGATGTTGCCGCAGCCGATGATGCCCAGCGTCTTGCCGGTCAGCTCGACGCCCATGAACTTGCTCTTCTCCCACTTGCCGGCGTGGGTGGAGGCGTTGGCCTGCGGGATCTCGCGGGCCAGGGCGAACATCATGGCGATGGCGTGTTCGGCGGTGGTGATGGCGTTGCCGAACGGCGTGTTCATGACCACCACGCCCTTCTGGCTGGCGTAGGGCACGTCCACGTTGTCCACGCCGATGCCGGCGCGGCCAACCACCTTCAGATTGGTGGCGGCGTCCAGGATCTCCTGCGTGACCTTGGTCGCCGAGCGGATGGCGAGGCCGTCATACGCGCCGATGATGGCCTTCAGCTCGTCCGGCTTCAGGCCGGTCTTCACATCCACCTCGATGCCGCGCGCCTGGAAGATCTCGACGGCGCGCGGGCTGAGCTTGTCGCTCACCAGCACCTTGGGCATGGTGACGTCCTTTCATGATCGCAATCGGAGCGGTGCGGTTGGCACCGAACAGAACGGACGCCCCCGAGCCCGTGGCCCGGGGGCGATCCGAGATCAGACCGCGGCCAGTTCGGCCTGCACGGTGGCGGCCGCCCAGTCGAGCCAGGGCAGCAGGGCCTCCATGTCGGCGGTCTCGACCGTGGCGCCGCCCCAGATCCGCAGGCCGGCGGGCGCATCGCGATAGGCGCCGATGTCGTAGGCGACCCCCTCGGCGTCCAGCAGGGCGACCATGCGCTTGGCGGCCTTGGCCTGGGCGTCCTCGGGCAGGGCCGTGAACCAGTCCGCGACCACCTTCAGGCAGATCGAGGTGGACGAGCGCGTCGCCGGATCGGCGGCCAGAAAGTCCACCCAGTCGGTCTTCGCCACCCAGTCCTCGACGGCCTTCAGGTTGGCGCGGGTGCGGGCCTTCAGCCCGTCCAGACCGCCGATGGTCTCGGCCCAGGTCAGGGCGTCCAGCGCGTCTTCCACGGCCAGCATGGACGGCGTGTTGATGGTCTCGCCCTTGAAGATGCCCTCGTTCAGCGTGCCGCCCTTGGTCATGCGGAACAGCTTGGGCAGCGGCCACGGCGGCGTGTAGCTCTCCAGGCGCGCCACGGCGCGCGGCGAGAGGATGAGAATGCCGTGCTGCGCCTCGCCCCCCAGCACCTTCTGCCAGGAGTAGGTGACCACATCCAGCTTGTCCCACGGCAGGTCCATGGCGAACGCGGCCGAGGTGGCGTCGCAGATGGTCAGGCCGGAGCGGTCCGCCGGGATCCAGTCGCCGTTGGGCACGCACACGCCGGAGGTGGTGCCGTTCCAGGTGAACACCACGTCACAGTCGAAATCGACCTGGGAGAGATCCGGCAGTTCGCCATAGTCGGCCGTCAGGGTGCGGCAATCGGTCAGCTTGAGCTGTTTGGCCACATCGGTGACCCAGCCGCTGCCGAAGCTTTCCCACGCCAGCATTTCGACGCCGCGCTGGCCCAGCAGCGACCACAGCGCCATTTCGACGGCGCCGGTGTCGGAGGCCGGCACGATGCCGATGCGGTAGTCGTCGGGCAGGCCCAGCAGGGCGCGGGATTTGTCCACCACCGTGTTGATCCGGGCCTTGCCCGGCTTGGAGCGGTGCGAGCGGCCCACCAGGGCGTTCGACAGGGCGGCGGGGGACCAGCCGGGGCGCTTGGCGCAGGGGCCGGAGGAGAAATCGGGACGGACCGGCCGGGTGGCCGGTTTCTGCATATCGGTCATGGTGTCTCCCTTCCTTGCAGAAGGGCTGCAACCCGTTGGGGGGTCGTGGCCCGCCGTCCTCTTAGGCCGGTCCCGGGAGACGGTCAATGGGGAACATGGTGGGCGCGGGTTTTCTTGATGAGGGTGTTGTTCGGCCATCAGGGACGCAAAGATTGCGCAAAGCCGGGCGCGCGGGGCGGCGGGGAGCCCCCGCCGCGCGCCGCACCCGTCGGGATCAGAACGCCGCCACGCCGCGCATGGCCGCGGCCACGGTGTCCGAGTCGGCGCCGTGCGTGGCCAGATCGCCGATCGAGACGGCGCCGACCACTTCCTTCTGATCGTTCTCGACCAGCAGGCGGCGCACCTGTTCGTCGGCCATCAGCCGGGCGGCGTCGGCGACCGAGTCCTCGTGGTTGGCCGTGGTCACGCCGGCGGTCATGGCGTCGCGCACGGGGGTGTTGTTCACATCCAGGCCGTGGCGCACCGCATGCACGACGATATCGCGGTCCGTCAGGGTGCCGACCAGGGTATCGTCGTCCGCCACCGCCAGCAGGCCGAGGGACTGCGTGTCCATCTGCCCGGCCGCCTTCTTCAGGCTGGTGGTGGGCGTCGTGGTCGCGAGCCCGGGGGACATGATCTCCTTCAGGCGTTTCATGATCCTCTGTCTCCTTGCGTCGCGGGGTGAAGGGAGGACAGGCCCGAGGGCACGCCGCACCGAAACCGCGTCCGGCGCGCCCCGGAGCCTGCTGGGCGTTCGAGGACCGGCGTCGGCCGCCCGAACCCTACCGCACCACGAACACCGACACGTCGCCGTGTCGCACGAAGGCGTCCGCGTGCGAGCCGAAAATCACGTCGCTGAAGCGCGGCACGTGCGAGGCCATCACGACAAGATTGGCCCCCAGCGTGTGGCACTGATCGCGCAGCACGGCGTCCAGGTCCACGGCGGGGTCGTGGTCGATCACGGGATGGGACTCCATGCCCACCCCCGTCCGCTCCGCGTGGGCGGTGGTGAACGCCTCCAGCTTGGCGGTGTACTCGTCGGCATTGTGGGCCACGCTGGTGGGCTGCGAGACGGTCACGCCCACGATGATGACCGGGATGTCGTACAGCCGGGACAGGTCGGCGGCCTGATCCATGGCCTTGGTCATGGCGTCCTCGTGCGCGAGGTCCACCGGAACCATGATGCGGGAATACATGACGGGCCTCCGTCGCATCCGTGAAGGGTATCCATTCAGGACACCCCGGAAACGCGACCGGCCCGGCCGTCGTTGCATGGGATCGGCCGTGCCGGCCCCTCATGACCCAGTCTACCACACCAGCGGCAGAAACGCTGCCGTCAGCACGCCCGCCAGCCCCATCGCGAGGCTGGCCGCGGCCCCCGCCTCGGGGCTCTCGTTGAAGGCCCGCGCGGTGCCGATGCCGTGCGCCGCCGCGCCGAGCGCGACTCCGCGCGCCCGGGGATCGCGCACGCCCAGCGCGCTCAGCACCGGCGGTCCCAGCACCGCGCCCAGGATGCCGGTCAGGATGACCAGCACGGCGGTCAGGGAAGGCAGGCCGCCGATGCGCTCGCTGATGCCCATGGCGATGGGCGTGGTCACGGCCTTGGGCGCAAGCGACGCCACGGTGGTCTCGCCGGCCCCGAAGGCGACCCCGAGGCCGATGGCCCCCAACGAGGCCACCGCCACCGACGCCGGCAGCGCCACGGCCACCCCGCGCCAGCCGCGCCGCAGCATCCCCAGCGCCCGGTACAGCGGCACCGCCAGCGCCACCGTGGCCGGTCCCAATAAAACGTGGATGAACTGGGCGCCCTCGAAATAGCGGTCATAGGGGATGCCGGTCACCGCCAGCACCAGGCCCAGCATCACCACGGCCCAGAGCACGGGGTTGGCCAGCGGATGCATGCCGAGTCGGCGGTAGACCGCGTTCGCGGCCAGATAGGCGAGCACCGTCAGCGTCAGCCCGAACAGCGGATCGCGGGCCAGATACACCCAGATGTCCGAGAGATCATTCATCATGGCCGGCGCTCCAGCCGGACCATGAGCACGCCCGCGACGGCGATGGCCGCCAGCGTGCTCCCCACCAGCGCGACGGCGATCGGCACGGCCTCGCTGGCCAGCAGGGCGAGGTGGGTGGTCACCCCCACACCCGCCGGCACGAACAGCAGCGACAGGTGACCGAGCAGCGCGGAGGTCACGCGCTCCAGCTCCGCCGGCACGGCGGCGTCGGTGCCCACCCACAGGCCGCGCGCGATCAGCACCAGCAGCAGGGCCACCATCCCCACCACCGGCCCCGGCACGGGCAGCGCGAGGGCGTGGCACAGCGCCTCCCCGGCCAACTGGAACACCAACAGCAACGCGAGCATGGGCAGCATGGGCGGGGGTCCTCCGTGATACCGCGCGACGAAGAGGATCACTCCCTCGACACAGGGTCGCTGCGACCACCTGTCAGGGGGAGTCTTTGCTTTTTTCGCCGCAGCGCCTACTCCGCCGCCGTGGCGCGGTCGCCCCCCACGCGGCGCATGTCGCCGTGATCCCGGAACGCCTGATGCATCTCGAACGCGCGCTCCAGGATATGGGGCGTCTGGCCGCCGGTCGAGCGTTCCGCATCCCGCATGTAGTCGCCGATGATGTCGCGGTAGTCGGGGTGCACGCAGTTCGCCAGGATGACCCGCGCCCGCTCGCGCGGGGCCAGACCGCGCAGGTCGGCAAGGCCCTGCTCGGTCACGATCAGGTCCACGTCGTGCTCGCAGTGGTCCACGTGGCTCGCGAACGGCACGATGGAGGAGATGCGCCCGCCCTTGGCCGTGGACTTGGTCACGAACACCGACAGAGAGGCGTTGCGGGCGAAGTCCCCGGACCCGCCGATGCCGTTCATCATCTGCGAGCCCATGACGTGGGTCGAGTTGACGTTGCCGTAGATGTCGGCCTCCAGCGCCGTGTTGATGGCGATCAGGCCCAGGCGGCGGATGACCTCGGGGTGGTTCGAGATCTCCTGGGGGCGCAGCACCAGCCGGCTCTTGTAGCGGCCGACGTCGCCGAACACCTGCGCGTTGCGCTCCGGCGACAGGGTCAGCGAGCTGCCCGAGGCGAACACCAGTTTGCCGGCGTCGAACAGGTCGAAGGTGCTGTCCTGCAGCACCTCGGAATACATGGTCAGGTCGTGGAAGTCGGTGTCGATGAAGCCGTGCAGCACGGCATTGGCGATCGACCCGATGCCGGCCTGAAGCGGCGCCAGCGAACTGCTCAGGCGGGCCTTGGCCACCTCGTGTTCCAGGAACCCCGACAGGTGGCGGGCGATGGCCCGGGTCTCGTCGTCGGGCGGCACGATGGTGGAGCAACTGTCCTGCTTGGCCGAGATCACGACGGCCGCGATCCGCGACGGGTCCAGCGGGATCGAGGGCACCCCCACCCGGTCGCGCGGGTTGGTGATGGGGATCGGCCCCCGGAACGGGCGGCGCGTCGGGATGTAGACGTCGTGCATGCCCTCCAGGATCGGCGACAGGGTGAGGTTGATCTCCACGATCACCTTCTCCGCCAGCATGGCGAAGGTGGCGGAGTTGCCGACCGAGGTGGTCGGGACGATCGAGCCGTCCTCCTTGATCATCACCGCCTCGATGATGGCCACGTCGATCGGGCCGAGCTGGCGCGAGCGGATCTGTTCCACCGTCTCGGACAGGTGCTGGTCGATGAACATGACCTCGCCGGCATTGATGCGCTTGAGCAAGGCCGGGTCCGCCTGGAACGGCATGCGGCGGGCCAGCACATCGGCCTCGGCCAGCGTCTTGTCCAGGTCGTTGCCCAGGCTGGCGCCGGTCAGCAGGGTGATCTTGAAGTTCTCGCGCCGCCCGCGCTCCGCCAGCGCCATCGGCACCGCCTTGGCCTCGCCGGCGCGGGTGAAGCCGGACATGCCCACCGTCATGCCGTCGGTGATATGCAGGGCGGCCTCTTCCGGTGTCACCACCTTGGCCCACAGGTTGCGCGGTTTGATGCGGTCTTCGTACATCCGGCGGTCCCTCAGTCTGATACCAGCGGCACCGGCCCTCTCCCCCACCCGGCCACCCCCCATCCTTTTCCCTGGGGATACTCTCGTGGGTGGCCGGGTGGGGGAGAGGGCCGGCGATGGACTTCAACGGTCATCGTCAGATGCCGTTGGTATGGCGCATTCGCCCCGATCATCCGACCGGCTGGATAAGCATGGACACGCCCCCGGGACCAGAGCCCCCGCCGCAAGCCGGGGCGGCGCGGTCGGACTTTCCGGGCCCCGCGCCGTTGCACCGCAGCATCGGCGCGCGGATCCGTCGGGGCGCGAATTCCGGTGCGGAGTCAGGGGGATGGCCACTCGGCCCGGCCGCGCCGCCGGGTCCCTGGGCCGGACCGAAACGACGCCACCCGCAATACGGGCCGCTTGCCGCCGTCGCCGGAGAGCCCCTGCCATGCAATAGCCGCATGCCTCGCCTTGCTCATTCAGCAGGGCTCCTCCCCGCCGGACGCCGACCTCTCCCCCGCCGAGAGATGCACGATCCGGCCCCGGGCGTCCTCCGGGTCGTGGGTCACCAGCAACGTGGGCAGGCCGCGCGCGGCGATGTGCGCGAACACGAACCCGCGCACCCGGTCGCGCAGCGCCGTGTCCAGGCGGGAGAACGGCTCGTCCAGCAGAAGGGCGCGCGGCTCGGCCAGCAGCACGCGCATCAGGGCCGCCCGCGCCGCCTGCCCGCCGGACAGCGTGGCCGGGTCGCGCCGGCCCATGCCGGACAGTTCCGCCTCGTCCAGCGCCGACTCGACCCGGGCGCGGCGGTCCCGGCGCGAGACCCCGCGCGGGATGCCGAAGGCCAGGTTCTCGCCCACGGACAGGTGAGGGAACAGCATGGGGTCCTGGAACAGAATGCCGATCCGGCGGCGCTCCGGCGGCAGGCCGGACAGGTCGCGGCCCTCCAGCAGCACCCGCCCGAACAGCCGGAAGGCCGGCGCCAGCGCGCCTGTTGCCGCATCCAGCAGGGTGGACTTGCCCGACCCGCTCGGTCCCATGACGGTCACGGTCTCGCCCGCGGCCACCGTCAGCGACAGAGGGCCGACCAGCGGGCGCGCGCCCAGGCGGATCGTCACGGCCTCCAGCACCAGGGTCATGCCCCCACCTCCCCGGCCCGCAGGCCGCGCCGGTGGCGGAACCGCCACGCCGGCAGGGCGAGCGCCAGCGCGAACACCAGCAGCGGCAGGGCGCTTTGCAGGAACACGTGAACCCCGATCAGGCGGCGGTCGCCGCCGGCGGACAGGGCCACGGCCTCGGTGGTCAGGGTGGGATGCCGCCCCGCGCCCAGGAACAGCGTCGGCAGGTACTGCGCCACGCTGACCGCGAACCCGATGGCGGCCGCGAACAGCAAGGGGCGCAGCAGCAGCGGCAGCACCACCCGCAGCAGCACCCGCCAACGCCCCGCGCCCAGCCCGTGGGCCGTGCGTCGCCAGCGCGGATCCAGCCGCCGGTGCGGATCGGCCAGAGCCAGAAAGACATAGGGCAGCACGAACAGCAGGTGGCCCCAGACCACGGCCAGCCACGTGCCGTCCAGCCGGGCCAGCGCGGCCAGCGCCTGCACCCCGAACAGGAACCCGGCCTGCGGCACCAGAAGGGGCGCGTAGAGCATCCACTCCGAGGCCCGCCCCGGGGTCAGGCCGCGCGCCCGCTCGTGCTCCAGGCTGCCCAGCGCCAGCGCCAGCGCCAGCCC
Organism: Roseospira navarrensis; assembly: GCF_009601025.1. Lineage (GTDB taxonomy): Bacteria > Pseudomonadota > Alphaproteobacteria > Rhodospirillales > Rhodospirillaceae > Rhodospira > Rhodospira navarrensis. Next base: position 103,055 of record NZ_WIVE01000001.1, on the reverse strand, counting down.
GGTCGCCGCCAGGGCCACGGTCACGGTGGTCCACAGCGGCCAGGGCGAGCCGGCCAGATGGCGCGCCCAGGTCTCCAGCGTGAGCGCCGACGGCCAGGGCGCGGGCCAGAACCAGGCGGCCGCCACCGACCACAGCGCCATGCCGGCCACCGCGAGGGTCACCACCAGCACCACCGGCAGGGCCGCCGCCAGGGCCAGCCGCCACCGCACCCGGTCCGCCCGCACCACGGTCGTGCCGGGCGGGGGTTGAACCCCCGCCCGGAACCTGTTCCGGACGGGGCGGCAAGCCCTCTCCGGCCCCTTGAGGGCCCCTCGTCCGCCCAGGCGCGGCCCGGCCGTCAGCCAGCCCCGCGCCAGACGCCCGAGCGCAATCTCCGCCAGCCGCCACGCCACGATGACTCCGGCCACCAGCGCCGTCAGCAGCAGCGCCCCGGCCGCGCCCTTCATCCGCACCGCCGGGTCCGGATCGCCCAGCCAGCGCACCACCTCCACCGCCAACGGCCCGGGCGTACCCGGGGCCAGCACCAGCGCCACGTCCACCACCGACAGGGAATAGGCCAGCACGGCATACACCGGCAGCCGGATCAGCGGAGTGACGCGCGGCAGCACCGCCCGTCCCCAGGCCGCCAGCGGACCGTGCCCCAAACTCCGCGCCACCGTCACCGCCCGGTCGGCCCTCACCTGCGCCAGTGCGGCCAGCAGCATGAGCAGCAGGTAGGGCGTCTCCTTCACCGTCAGCGCCAGCGCCGCGCCCAGCCCCCACGGATCGGGCGCGGTGGCGAGGTCGGGCGGCAGGGTCCAGCCCGTCGCCCAGGGCGAGACCAGCCGCACCAGCCACCCCGACGGCGCCAGCAGGAACGCGAGCCCCAGCGCCACCGCCACATGCGGCACGGCCAGCAGCGGGGCCAGGGCGCGGCGGCTCCAGGTCATCAGCCGGGTGCCTTGCGCGCCCGCCGCAATCAGCAGCGCCAGCCCGAGGGACAGCGCCGCCGATCCCAGCCCGATCCCCAGCGACAGCGCCACCGATCGCCCCAGCCCGGGCGTCGCCCAAAGGTCCCGCCAGGGGGCAAGCCCCGCCGCTCCGCCGCCCCCCGGCATGATCCCGAAGGCGGGCAGCGCCGTGCCCAGAAGCCCCGCCGCCACCGGCAGCAGGAACAGGCACAGGGTCAGGGGCGGAAAGACGCGCAGCATGGCCCGCATGATACACAAGCGGCGGCCCGTGCGATCACCCCGGATGCAGAGCCGGGCCGCGCGCCCTATATGCGCAAGACGAGCGCCGGCCTGTGGCGCTCCCGCCGCTCGGTTCCGTATTCTGGGGAGCAAGACCCGTGACCACCCTTGTCAACCGCCTGCAAGTCCGCGAATCCACCTCCGCCAAGCACCTGACCACCCCCGGCCCCACAGACGACGAACTGGCCGAGGTGATGCGCGCCGCCGTCGCGGTGCCGGAGCACGGCGGCATCCGCCCCTGGCGCTTCCTGGTGGTGCGCGAGGCGGCCCAGCGCCGCCTGAGCGACGTGTTCGTGGAGGACCTGCTCGCCGACTCCCCCGACGCCAGCGAAACCGAGATCGCCAAGCGCCGGGACGGGCCGCTGCGCTCGCCGCTGCTGATCGTGGTCGCCGTCTCGCCGCGCGAACACCCCAAGGTGCCGGAGGTCGAACAGGTCGTGGCCGGCGGGCTGTCCGCCTTCGTGCTGCAGTCGTGCTTCCACGACATGGGCTACGGCGCGGTCTGGGTGACCGGCAATCCGGCCTACAGCCCGCGGGTCAAGGCCGCGCTGGGACTGGCGCCGACCGATCACATCGTGGGCTTCGTCCATGTGGGCACGCGCGGGCCGGACGCGCCGCCGACCCCGCGCAAGGCCCGGCCCGACCCGACCGCCTTCCTGGCCGAATGGACCGGCCCGACCGAAACCGTGGAGTCGTGAAATCTCCCTATTCTTCTTGAGTATTTTGGGGCGAACGACCTAGACTCCGCCCTTTCCGCGCCGGTCCAGTCGCCCGTCGCGGGGCGAGGACCGGCCGGATCCGACCATGCGGACTCCGGAGGCCGGACCGATGAAAGCGCTCGACGATCTGCTGGCACGGCGGATCTACCTTGGTGTGACCGGCTTGTCCCGCGCGGGCAAGACCGTGTTCGTGACGTCGCTGATCCACAATCTTCTGCGCGCCGACGCCAGCGCCGAGGACAGCCCCCTGCGCGGGTTCGACTGCTTCGACGAGGGCCGCCTGATCGGGGCCATGCTGCGCCACGACGCCAACGCCACCGTCCCCGAGTTCCCGTACCGCAAGGCCATGCAGGCGATCACCGGCGAGTCGCCGCAGTGGCCGGAGCCGACGCGCGGCATCTCGCGCATCCGCATCGACCTGCGCTACCGCCGCACCGACGCGGGCCTGACCGGACAGGCTGCGACCCGCCTGGGCCTGCGGGACGCCACCCTGCAACTGGAGATCGTGGACTACCCCGGCGAATGGCTGGTGGACCTGCCGCTGCTCGGCACCGACTTCGAGACCTGGTCGGCCGCCATGATCGAGCAGGCCCGGCAGGGCACCCGGGCGGACCTGTCGCGCGAGTGGCTCGCCTTCGTGCAGGACCGCAAGCCCGACGCCGAGCACGACGAGGACTGGGCCGAACAGGCCTCGGCCCTGTACGCCGACTATCTGCGCGCCTGCTCCGAGGCCCGCCTGCGCAACCTCCAGCCCGGGCGGTTCCTGCATCCGGCGGACCTGCGCGGCGCGTCGGTGCTGCGCTTCTGCCCGCTGCCCGATCTGCGCGGCAAGGCCGCCCCCGGCTCGATCCACGCAGCGTTCCGCGACAAGTTCCGGGACTATCAGGAAAAGGTCGTGCGCACCTTCTACCGCCAGCACTTCGCCGGGCTGGATCGGCAGATCGTGCTGGTGGATGCGCTGAGCGCGCTCAACGACGGCCAGGAGGCGTTCGATGACCAGAGCGAGGCCCTGGCCGCCATCCTGCAAAGCTTCCGCCACGGCCGGAACAGCCTGCTCGGCTGGCTGATGGGCCGGCGCATCTCCAAGGTGCTGTTCGCCGCCACCAAGGCCGACCACGTGATCCGGGGCGACCGCCTGCACCTGGAGAACCTGACCCGGCGCATGCTGCACGTGCTGGACGAGAACAACGCCATCAAGACCTCGGCCGAAACCCACGTGCAGGCCATCGCCTCGGTGCGGGCGACCCGGGACACCCGGCGCGCCGACACCGGCCGGGAAATCCTGGTCGGGCGGCGGCCGGAGGATTCGCACGAACTGCCGCTGGAGCCGGGCGCGATCCCGCTGGACTTCCCGCCGGACTGGGCCGCGCTGGACTACCGCTTCTGGGACTTCCAGCCGCACCCCGACCCGTCGTGGAAGCATTCCGGGTTCCCGACCCTGCGCCTGCCGGAGGTGCTGAACCTGCTGATCGGGGATGATCTGACATGACGGCCGGGCGCCGGCCCCCGGACGACGGCGCGCGGCGCACACCGGGCGCGGTGGACCCGTCGCTGGTGTACGAGCCGGAGCCCGCCTCCGGCCGGCGCAAGGCCGCGCCGACGGAGAAGCGGACGCCGGGGCCGGTGCCCGGGGTCGTCGATCCATCGCTGGTGTATGCGCCCGAGCCCTCGCCCGCCGCGCAAGCCCGGACGGAACGGGACGAGGACGAGGACGCCGAGGCGGACCGCACCCCGGGCGTGGTGCCGCTGGAGGCCGTGCCCGATCTGCCGGAGCCGGAGCCTCGCCCTGAACCCGACCCTGAGCCTGAGCCTGAGCCTGAGCCTGAGCCGACACCCGAACCGACGCCCGAGCCCGAGCCGGCGCCGGAGCCCGACCCCCTGCCGGAGCCGGAGCCCGAGCCGGAACCCCAGCCGGAACCCGAGCCCCTTCCGGTGCCGGTGCCGACGCCCGATCCGGTCCCGGGGCCCCCGGCCGACCCGGACTCGGAGCCCGAACCCCTTCCGGTTCCCACGCCGAAGCCGGACTCCATCCCGACACCCGACCCGGTGCCGGAGCCGGAGCCCGTGCCGAAACCGGAGCCCGAGCCGGAACCCGATCCGATCCCCACGCCTAGCCCGACTCCGCCCCGACCCACGCCGCCGCCGCCGTCCCCGGAGCCCCCTTCCCCGGAGCCTCGACCGATGTTCAAGCCCGCGCCCAAGCCGACCCCCGCTCCGCCCCCGGCCCAGACCATGCCGCCGGTCTATGCCCGGCCGCCGGCCGAAGCCCTGTCCGGCGAGGACGCCGGCCTGCGCACCGAGGCGGCGGCCCCCCGGCCCGAGCGCCCCGCCAAGTGGGGCCGGGTATTCTGGCTGTTGATCGCGCTGGCGGCCGCGTTCCTGGTCTACGACACCGGCCGGGCGCTGGTGCAGGTGTGGACGGACGGCTGGATCGGCGGCGCGGTGCTCACCGTCCTCGCGCTGGCCTTCGTCGCCGCCCTGGGCTCCGCCACCTGGACCGAGGTGCGCGCCCTGCGCCGCCTGGGCGAGGTCTCCCGCTTCCGCGACCAACTGACCCGCGCCATGGCGGACGACTCGGACCGCCGCCTGCGCAAGGCCCTGGATCCCGTGCTGGGGCTGATCCGCGACCGCAAGCCGGAGCTGGTCAAGGACTTCCAGCGCCGGTCGAAGGGCCTGCACGAGCCCGACACCATCATGAAGCAGTTCCGGGGCGCCGTGCTCACGCCCCTGGACCAGGAGGCCCGCCGCACCGTGCGCGCGAACGCGCTCGCGGTCATGGGCGCCACGGCGGTGGCCCCGCATCCGGCGCTGGACGTCATCATCGTGCTGTGGCGCAGCGCCGTCATGGTGCGCCGGGTGGCCGAGGTCTACGGCCTGCGGCCCAGCCCCCTGACCACGCTCAAGCTCACCAAGGAGGTGATGGTCAGCGCCGCCATCGCCGTCGCCGCCGACCCCACGGGCGATCTGGTCGCCACCACCCTGGGCGGAGGGCTGGCGGAGAAGATCTCGGCGCGCTTCGCCGAGGGCTCGGTCTCCGGCCTGCGGGCGCTGCGCCTGGGCGTGCGCGCGATCGAGGTGTGCCGCCCCCTGCCCTTCGAACCCGACGAGCGCAAGGGCATGTGGCGCACCCTGACGCAGGGGTAAATAGTCTTTGATTGGTGTCGCCGCAGCGCCCCTGCGGGGCGCGCGGCTCCGCGGCTTCGCCGCGCCGGCGCAGTCGCGCCGGGGCCGCTGTGAGCCCCCCGCGGCACTGCGGCCAGGGGCGGCTTGGCCCCCCTACCGTTCCCGCAGGTCCGCGATGTGGTCCAGGAACCAGCGGTAATACTGCGTCAGCCCGTCGTGCAGGGAGGTGGGGGCGCGCCACCCCAGCCCGGCCAGGGTGGAGACATCCAGCACCTTGCGCGGCGTCCCGTCGGGTCGGGTGGTGTCGTAGACCAGCCGCCCGGTGAAGCCCACAGTGTCGCGCACGGCCTCGGCGAAGGCGGAAATCGGGATGTCCTCGCCCGTGCCCACGTTGACGGTGCGCTCATGCGAATAGCGCCGCAGCAGCAGCACACAGGCGTCGGCCAGATCGTCCACGTACAGGAACTCCCGCAGCGGCCGGCCGGTGCCCCAGACCGCGACCTCCGGCGCGCCCGCCTCCTTCGCCTCGTGGAAGCGGCGCATCAGAGCCGCCGGGACGTGGCTGTTCTCGGGATGAAAGTTGTCGCCGGGACCATACATGTTGGTCGGCATGGCGCTGATGTAATCGTGCCCATGCTGCCGCCGATAGGCCTGACACAGCTTGATGCCGGCGATCTTGGCGATGGCGTACCACTCGTTGGTGGGCTCCAGCGGCCCGGTCAGCAGCGAATCCTCGGAGATCGGCTGCGGCGCCTCGCGCGGGTAGATGCACGACGAGCCCAGGAACAGCAGTTTCTCCACCCCCACGCCGGCGCAGGCGTGGATGATGTTGGCCTCGATCATCAGGTTGTCGTACAGGAACGCGGCCGGCTGGGTGCTGTTGGCGTGGATGCCCCCCACCTTGGCCGCCGCCAGGATCACGGCCTGCGGCCGGGTCTCGGCCACGAATGCCTCAACCTCGGCCTGCCGGGTGAGATCCAGCCGGTCCCGGTCCTCCGGGATCAGCGTGCAGTCCTCGCCCGCCAGCCGGCGCATCAGCGCGCTGCCCACCATGCCGCGCTGCCCCGCGACCCACACCCGCTTGCCCTCAAGAGCGTAGTCGGCGCTCATATCGTCTCCCGATTTCCCGTCGCGGTGGCCCCGCATCCCGCACCGACCGTGTCGCCCCCCTTGCGGGAGGGGGCCGGCGCGGACCACACTATATCAGCCGCTTCGGTGGCGGAACCCCGGGAACGGGTCCCTGGACCCATCCCCACCCCGCCGCCGCCGGGTCGGACGCGAGACGCCCCGGCCTCGCCATAATCCTGGTGTTCCCTGGACCTCACGATCGGGGCAAGGCGGCGCAGCGGCTGTAAACCGGACGCGTCCCGCGGGGCGCCGATGAGGATGACAAGGAAAGGGTGGACCCGGATGGACGGTGTTGGAGAGCAGACGGGCGGCGCGACCGGCCACGGCGCGGGGCGCATGGTGCGCCTGGCGGCCGGACTGGCGGTGCTGGCCGCCGTGGCGGCGTGCCAGCCGACCGTGAAGGTCCAGGCCCCGGACAAACCCATCGTCATCAATCTGAACGTGAAGATCGAACAGGACGTCCGGGTGCGCCTGGAAAAGGACGTGGAACAGGTGATCGAGGGCAACCCCGACATCTTCTAGCGCATTGATATTGAAGCACATCGTCGTCGCGACCTGTTCCGGATCGCGCGGGATTTGCTGGAGCCAGACAGGCGACACGCGGGGCGTCCGTCACGTCCCGCCGGACCGCAGACCGAGCACAGGGAGTTGACCGAGATGACACCGACCCCCCCGACCGCGACGGCTCACCGCCCGGGGCTCCGGCGGGCCATGCTGGCCCTGATGGCCGGCCCGGTGCTGGCGCTTTCCCTGGCGGCGGGCACCGCGCCGGCGGCGGCCCAGTCCCTGGACCAGTTGCGCGCCAACGGGCAGGTCTGCGAGCGGCCGGACGGGTTGCTTCATGTGCTGTCCGGCGGCCCCGGCGTCCAGCAGACCGTGGACCAGATCAACCAGCAGCGCCTGTCCACCTATCAGCAGGTGGCGCGGGACACCAACACCAAGATCGAGCAGGTGCGCATCATTTCCGGCGAGAAGCTGCGGGCGAAGTACGGCGGCTGCCCCTGACGGCGAGGCGCCGCGCGCCCCGCGTGGGCACTGCGGCAAGACCAACCAATCAGGGAAAATCGCAGCGCACGGCCGTCACCTCGGCGAAGCCGCGCCGGCCGGGCACGATGCTGAAGCGGTACTCGGAGTCGCCCAGCACCATGCTGTGATGCAGGGGCAGCGGGCCGTCCACCTCTTCCATCGTGCCGCCCAGCCGGGCGAAGTCCACCTGCACCGGCGCGGCCGGATCAAACCACGCCTCGACCCGGCCTTGCGCATCCGTATCCGGCTGGCCGTCGGCCGACACCGTGATTCGCCGATCCGCGAAGGTCACGGCGCTGTCGGACAGGGCCAGGCCGGGCACCTGGACCGCCACCATGACCTGCTTGGTGTCGGCTTCGGCATCGCAGGTGTCGGGTGCGGCCGCCGAGCGGATCAGGAACGCCAGCCGGTCCGGGTCCACCCCCTGGTCCAGCATCTGCACCGTCAGATCGTGCAGCCGCCGGGCCGCGCCGGACGGCACGTCGCGCTCGTACCGCGTCTCCAGATAGCGCAGACGGGCTCGGGCCTCTTCCAGCTCCACCGACAGAGCGCCGCCCGCTCGCTCCGAAGCGTCCCGCGCCTTTTCCAGGCGCAACACCTCGGCCTGGAGAGCGGCGATCCGGTCGCGCAGATCCTGGCTCAGCGCCCGGTATCCATACCAGAGACCGGCCGTCACGGCCCCGCCCATGGCGAGCACGAGAAACAGAATCAGGACGGTGTGTCCGGAGCGCCGACGCCGACGCGGACGGCCCAGAGGCATGGAAACGGATCCACTTGTTTCAAGACCCGGCCGATGCCGGGACCGGGCCGATCTTGGAGATGCGGGGCGCCGCCGTCAATGCACCGACCGGGGCACCCAGGGCATCGGGTTCAGGTTAACGTGTCCGGTCTGGCCGGACCGAGGGAGATGGTCGCCCGAGATCCTTCGCCCCTTTCAGGGGCTCAGGATGACGCCTTTCAATTTTACATAGAGTCATCCTGAAGGAGCGAAGCGCCTGAAGGACCTCGAGCGACGGTCTTCGACCGGGCAAACAGTCCTTTGATCGTCCGATTGTTACCCTGATCCCGTTGCCCTGCCGGGGCACACCCACAGCGGGCCGCCCGGACGGATCGGGCGGCCCGGTCAGGGGCGCGGTGGCCCGCCTAGTTCTTCGACTTGTCCACCAGCCGGTTGGCGGCGATCCAGGGCATCATGGCGCGCAGCTTCTCACCCACGTCCTCGATGCCGTGCTCGGCGTTCAGACGGCGCGTGGCCTTGAACGCGGGCTGGCCGGCCTTGCACTCCTGGATCCACTGGCTCGTGAAGCGGCCGGTCTGGATGTCCTCCAGCACGCGCTTCATCTCGGCCTTGGTCTCGTCGGTGATGACGCGCGGCCCGGTCACGTAGTCGCCGTACTCGGCCGTGTTGGAGATCGAGTAGCGCATGTTGGCGATGCCGCCTTCGTAGATCAGGTCCACGATCAGCTTCACCTCGTGCAGGCACTCGAAGTAGGCCATCTCGGGGGCGTAGCCGGCCTCGACCAGGGTTTCGTAACCGGCCTGGATCAGGCTGGTCAGGCCGCCGCAGAGCACCACCTGCTCGCCGAACAGGTCGGTCTCGCATTCCTCGCGGAAGGTGGTCTCGATGATGCCGGAGCGGCCGCCGCCGATGGCCGAGGCATAGGACAGGCCCAGCTCATGGGCGTTGCCGCTGGCGTCCTGGGCCACCGCGATCAGGCAGGGCACGCCGCCGCCGCGCACGTACTCGCTGCGGACCGTGTGACCGGGGCCCTTGGGGGCCACCATGAACACGTCCAGGTCGGGGCGCGGCTCGATCAGGCTGAAGTGGATGTTCAGGCCGTGGGCGAAGGCGATCGCCGCGCCCTCCTTCATGGTGCCGGCCAGATGGTCGCGGTACAGGTCGGCCTGCTGCTCGTCCGGGGTCAGAATCATGACCACGTCGGCCCACGCGCCGGCCTCGGCCGGGGTCATGACCTTCAGGCCCTCGCCCTCGGCCTTCTTGCGGCTGGACGAGCCCTCGCGCAGGGCCACGGCCACCTCGGCCACACCGGAATCGCGGAGGTTCAGGGCGTGGGCATGGCCCTGGCTGCCGTAGCCGACGATGGCGATCTTCTTGCCCTTGACGAGGTTCACGTCGGCGTCACGGTCGTAGTACACGCGCATGGGTTCTTGTCCTTCAGATTTTCTCGATGGCGGGCGTCCGGACCGGACGCGACTGGAATGAAACGCGGGCGGGATCAGCGGATGGGGCCCGGCGGGCCGCCGCCGCATGGATCAGAGCAGCGGGTCCTTGCCGCGCGCGATGGCGGCGACACCCGTGCGGCTGATCTCGGCCAGACCGAGCGGCTCCATCAGCTTGATGAAGGCGTCGAGCTTGTCGGTCTTGCCCACGATCTCGAACACGAACGATTCGTTGGTGCTGTCCACCACATTGGCGCGGAAGATGTCGGCGATGCGCAGGGATTCCACGCGCTTCTCGCCGGTGCCGACCACCTTCAGCAGGGCCAGTTCGCGGCTGACCGCCGGGCCCTCCACCGTCAGGTCGGCGACCATGCGCACGGGCACCAGCCGGCCGAGCTGGGCCTTGATCTGCTCGATCACCATGGGGGTGCCCGAGGTCACCAGCGTGATGCGCGACAGGTGCTCGGCCGTGTCCACCTCGGCCACGGTCAGGCTTTCGATGTTGTAGCCCCGGCCGGAGAACAGCCCGATGACGCGCGCCAGCACGCCCGCCTCGTTGTCCACCAGGACGGCAATGGTATGGGTGCGAATGTCCTGCTGGGTCATCATGTGCGACATGTCCGGGTTCTTTTCATTGTCCTGGGAAGGAAGGCGGCCCACCCGCGGGAGGGCCGCTGTCCCGCGCGCCCCCCGCGCGGGATCAGACCAGCACCATGCCGTGATCGGAGACGCCGGCCCCCGCGCCGTCCTCCGGTCCCATCAGCATGTGGTTGTGGGCGGCCCCCGACGGGATCATGGGGTAGCAGTTCTCGGACGGGTCCACGTGCACGTCCAGCAGCACCGGCTTGTCGGAGTCGATCATGGTCTGGATCGCGGAATCCAGGTCGGCCGGACTGTCCACCGTCAGGCCCAGCCAGCCGAAGCTGTCCGCCAGCTTGACGAAGTCCGGCAGGGCGTCGCTGTAGCTTTCGGAATAGCGGCTGCCGTGCAGCAGTTCCTGCCACTGGCGCACCATGCCCATGTACTGGTTGTTCAGGATCATGACCTTGATCGGCAGGCGGTACTGGGCGGCGGTGCCCATCTCCTGCATGTTCATCATGAACGAGGCCTCGCCGGAGATGTCCACCACCAGCGAGTCCGGATGCGCCACCTGCACGCCCAGCGCGGCCGGCAGCCCATAGCCCATGGTGCCCAGGCCGCCGGAGGTCATCCAGCGGTTCGGCTCCTCGAACTTGTAGAACTGGGCCGCCCACATCTGGTGCTGGCCCACCTCGGTGGTGATGTAGGTATCCCGGTCCTTGGCCAGCGCGTACAGGCGCTGGATGGCCTGCTGCGGCTTGATGGTGCTGTCGGTGGCCTTGTAGGCGAGGCAGTTGCGCGCCTTCCAGCCGTCGATGGTGCTCCACCAGGCGGCGATGGCCTTCTGGGCGGGCCGGACCTGCTTCGCCTTCCAGACGCGGATCATGTCCTCGATCACGTGGGCGACGTCGCCGACGATGGGCACGTCCACCGCCACGTTCTTGTTGATCGACGACGGGTCGATATCGACGTGAATCTTCTTCGACCCCGGCGCGAAGGCATCCAGCCGCCCCGTCACCCGGTCATCGAAGCGCGCCCCGATGCAGATCATCAGGTCGCAGTCGTGCATGGTCATGTTGGCTTCGTAGGTGCCGTGCATCCCCAGCATGCCCAGGAACTGCTGGTCCGACGCCGGATAGGCGCCCAGGCCCATCAGCGTGCTGGTGATGGGGAAGCCGGTCGAGCGCACGAAGCTGGTCAGCAGCTTGCAGGCATTGGGGCCGGAGTTGACCACGCCGCCGCCGATGTAGAACACCGGCCGCTGGGCCTTGCCCATCAGCTCCACGGCCTGTTCGATGGCCTTGATGTCGGCCTTCACCTGCGGCTTGTACGAGCGGTGCTTGACGCGGCTGGCCGGGATGTAGGGGGCCTTGCCCATCAGGATGTCCTTGGGCAGGTCCACGACCACCGGACCGGGCCGGCCGGTGGCGGCGACCAGGAAGGCCTCGTGGATGGTGCGCGCCAGCTTGTCCGAGTCCTTGACCAGATAGTTGTGCTTGGTGCACTGGCGGGTGATGCCGGTGGTGTCGGCCTCCTGGAAGGCGTCGTTGCCGATCAGGAAGGTGGGCACCTGCCCGGTCAGGCAGACGACCGGGACCGAGTCCATCAGCGCGTCCGTCAGGCCGGTGACCGCGTTGGTCGCCCCCGGGCCGGAGGTCACCAGCACCACGCCCACCTTGCCGGTGGAGCGGGCGTAGCCTTCCGCCATGTGAACCGCGCCCTGCTCGTGGCGGCACAGCACGTGGCGGATGCGGTTCTGCTTGAACAGCGCGTCGTAAAGCGGCAGTACGGCGCCGCCCGGATACCCGAAAATGACGTCAACGCCCTGATCGACGAGGGCCTTGAGGATGATCTCGGCGCCGGAGAGCTGTTCAGACATGGTGCGCATCCTGTTCGGGAATCGAGCCGGCCCCGCCTCGCGAACGGAACCGCCGCGCTCGCCGGGGGAGCCGGCCGCGCGGGGAGCGACACCGTAGTGCCAGACCCCTAGGGGGTCAACAAAAACCGGCGAACGTTTGCAAAGGTTTCCTCGAACAGGCTTTCCGAAAATTGCGCGGGATCAATCGGTTGCGCAACGACATCGGCCTGTGTGCGGTGCCGCAACCAGGTCCGCTGGCGCTTGGCGTACTGGCGGGTCGCCGCCTGCATGCGGGCGACGGCCTCCGGCAGGGTCAGATCCCCCCGCAGATGCGCCGCCAGGTGCGGCACGCCCACCGCCCTCATCACCGGCCGGTCCGGCGGCAGGCGGCGGGCCAGCAGCGCCGCCACCTCGTCGAGGGCGCCGGCGGCGCGCATCGCCTCCACCCGGGCGTCGATCACCGCGTTGAGGGCATCGCGCGGCGGGTCCAGGACCACGGTCAGGGTCCGCGCCCGCAGCGGCGGCGGGGCCGGCGGTTGCCGCTGCCACCACGCCAGCGATCGGCCGGTGGCCTCCAGCACCTCCCAGGCGCGGGCGAGGCGCTGGGAGTTGCCCGGGTCCAGCCGCGCCGCCATCTCGGGGTCCCGCGCCGCCAGCTCGGCATGAAACGCGGCGGTGCCGCGCGCCGCCAGCCGGGCGCGGGCCGCCGCGCGCACGTCCGGCGGAATGTCGGGGATCGCCGCCAGGCCCTCGGTCAGCGCCTGCATGTACAACCCCGTCCCGCCCACCACCAGCGGCAGACGCCCGGCGGTCCAGGCGGCATGCACCTCGGCGGCGGCCATGTCGGCCCAGCGCGCCGCCGAGCACACGTCGCCACCGTCCAGCACGCCATACAGACGGTGCGGCGCCCGGGCCTCGTCGTGCTCCGAGGGTCGGGCGCTGACAATGCGCAGGTCTCGGTAAACCTGGGCGCTGTCCGCGTTGATGACGGTGCCGTCCAGCCGCTCGGCCAATGCCAGCGCAAGCCGCGACTTGCCGCTGGCCGTGGGACCGGCGAGAAGGACGAGGGGCGAAACGGGGTCGGTCATGGCGGGCGGCGGAACCGGGCGGCGGTTTGCGATCCGCCGTGGATTTCACATATAGTGGAGCAAGTCCAGTCGAGGGCGTCCGATCAGGCCGCCCGGGAGAGACACATGGCCGATGATCCGGAAAACTCGGTGCTCGTGTATTTGCGGCGCATGGATGCGAAAATCGATGGCGTCCAGGAAACGCTGAAAGAGCATGCCTTCCGTCTGAGTCGGATCGAGCACTCTCTGAACCGCATCCGCCAGGACATGGCCACCGACGCCGAAGCCGGGGTACTGATGCAGGCTCAGATCGACCGCATCGACCGCCGCCTGGATCTGACCGACGTGCCGGAGTGAGCCGCCCGACGCACCGCCGCTATGCCCATCGTCGGGATGGCGGGAGGACGTTCGGGCGTGTACCTTGGGAACGGTGACGGAACGGAAGGACTCCGACCCATGGCCATCGACGCCCTGTCCATCGGCGTATCCGCGCTGCGCATGAACGAAACCCGCGTGGCGGTCGCCGCCGACAACATCGCCAACGCCAGCAACCGCACGCCCCTCGACCCGACGGCGAAGCCCGAAGGCTACACGGGCTATACCCCCCAGCGCGTCTCGCCGGTCTCGCTGGAGCGCGGCGGCGTGCAGGCCACCCGTCAGCCCGTCGATCCGGCCTATACCGCCGTCGCCGACGGTCGGGGCGGCACCGATGCCATGCCCAACGTGGACCTGGCCCGGGAGTTCGTCGAAATGACCGTGGCCTCCCGCGCCTACGAGGGCGCGGCCAGCGTCATCCGCACCGCCGACGACATGCAGGAGACGCTGCTCGATATCATCGGGTAGGGGGGATATCGAACATCACCACCCCGTCCGGGCGGGCCCGCGCCGCCAGGGTCAGACCAGCGCCCTGCGCCGCCTGAAGTGCCAGCGCCGTGGGCGCGGACAGCGTGGCCAGCAGCGGCACACCCGCGAACGCGGCCTTCTGCACCAGTTCCACCCCGCACCGGCTGGTCAGCACGACGAAGCCCGACCCCGCCGACAGGCCCGCGCGGGCCATGGCCCCGATCAGCTTGTCCAGCGCGGAATGACGGCCCACGTCCTCCCGCGCCAGCAGGATGCGCCCTTGGGGGTCGCAGAACGCAGCACCATGGACGGACCGGGTGCGCGCGTTCAACGGCTGGTGCTCCGGCAGCGCCTGGAACGCCCGCGCAATGGCCGCCGGCGTGACACCCGGGGGCACGGGCGGCACCCGGGGCAGCGCCCGCGCCGCCTGGGCCAGCGATTCCACCCCACACAGGCCGCAGCCGCCGCGCCCCTCCAGCCCCCGCCGGCCGGCGAGACGCGACAGGTCGGCGCGGTCCTCATCGACGGCGAGACACACCTCCCAGCCTTCGGGCTGTTGCCGGACCTTGGTCAGCAGCAGGGCATCCGCGCGCGGGATGATGCCCTCGGCCAGCGAAAAGCCGAGCGCGAAGTCCTCCAGGTCCGCCGGGGTCGCCATCATCACCGCGAACGGATCGCCGTTGTAGACGAAGGCCACGGCCGCCTCGTCCGGCAGGTCCCAGTCCACCGCCCCGGTCGCGCCCGTCGCGCCATGCAGACGACCGTGGGTCATGGCGCTGATCCCGTCTGAGACAACAGGCCATGCGCTTTACCGACCGACGAAAGGGGTAATCCTATTCGTCGGCCGACCGGCGCGACCGCGCCGGCGCCGCGAAGCGGCGGAGGCGAGGAACCGGATCCATCCGTTTCCTCGCCGAACAAAAAAATCAAAGGGCTCCCGTGGCGTACAACCGGATCCGGACCCCGCCATGCGGCACCGGCGGGCCGGGGGGCGCGAAGGGCAGCCCGGTGGCCTTGGCCAGCGACGGCTCGCTGGTGACGAGGCCCACCCGCCACCCCGCGAACCGATCCCGCAACGTGCGCCCGAGCGCCCCGTAGAGCGGCACCAGGCCCTTGCTGTCGCCGATGCGGGTGCCGTAGGGCGGATTGACGATCACCAGCCCCGGCGGTCCCTCCGGCGGCGTCAGGTCGCTGATGGCCTGCTCGCCGAACGCGGTCAGCGCCTCCACGCCTGCGCGGGCCGCGTTCTGACGGCTCATGGCGATGGCCCCGGCGTCCCGGTCGAAGCCGAACGCCACCGGCTGGGCCGCGCCCACAGGGGCCGGAGCCGGGCCCTTGATCGCCGCGAAGGCCCCGGCATCGAACGTCGCCAGATGCTCGAACGCGAACCGCCGCGACCGGCCCGGCCGCAGACCGGCGGCGATCTCCGCCGCCTCGATCACGAAGGTCCCCGACCCGCACATGGGGTCCACCACGGGCTCGCGCCCGTCGTAGCCGCACTGGCGCAGGAACAGGGCCGCGAGGGTCTCGCGCATCGGGGCCTTGCCCACCGCTTCCTTGTGGCCGCGCTTGTGCAGGCCCTCGCCCGAGGTGTCCAGGCTGATCGTGCAGACGTCGCCCTGGATGCGCGCCTTCACGACCACCTCGGCCTCGGCCGAAACCGGCGCCCCCGCGCCGTCCTGGATGGCGCGGGCGATGCGCTGGGCGGCCGCCCGGTCGTGATAGATGCGCGAGCCCTTGCACGCCGCCTCCACCCGCACCGGGACGTCCGGGCGCAGCAGCGCGGCCCAGTCCACGCGGCGCGCCCGCTTGTCGAGCTGCGCCAGGTGGAACGCCCGGAACGACGCCACGCGCACCAGCACCCGGCTGGCGCCGCGCAGCATCAGGTTGGCGCGCCAGGCCTCGGGCCAGCCGCCCCGGAGGGTCACGCCACCCGGCACAGAGGCGGCGTCGCGGAAATCCAGCGCCCGGGCCTCGGCCAGAAGGGCGTCCTCCAGGCCCGGCAGGGTCACCAGGAAAATATCGAGGGGGTCGGTCTCGGTCATGATGGCGCCTGCATAGCGCCCCGACCGCGCCCCGTCGAGCGTTTGCCGTCCGGCCCCTGCGCATGCCCGCCCTACTCCGCCGCCACAGGAGCCGGCGAAGCGTTGGCAAGGGTCACCTGCACCGCCGTGACCTTGTATTCCGGGCAGTCGGTGGCCCAGTCGCCCAGGTCGGTGGTCACCACGTTCGCCCCCGTCACCGGGTGGTGGAAGGTGGTGTAGACCACGCCCGGCGGCACCCGCGTCGTCAGGGTCGCGCGCAGGCTGGTGGCCCCCATGCGGCTGGCCAGGGACACCCGGTCGCCCTCCGCGATCCCGCGCACCTCGGCGTCATGGGGGTGGATCTCCAACACGTCCTCGGCATGCCAGACCACGTTCGCCGTCCGCCGCGTCTGGGCGCCCACGTTGTACTGGGTCAGGATCCGCCCGGTGGTCAGGATCAGCGGGAAGGCGCGGGTCGTCCGCTCCTCGGTCGCCACGAAGTCCGTGACGATGAACCGGCCCTTGCCGCGCACGAAGCCGTCGGCGTGCATGATCGGCGTGCCCTCGGGCGCGGCGTCATTGCAGGGCCATTGCACGCTGCCCAGCCGGTCCAGCCGCGCGAACGAGACCCCGGCGAAGGTGGGCGTCAGGGCGGCGATCTCGTCCATGATCTGGCCGGGGTGGTCGTAGTGCATGGGGCACCCCATCGCGGTGGCCAGGTCGCAGACCGCTTGCCATTCGTGTTTGCCCGTCTTCGGGCGCATGGCCGGGCGCACCCGGTTGATGCGCCGTTCGGCGTTGGTGAAGGTGCCATCCTTTTCCAGGAACGACGTCCCCGGCAGGAACACATGGGCGAACGCGGCGGTCTCGTTCAGGAACAGGTCCATCACCACCACGCAGTCCATGGCGCGCAGGGCGGCGTGAACGTGCCGCGTGTTGGGGTCGGACTGGGCGATGTCCTCGCCCTGGATGAACATGCCCTTGAAGGTGCCCGCAACCGCCGCGTCCAGCATGTTCGGGATCCGCAGGCCGGGGGCGCCCTGGAGGCCGACGCCCCACAGCGCCTCGAACTGCTGACGCACGGCATCGTCCGAGACCGGGCGGTAGCCGCTGAACTCGTGCGGGAACGAGCCCATGTCGCAGGACCCCTGCACGTTGTTCTGACCGCGCAGGGGATTCACGCCCACGCCCCGGCGACCGATGTTGCCGGTCGCCATGGCCAGATTGGCCATCCCCATGACCATGGTCGAGCCCTGACTGTGCTCGGTCACGCCCAGACCGTAGTAGATGGCGGCGTTGCCCCCGGTGGCGTAGAGGCGGGCGGCGGCGCGGATGTCCGCGGCCGGCACGCCGATGATGCCCTCCAGCGCCTCGGGCGCGTTCTGGGGCTGGCGGATGAAGGCGGCCCAGTCGGCGAAGCTGTCGGCCTCGCAGCGGTCTTCGATGAACGCGCGGTCCTCCAGGCCCTCGGTCATGACCACATGGGCCATGGCGTTGACCAGGGCCACGTTGCTGCCCGGCCGCAGCGGCAGGTGGTGGGCGGCCTCGATGTGCGGGCTGCGCACCAGGTCGATGCGGCGCGGGTCGGCGACGATCAGCGTCGCCCCCGCCCGCAGGCGCTTTTTCATGCGCGAGGCGAACACCGGGTGGCCGTCGGTGGGGTTGGCGCCGATCACCAGCACCACGTCGGCGTCCTCGACGCTGCGGAAATCCTGGGTGCCGGCCGAGGTGCCGAAGGTCTGCTTCAGGCCGTAGCCGGTGGGCGAATGGCAGACCCGGGCGCAGGTGTCCACATTGTTGCTCCCGAAGGCGGCGCGGATCATCTTCTGGACCGCGAACACCTCTTCATTCGTGCAGCGCGACGAGGTGATGCCGCCGATGGCGTCGCGGCCGTGTTCGGCCTGGATGGCCTTGAGCCGCCCGGCGGCGAACCTGATGGCCTCGTCCCACGACACCGGGCGCCAGTCGTCGGCGATGCTGTCGCGGATCAGGGGCGTGGTCACCCGGTCCGGGTGGGTGGCGTAGCCGAAGGCGAACCGGCCCTTCACGCAGCTATGGCCTTCGTTGGCGCCGCCGGTCTTCTCCGGCACCATGCGCACCACGGTCTCGCCCTGCATCTCGGCGCGGAACGAGCAGCCGACGCCGCAATAGGCGCAGGTGGTGGAGACGGCATGCTCGCCGTGGCCGTGCTCGATGACGCTGTTTTCCGTCAGCGTGGCGGTGGGGCAGGCCGCGACGCAGGCACCGCAGGAGACGCATTCGCTGTCCAGGAACGACTCGCCTGCCCCCGGCGAAACCCGGGAGTCGAACCCCCGTCCCTCGATGGTCAGGGCGAAGGTGCCCTGCACCTCCTCGCAGGCGCGCACACACCGCGAACAGACGATGCACTTGCTGGGATCATAGGTGAAATAGGGTGTGCTGGTGTCCGTGTCGGCCGCGCGGTGGTTGGCGCCGTCGTATCCGTACCGGACCGCGCGCAGGCCAACCGCCCCGGCCATGTCCTGCAACTCGCAGTCGCCGTTCGCGGCACAGGTCAGGCAGTCCAGCGGATGGTCGGAGATATAGAGTTCCATCACGCCCCGGCGCAGTTTCGCCAGACGCGGAGTCTGGGTCGAGACCGCCATGCCCTCGGCCACCGGGGTGGTGCAGGACGATGGCGTGCCCTTGCGGCCCTCGATCTCCACCAGACACAGGCGGCAGGAGCCGAACGCCTTCACGCTGTCGGTGGCGCAGAGCTTGGGGATCGAGATGCCGGCCTCGGACGCGGCGCGCATCACCGAGGTGCCCTCGGGCACGGTGACGGCCCGGCCGTCGATGGTCAGCGAGACCAGGGTGTCGCTCCGGACGGCCGGGGTGCCGTGGTCGATCTGGCGGGTCAGGGTCATGGCGTTTGACCTCACAGTGACGGCGGGTTGCCCCGCCCTACTCCGCCGCCGCGCCCAGGGGCGGGCGGTCGAAATCCTCCGGGAAGTGCCGCAGCGCGCTCTGCACCGGCTGCGGCGTCAGGCCGCCCATGGCGCACAGTGAGCCCTCGGCCATCACCGCGCACAGGTCGTCGAGCAGCGCCAGGTTGGCGTCGCGGTCGATGCCCGCCACGATGCGGTCGATCACCTCCACCCCGCGCTGGCTGCCGATGCGGCACGGCGTGCACTTGCCGCAACTCTCGATGGCGCAAAACGCCATGGCGAAGCGGGCCATGGCCGCCATGTCCACGGTGTCGTCGAACACCACGATCCCGCCGTGGCCGACCATCGCGCCCACGGCGGCGAAGGCCTCGTAGTCCTGGGGCAGGTGGAACAGGGACTCCGGCAGGTACGCGCCCAGCGGTCCGCCCACCTGCACGGCGCGGACCGGGCGGCCGGACGCGGTACCGCCACCGAAGCGGTAGACCAGGTCGTGCAGCGAGATGCCGAACGGCACCTCGACCAGCCCGCCGCGCTTGACGTTTCCCGCAAGCTGGAACGGCTGGGTTCCGCGCGAGCGCCCGACCCCGAACGTGGCGTAGTAGTCCCCGCCCCGGGCCAGGATGGTGGGCACGGCGGCCAGGGTCAGCACGTTGTTGACCACGGTGGGCGTGCCGAACAGCCCCTCCAGCGCGGGCAGCGGCGGCTTGGCCCGGACCTGCCCCCGCCGACCCTCCAGGCTCTCCAGCATCGCGGTTTCCTCGCCGCAGATGTAGGCGCCCGCCCCGACCCGCACCTGCAGGTGAAAGCGCTGGTCCGTGCCCTGAAGGGAGTCGCCCAGCCAGCCCGCCTGTTCGGCGCGCCCGATGGCGGCGCGCATGGTGGCGATGGCGTGCGGGTATTCCGAGCGGATGTAGACGAACCCCTCGGCCGCGCCCACGGCCAGCCCGGCGATCACCATGCCCTCGATCAGAAGGAAGGGATCGCCCTCCATCAGCATGCGGTCGGCGAAGGTGCCGCTGTCGCCCTCGTCGGCGTTGCAGCAGATGGTTTTGACGGGTCCGGGGGCCTTTCGGACCGTGTCCCACTTGATCCCGGCCGGGAAGCCCGCGCCGCCGCGCCCGCGCAGGCCGCTGTCCGTGACCGCCCGGCAGATGTCCTCGGGCGGCATCGCCAACGCGCGGGTCACCCCTTCGAACCCGCCGTGGTCCCGGTAGTCGTCCACGGACAGGGGGTCGATGACCCCGCAGCGGCTGAAGGTGATGCGCTGCTGGTCCTTCAGGTACGGGATCTGGTCGGTCGGGCCCAAGGCCAGGAGATGGGCCGTGTCGGGCGCGGGGAAGCCGGCGTCGAACAGGGCCGGCACATCCTCCGGCGTCACGGGACCGAAAGCATGGCGGGTGCCGTCCGGTCTCTCCACCTCGACCAGCGGTTCCAGCCAGAGCATGCCGCGCGAGCCGGGGCGGACGAGCGTCAGGGCCACGCCGCGCCGGGTGGCTTCGGCCTGGATGGCGGCGGCCACCTCATCCGCGCCCACGGACAGGGCGGCGGAATCGCGGGGCACGAAGACGCGGAGGGCGGCGGCGGTCATGGCGTCGGGCTCCCCGCCCCATGCCGGGCGGGTGGTGCACACCCGCCCGGAACAGGTTCGGACGAGGGTTCACCCCCCGTCCGGCCGGCCTCGGCCTCCGCCCGGAGCGCGTCCGTCAACGCATTGAACCGGGCGGACGACACGCGGCCGTGCGGGACATCGTCGATCATCACCGCCGGTCCCAGCGCACAGTTGCCCAGGCAATAGACCACCTGCAGCGAGACCGCGCCGTCGGCCGTGGTGCCGCCCGCGTCCACCGACAACGACCGCTTCACATGGTCCAGCAGGGACTCGGCGCCGACCGCCTGACAGGCCTCGGCGCGGCAGACCTTGACCACGTGGCGCCCCGGCCGGGTGCGGCGGAAATCATGATAGAAGGTGACGACGCCGTGGACCTCGGCCCGCGACAGGTTGAGCGTGTCCGCCAGCAGCGGCACCGCGTCTTCGTCGATGCAGCCGAATTCGTCCTGCAGCGCGTGCAGCATCGGCAGCAGCGCGCCCGGCATCTCCGCGTACGCGGCCAGGATCGCGCGCGCGCGGTCCTCCGCCCAAGGCGAAGCGCTCATGCCCTGTCCTCCCCGTCCGGCGCCGTTCAGGGGCGCTCTTTGGGTCTTCACCCAACCGCAAGAGGGTCCGACTTCCGCTGCCTCTTTCGGGTCATCCTGAGCCGCTGACAGCGGCGAAGGATCTCGCGAGGAGGCATGACTCACGGTCGGCCGATGCACGCCCCGGCCCGAGATCCTTCGGTCGCGCCGCTCCGTCAGGATGACACCCCTTTTTTGGTGGTGTGGCACCCGTCCTGGAGATCGAAGCCGCGTCCCTTTGGTCTGTTCTCGTTACACTCTCGAACAGAGGAGGCGCGCGATCAAATTGGGAATCGTGATGACGTGATAGCGGATCGCTATCACGTCGCCATAAAAGTCGATGCTGTTGAAATGACGGGCGCGCTCTACCCCACCCGCTCCACGTACCGCCGCCGCAGGTGGGCGGTGAACACGGCGGCGTCCAGCGGACGGCCGGTGGCGCGCTCCAGCATCTCGCGCGCGGTGACGCTCTGGCCCAGACCGTGGACCTGGGTCCGCAGCCAGCCCAGCAGGGGCGCGAAGTCGCCCCGGGCCAGATCGTCGGGAATGGAGGGCACGGCGGCCACCGCGGCCGCGAAAAGCTGCGCGGCGGTCATGGCGCCCAGGGTGTAGGTCGGGAAATACCCGATGGCCCCGTCATACCAATGGATGTCCTGCAGGCAGCCCGTGCGGTCGTCGGGCACCGTCACCCCCAGCAGATCGCGCATGCCGTCGCGCCACGCGCCGGGCAGGTCGTCCAGCGCCAGATCCCCGGACAGCAGGGCGCGTTCCAGCCGGAAGCGCAGGATGACGTGGGCCGGATAGGTCACTTCGTCCGCGTCCACCCGGATTAACCCCGGCTCCACCCGCGTGTTGCGGCGGTACAGCGTCTCAGCATCCCAGCCCGGATCGCCCGGGCGAGCCCCGAACGCCTCCGCCATCAGGGGGGCGGCGAACGTGAGGAACGCCCGCGACCGGCAGGCCTGCATTTCCATGAGCAGGCTCTGACTCTCGTGCACACTCATGCCCAGCGCCCGGCCCACGGGCTGGTCCCGCCACGCGGCCGGCAGGCCCCGCTCATAGAGCGCATGGCCGGTCTCGTGCAGCACGCCCATGAGGGCGCTGGTGAAGTCGGCCTCGTCGTAGCGGGTGGTGAGGCGCACATCGTCCGGCACCCCGCCGCAGAAGGGATGCAGGCTCTCGTCCAGCCGGCCGTGACGGAAGTCGAAGCCGATGCGCTCCATCAGGCGGCGCGCCAGGGCGCGCTGTTTGTCGGCCGGAAACGGTCCGGGCGGCAGGGCCGACGCCGGGTCGGCGGCCTGGGCCGCCAGCGCATCGTCCAGGATCGCGGGCAGTTCCGCCGCCAGATCGTCGAACAGCGGGGCGATCTCCGCTTCCGAGCCGCCGGGTTCGTATTCGTCGAGCAGGGCGTCGTAGGGCGAGCGGCCCAGCGCCTCGGCCTTGGCGGCGGCAATCTCGCGCGTCAGGTCGAGCACGGTGGCCAGCCGGTCGCGCACGGCCGCGAAGTCGTCCGCCGCCCGCGCGCCGCGCCATGCCATCTCGCAGGCGGAGCAGGCGCGGGAGTGCGCCTCCACCAGCGCGGTGGACAGGGCCGTGGCGTGCCGCCACTGGCGGCGCATGGCGGACAGATTGGCCCGGTCCCAGCCGTCCAGGGCGGGGGCCTCGTCCGCGTCGGCCGCGTCCAGCAGGTCGCCCACCTCGGGGGCCGTCAGCAGGTCGTGACTGACGGTCTTCAGGGTGGCGAGCTGGGCCGCGCGAGCCTCCGCCCCGCCCTCCGGCATGACCGTGGACAGGTCCCAATGGAGCATGCCGGCGGCATCCTCCAGATGGGTCAGGCGGGCGAAGCGGGTCTTGAGACGGGCGTAGGGGGTCTGGGCATCCATCGCGGTCAGGGACTCCGGAAACGGGAAAGACCGATCAACCCTACCACACCACCTCGAAGGTGCAGGCCGTCCCTCCGGCGGCCTCGCAGGCGACCTCTCGGACCGTCGCCTTGCGGGCGACCAGTTCGCGGAACAGGCGCTCGAAGGTGGCGGCGTAGTAATCGCACACGGCGATCCCGGCGCCGGGCACGGCGGCCTGGATCGGCCCGCCCGCGATCACCAGCCGGGTGGGGCGGCCGGCGTGGCCCTCGAACCGGCCGGCGCCGGCGAAGGTCCAGGCGTGCTTGCCCATGGCCTTGATGAGGATGCGCGCGGCCGGCACCGGCGGCAGCAGCTTCAGCACGACCTGGGCCGGCTTCGGGATGCGGTGGGCCAGCAGATAATCGCCCGTGGCCTCGCCGGCGCGGCGGCTGACCGCGACCATGGTGGCCCGGTCCAGGCGGGCGCGCAGCACCCGGTGGAGCGCGGTGACGTCCGCCGCCGGGACCATCGAGTCGGGCGGCACGGCCAGATGATGGGACAGGCCCGCCTCGGCGAACAGGTCCGCGGTATCCGCCTGGCCGACGGCGGCGGTCAGCGCCTCCGCCATGCGGATGATGCTGTTCGGCCCGATCCGGGCCACATCGTCCGCCGCCCCGTGGGCGGGCGCGGGCGCCGCCATGCCAGGGGAGAGATCGGGCGCATGGGTGGCGCAGTCCTGGCAGGGAATGGCGCCGGCGGCGCGGTCCTGGGCATCGCACATGAGAGGAAGGTCCTGCGGGTCTCGGGTCAAACGGAGGCGCGGCGTCGCGGACGACATCTTGTCGCGGACCTGCCGGATACGGTCAAGACAGGGGGGCGGATCAGGCGCGGCTGGCGCAGCCCTCGAACGCCTGCCGCAGGCGGGCGCCGTCCAGGGCGCTGCCGACGGCGACCACCCGGGCTTCCGGATCGCCCGCGTCGGGACCCGGGTCCAGGTCGGCGACGCTGGGACGGCCCTCGACGATGCGGAAGCGCACCCAGCCGTCGCCCACGCGGGCGATGCCGTTCAGCCGGTCCACGGTGCCGAAGCCCCCCCGCGCCGCCTCGTCCAGCAGGGCGCGCAGCCCGTCCGGGTCCAGGCGGCCGGAGAGATCGGCGCTCCAGGCGCGCAGGTCCAGCACGATCACCTCGGCCGGCCCACCCCCGGCCGATGCGCCGCCGGCCCCGCCCTCGGCCCCGCCGCCTTCGGCCATCAGGGCATCCAGATCCGGGAGCGACTCGGGCGGCACGCCGGCATGATAGTGGTGGTGGTGGTGATGGTGGTGATGCACCATGGCCCCCGCGGTCTCGGCCGCGCGCGCCGCCATCGTCGGCGCGGACGCGGCGGCGCGGTCTTTGGCGGGGGGCGCGGCGGCCGCGTCCTCCGACACCCCGTGCACGGCCGTGACGATGCGCGCGGCCGGGTTCAGGGCCTGCAGGGTGCTGGTCAGCGCGGCCAGTTCCGATGCGGGCACCAGATCGGCCTTGTTGATGATGAAGGTCGTGGGCGGCGGCTCGTCGCGGCGGGTCTCGCCCCGGCCGCTGGCCTGCACCTGGGCGCGCAGGAAGTCCGGCAACCGGGCGTAGTCCGCCATGAAGGCGCTGGCGTCGATCACCACGGAAAACCGGATGCCCTTGATCGACGGCCGGATGTCGGCGCGGTTGAGCACGTGGGTCAGCACGCCGATGTCGGCGATGCCGCTGGGCTCGATCAGCACCTGATCGGGCTTGGTGGCGGCCAGGGATTCCTTGAACTGGTGCGCCAGATCCTCGCGCAGGCCGAAGCAGACGTGGCCGTCGGGCAGCGTCACCTTGTCCCCGTCCGGGCCGCGCACCAGGGTGCCGTCGCCCGCCAGCACGCCGCAATCGTGCACCAGCGCCAGCACGCGGCTGTCGGCCGGGGCCTCGGCGAGCCGACGCCGCAGCACCGTGGTTTTCCCCGCGCCCATGAAGCCGGCCAGGATCTCCACCTTCACCGCCGGGGTCTGCGGCGTGCGCGAGCGCAACGACCAGTTCCACAGGGCGGCGGCCGGCAGCGGCAGCACCAGGAACCAGTGTTCCAGGATGGCCAGGGTCATCATGGTGGCGACGAAGGTGTAGGCCACCACCTCGAAGTCGGTGGCGTCCGGCGCCAGGGCCGCCTGGGCCAGCAGCACGGTCACGATGGTGGAGAGCGTCACCGACACCGGGAACAGCAGGTTCATCTGCTGGCGGTTGTTGAAGAAGCTCTTCAGGAATTCCATGTGGTCGGGCAGGAATTCCTCGTTGAGATTGCGCACGCCCAGGAACACGTTCAGGCGGGCACTTTCGTGCATCCACCACAGCGCCACATAGGTCCACAGCGCCACGTGGTTCGGCTGATTCCAGGTCAGCACCAATATGGCGGCCAGCGTCACGATGATGGAGATCTCGTGGTAAAGGCTGGTCTGCACCGCATGCCAGAAATGGGGCCAGCCCCGGCAGCCCTCGCGGCAGGCATGCCGCCGGGTACCCGTGACGTAGCCCATGTAGAAGCTGATTTCCTGCCAGCCCCAGGCCAGCAGTCCGTAGGTGAACGCGGCATAGGCGCCGGACACCGAGGCATCCCCGGCGCTGGTGTGCAGCCCGTACAGCGCTCCGCCGAAAATGACGGTGGCCGCCAGCATGGACCACTTGAAGGTCCGGGTCGGCAGGCCGTCCAGATACAGGATCACGCCGGTGGCGAACCACCAGACGAACACGGCGTGAAGGATGGGTAGGGCATACTCGGCCAAGACGGCGGTCTCCTGCCTCCGGATCGGGTGCGAGGGTGCGGGTCATGCCAACGGCATCCGACGAGGACCGTTGGAGTCCGCAGCCGGCCCGCTCCCCCACCCGGCCACCCACGACAGTATCATTGGGGTGGTCGGGTGGGGGAGAGGGATGGTGCGGCATGGCGGGTGAGATGACCTCATCCGCCGCTGGTCTCAGTCCCTATTCTGCCGCCTCTTGAGGCGATTCGCCAGCACCCGCCGGCCGCTCGTTGGCCATCCGCAACAGATCGGCCACCTGTTGACGGTTGTCCGGGCCGAAGGCCCGCACGGCGATGCGCTCGCCCGTGGCGGGGTCGTCGAACGTCAGCGAGCCGTCCGGCCAGCGGGAAATGCGGTAGGGCGCGTCCTTCGGCACCCCGTCCACGTCGCGCTGGCGCCCCAGGCTGCGCATCAGGCCGCGCACGAAGCCGCTCTCGCTGCCTTCCAGAACGGTGATGACTTCCCCGTCCTCCAGCCGGCGCACGGTCACCTTGCCCGCGCCCTCCTGGGTGTGGGCCCGCGCCTCGGCGGCCATGCGCTCGGCATTCCCGGGCGCGTCCGCCGCCGGGGCGGGCTGCGCCGGTTCCCCCGCAAGATCCTGCACCGGCGTGGCCTCCGTCAGCACCAAGTTTGCGACCTCCACCGGGGGTGGGCCATCCGCACCGTCCTCGTTCAATCCCAGAAGCTGGGTCACGCCCACCAGCCCCATGGTCAGCAGCACCATGGCGAAGATGGCGTAGAGCAGCGGCTTGGGTGGGCTCAGGTCGTGCGCGGGGCGGTCGGTCACGGGCGGAGGCTCCGGTGGGGTCGGACGCACCGGGAGCACCGGCGCGACCCGCGCGACCGGACGCCCCGAGGCGGCCGGCCGGCGGTGGCGGAATGACGGGAAGGCACGGGGAAACGGGGGCGACGTGGGCGCATCGGGGCCGCCTCAGCCGGACGCCTTGACCGACGCCTTGACCAGGGTCGGCGCGCCCCCGTCCTCCAGGCCGGCGGCGGGCCCGACGGTGGCGACATCGGCGCCCCCGGTGCGCTGGGCATGATCGGCCAGCGCCTGGGCGAGCGTGCGGGCCACGGCCTCGGGCACGGCGATGGCCCGGAGCATGGGTTGAGTGTGGCGCCAGTGCCAGGGCCGGATATGGGGCCACAGCATCAGAGAGGAGACCTTCTCGTCCGGCATCAGGACCAACGGGATGTCGCCGGTCCCGTCGCGCCGAACGGTCAACTGCGCTTCCTGGATCACGCGGAACGGCAGGTTCACGGTCATCTGGACCGCCAGCCCGAAGCGGATGATGACCCGCTCGCTGGTGACGGTGTAGATGGTCGTCGCCTGGATCCAGTAGCCGACGGCCACGAGCAGGCCGATGACCACGCCGCCCGCGATCAGCGGGCCGAGCCCGGCCGAAACCACGGTGCCCAGGGGCTCGCCGTCGTACTGGGAGGAGACACCGCCCCACAGCGCGAGGATGGCGAAATACCCGGCGATCCAGGGCAGCTTGAACAGCCGCTTGGCCAGGCTCCACCAGCGGGGTTTGCCCTGCCAGAGCACCCGCTCTCCCTCGGGCGGGACCTCCGGGAGCCCGGGGATGGGCTCGAAGGCGAAATCGTCATGCACGATACGGACCCTCGCGTCTTGGACTGTCGCGTCGGATGATCAGGGCGTCGGTCGGCGGCGGCCTCGCTGGGCCGGTCCGCGCCCTGCGGGTGGACCTACACGCTCCCGGCGCCGGACACAAGAACACACGGCGCCCGCGGAACGGGCGAGCCGTTCCGCGAGACGATGCCGCTGTTCCTCGAATCGGATCGACCCGGCCGGAACCGACCCACCGGACGGGTCCGGCTCGGCCCGGGCGAACCCTTACGAGGCGAGGAGGAAGCCGCCGCCGTAGTAGGCGCTGATCTTCTCTTCCTCGAGCATGGTCACCTGGTCCGGCTTCTTGGTCACCGGAACCTGGGCGAACAGCTTGCCCGGGATGGCCGCCACTTCGACCTGCCCCTTCTTCTTCGCGACGTGAGCGAAGTTGACGGGCAGCAGAACGCGCTTCTTGGTCTCGCCGGCGCCGGCCAGTTCGACCTCGTAGTAACGGACCATGATTTCCGGACCATCGACCCACAGGTCGGAGATGGTGCCGACCACGGCGCCGTCGTTGCCGACGACTTTCATGCCGCGGGGATCCGGGCTGTTCTTCTCCATGGTGAAGTCCTTGGCCGTGCGCATCGGCACGATCTTGGGCTTGCTGTGGAGGTCGAGCTCGGGAACGTCCACGCGATCCGCATAGGCGGACGGGCCGATGCAGTCGAGCAGCGGGTTGGTGCCGGTCGGCTCATACGGCGCGCCGGACCACGGCGCCATGCGCTTGGCCTTCAGCGGACGGGTGTCGCGCTTGAAGTCCGGGGCCTGGGTTTCGCCGCCATGGAACAGCTTGAAGGTCTTCGCCGGCGGAATCCACACCCAGCCGGTGTTCTCCAGCTTGCCGGTGGTATCGGCTTCGAGCGGGTAACCCTCGCGACGGTCTTCGCGCCGGAGGTACAGGATCAAGGCAAAGAAGAAGAACCAGAAGACGTAGAGCACGACCTGCGCCACGTCCATATATTCGGTGAAAGCGCCAATAGGCATAGCGGAACCTCCACGGGCAAGAGCACTATCCAGGGAATTCGGACAATCCGAACCGTGAGTCGGGCCGCGACCGACTCTCCCTCTTCAGGCGAACGAGCGGACCGATCACGGCCAGGGTCGTGAACAGCAATCCGATCTCGAGGTGATACACGAAGCCGTACCCGATGCTGGGTCCTTGCAGGGCCTCACCCAACAGGCCCTGTTCGGACAGCGTCGCGACGGTGTCGCGCAAGGCACCGCCGGCGGCAACGGCGATGCCCGTCGCGGTGGCCTGCACCGCGCCCCAGGCTCCCAGGGCGAGCCCGCCATGGGCCGAGTCAGCCAAGTCCATGGCGGCGGTGAGGGTTCCCACGACAAACAGACCCCCGCCCAGCCCGATGAGGGTCGCGCCGATGCGGAACAGCAGCGCGGACTCCAGGGGCGAGGCGAAGATGACGCACGGGAAGGCGACCAGCCCGACCAGCAGGCCGATTGCCGCCATGCGGCACGGATCCAGCCCGCGCGACAGCCACCGCGCGGACAGGGCGAAGCCGACCAGGGTGCCCCCGGCCAGCATGGCGGTCAGCAGCGTCGTCGCCGACACCGACAGACCAAGAACTTCACCGCCGTACGGCTCCAGCAGGACGTCCTGCATGGTGAACGCGGCGGTGCCCAGGCCCACGACCACGAGAAGGCGGCTGTATCGCCCGCCTTCCGCGAACGCCTGCCAGGACGCGCGGAGCGTCGGGCGCTCCCGGTCCATGGCGGTCAGGGCCTTGTTGCGCGGCTCCTGTTTCCACAGGGCGATGCTGTTGAGAACCATCGTCACGACGGCCGCGCCCTGGATGACCCGGATCAGCCGTTCGTTGCTGAAGTCGGCCAGCAGCCAGCCGAACAGCAGCGCGCTGATGACCATGCCGACCAGCAGCATGACGTAGAGCAGCGCGACCACGCGCGGCCGCGACTCTTCCGGCGCCAGATCGTTGGCCAGCGCCAGACCGGCGGTCTGGGTGGTGTGCAGGCCGGCGCCCACGAGCAGGAACGCCAGGGCGGCGCCCACCTGGCCGGCGATGGACGGGTCGGCCCCGCCCTTGGCCAGCAGCATGAGCGCGAACGGCATGAACGCGAGGCCCATGAACTGCATCAGCGAGCCGAACCAGATGTAGGGCACGCGCCGCCAGCCCAGAACCGAACGGTGGTTGTCCGACCGATAGCCGACCAGCACCCGGAACGGCGCGAACAGCACCGGCAGCGAGATCATGACCGCGACGATCCACGCCGGCACGTTCATTTCCACGATCATCACGCGGTTCAGCGTGCCGGTCAGCAGCACCATGGCCATGCCGACCGAGATCTGGAACAGCGCCAGCCGCAGCAGCCGCTTGAGCGGCAGCTCGGCGGTGGCGGCATCGGCGAAGGGCAGATACTTCGGCGCGATCCGCATCAGCAGCTCGGTCAGGGACGTGGGCGGCGCGTCGGGAGCGGCGTTGGCCGCATCGGCCCGCCCCTCCTCCGGCGCCGCGCCCCCCCGGCCGGCTGTCTGGTGATCGCGCTTGGTCATCGTTTGGTCAGTTCCAGGGCCTGAGAAATGTAGAACCCGCGGGTCACGCGCTCGGTCCGGCCGGTGGTCCAGCCCTGCGGCCCCAACGCCGTGTTGAGCCGTTTGGTGAACTTGCGCTGGCCGTGCGGCACGATGGCCGGCGAGCGGTCACCGCGCGGGAACAGCTTGCCGGTGGCGTGCATCATCGCCAGCAGCGGCGTGCGCGGCGCATAGGTCACGACGATCGACCCGGTGGTGCGCGCGGCCAGCCCTTCCAGCACGGCGATGGCGTCGGGCATCTCGTAGTGGATCACGGAGTCCATCGAGACCACGTGGTCAAAGGTGCCCAGCGCCGGATCGAGCATGTCCCCGGAGCGGAAGTCCACAGAGCCCGGCCCCAGGTCGGCGGGCAGGCGCTCGCGCGCCAGGTCCACCAGGGTGGGCGACAGGTCGATGGCGGTGACGTGCGCGCCGCGCCGGGCGGCCTCGACGGCCAGGGCGCCGGTGCCGCAGCCCGCGTCCAGCACCCGCTTGCCGGTCAGGTCCGCCGGCAGCCAGGACAGCAGGATGCCGCGCATGGTGTCGCGGCCCGCGCGCACGGTGGCCCGCACGCGCCCGACGGGCGCATCCGAGGTGAGGCGCTTCCAGGCCTCCACGGCGGTGCGGTCGAAGTAGGTTTCGATCTCGCCGCGCCGTTCCTGATACGACCCCGTGGCCATCAGTCGTACCCCAACAGGTCAAACAACTCGCGGTCCTTCATGGCGTGGGCGTCCAGCGGTTCGACCCCCGCATACAGGGTGGCGGCGAGTTTGAGATATTCGTTCTGGACCCGCTCCACCTCGGGCGACGGGTCCATCTCGAACAGGGTGCATTTCTTGAGGCGGCTGCGGCGCAGGTCGTCCAGCAGCGGGACGTGGGCCAGCGTGCGCATGCCGGTCTCGGCGTTGAACTTGTCGATCTGGTCCGTATCGGCGCTGCGGTTGGCGATGCAGCCGCCCACCCGCACGTTGTAGTTCTTCGTCTTCGCCTGGATGGCCGCGATGATGCGGTTCATGGCGAAGATGGAGTCGAAGTCGTTGGCCGTGACGATGACCGCCTGGTCGGCGTGCTGCAGCGGGGCGGCGAAGCCGCCGCACACCACATCGCCCAGCACGTCGAACAGCACGACATCGGTGTCTTCCAGCAGGTGGTGTTCCTTGAGCAGCTTGACCGTCTGACCGACCACATAGCCGCCGCATCCGGTGCCGGCGGGCGGGCCGCCGGCCTCGACGCACAGGACGCCCTCGGTGCCTTCGAACACGAAGTCCTCGGGCCGCAGCTCCTCGGTGTGGAAGTTCACCTCCTCCAGCACGTCGATGACGGTGGGGATCAGGCTCTTGGTCAGCGTGAACGTGGAATCGTGCTTCGGGTCGCAGCCAATCTGCAGCACGCGCTTGCCCAGTTTGGCGAACGCCACCGACAGGTTGGACGACGTCGTGCTCTTGCCGATGCCGCCCTTGCCGTAGACCGCAAACACCTTCGCCCCGTCGATGTGAAGCGACGGGTCCATGTGAACCTGCACACTGCCTTCACCGTCCAGACGGCCGGAGCCGGAGCCCCCGCCGCCGGCAGATTTCGGGTTCATCGTATCAAGCACAGAGCTTTCTCCCTCTCAAAGCTGGCCAGGGCGGCGCTCAGGCCGCGACGCCCTCCGACACACCCTCCAGCCGGTCCTCCAGCTCTTCGCCCGCATTGCGCAGGGTTTCGAGCACGGACTCGTCGGGGCTCCAGTAATTGCGCTCGTGGGCTTCCAGCAGGCGGTTGGCCACCCGCGCGGACGCCATCGGGTTCAGTTCGGCGAGGCGCTTGCGCATCTCCTCGTCGAGCATGAACGTCTCGGTCAACTGATCGTACACCCAGGGGGCCACCTGCCCGGTGGTCGCCGACCAGCCGAGCGTGTTGGTGATGGCGGCCTCGATCTGGCGCACGCCCTCGTAGCCGTGCTCCAGCATGCCCTCGTACCACTTGGGGTTCAGCATGCGGGTGCGGGTCTCCAGCGCGACCTGCTCCGCCAGGGTGCGGACCTTGCCCTCGCCCATGGTCTGGTCGCCGATGTAGACCGGCACGGATTCGCCGCCACGCGCCCGAGTCACCGCCCGGCTGATGCCGCCCAGGGTGTCGAAGTAGTGGTCCACCGTGGTCACACCCAGTTCCATGGATTCCAGGTTCTGGTAGGCCAGATCGACACCCGACAGGATCTCGCCCAACTGCTCGGCGCGCTGCGTGGGCGCGCCCGACCGGCCATAGGCGAAGCACTTGCGGCGGGTGTAGGTCTCGGCGAGTTCATCCTCCTCGGCCCAGCCGCCGGAGTCCACCAGCATGTTGACGTTGGACCCGTAGGCGCCGTCGGCGTTGGAGAACACGCGCAGCGCGGCGGTCTCCATGTCGCAGCCGTGGGTGGCCATGTAGCCCAGCGCGTGCTTGCGGATGAAGTTCATGTCCGTGTGCTCGCCCTCCGCCGTGGCGGCCAGATAGGCGGCCTCGGCCAGCAGGCGGGTCTGCAACGGCAGCAGGTCGCGGAAGATGCCCGACAGCGTCATGATGACATCCACGCGCGGCCGGCCCAGCTCCTCCAGCGGGATCAGTTCCGCCCCGCACAGACGGCCGTAGCCGTCGAAGCGCGGGCGCGCGCCCATCAGCGCCAGGGCCTGGCCGATGGGGCCGCCCTCGGTCTTCAGGTTGTCGGTGCCCCACAGCACGATGGCGATGGTCTCGGGCAGCGGGTTGCCCTCGGCTACATGGCGGTCGAGCACCAGCTTGGCCTGCATCGCGCCATCCCGGACGGCGAACGCCGACGGCAGGCGGAACGGGTCGAAGCCATGCAGGTTGCGGCCCGTGGGCAGCACGGCCGGCGTGCGCAGCAGGTCGCCGCCCGGGGCCGGGCGGATGAAGCCGCCGTCGAGCGCATGCAGCAGCGCCGGGATCTCGGCGTCGGTGCACAGCAGGCCGTCGATGCGGGCCAGTTCCTCGAACAACTCGATGTCCAGGCCGACCTTGGCCGCCGCCTCCTCGTCCACGATGCCGGCGGCATAGCGGGCGCGGGTCAGGGCCTCCTTGGCGTTGCCGGTCTCCACCAGCCGTTCCACCGCGACCCGCTCCAGGGCCACGTCGCGGGTGGCCTCGGCCAGGGCCAGCAGCAGGTCCACCCGCTCCTCGGCGGTCGGCGCACGGCCGATGACGTGCAGGCCGTGCGGAATGAGGGTCTCCTCAAGCTCCTGCAGGGACACGCGCAGCTTGTCCAAGCGGGCGTCCAGCGCGGCATCGTCCATCTCGTCCTGCCACGCCGGCTCGGCCTCGGCCAACTCAAGCTCGGCGGCCTGGGTCTGGATCAGCGGGATCAGCCGGGCGCGCTCGGCCGCGTCGTCCGGGGCCAGGGCGCGCCAGCGCTCCACCGAGCCCTTCAACTCGCCCAGGCCCTTGTACAGCCCGGCCTGGGAGATCGGCGGGGTCATGTAGCTGACCAGGGTCGCCGACGAGCGCCGCTTGGCGATCGCCCCTTCGGACGGGTTGTTGCCGGCATAGAGGTAGATGTTCGGCAGATCGCCGATCAGCCGCTCCGGCCAGCACTTGCCGGACAGGCCGGTCTGCTTGCCGGGCATGAACTCCAGCGCGCCGTGGGTGCCGAAGTGCACCACCGCGTGTGCGCCGAAGGTGGCGCTGATCCAGCGGTAGAAGGCGGCGAAGGCGTGGGTCGGCGTGAAGCCCTTCTCGAACAGAAGGCGCATCGGATCGCCCTCGTAGCCGAACGCCGGCTGCACCGCGACCACCACATTGCCGAGTTGGACACCCAGCACGTGGATGCTCTGGCCGTCCGCCTGCTGGCGACCCGGAGCGGGGCCCCACTGGGCCTCGATCTCGCTCAGCCAGCGCTGACCCTTCACGTGGTCATCCACGGTGATCCGGGTCAACACGTTCGCCTGGGCGCCGTACTGGGACGCGTTGCCATGGATCAGGCGGTCGCGCAGGTCCTGGACCGTCTCCGGCACCTCGACCGTGTAGCCCGCCGCCGCCATGGCCTTCAGCGTGTTGTGCAGGGACTCGAACACCGACAGGAAGGCCGCCGTGCCCACCGCGCCCGAGTTGGGCGGGAAGTTGAACAAGACGAGGGCCACGCGGCGTTCGGCCCGCTCCGCCCGACGCAGGGCGATGATGCGGGCGACGCGGGCGGCCAGGGCCTCGACGCGCTCCGTCTCGGGGAACATGTCGCGGGCGGCCTCGCCCTCGGCATCGTCGGTGCGGCCCCCGAACAGCAGCGGCGAGGTGGCGCCGTCCAGTTCGGGGATGGCCACCATCATGGTGGACTCGACCGGCAGCAGGCCCCGGTCCGACCCGCGCCACTGCTCCAGCGACTGGAACTCGACGGCGTGGGCGTTCAGGTAGGGCAGGTCCAGCTTGGCCAGCAGGTCCTCGGCGGCGCGGGCGTCGTTGTAGGCCGGGCCGCCCACCAGCGAAAAGCCGGTCAGCGACAGCATGGCGTCGATGATCGGGCGCTCGCCCTTCATGAAATACGTTTCGATGGCCGGCCGCGCGTCCAGACCGCTGGAGAACGCCGGGATCACCCGCAGGCCGCGCGCCTCCAGGGCGCCGATCACGGCGTCATAGTGCGCGCTGTTGCCGGCCAGGATGTAGGAGCGCATGACCAGCACGCCGACCGTGCCCCTGACCGCGCCGTCGGGCATGGGCAGGGCGTGGGCGTCCTCGCCGATGCGGCCGGGCATGCGGGGATGGTAGAGGCCGACTTCGGGATACTCGGCCGGGGCTTCCACCTTGGTCTGGCCGCGCAGCACGCGGCGCTCGCCGTCGGCATAGCGGTCCACCAGGAAGCGGACCATGTTGGCCACGTTTTCTTCCGAGCCCGCCAGCCAGTACTGCAGGGTCAGGAAGTACGCGCGCAGGTCCTGCGCCTTGCCCGGGATGAACCGCAGGATCTGCGGGATTCGGCGCAGCATGGCCATCTGGCCGGCGCCGGAATCGGCGGCCTTGTCGTCCTTCTTCTTCATGTTGCCGCGCAGCTTCTTCAGCAGCGCCATCACGCCGCCCTGCTTGGCATCCATGCTGAACGGGCCGAGCTTGGTGAGCTTCACGACCTCGCCGCCGCACATGGCGCCGACCATGGCGTCGCAGTGCTCGCGGCGCGCCTGCAGGGCCGGCAGGACCGCCTGGATGTGGTCCTCCATGAACAGCATCGTGACGATGATGATGTTGCCGTGCTCGATGTCATGCAGGCAACGGCCCAGCGCGTCGGTGTCGTCGCCCCATTCGGAGGCGGCGTGGAGGCTGAGATGCAGGCCGGGCAGGTCCTTGCGCAGTTCGCGCGCGGCCCGCTCCGTCGCCCCGGACAGATGACCGTCCAGGGTCACGATCACGACCCGGATGGGCGTGTCCTCACCGGCTGAAATGTGCTTTGGCATCGTACAAGGTCTCGATGGTGATCGTGGGGACACCCCGTTCGGTGGCGTACCGCTCCGTATTGCGGCGCGCCTTGCCCCGAACGAAGAACGGGATCTTGTGCAGCTCGCGTTCGGCATCGGCGGTCCAGACGGGAGCGCCGCCCCCGGCCTGGGCCGGGGTGCCGGACGAGTCGGGTCCGGCGGCGGCCGCGGGAGGAGAGCCGGCGCCGGGGTCGGGGATGGAGGGAGACGAAGACGAAGACGAAGACGCGGAGGATGGAGACGACGCCCCGGCCTCGGGGCCGGTCGCCGGGATGGAGTCGGAGACGAGAGCCGGCGCGCGCCGGCCGGAGGATGCGGACGCCAGGTGGGAGGGACCGGCGTCCGCGTGGAACTCGAAATCCTCGCGGAACATGCCCAGAAGGTGCTCTTCCAGGCCCATCATGAGGGGGTGAACCCAGGTGTCGAACAGAACGTTGGCCCCTTCCACGCCCATTTGCGGGGCGTAGCGGGCCGGAAAGTCCTGCACGTGCACGGGGGCCGAAATGACGGCGCAGGGCACGCCCAGGCGCTTGGCGATGTGGCGCTCCATCTGCGTGCCCAGCACCAGATCGGGGCGCAGATCGGCAATGGCCTCCTCGACCTCCAGATAGTCGTCGGAGATCAGGGGCTCGATGCCGTAGGTCTTGGCGGCGGCGCGGATGTCGCGCGCGAACTCGCGCACATAGGTGCCCAGGCCGACCACCTCGAAGCCCATTTCCTCGGCCGCCACGCGGGCGGCGGCCTGGACGTGGGTGGCGTCGCCGTACACGAACACCCGCTTGCCGGTCAGATAGGTGCTGTCCACCGAGCGCGAGTACCACGGCAGCCGGGGCGCCAGCGCCTCCAGCGTCGCGGCGGGGTCGATCCCGGCCAGATCCGCCACCTCGCGCACAAAGTCGCGGGTCGCGCCCACGCCGATGGGCACGGTGCTGGTGCGGGGCTGGCGGAAGGCCTTTTCCAGCCAGCGCGCCGTCGTATCCGCGATCTCGGGATAGAGCACGACGTTGAAGTCGGCCTCGCCCAGGCGGGCCAGATCGGCGGGGCTGGCGTCCATGGGGGCGGTGATGGTGACCGTGATCCCCATGCTCTCCAGCAGGCCGCGGATCTCGCGCAGGTCGTCGCGGTTGCGGAAGCCCAGCGCGACGGGGCCCAGGATGTTGCATGTGGGCGCCCGGTCCGTCGGGCGGGCGGGCCGCTCCGTCCCCGGCGCCGGGGCGTGCGGGCCGGCCATGGCGCGGGCCAGATGGTAGAACGTCTCGGAGGCGCCCCAGGTCTCCTTGCGCTGGTAGGACGGCAGGTCCAGCGGCACCACCGGCACCGGCAGGCCCAGCGTCTTGGCGAGGCCGCCCGGGTCGTCCTGCAGCAGTTCGGCGGTGCAGGAGGCCCCCACCAGCAGCGCCTGCGGCCGAAAGCGCTCGTACGCGGCCGTCGCGGCGTCCTTCAGCAGTTCGGCCGTGTCGCGGCCCAGATCGCGCGCCTGGAAGGTGGTGTAGGTGACGGCCGGCCGGGTCGGCCGGCGCTCGATCATGGTGAACAGCAGATCCGCATAGGTGTCGCCCTGGGGCGCGTGCAGAACGTAATGCACGCCGCGCATCGCGGTGGCGACGCGGATGGCGCCCACATGGGGCGGACCTTCGTATGTCCACACGGACAGACGCATGACGTCAGACCTTCAGCAACCCGGCGCGCGTCAGCGGCCGGGCGAACAGTTCGGCGAGATCCCCGGCCTGCT
Organism: Roseospira navarrensis; assembly: GCF_009601025.1. GTDB lineage: Bacteria > Pseudomonadota > Alphaproteobacteria > Rhodospirillales > Rhodospirillaceae > Rhodospira > Rhodospira navarrensis. The sequence continues at coordinate 66,206 of NZ_WIVE01000001.1, read as the reverse complement.
CATAGCCCTGGATGGGCGTGAACACCAGCTCGATGGCCCACTTGGTGGTGAGCCCCTCGGCCTCCAGCGGGTTGGCGAGCCCCAGACCGCAGACCGTCAGGTCCGGCCGGGCCGCCCGGCAGCGGTCGATCTGGGAGTCCACGTCCTGGCCCTCGACCAGACGGGTCTCCGGCGGCAACAACGCCAGTTCGGCGGCCATCAGGCCCCGATGCAGGTAGGGCGTGGCGACCTCGACCGGGACCATGCCCAGCTCGCGGGACAGCACCCGCGCCAGCGCCGGTTCCAGTTGCGAGTCGGGGAAGAAGAAGATGCGGCGGCCATCCAGCCGGTCGCGGTGGCGGGCCAGGGCGGCGCGGGCGCGGGCGCGCGGCGCCTCGGTCACGGACTCGAAGCGGTCGGCCGGCACCCCGAAGGCGTCGGCGGCGGCCTTCAGCCACAGCGTCGTGCCCTCCTCGCCCAGCGGGAACGGCGCCGACAGGCGCTTCGCGCCGCGCTGCTCCAGCAGGCGGGCGGTCTCGCCGAGGAAGGGCTGGGCCAGCAGCAGGCGGGTGCCGGGGCCGACCGCCGGCAGATCGCCGGCATGACGGGCCGGCAGGAAGCCGACGCGCGGAATGCCCAGGGACTCGAACAGGCGGCCGAACTGGTCCTCCACCACGTCCGCGAGGGCGCCCACCACCAGCAGATCGGTGGCGGAGTCGGTCGCGGCGGCGGTGGCTCCGTCGGCGGCGGCGGTCGCCGGCATCTCCGGCACCAGGGCGGCCAGGGCCGCGTCCTCGCCCTGGGTAAAGGTGGTGTCCAGGCCGCTGCCGGAGTAGCTCAGCACCCGGGTGCGCCCGGCGTGGGCCCGCGACAGCCGCTCGGCGGCGCGCGACAGGTCCAGCTTGATGACCTCGGACGGGCAGGAGCCGACCAGGAACAGCAGCTTGATGTCCGGACGCCGCGCCAGCAGGCGAGCCACCTCGCGGTCCAGCTCGTCGTTGGCGTCGGCCAGACCGGCCAGGTCGCGCTCCTCCAGGATGGCGGTGGCGAAACGCGGCTCGGCGAAGATCATGACCCCGGCCGCGGACTGCATCAGGTGCGCGCAGGTCCGCGAGCCGACAATCAGGAAAAAGGCGTCCTGGATCTTGCGGTGCAGCCAGATGATGCCGGTGAGGCCACAGAACACCTCACGTTGCCCCTGTTCCCGAATGACCGGGAGGTCCGCCCGACCGACCCCGGAGTCGTCCGGCGCCGGACAGGCGAGGGTGGCATGGGCGGCGTTTGACGTCATTTCACGGCGCCCGCCACGCTGGCGCCGTGAGCAGGCGCGGCGGCGGCGGCGGCGTTTTGCTGCAGCCGCGCAGCGCGCAGCTTCAGCACGAACTGTCCGGCATTGATGACATACGTGGCGTAAGCGGCCAGGGCGAGGACCATCAAGCCCTGCGGCGGCAGCAGGTTCAGGAACAGCGCCACCAGGTAGGCCGTATGCAGCGCCAGCACCAGCATGCTGAACACATCTTCCCAATAGAACGCCGGCGCGAACAGATAGCGGCCGAACACGTCCTTTTCCCAGATCGCCCCCGTAATCATGATGATATAGAGGACGACGGTCTTGGCCACGATGGACCCGGTGGCCCAGGCATAGCCGTCGCCGGTGGCCAGATAGTCCAGCACCAGGTAAAGGCTGAGCAGGAACACCGCAAACTGGGTCGGCGCCAGAATGCCCTGCACCAGGGTCCAGGGCGATTCGTCGCGGCGGCGGCGCTCCTCGGCCGTGTACAGCGGCTTGGCCGAGCGCGGCTCGTCGATGTGGAAGCTCTCGCTGTTGGCCACGATCCGGCCGGCGTGGGCCGAGAACGGACAGCGGTCCACGGCGGCGATCAGGCGGTCGATGGTGAACGATTTGATCATGGTGGTCTCAACCCTCTCCCAAGTGAGAGCCTCCGACGCGGACAGGCGGCCGACTGGCGGACCGCGTCCTGCGATGGCGCGCCTTACAGACGTAATCGATTCTGGGGGGCGGGGGCCGTGAGCGAAGTCCCCGGAGATCGCCGCCATTTGCCCTCCCGGCCGGCGGGATCAACCCCGTCTCCTTTCGTTCCATCCTCGGTGACTCTATGAGGACCGGCCCAACGTGTCAACCAAACAAGACGTCAATTGCTATTGACAAATCGGACCCCGTGCGATGAGGTAATGTGGCGTGCGGCGCCGTTTCAGTTGCGCGCGCGCCTGTTTCTTGGTCAAGTGATGCCTCTAGCCGGGAGACCCGAAACCACCCCGCCAGCACCGTGTCTGTGCGATCCATGGTTTTTCATGAATCGCCGCTTTGGTGTGTAAACCGCGACAAGCGGGATGACGTGGTGGTGTTCGAGGTCATGTGGACGGGGCAAGGCCAAGGGAGGGGTGCGCCATGACGGGTATCGGGCGCCGCAACGTGAATATGGGACTCTGGACCGCGGATCTCGCCGCCGGCCTGGAGTCTCGGGGATTGGCCCGGCCGCGGCCGTGGCAGCAGTCGGATGATCTGTGGGCGCCGACGGCCCCTCTCCATCGGTCCGATGGGGCGGAGACGACGGCGCAGCGCGGGTGGGGACCGCGCACGCCCGATGGGGCGCCGCACCGGGACTCCGCGACTGAAGCCGCGTCCGTGTCGCTGCAAGCTCGGGAGGGTCGCACCTTGGCGAGCGTCATCGAAGGGGACGTCATCCCTCGCCTGGTCAGTGCCTATCGGCATGGGCCGGCGGAGGGCGCCCCGCTGACCGGCGGCGTGTCGGGGGAACCGCCGCGCCGGGAGGTGCGGGCGGGCATGGAGTCCACGGTGGACCTGTTCGTCCGCCACATTCTGCGGGGCGAGAACACCCGGGCGCTGGCCCTGGTGCGCGAGATGGAGGAGCGCGGCGTCTCGTTCGAGGCTCTGTGCGCCGATCTGCTGGAACCGGCGGCGGCCCGGATCGAGGCGTTCTGGTCCAACGACGCCTATGACTTCTCCGACCTGACGGTGGCGCTCAGCCGCCTGCAGTGGATCCTCCACGAGATGGAGCGCGACCTCGGCCAGGACGAGGCGATCCACGGGGTCGGTCATCGCGTGCTGCTGGCGGCGGTTCCCGCCGAGCGGCACACCTTCGGCATCTCGCTGGTCTCGGCCATGTTCCACCGGGCCGGCTGGGATGTCTCCGATGCGCTGATTGCCGAGTCCCGCGCCGCCCTGCTCCGGCTGGTGGCGGAGGACACATACCCGGTGATCGGCCTGTGGGTCTGTCGGCCCTGCCAACTGGCGGGGCTGACGGGCCTGATCGACGAGTTGCGGCGGGGGTCTCTCAACCCGTGCCTGCGGGTCCTGCTGGTCGGGCCCCCCTGCCGCGATCCAGAGACGCTCGCGAAGACGGGCGCCGATGCCGTGGCTGAAACCGCTCTGACGGCGTTGGAACGGGCGGAGGATCTGCTCGCCGACGCGCTGGAGCAAGACTGAGCATGCGGGTCCGTCTGGGGCTCCCGCATGGGCGAGGGGATTTGTGCACCAGTTCAGCGCGCCACATGCCTCTTTGGGAGACCTGGATGCCGACCTTGCGGCCCGCGTCATCGCGGCCTCGGCGGATGTCGCGCTGATCCTGGACGACGACGGCGTCATTCGGGACGTCGCCGTCGGCAAGGCCGATTTCCTGGCGGAGGGTGCCGCCGCCTGGATGGGCCGTCCCTGGGCGGACACCGTCAGCGAGGACAGTCGCCCCAAGGTCGAGGCGCTGATCGGCGATGCCCTGGCCGACCTGCCCTCGCCCTGGCGCCAGATCGCCTATGCGGTGCCGGACGGCGCCGACATTCCCGTCCTTTATACCGTGGTCCGGCTGGCTGCCCGGTCCCGGCCGGCTCCGGCCCATCACCCAGAAACCCGGCCGGATTCCTCGTCCGGCTCCCGGATCGTGGCCATCGGGCGCGACATGCGCTCGGTCGCGGCCATGCAACAGCGCCTGCTGATCGCCCAGCAGACCGTCGAGCGGGATTACAACCGCCTGCGCCACCTGGAAACCCGCTACCGGCTGCTGTTCAAGCTGTCGTCCGAGGCGGTGCTGTTCGTGGACTCGGCCTCGCGCCGCATCATCGAGGCCAACCCCACCGCCCACACCCTGCTGGCGGACAGCAACAAGTCCCTGGTCGGACGCGTGTTCCCCCACGGTCTTGAGGCCGAAGACGCCGATTCCATCGAAACCCTGCTGGCCAGCGTGCGCGCCATGGGACGCGGCGAAGACGTCATCGCCCGCCTGGGCCCGGCCAAGCGGGAAGTGATGGTCTCCGCCGCGCTGTTCCGGTTCGAGCGCACGGTGCAGTATCTGATCCGCCTGACGCCCCAGACCGGCGGCGGCGACGGCACCCTGGTCACCCATACGCGCGCCCGCCTGCTGGATGTGCTGGACGGCGCGCCGGACGGGATCGTGGTCACCGACATGGAGGGGGTCATTCTCTCCGCCAACACCGCCTTCCTGGATTTCGTGCAGGTGGCCACCGAAGGCCAGGTGCGCGGCCGCCCGCTGGGCCGCTACATCGGCCGCCAGGGGGTGGAGGTCATGCCCCTGATCGCCAACCTGCGGGAACTGGAGACGGTGCGCCAGTTCACCACCGTGGTCCACGGCGACGTGGGCACCAGCACGCCGGTGGAGATCTCCGCCGTGGCCGTGCCCCATGCGGACCGCCCCTGCCTGGGCTTCATCCTGCGGGCCGCGACCCAGCGCGAGGGCGACGGCGACTCCGGCCAGGCCACCGTGACCCCGCCCCGCTCGGTGGAGCAACTGACGGAACTGGTCGGCCGGGTCTCGCTGAAGGAGATCATCCGCGAGACCAACGACATGATCGAAAAGCTCTGCATCCAGGCCGCTTTGGAGCTGACCGGCGACAACCGGGCCTCGGCGGCGGAGATGCTGGGCCTCAGCCGCCAGAGCCTGTACGTCAAGCTGCGGCGCTACCATCTGGGCGACCTGACCCCGCATGACTCCAATTAGGCGCAACCGATCGCGGTTGCACGCGATCCTTCGAGTCGCGTCGGTCCGACCGGCGCGACGGTCCGCGACCGGGTGTCGGACCCGAGTCGCCACTGTCAGTTTGGATTGACGGAACGATGGCCCAAACATACTGTCCGCCCATGCAACGCATCCAGCCGTCCGCGATCCTTGAGGTGATGCATCCCGTCACCTGGTTCGCACCCATGTGGGCCTTCACCTGCGGCGTCGTGTCGTCGGGTCAGCCCGTTCTGTCGCACGTGCTTGTCATCCTGGGCGGCGTCCTGCTGGCCGGCCCCATGGTCTGCGGCACCAGTCAGGTGGTGAACGACTGGTTCGACCGCCACGTGGACGCGATCAACGAGCCGGATCGGCCCATCCCCTCCGGACGCATTCCGGGGCACTGGGGCCTGTATCTCTCGTTCATCATGACCGGGCTGTCGCTGCTGCTGGCCTGGGCGCTGGGGCTGTGGGTGCTGTATGCCGCGCTCTTCGGGCTGGCGCTGGCCTGGGCCTATTCCATGCCCCCGTTCCGGCTGAAGCTGAACGGCTGGTGGGGCAACGGCGCGGTCGGCCTGTGCTATGAAAGCCTGCCCTGGTTCACGGGCGCGGCCATCATGGCCGGCGGACTGCCGCACTGGTCCATCATCGTGCTGGCGGCGCTGTACGGCGCCGGCGCCCACGGCATCATGACGCTGAACGACTTCAAGGCCATCGAGGGCGACACCCAACTGGGCGTGCGCACCCTGCCCGTGCAGTTGGGCGCGCGGCGTTCGGCGCAGGTGGCCTGCTGGGTCATGGCCGTGCCGCAGGTGGTCGTGATCGGCCTGTTGCTGGGCTGGGGCCATCATTGGCACGCGCTGGCCGTGGTCGGTCTGCTGGTGGTGCAGGGCCTGCTGATGATCCGTTTCCTGAAGGACCCTGTGGCGCACGCCCGCTGGTACAGCGGCCTGGGCGTGCCGTTCTATGTGTCCGGCATGATGATCAGCGCCTTCGCGCTGCGCTTTGATCCCATGGTCACGGGCGGCCTGTCATGAGTCGCCCCGGCGACACTCCCGGATTGAGCTGGCTGGCGATCGCGCGCCTGGGTCTGGTGCAGGCCGCCCTGGGCGCGATGGTCGTGCTGACCACCTCCACCTTCAACCGGGTGATGGTCGTCGAACTGGCCATGGCCGCCATGATCCCGGGCGCGCTGGTCGCCCTGCGCGAGGTGCTGCAGTTCCTGCGGCCGCGCTGGGGCCACGGCTCGGATGTGGGTGGTCGCCGCACCCCCTGGATCGTCGGCGGCATGGGCCTGCTGGCGCTGGGCGTCACCGGGGCCGGCGCCGCCACCGCCTGGATGAGCACGAACCCGGAGGGCGGCCTCGCGGCCGCCGTGCTGTCCTATATCGTGATCGGCATCGGCGTGGGCGCGGGCGGCACCAACCTGCTCGCCCTGCTGGCCAAGCAGGTCGCCCCGGCGCGCCGCGCCCCGGCGGTCACCATCGTCTGGCTGATGATGTTCGTCGGCTTCATCGTGGCCTCGGCCACGGCGGGGCAGTTCCTCGACACGGGCGAGGCCGGAACCTACGACCCCGCGCGGCTGGTGCTGGTCACCGCCATCGTCTGCGGCGCCGCCTTCCTGGTCTCCGCGCTGGCCGTCTGGGGCGTCGAGCGCCCCCGCGATCCCGCCCCGGCCCCGGCCCCGGCCCCGGCGGAGTCAGGCGCCTCCCAGCCGGACGCGACCGGGAAACCCGCGTTCCTGGAGACCCTCGCCGATGTCTGGCGCGAGGGCGAGGCGCGGCGCTTCGCCGTGTTCGTGTTCGTCTCCATGTTCGCCTACAACATGCAGGACCTGATCCTGGAGCCCTTCGCGGGCGCGGCCTTCGGGTTTTCCGTGGGCGAGTCCACCAGCCTGACGGGCATGCAGCATTCCGGCGCGCTGGCCGGCATGATCCTGGTCGGCTTCCTCGCCAGCCGCAAACGCCTGGGCGGCGGCCATCCGGCCGCGCTCAAGCTGTGGACCATCGGCGGCTGCATCGCCTCGGCGCTGGCGCTTGGCGGCCTGGCGCTGTCGGGCCAGTTCATCGAGTGGTGGCCGTTCCGGGCCAACGTGATCCTGATGGGCTTCACCACCGGCGCGTTCACCGTGGCCGCCATCAGTTCCATGATGGGTCTCGCCGGCGCGGGCAAGAGCAACCGCGAGGGCATCCGCATGGGCGTGTGGGGGGCCGCGCAGGCCGTGGCGTTCGCGCTCGGCAGCTTCGTGGGCACCCTGGTCGCGGACGCCTCGCATCTGGTGCTGGACGCCAAGGCCGACGCCTACGGCATCGTGTTCCTGGCCGAGGCCGTGCTGTTCCTGATCTCGGCCGTGCTGGCCGCGCGCATCGGCGGCGTGGCCACCTCGCTGCGGACCTCGCGCCCGGCGGAGGCGCCGCGCGCGGCCTCGGGCCTGGCCTCGGTGGCGGAGAACCAGTTGGGAGCCTGACACCCGGGCGGCGCCGAGAGGGCGCGGCCTGCGGAACCAAGTCATTTGACGTGCAACACTCTGTGAAGGGAAAGGGGACTGGTCGTGGTGGAAACCGTGGACGTTGTGGTGGTTGGCGGCGGCCCGGCGGGCGCAACCGCCGCCAACGACCTGGCGCTGAAGGGCCGCTCGGTGGTCCTGCTGGACCGGGAAAGCCGCATCAAGCCGTGTGGCGGCGCCATTCCCCCGCGCGCCATGAAGGACTTCGCGATCCCCGAGTCGCGGCTGGTCTGCAAGGTGAAGGGCGCGCGCATCGTCTCGCCCACGGCCCGCATGATCGACATGCCGATCCTGAGCGGCTACGTCGGCATGGTGGACCGCAAGGACTTCGACCCCTGGCTTCGCGAGCGCGCCGCCGAGTCCGGCGCCGACCGCCGGGTGGGCACCTTCCAGCGCATCGAGCGGGATCCGGACGGCACCGCCGTGGTGGTCTACCACCCGCAGGGCGAAGGCGCGGACGCCGAGCCCGTCCGCCTGCGCGCCCGCGCGGTGATCGGGGCCGACGGCGCGCGCTCCACCATCGCCAAGTCGGAGATCCCCGGCGGCAAGGAGCGGCCCTACGTCGTCGCCTATCACGAGATCGTCAAGGCGCCCGAGCCCGGCACCGTGCCCGGCTATGACCCGGAGCGCTGCGACGTCTATTACGACGGCACCATCTCGCCCGACTTCTACGGCTGGATCTTCCCGCATGGGGACACGGTCAGCATCGGCATGGGCACCGAGAAAAAGGGCGTGGACCTGCGCGCCGCGACCGCCGACCTGCGCCGCCGCGCCGGCCTCGACAAGGTGGAGACCCTGCGCTACGAGGGCGCGCCCATCCCCCTGAAGCCCATGAAGAAGTGGGACAACGGTAAGGACGTGGTGGTGGCCGGCGACGCCGCCGGCGTGGTCGCCCCGGCCTCGGGCGAGGGCATCTATTACGCCCTGTGCGGCGGCCGGCTGGCCGGCGAGGCGGTGGACGCCATGCTGCGCACCGGCAAGGCCGTGCATCTGGCCGACGCCCGCAAGCGCTTCATGAAGGAGCACGGCCGGGTGTTCTGGATCCTCGGCGTGATGCAGGATTTCTGGTACAAGAACGACAAGCGCCGCGAGCGCTTCGTGTCCATGTGCGAGGACCCCGACGTCCAGCGGCTGACGTGGGAAGCGTACATGAACAAGGCTCTGGTCCGGACGAGCCCGATGGCACACGTGCGCATCTTCCTCAAGGACATGGCGCATCTGCTCGGACTGGTGAAGGCAACATGACAACCGATACAGCGGATTCAGACCACCATCGGCCCCAGCCGGGGCCGGTGTGGAAACCCATTGTCGTCGCCCTGCTGATCATCGGCGTGGTCGGCGGCGCGGGCGATCAATTCACGATCCTGGGGCCGTGGTACGACTCCCTGGAGCAGCCCTTCTTCAAGCCGCCGGACTGGGCCTTTCCCATCGGCTGGAGCGTGATCTACCTGTTCACGGCCACGTCCGGCGTGCTGGCCTGGCAGCGGCCGCGCCATGCCAGCGCCAAACGGTGGCTGCTGGCCGTGCATCTGATCTCGGCCGCCATCAACATCGGCTGGAGCTACCTGTTCTTCGTGCTGCAGCGGCCCGACTGGTCGCTGATCGAGAACGTGTTCCTCTGGGCCTCGGTGCTGTGGCTGGTGGTCATCACCGCGCGCTGCAACCGACTGGCGGCGTGGCTGCTGGCGCCCTACATGGCCTGGGTGACGTTCGCCTTCACGCTGAATGCCGCCGTGGTGTGGCTGAATGCCCCCTTCCCCGGCGTGGCGATGGGCGGCTGATCGCGGGACCTGGACTCAAAAAGCCATCATCCCAATATCTTGAGCGGTCATCTTCACACGGAGGATGACCGCTCTGGTATTTTGTCCCGCCGGCATCGGTGATAGAGTGCCGAAAGGCGGTGCGGCCGACGGAGTGCGGCGCATCGCCGATCAGAACGAGAAAGGACGGCACGTATGGCGGCACGCGGCAAGGGCAGCGGACCCGGGGCATCCGGCCGGGGGCGCGGGGCGTCCGCGCCGCGCCCGTCCGCGCGCTTCGGCCGCGCCGCGCAGGAGCAGCCGCCGCGCTGGGCCGTCTCCGGCAACAGCGGCGCCCGCGCCGTGTTGGGCACCCACAAGGACCCCGCCCCGGCCCGCCGCCGCATCGTGCTGGGCGGCTCGGTGACACTGGCCCTGGGCCTCGGGCTGGGCCTGCTGTGGCGGGTCGGACCGCCGGCCGCGTCGGTGCCCCTGGCCCAGGCGAGTCCGCCCGCGCCGCCGCCCCGGCGTCCGCCGCCGGGGACGATCACGGTGGCCGACGTCCCGCCGGCCGACACCGTGCGCATCGACATGCCCATGGCCGAAGGGGCCTCGCCCGACGTGCTGGCGGCCCCGACCACCCCCACGCGCGTGGCGGTGCCCGACCGCAGCGTGCTGGCCAGCCTGCCCCCGATGCCGGAGGCCGAGGCCGCGCCGGCCATCGCCAAGCCCGTCCGCCCCGCCGTCACGACCGCGCCGCCGAAGCCGACGACCGCCGCGCCCGCCCCCGAGCCGGCGCCGCAGCCGGACCCGACGCCGACACCGACACCGACGCCGGACCCCATCGCCATGCCCGATCCCGAACCGGCGATGATGGCCGCCGCCCTGCCCACGCCCGGGCACAAGCCCGAGGAAGGGCACCGGCCGCCGTCGGCGCCGACCGCGGCCGCACCCGCCCCGGCCCCGGCCCCGGCGACCGCAACACCACCGCCGCGCGCGCCGGCTACCCCCGGCGCGCCCCTGTGGCTCGCCAATGCCCGCAATGTGCCGCACCCCGGCCAGCGTCCCATGATCGCCATCGTCATGGACGACCTGGGGCTGGACCGCGCCCGCACCGCCCGGGTGGCCGCCCTGCCCGGCCCGCTGACGCTGTCGTTCATGGCCTACGCCCCCGACCTGCCCGCGCAGAGCCTCGCCGGGGCGGCCTTCGGCCACGAACTGATGCTGCACATGCCCATGCAGCCCGGCAGCCGGACCGTGGACCCCGGACCCGGCGCCCTGATGGTGGACCTGCCGGCGGCCGAGAACCGCCGCCGTCTGGAGCGAGCGCTTGCCGCCTTCACGGGCTATGTGGGCCTGAACAACCACATGGGCTCGCGCTACACCGCCGACGCCGCCGGCATGCGGGTGGTGATGGACGTGGCCCGCCGCCGCGAACTGCTGTTCCTGGACAGCCGCACAACGGGCGCCTCGGTCGCGCCCCGGCTGGCCGGAGCGGCCGGGGTGCCGTTCCTGGAGCGCGCCGTGTTCATCGACCACGACCCGGGACGCCCGGCCGCCGAGCGCCAGCTTGCCGAACTGGAGCGGCAGGCCACCCGCCACGGCCACGCGGTCGCCATCGGCCATCCGCGCGACGCCACCATCGCGGCGGTGTCGGGATGGCTCGGCCCCGTCCTGGAGCGCGGATTCGCCCTCGTCCCGGCCAGCGCCATCCCGCGCTTCGCGCGCCACGCCTGACCGCGCCTGACCCCGCCATGCCGCGTCCCGTGCCGCGTTTCCTGTCCCCGCCCCCCTATGGCGACCGCCGCCGGGTCCGCATCGGTCTGCTGGGCGGCTCGTTCAACCCGGCGCACGCGGGGCACCGCCACATCGGGCAGGAGGCGCTGCGCCGCCTGGGCCTGGATCAGGTCTGGTGGCTGGTCTCGCCCGGCAATCCTCTGAAGACCGGGCAGCCCATGGCGCCCCTGGACGAGCGGCTGACCCGCGCCGAGGCCGTCGCCCGGCATCCGCGCATGGTGCCCACCGGCATCGAGTCCGCCCTGGGCACCCGCTACACCCTGGACACGGTGCGCGCGCTTCAGACCCGGTTTCCCCGGGTGCGGTTCGTGTGGCTGATGGGCGCGGACAATCTGGCCCAGTTCCATCGCTGGCGCGGCTGGGTGGAGCTGATGGAAACCGTTCCGGTTGCGGTGTTCGACCGGCCGCGATATTCTTTTGGGACCGTCAATGTCCGGGCCGCCCGCCGGTACGCGGCGCATCGCCGCCCCGTCCGGGCCGCCGCGGGCTTGGCGGACGACGCCGCACCGTCGTGGGTGTTTCTGCCCATCCGGCGGCATGCGGCCTCGGCCTCGGCGATCCGGGCAGGCGCCGACCCGGCGGGGGGACCCGGCGGACCCTGATCCGGATCCGAACCTTTGCCGGCGGCCATCGTCAGATGCCGCTGCATTTCATGAAAGGAACACGTCATATCTACCGCAGCCTTCGACCAGACGGACGCCACGCGTCTCGTTGACACGGTCGAAACCAGCCTCGCCGATCACAAGGCCGAGGATCTGGTCCGCATCGATCTGGCGGGCAAGACGGACTTCGCCGACGCCATGGTCATCGCCTCCGGGCAGTCGGCGCGTCATGTGGGCGCCCTGGCGGATCACGTGGTCGAGGCCCTGAAGGACCTGGGCTATCGCCCCGCCGTCGAGGGCGTGCCCCAGTGCGACTGGGTGCTGATCGACGCCGGCGACGTGGTGGTGCACCTCTTCCGACCGGAAGTGCGTGCCTTCTACAACCTCGAAAAGATGTGGGGCGTGCCCCGGACCGGCCCCGGCGCCTTCGCCGGCATGCCGGCCCCGCCGCCGCCGCTGATGATGGCCGCGAGCCCCTGAGGTGAAACGGACGGCATCCGGTGTGAGCCGTTGGTGTGCAGGGGGGGCCCGTTCAACCGAACGGGTCGGGGGCCGGACGGCGCCGTGAACCTGTTGCTGATCGCGGTCGGCCGCGCCCGGACCAGCCCCGAAGCCGCCCTGTTCGAGACCTACGCCGCCCGCCTGCGCGGCTGGTCGCTGAGCGTGCGCGAGGTGGAGGAGCGCCGCCCCCTGCCCCCGCCCGAGCGGATGGCCCGCGAAGGCCGTCTCCTGCTCGAACAGGTGCCCGACGGCGCCCACTGCATCGTGCTGGACGGGCGCGGCCGGGCCTGGTCGAGCGAGGACCTGGCCGCGCACCTGGGCCGCGTGCGCGACGAAGGCGCGCGCACCGTCGCGTTCCTGGTGGGCGGCGCGGACGGTCACGCGCCCGAGGTGCTGGCGCGCGCCGATCAGCGCCTGTCGCTGGGCGCCATGACGTGGCCGCACATGCTGGTGCGGCCCATGCTGGCCGAGCAGATCTACCGCGCCTGGGCGATCCTGGCCGGCCACCCGTACCATCGGGGCGGATAGGGCCGATTGTTCCCGTCGCCCCTTCGGGCGTGTGTGGACGCCCTAAGGGATTCGACACGGACGGCGGCGCGAGCCCGTCCTACAGCGCCCGGCCCTGCATCAGGCGGGGCACGCCGCCGATGACGCCGACCGTGCCCATGGCGTGGCGCATGAACAGCTTTTTCAGCGGCCCCATCTTGTCCACGACGGCGAGGCCGGCCGTGCGCGCCAGCCGCAGCGGCTGCCAGTCGTTGGAGAACAGCCGCACGATGCCGTCGGTCGCCGCCAGCATGACGGCGTTGTCCACGGGGCGAAGCTGGCCGTAGCGGCGCAGCACGTCCGGCGCGCCCACGTCCAGGCCCAGGCGGTGGGCGCGCACCAACTCCTCGACCAGCACGGCCACATCGCGCAGGCCGTAGTTCATGCCCTGACCCGCCACCGGGTGCATGCCGTGGGCGGCATCGCCCACCAGCACCAGCCGGTGGTCGGTGTAGCGGTCCGCCACCTGCAGCGACAGCGGATACGAGAATCGCGGCCCGACGAACCGCACGTCGCCGAAGTGGTCGCCGAAGCGGGCCATGAACTCGGCCTTGAAGCGGTCGTCGGGCAGGGCGATCAGGTCCTTGGTCCATGCCGGCGTTTCGCACCAGACGATGGACGAGCGGTTGCCGGTCAAGGGCAGGGTGGCGAACGGTCCGGCGGGCAGGAAGTGCTCGATGGCGGTGCCGTTGTGCGGCGCCTCGTGCTCCACGGTCACCACGATGGCGTCCTGATTGTAGCGCCAGCCCTTCGTGCCGATGCCGGCGGTCTCGCGCGTCGGCGAGCGGCGGCCGTCCGCCGCCACCAGAAGCCGGGCGCGCAGCCGGCGGCCATCGGCCAGCGTGGCCTCGACGCCGTGGGCATCGCGGGTGGTGCCGATCACCTCGACGGGCGCGAGCAGGGTGGCGTGCTCCAGTTCACCCAGGCGGGTCTGGATGGCCCGGCGGGTGACCAGATTTTCCGCCATGTAGCCCATGGGCTCGTCGCCGGCCTCGTGCCGGTGATAGTGCATGGACAGGGGCGCGTTCTTGTCGGCGATGCGGATATCGTCGATGGGCTGGCAGGCCTCGCCCATGTGCCGCCAGATGCCGAGCGCGTCGAGCACCTTCTGGCACCCCAGCGCGACGGCGGAGGCGCGGCCGTCATACGCGTTGCTCATCCAGCCGGCGGGGTCGTCGCGTTCGGCCACCAACACCGAAATGCCGTGCTGGGCCAGCCCGCACGCCAGGGTGCCGCCCACCAGACCGCCCCCGATCACCAGCACGTCGGCCGTCAGCACCTCGTCGGTGTCCGGGCCGGTGTCCTGAGTCCGCCGTTCCTTCGCCTGCGACGCCATGTGGTCTCCCATTGCCTTGGCTGCGCCCCGGGCAGGGTCCGGTCCCCTACTCCGGGCAGGATGTGTTGGCCACCTCGGCCACCCATTCGAGCATGACCCGCCCCACATCCTTGCGGGTGTTCGGGATGCGCTCGCCCATCTGGTCGAACCCGGGCAGGGGTTCGTGCGTCAGACTCGCGTAATATAGGGTTTCCAGGTCCTTCTGGATCCCATGAAAAAATTCGATGCGGGGGCGGGGGTCGCCCTCGTCGAACCCGGGTGCTCCGAAGGACAGCGCGAAGCCCTCCGAATCCGTGGCCAGCACCAGCGGCACGATGCGCGCCGGCCGGCCGTTGTAGCAGACGGACCGGCGCTTCAGTTCGCGTTCCAGGGTCTCCGGCTCGATGCCGTGTTCGTAGAACTCGGCCAGCAGGTCGGAGACCACGCCGGAATAGCCCGCCACCGCGCCCGAGGTGGCGCCGGGCTCCAGGTTGCGGGCCAGGATGCGGCCCGGCCCGTCGGTGGAGGCCCGCTGCTTCTCCAGGGCCTCGACCCGGGTGATGGGCAGATCGCCGGAGACCGAGTCCCCGACCTGCTGCCCCGACCCGAAATCCGCGAACAGGGCGATGGCGCCCGCGATGCCGCCGATGACCAGCAGGGCGGCGAGGCAGCCCAGGGCCGCCTTGCCGTCGCCGTCGTCGTCGGCCAGGATCGCCGCCGTCGGTTTGTCCCGTGCCATGACGCCGTCTGGGGCTCCCTTTGATGGCCGGTCCGGCGCCGCATCCCCCTCCAGGATGCGGCGTGGGGGCTAACGGTCCACGCCACCCATGCAAAGGTACTTGATTTCCACGAAGTCATCGATGCCGTACTTGGAGCCCTCGCGGCCCAGGCCCGATTCCTTGACGCCGCCGAAGGGCGCGACCTCGGTGGAGATGATGCCCTCGTTGATGCCGACGATGCCGTATTCCAGGCCCTCGGACACGCGCCAGATGCGGCCCATGTCGCGGGCGTAGAAGTACGCCGCGAGGCCGTATTCGGTGTCGTTGGCCATCCGGATGGCCTCGTCTTCGGTCGAGAAGCGGTACAGCGGGGCGACGGGGCCGAAGATCTCCTCGCGGAACAGCCGCATCGAGTCCGTCACGTCGGCCAGGATGGTGGGCTCGAAGAAGGTGCCCCCCAGGCTGTGCGGCTTGCCGCCGAGCACCACGCGCGCCCCCTTGGCGGTGGCGTCGCCCACCAGGTCCTGCACCTTGTCGAGCGCGGCGGCGTCGATCAGCGGGCCCTGCTGGGTCTCGCCGGCAAGGCCGTCGCCCACCTTCAGGTCCTTGACGGCCGCGGCCAGTTTCTCGGCGAAGGCGTCATAGACGCTGTCCTGCACCATCAGGCGGTTGGCGCAGACGCAGGTCTGGCCGGTGTTGCGGTACTTGGACGCGATCGCGCCCGCCACGGCGGCATCCAGGTCGGCGTCGTCGAACACGATGAAGGGCGCGTTGCCGCCCAGTTCCAGCGAGACCTTTTTCACCGTCCCGGCGCACTGCTCCATGAGCGTCTTGCCGATCTCGGTGGAGCCGGTGAACGAGACCTTGCGGACCAGCGGGTTGGAGGTCATCTCGCCGCCCATCGCCGACGACCGCTTGGTGGTCAGGATGTTCAGCACCCCGGGCGGGATGCCGGCCTCGTGCGCCAGTTCCGCCAGCGCCAGCGCGGACAGCGGGGTCAGCGCCGCCGGCTTGATGACCACCGGGCAGCCGGCGGCCAGCGCCGGCGCGCACTTGCGGGTGATCATGGCGGTGGGGAAGTTCCACGGCGTGATGGCGCAGACCACGCCGATGGGCTGCTTCAGCACCAGGATGCGCTTGTCCGGACCGTGCGACGGGATGACGTCGCCGTAGATGCGCTTGCCTTCCTCGGCGAACCATTCGACGAAGCTGGCGCCGTAGGCGATCTCGCCCTTGGCCTCGGCCAGCGGCTTGCCCTGTTCGGCGGTCATCAGGACGGCCAGATCCTCCTGGTGCGCCATGATGAGGTTGAACCAGGCGCGCAGGATGTTGGCGCGTTCCTTGGCGGTCTTGGTGCGCCAAGCCGGCCAGGCGGCGTTGGCGGCTTCGATGGCGCGGCGGGTCTCGTCCACGCCCATGTCGGGCACGCGCGCCAGTTCGGCCCCGGTGGCCGGGTTGGTGACGGGGAACGTGCCGCCGCCGTCGGCGTCGCACCACTGGCCGTTGATGTAGCACTGCTGGCGCAGGAGGCGATGGTCGGTGAGTTTCATCGGCGGGGTCCTTCAATCGTCAAGGCGCGGCCGGACGGCCTGAGCCCAAAGGTCACGGGCGGGCCGTCTGGGGCCAATCAAGGAGGGGCAGCCAGCATCGGAAGGCAGACAGACCGGCGCGGGGTTACTCCGGCGCCTTGGTCTGCAGCGCCAGGGCGTGCAGTTCGCCGCCCATCTTCCCCTTCAGGGCGGCGTAGACCATCTGGTGCTGCTGGACCCGGGTTTTGCCCCGGAACGCCTCGGAGACGATGTTGGCGGCGTAGTGGTCGCCGTCGCCCTGGAAGTCGTCGATGTCCACGCGGGCATCGGGGAAGGCGTCCAGGATCATGCTCTTCAGGGTACCGGCGTCCATGGCCATGGCGGGCGTGTCTCCTGTGGTGGAAGGGATGGGATCGTTGGTCTTACCCTAGCCGATCCGGCCCCGCGCCTGCCAGTGTTCGTGCGAGGGGGGAGGGCGACGGGCTCAGGTTAACGGGATCGCTCTTCCAGGTCTTTGCAGGGGGTCGGAGACCTGCGCTCGAGGTCCTTCAGCCGCTTCGCGGCTTCAGGATGACATCCTATAATTTTAGGGTGTCATCCCGAGTGAGCGAAGCGAGACGAGGGATCTCGAGAGGCCTGCTCAGGCGGCGCGGAACAGGCCGTCATGTCAACCTGAACCCGTTGCCCTGGAGACAAGGGAGGAGGGCGGACCCTCTAGTCGGCCTCGGCCTCCTGGGTGATGGGGCCGTCGGCGCGGCCGTGCACGAACTGGTCCACATGGGCGTTGCCGCTGTCGAACACGTCCTTGGCGGCGCCGACCCAGATCAGTTTGCCCTTGTAGAGCATGGCGATGCGGTCGCCGATCTTGGTGGCGCTGGCCATGTCGTGGGTGATGGACAGCGCGGTGGCGCCCAATTCCTTGGTGGTCGCGACGATCAGGTCGTTGATGACATCGGCCATGATGGGGTCGAGGCCGGTGGTGGGCTCGTCGAAGAACACGATGTCGGGCTGGGCGGCGATGGCGCGGGCGAGGCCGACGCGCTTCTGCATGCCGCCCGACATCTCAGACGGAAACAAATCCGCGACCCGATCGGGAAGACCGACCTCGTCAAGACAGGCCATGGCGCGGGCGCGGGCGTCCTCGCGTTTGCCCCGGCGTCCCTGGATCAGGCCGAAGGCCACGTTCTCCCAGACCGGCAGGCTGTCGAACAGCGCGGCCCCCTGGAACAGCATGCCGATGTGCGCGTTGACGCGGTCGCGGGCGCGGCCGGACAGGCCCACGGTCTCCTCGCCGTCGATCTCGATGGAGCCTTCGTCGGGGCGCAGCAGGCCGAGCACGCATTTCAGCAGCACCGACTTGCCGGTGCCCGAACCACCGATCACGACCAGCGATTCCCCGGCGGTGATGTCCAGGTCGATGCCATCCAGCACCACGTTGGCGCCGAACCGCTTGCGCACGCCGCGCAGGCGGATCTTGGGCGGGGCGTTGGTCTCTCCGGTGGTCTTTGGGGCGGTGGGTCCGGTCATGGGCCAGTCCGTTGGGTCAAGACATCGGCACGCCGCGGGGATCAGGACGAACCGAACCGGCGCCGCGTGAACGGCGGGTCTACACTTATCCGGCGCGACCGCGCCGGCGATCTCCATATCACCAGCGGATGAGCGGGGCTCATCCGCTTTTCGGGACCAGCCCTCTCCCCCACCCGGCCACCCATAGGATACTGGCGTTGGGTGGCCGGGTGGGGGAGAGGGCTGGCCAGGGACTCCAACGGCCCTCGTCAGAGGCCGTTGGTTTCAAACGCTACTGCGCGAAGAACAGCTCGGTGATGACGTAGTTCAGGATCAGGATCAGGATGGACGCGCTCACCACCGCGTTGGTGGTCGCGGCCCCCACGCCCTGGGCGCCGCCCTTGGAGTAGTAGCCGTGGTAGCAGCCCATCAGGGCGATAACGAAGCCGAACACCGCCGCCTTCACCAGGCCGGAGACCACGTCGATCACCTCCAGGAACTCGGCGGTGCGGGCGATGTAGGTGGCCGGGTTGAAGCCCAGCTTGGTGGTGCCGATCAGGTAGCCGCCGAACACGCCGATGACGTCGCCCACCAGCACCAGCAGCGGCAGCATGGTGACGCCCGCGATCAGGCGCGGGGCGACCAGATACTTGAACGGGTTGGTGGACAGCGTGCTGAGGGCGTCGATCTGTTCGGTCACGCGCATGGTGCCGATCTCGGCGGCCATGGCCGCGCCGATGCGGCCGGCAACCATCAGGCCGGCCAGCACCGGCCCCAGCTCGCGGGTGATGGAGATGACCACGACGGTGGCCACCGCGCCCTCGGCCGAGAAGCGGGCGAAGCCGGTGTGGCTTTGCAGCGCCAGAACCATGCCCGAAAAGATCGTGGTCAGTCCCACCACCGGCAGCGAGTAATAGCCGATCTCGACCATCTGCCGCCCGATCAGGCGCGGATAGAACGGCGGGCGCACCATGTGGCCCACGGCACGGCCGGTAAAGATGGAGAGCCGCCCCACCTGGATCAAAAAGGTCAGGAACACGCGCCCGACGATGGCCAGAACATTCACGATCCGCTGTCCTTTCCATCCCCTCGGTCCGGACCGCGCCGGGCCCGATCCACATGCCGCCGGGCATAGCGCGGCCCGAGCGTGGTCAGGATCTCATAGCCGATGGTGCCGGCGCGCCGGGCCAGATCATCGACGGGATTGTGCGGCCCGATGAGGTCGATCAGATCCCCGGCCCGCACCATCCGGTCGGCGGGCAGCCCGCTGACGTCGAAAGTGACCAAGTCCATGGAGACCCGCCCGACCATCGGCACCGGCGTCTCCCCCACGTAGCCGACCGCGCTGTTGCTGGCCGACCGGGGAAAGCCGTCGGCATAGCCGATCCCGACGGTTGCGATGAGAGAGCGGCACGCCACCCGATGCGATGCACCATATCCAACGCTTCCGGGAGCGTCAACGCAGCGCACCTGCAGGACCCGGCCCTGCAGCCGGATGACGTCGGCCATCGGGTTGGGCCGGCCGGGCGTCGGGTTTGACCCGTACAGCGCCACGCCGGGGCGGGCGAGGTCGTGGTACGCCTCGGGACCCAGGAACACGCCCGCCGAGTTGGCGAGGCTGCCCGGCACCCCCGGGAAGGCCGCCCGCGCGGCCCGGAACGCCTCGATCTGGCGCGGGGTGAGCGGGTGCCCCGGTTCGTCGGCGCAGGCGAAATGGCTCATGACCAGCACCGGGCGGAGACCCGGCGGCACGCCGCCGTCCGCCGCCAGCGCGGCCACCTCGCCCGGGGTCAGGCCCAGGCGGGCCATGCCCGTGTCCACGTGGATCGCCGCCGGCAGGGCGCGGTCCCGGGCGCGGGCCAGATCCGCCCACGCGGCGATCTGCTCCGGGCTGTTGAGCACCGGGATCAGGCCCGCCGCCGCGAAGGCCGCCGCCGTGCCGGGGGCCGGTCCCGACAGCACGAACAGCCGCGCATCCCGGGGCAGGGTGGGACGCAGCCGCAGGCCCTCGTCCAGTTGCGCCACGAAGAACGTCCGGCAGCCGGCCCGGCTCAGCGCCCGCGCCACCGTGACCGCGCCCAGCCCGTAGCCGTTGGCCTTCACCACGCCGGCGCATTCGGTGCCCGGCGACAGGGCGTCGCGCAGGCGGCGCCAGTTCCCGGTCAGGGCATCCAGGTCGATGGTCAACAGCCCGCCGGCGGCGGGGTGGTCGGCGGCGGCGAAGCCAGGGACGGCGGCAGGGACGGCGGCAGGGGCGGACACGGACGGGTTCTCCCAAGGGGGGCGGCACGGCGGACGCGCCTACCTCATCACCGCCGGGCGGTCCCCCGCAAGGGCTGGATCAGCAGCCGGTCCAGCCACAGGTCGCGCGGGGTGCGGAACAGGTCGAGACCGATGGTCATACCGTCGTGCCCGTCGCGGGGCCGGGCGGTGTAGGTGCCGAACAGGCGGTCCCACCAGGACAGGGCGAACCCGTAGTTACTGTCCGTCTCGGCGCGGTGAATCGAGTGGTGGACCCGGTGCATGTCCGGCGTGACCACCACCCGGCGCAGCCAGCGTTCCGCCGCCGGGGGCAGCGAGACGTTGCCGTGATTGAACAGGGCGGCGCCGTTCAGCATCACCTCGAACAGGAGCACCGCCACCGCCGGCGCGCCCAGCGCCACCACCACGACCACTTTCAGCAGCATGGACAGCACGATTTCGACCGGGTGGAATCGCAGCGCGGTGGTCACGTCGAAGTCCAGGTCAGCGTGGTGCACCCGATGCAGCCGCCACAGGAGGGGAACCTTATGAAAGGCCACGTGCTGGGCATAGATCACCAGATCGAGCAGAAGGATCGCCAGCGGCACGGCCACCCAGCCCGGCACGTCCAGCAGGGTCAGCAGGCCCCAGCCCCGCGCCTGGGCCTGCAGCGCCGCCTCCACCGCAAGGATCGGCAGCAGCAGGCGCAGCGCAAGCGTGTCGATCACCACCAGCGACAGGTTGTTGGGCCAGCGCACGGCCCGATGCGTCATCAGCGGCCGGCGCGGGGCCAGCGCCTCCCACAACGCCATGGCGCCGAACAGGCCGAGAAACACGGCCAGCCGGACGGGGGTTTCGAGCGCGAGTAGGGTGTCTTCCATGGGACGGGTCCGGGCTTCAGGGCGCAATGCACGTCTGGTCTACGCGTCCGATTGCGGCCCGGCTCATCGGCCGCCCGGCCGTCGCCTATTCGCTTCGGCCGCCGTGGCGCGCGGACCAGCCGATGGGGTCGTGCAGGAAGTCGCGCACCCCCTGGATGGCGGCCTCGGGGAAGGCGCGGCGGGCCTCCGCCTCTTCCAGCACGTCCCACCAGGTGCACAGGAAGTGCAGCGAGACGTCCGCCTCTTCCAGTGTCTTCAGCGCACCCGGGAACACCCCATAGAAGAAGACGACGAACGCGTGCGACACCTGCGCCCCGGCCTCGCGCAGCGCCGTGCAGAACGCCAGCTTGGAGCCGCCGTCGGTGGCCAGATCCTCGACCAGCAGCACGCGCGCGCCCTCCGGGAAGGTGCCCTCGATCTGGGCCATGCGGCCGAAGCCCTTGGGCTTCTTGCGCACGTACAGCATGGGCAGGTCGAAGGCGTCGGCCAGCCACGCGCCGTAGGGAATGCCGGCCGTCTCGCCGCCGGCGACGGCGTCGAACGCCTCGAAGCCCGCGTCCCGTTGCAACTGGTCCGTGGCCAGCGCGATGATCCGCCGCCGCGCCCGGGGGAACGAGATCAGGCGGCGGCAGTCGATGTAGACCGGGCTCGCCCAGCCCGCCGTCAGGGTGTACGGCTCTTCCGGCCGGAAGTTGACGGCGCCGGTCTCCAGCAGGATCTGCGCGACCAGCCGCCCCGCGTCCTTGTAGCGGGCCTGACGGTCGTCGGGATGGGCGGGGGCGGGGACGGGGGTCATGTCTTGGGCTCCGATGGGGGCGGCGGGGATTTCTCCGTCGATCCGGCCCTGTTTACCGGCTATAAGGGCGCCACCGCAATCGCCCCGTGGGTCCCCGCCCGGAGACCCGCGCCAGACAACCGCAGGGACCCCGTTCATGTCCGACGACGCCATCCTGACCCGCCGGGACGACTCCGGCCATGTCGCCACCGTGACCCTGAACAAGCCCGACAAGCTGAATGCGCTCGACCTGCCCATGTGGCAGGGCCTGGCCGAGGCGTTCGAGGCCCTGGCCGAGGACGAAAGCCTGCGCTGCGTGGTGCTGGAGGGCGCGGGCAAGGCCTTCGCGGCGGGCGCCGACATCGGCGAGTTCGATACCGTGCGGGCGACGCCCGAGCAGGCCAAGACCTATGACCTGATGCTGCGCCGCGCGCTCAAGGCGGTGCGGGAGTGCCCGGCGCCGGTGGTGGCCCGCATCGACGGCGCCTGCGTCGGCGGCGGCCTGGAGCTGGCGTGCATGGCCGACCTGCGGGTGGCCACCACGCGGTCCAAGTTCGGGGTGCCGATCGCGCGCATCTCCGTCGTCATGGCGTATCCCGAGATCGAGGCCATCCAGCGCCTGATCGGACCCGCGCGCATGAACGAGATCCTGCTGGAAGGCAAGATCCTGGATGCCGCCTGGGCGTTGCAGGCCGGTCTGGTCAACTACGCCGTGGAGCCCGAGGCCCTGGACGAGACCATGGCCGGGGTGGTGGAGCGCATCGGGCTGGGCGCGCCGCTGGTGGCGCGCTGGCACAAGCGCTTCGTGCGCCGGCTGGTGACCCCGCACCCGGTCTCGCAGAGCGAGCTTGACGAGTGCTACGACTTCCTCACCACCAAGGACTATGAAGAGGGCGTCAACGCCTTCAAGGGAAAGAGAAAACCGGCGTTTTCGGCGCGCTGACCCGCGTGCCCGCATCGGTGTCGAATCTGGTTTCGTCGCCGGTCGAAAGACAGTAGGATGCGCCGCCTTTCGCCCCGCCCCCTCTCAAGGGCGGGGATGCCGCCGTTTCGTGCCCTCCAGCTCCGTGTGGAATCCAGACGCCATGAAGAAGAACGCCCTGCTCAACGCCGCTGTCCACAACAGCCGCGCGATTTCCAGGCAAGGGGCGCTGGAGCGGCTGTTCACGCTGATGTTCCGCGGCTTCGTCTACCCGCAGATCTGGGAGGACCCGGAGGTCGATCTGGATGCGCTGGACCTGACCCCGGACAAGCGGATCGTGACGATCGCGTCCGGCGGGTGCAACGTGCTGAACTACCTGACGGAAGGGCCGGCGCGGATCGACGCCGTCGACCTGAATCCGGCCCACGTGGCGCTGAGCCGTCTGAAGCAGGCCGCGCTGACGCACTTCCCGGATCACGAGACGTATTTCCGGTTCTTCGGCCACGCCGACGAACGCGGCAACCGCCGGGCCTTCGCCAAGTATCTGCTGCCGCACCTGGACGAACATACGCGCAAATACTGGACGGCCTGGACCCCGCTGCACGGGCGGCGCATCAACTACTTCACCAAGAACATCTACAAGTTCGGGCTGCTCGGCCGCTTCATCGGCTCGGTGCATGCCGTCGCCCGCGTCCACGGCACGAACCCGCGCGTCCTGCTGGCCGTGCGCACGCCGGAAGAACAGCGGGCGATGTTCGATGCGACCATTTCGCCGTTGTTCGAGAAGAAGCTGGTGCGGGCCCTGTGCGGCATGCCGGTCACCCTGTACGGCCTGGGCATTCCGCCGGCGCAGTTCCAGGCGCTGATGGCCTCGTCCAACGGCGACATCGCCAAGCTGTTGCGGGATCGCCTGGAGCGGCTGGCCTGTGACTATCCCATCGAGGAAAACTACTTCGCGTGGCAGGCCTTCGGTCGGGGGTACGACCGCCATTACCGCAAGGCGGTGCCCCGGTATCTGCGCCGGGAAAACTACGAAACGCTTCGTGACCTGTCCGACCGGGTGACCATCCATCACGCCTCCATGACCGACTGGCTGGCCGAGCAGCCGGCGGAAAGCCTGGACGGCTATGTGCTGCTGGATGCCCAGGACTGGATGAACGAGCGCCAACTCAATGCTCTCTGGGCGCAGATCGTGCGCACCGCCAAGCCCGGCGCCCGCGTCATCTTCCGCACCGCCGGCGACGACAGTCCGCTGAACCACAAGCTGACGCCGGACCTGCTGGAGGTCTGGGATCACGACGTGGAGGACTGCAAGGCTCGGTCGCAGAAAGACCGGGCGTCCATCTACGGCGGCTTCCACCTGTACATCCGCCGCGCGGCGTGATCCCGGACGAAAGCGAGCCGACCCCATGGACGCCCGCGACCTGATGGACCGGATCTACCGGCAGCAGCGGCACATTTACGACCTGACCCGGAAATACTTCCTGCTGGGCCGGGACCGCCTGATCCGCGATCTCGGCGCGGCGGACGGCGAGACGGTGTGCGAGGTTGGCTGCGGCACCGCCCGCAATCTGGTGAAGATGGCGAAGGCCTGGCCGCGCGCGCGCCTGATGGGGCTGGACGCCAGCGCCGCCATGCTGGAGACCGCGCGCGGCAAGCTGGACCGCGCGGGCCTGGGCGAGCGGGTGCCGCTGGCCCATGCCCTGGCCCAGGACTTCGATCCGCAGGCGCTGTTCGGGCTGGACCGGCCGCTGGATCACGTCGTGTTCTCCTACAGCCTGTCCATGATTCCGCCGTGGCGCGACTCGGTGGATCATGCGCTTGGGCTGGTCCGCCCGGGCGGCCGCATCCACATCGTCGATTTCGGCGATCAGGCCGGGCTGCCGGGCTGGTTCCGCGCCGTGCTGTACTGGTGGCTCGGCCTGTTCCATGTGCACTATCGCCCGGAACTGGTGGCCTACCTGCGCGAAATCCACGCCGAGGGCCGCGCCCACGTGGCGATCACGCCGCTGTACCGCGGGTACGCGTTCTCCGCGGTGCTGACGCGGGCCGACTCTTGACTCCACCCCCCGCGTTGCCATCCGGGGGCGATCCGCGCTAAAGGACGACGCCTCACCCGCGTCCCCTGCCTCTGCCGGAGCCGCTCCTTCATGGATACCCCGACCCCGCCGCCCAGCGCGTCCCGCGCCGCGTCCTCTCATGACGACCCCTCGCCCGGTGCGCAGGGGCTGGACGGCGTGCTGACCCTGGTCGCCGCGCCCGGGTCCGGCGCGCTGGACGCGCCCCGCGTCGAGGCCGTGCGGTCCGCGCTGGACCGCCTGGGCGCCGAGGAAGACCGTCCGCGCTGGCTGGCCAAGGGCGAGGCCTGCGATCTCGCCTTCGCCGGGCTTGCCCCGGAGCAGGCCGAGGGCGCGGCCCGCATGGCGCTGGGCGATCGGCCGGTGGACATCGTGGCCCAGCCGATGGCGGACCGCCGCAAGGCCCTGCTGATCGCGGACATGGACTCCACCATCGTCACCTCGGAGACGCTGGACGATCTGGCCGCCCACGTCGGCCTGCGCGACGCCATCGCGGCCATCACCGCCCGCGCCATGAACGGCGAGATCGACTTCGCCGAGGCCCTGCGCGAGCGCGTCGGCATGCTCGTGGGCCTGACCGAGGGCGCCTTCGCCGACACCTGGGCCGAAACCCGCCTGACCCCGGGCGCGCGAACGCTGGTCGCGACCATGAAGGCGTCCGGCGCGCGCTGCCTGCTGGTCTCGGGCGGGTTCCGGTATTTCACCGAACGGGTGATGGACCTGTGCGGCTTCGATGCCCAGGTCTCCAATGATGTCGAGATCGAGGACGGTCGCCTGACCGGCCGCGTCATGGAGCCGGTGCGCGACCGCCGCACCAAGCTGGACACGCTGATGCGGGAGGCCGGACGCCTCGGCCTGCCCATGTCCCGCACCCTGGCCGTGGGCGACGGCGCCAACGACCTGCCCATGCTGCTGGCCGCCGGCCTGGGGGTGGCGTTCCGGCCCCGCCCCGCCGTCGCGGCCGAGGCTCGCGCGGTGGTTCGCCACGGCGACCTGTCCGCGCTTCTGTACGCCCAGGGCTATGCCCGGGACGAGTTCAGGGAGACCCCATGACCGACTCCGCTGCCGCCGCCACGACCACGCCCACGCCCACCGACCCGCTGCTGGCCCGCTTCGTCGAGATTGTCGGCCCCGGGGCCGTGCTGACCACGGCCGAGGACATGGCCGCGCACATGGTGGAGCCGCGCGGTCTATTCCACGGCAAGGCCCGCGCGGTGGTCAAGCCGGCCACCACGGAGGAGGCCGCGGCCGTCGTCGCCGCCTGCCATCAGGCCGGCGTGCCGATGGTGCCGCAGGGTGGCAATACGGGCCTGGTGGGCGGCAACGTGCCGTTCGATCACGGCGGCGAGGTCGTGATCTCGACCGTTCGCATGACCCGCATCCGGGCGCTGGATCCGGTCAACCTGACCGCCACGGTCGAGGCCGGGGTGGTGCTGGCCGACCTGCAGGCCGCCGCCGAGGACGCGGACTGCCTGTTCCCGGTCAGCCTCGCCGCCGAGGGCTCGTGCCAGATCGGCGGCAACATCGCCGCCAACGCCGGCGGCACCGGCGTGCTGCGCTACGGCAACATGCGCGAGCAGGTGCTGGGCCTGGAGGTGGTGCTGCCCGACGGCCGCATCTGGAACGGCCTGCGCCGGCTGGGCAAGGACAACGCGGGCTATGCCCTGCGTCACCTGTTCGTGGGGTCCGAGGGTACGCTCGGCCTCGTGACGGCCGCGACCCTGAAGCTGTACCCCAAGCCAGTGGCGACCGCGACGGCGTTCTGTGGCGTGTCCGACCTGGAGACCGTCACCGCCCTGCTGCGGCACGCCCGCGCGTGGTCCGGCGACGGGGTGACGGCGTTCGAGTTCATGCCCCGCTTCGGGATCGAGATCACCTGCCGCCACATGCCCGGCTGTTCGGACCCGCTGGAGTCGCCCTGGCCCTGGTATGTTCTCATCGAGCTGTCCAGCGCCCGGCCGGACTCCGCCGCCAGTGTGCGCGAGGACCTGGAAGGGCTGCTGGGCGAGGCTCTCGAACAGGGCCTGATCGGCGACGCCGTGCTGGCCGAAAGCCTGGACCAGCGCGACGCGCTGTGGCGGCTGCGCGAATCCATGAGCGAGGCCCAGGGCTTCGAGGGCGGCTCGATCAAGCACGATGTCTCGTTGCCGGTCTCCGACATCCCGGCGTTCATCGCCCGCGCCAACCGGGCGGTGACCGCGGCCATGCCGGGCCTGCGGCCGTGCCCCTTCGGGCACCTGGGCGACGGCAACGTGCACTACAACCTGACCCAGCCCGAGGGCATGGACAAGGCGGAGTACCTGGCGCAGTGGGACGCGATGAACCGCATCGTCCACGACATCGTGGTGGAGATGGAGGGCTCCATCGCCGCCGAACACGGCGTCGGGCGCATCAAGGTGGGCGAGCTGGAACGCCTGAAGGCGCCGGTGGAACTGGAGATGATGCGCGCGGTCAAGCGGGCCATCGATCCCGACGGCCTGTTCAATCCGGGCAAGGTGGTGGTGTGACGCAAAACGCGGGTCCGCCGGGGGACGCGCCCCCTGGCGGTGGGGTGCGGGCCAGCCTGTCATACTGACGCAAATCGTCGTCGCGATCCGTACCGGATCGCTCGGGATTTGCTTTAGTTCAGGAACTTGCTGACCGTCTGCAGGAAGTTGGCCACCGAGATCGGCTTGGCGATATAGCCCTCGCAGCCGCCCTCGCGGATCTTTTCTTCGTCGCCCTTCATGGCGAAGGCGGTGACCGCGACCACCGGAATGGCCTTCAGGTCCTCGTCTTCCTTCAGCATCTTGGTGATCTCCAGGCCGGAGATCTCGGGAAGCTGGATGTCCATCAGGATCAGGTCGGGCTTGTGGTCCCGGGCGATCCCCATCACCTCGCGTCCGTCGGATGTCTGCAGCGTGGTGTATCCGTGCGCCTGGAGCAGATCGTTGAACAGCTTCATGTTCAGCTCGTTGTCTTCAACGATCAGAATGGTCTTCGACATGCTGTGCCTGCCTGCCAACGCCTGTT
This sequence comes from Roseospira navarrensis, assembly GCF_009601025.1. GTDB lineage: Bacteria > Pseudomonadota > Alphaproteobacteria > Rhodospirillales > Rhodospirillaceae > Rhodospira > Rhodospira navarrensis. Next base: position 38,570 of record NZ_WIVE01000001.1, on the reverse strand, counting down.
CGGTGTGAGGTCGAACGCGGGGGTGCGAGTCACGCTCAACGGGCGTGGCCCTTCTTCAACCCGATGTTTGTACCCGGATTCCTCGCGGAATCCAACAGCGCACGGGTGGGAATCCGCGCGGGGCCGTCATGAGCCCTTTGCGTCCCTGCCCGGCGCGGAGGGCAGGCGCAGGCCGGCCACCGCCAGCAGGCCCCAGCCGACCATGAAGGCGGTGCCGCCGAAGGGCGCCACCATGCCCAGCGGCGCGCCCGCCAGCGCGATGCCGTAGAGCGCGCCGCAGAACAGCAGCACCCCGATCAGGAACGCCACGCCCGCGCGGCCGGCCCAGCGGGCGGCGCGGCTGTCCGGCCCCGCGATCAGCGCGAGCAGGCCGCAGAGCACCAGGGCGATGGCGTGGACGGCCTGATAGTGCGCGGCCGTCTTGACCAGCTCCACGGCCCGGGTGTCGCCGGCGGCCTCCAGACCGTGGGCGGCGAACGCCCCCAGGGCGACGGCCAGCAGGCCGAGCAGGGCGCCGATCACGATCCAGGGGCGGGGGTGAGCCATGGCGGGTCTCCGGACGGTGGCAGGAACGGCCCCACCATGCGCCGTCGCGTCCGGTCAGGCCAGAGCGGATCGCCCGAGCGGTGCCTCTTTCCATGCCCGGGGGCGATGCTCTACAACAGGGCATCTCCGGGTCTTCCCCTTTTTCTGCAGGATCATCATGGCCGAGCTGACCTCCCTGTGCGTGTTCTGTGGCGCACGTTCCGGCGCCAACCCCGATCTCGTCACTGCCGCGCGCGCGCTGGGCACGGCCATCGGCGCCAGCGGCCGCACCCTGGTGTTCGGCGGCGGCCGGGTGGGGCTGATGGGCGAGCTGGCCCGCGCCACCCAGGAGGCCGGGGGCCACGTGGCGGGCTTCATCCCCGAGCACCTGGAGCGCATCGAGGTGGCGGACAAGGCCCTGCCGGAGTTGCACATCGTGCCCGACATGCACACCCGCAAGCTGGGCATGTTCGAGCGCGCCGATGCCTTCTGTGTGCTGCCGGGGGGGCTGGGCACGCTGGACGAGACCTTCGAGATCATGACCTGGCGGCAGCTCGGCCTGCACGACAAGCCCATCGCGTTGCTGAATATCGGCGGGTACTGGGATCCGCTGCTGGCGCTGGTGGACCGCATCATCGCCGACGGTTTCGCCGGCGAGTCGAGCCGCCGGCTGTTCACCGTCGTGGACACGACGGACGCCGTGCTGCCCACCCTGGCCGCCGAACTGGCGGGGCGCGCCGAAGGCAACGGGGTGCCGCCCGAACGCGGCGCCCGCGCGCTGGGATAGGCCGGGTCGGGCCGATCTATCCGCCCGTTTCATCGACCGCCCGGGCGGGTGTGTCGGTATAGGGCGGGGTCGCGCCAAAGGCGCAACCCGCCATCCAGCGGCCCCCCGGCGGGATCGCCGCTGTCGCAGGCGAAACCCGCCGCGAAGCGGGTTGTGTCTCCCCCTACCCGAACGCCACGCCGGGCTTGACGCCCATCTTCTTCAGGATCATCGCCAGCGGGCAAACGCCCGTGAACGCGGCCTGCAGCATGTTGGCGCCGACGAAGGCGGTCAGCCACAGCACCCAGGTGTAGGGCGTGAACAGCGCCACCAGCGCGGTGACCAGCACCACGGTGCCGGCAAAGGCGAGCACGATCTTGTCGATGGACATGGCGGGAACCTCCTTGGTGTGGTTTGCGTTCCGGACCCGCTATCGGGGCCGGGGCGGCGCGGGCTCCGGAACCGGACAGTACAGCCGCGCCAGGGTTTCAATGATCGCCATGACTTCATCGCTGGCGATCCGGTAGTGGATGTGCTGCCCCACCCGCCGGGTCGCAACCAGGTGGTCCCGCCGCAGCCGGGCGAGATGCTGGGACAGGGCCGACTGGCTCAGGCCCACGCGCGCTTCCAGATCGCCCACCGTGTGTTCCCCGCCCGCCAGGGCACAGAGGATCAGCAGGCGGCGGTCATTGCCGAGCGCCTTCAGGACAGCGGCGGCGCGCGCGCTGTGCGCGTGCAGTCGATCCACGTGCATAATCATGTTGCATATATTAGCGCACACTAATATAAAGTCAACGCGTTTGTTCCGGGGGCCGTGCGATCCACCCGCCCGCCCCCGCCCGCCAAGGGAGAGACCCCATGCCCCTGCCCCGTCCTGGACGCGCCACCGTCCCGCGCCTGCTGCTGGCCCCGATTCTGGCCCTGATGGTCGCCGCCGTGGCGTCCGCCGGCCCCGCGTCCGCCGAGCCGCTGACCGTCCGGCCGCAGACCATCGCCGACCGCAAGGCCGTCTTCGCCACGGTCGAGAGCGTGGACGTGCTGGCGGCCCGCGCGCGGCTCAGCGGCACGGTGCGGGACCTGACGGTGGACGAGGGCGATGCGGTCACCAACGGCCAGCGCCTCGCCCTGGTGGTGGACGAGAAGCTGGCCCCGCAGATGCAGGCGCTGGAGTCCCAGCTCAACGCCCAGCAGGCGACCGTGGATCAGGCCCGCACCGATCTGCGCCGGGCGCGGGAGTTGCGCTCCCAGGGCGCCGCCCCGCAAAGCCGCCTGGATTCCGCCCGCACGGCGCTGGAGGTGGCGGAACGCCAGCTCGACTCCCTGCGCTCGGAAATGGACGTGCTGCGCCAGCAGGTCAGCGAAGGCGAAGTGCTGGCCCCGGCGGCCGGGCGCGTGCTGGAGGTGATGATCTCCGACGGCAGCGTGGTCCTGCCCGGCGAGCCCATCGCCCGCGTGGCCACGGAACGGTTCATCCTGCGCCTGCGCCTGCCCGAGCGGCACGCCCGCTTCATCGAGACCGGCGATTCGGTTCGGGTCGGGCCGCGCGGCCTGGGTCTGGAGACCGGCGACGTCTCGGCCGACGACTGGCGCACGGGCACCATCGTCAAGGTCTACCCGGAACTTCGGAACGGCCGCGTCATCGCCGACGTGCGCGTGGACGACCTGGGCGGCTATTTCGTCGGCGAGCGCGCCCTTGTGGACATCGTGACCGGCCAGCGCACCGCCTATGTGGTGCCGCCGGACTATGTGAGCACGCGCTTCGGCGTGACCAGCGTGTGCCTGGAGGGCCGGCGCGTGGTCATCGTGCAGACCGGCGCGCGGGTGCCCGGCGGGATCGAGGTGTTGTCGGGCCTGCGCCCCGGTGACGTGCTGATGCCGGTGCAGTGCGGCGCCATCGCGGGCGGGGCCGAGTCCGACGCCGACGCCGACGCCGACGCCGGGGAGGGTCACTCCTGATGAAACTCGGCGTCTCCGGTCATCTCACCAAGGCCTTCATCCGCTCCCCGCTGACCCCCCTTCTGCTGCTGGCCGCCATCGTCGTGGGCGTGCTCGCCCTGGTCATGGTGCCGCGCGAGGAGGAACCCCAGATCTCCGTGCCCATGGTGGACATCATGGTCCAGGCCAACGGCCTGAAGGCCGTGGACGCCGCCGAGATGGTCACCAAGCCGCTGGAAGACATCGTCAAGGGCATCGACGGCGTCGATCACGTCTACAGCCAGACCGTGGACGACGGCGTGACGGTCACGGCGCGCTTCAACGTGGGCACGGACGAGGACGTGGCCATGCTGCGCGTCCACGAGACCATCCGCGCCAACATGAGCCGCATCCCGCTGGGCATTCCGGAACCGCTGATCGTCGGGCGCGGCATCAACGACGTACCCATTGTGGTGCTGACCCTCTCGCCCGAGGCCGACGTCGCCGACCGCTGGACGGACGCCGGCCTGCACGCCGTGGCCGAGGAACTGCTGGTCGAACTCATCAAGGTCGAGGACGTGGGCCTGACCTTCATCGTCGGCGGCCGCACCGACCAGATCCGCGTCGAGCCCGACCCGGAGCGGCTGTCCATGTACGGCCTGACGCTGAACCGGCTGGTGGAGAAGCTGGAGAACGCCAACCGCTCGATCCGGCTGGGCCGCCTGCGCGAGGCGGGGGACAGCGTGCCCGTGGTGGCCGGCCAGACGCTGCAGGGGGTGGCCGACATCGGCGACCTGCTGCTGACCACGCGCGACGGCCGGCCGGTCTACGTCAAGGACGTGGCCGACGTGATCGTGGGCACCGAGCCGGTGGATCACCGTGTGTGGCAGGTGGAGCCGGCCACGGACCCCGCCGCCGATCAGGACACCATCCGCGCCACCCCGGCGGTCTCCGTGGCGCTCGCCAAGCGCAAGGGGGCCAACGCCGTGGTCGTCGCCGACTCCATCCTGGAGCGGCTGGCGGACATGAGGGGCCGCGTGGTGCCGGACGGGATCGAGGTCGCCGTCACCCGGAACTACGGCGAAACCGCGCTGGAAAAGTCCAACGAGTTGCTGTCGCACCTGGGCATGGCGACGATCACCATCGTGGCGCTCATCACGCTCGCCATCGGCTGGCGCGCCGGCATGGTGGTGGCGGTGGTGATCCCGACCACCATCCTGCTCACCCTCTTTTCGGCCTGGATGATGGGCTACACCATCAACCGGGTGAGCCTGTTCGCGCTGATCTTCTCCATCGGCATCCTGGTGGACGACGCCATCGTGATCGTCGAGAACATGGCCCGGCACTGGGCCATGAAGGACGGCCGCTCGATCATGCGCAAGGCGATCGAGGGCGTGGCCGAGGTCGGCAACCCCACCATCATCGCCACCCTGACCATCATCGCGGCGCTGCTGCCGATGATGTTCGTCTCGGGCCTGATGGGGCCGTACATGAGCCCGATCCCGGCCAATGCCTCGGCGGCGATGGTGTTCTCGTTCTTCGTCGCGGTCATGCTGACGCCCTGGCTGCTGGTCAAGATCGCCGGGCGCGGCACCGCGCGGCGCATGGGCGTGCCCTATGCCGCCCCGGGCGATCCGGGCGAGCCCGAGGCGGACCCGGGCGAGGGGCCGGGCGGCGACGGGACCCCTCGGGACCCGACCGAGGGCGAGGCCGAGGGCCGGCTGGGGCGGCTCTACCGCCGCGTGGCCGCCCCGGTGCTGAAGACCCGGGCGCGGGCGTGGATGTTCCTCATCGGTGTGGGGATCGCCACCATCGTGGCCTGTGTGCCGTTCTACACCCAGCACGTCACCGTCAAGCTGCTGCCGTTCGACAACAAGAGCGAACTGCAGGTCGTCCTGACCCTGCCCCAGGACGCCCCGCTGGAGCAGACCGAGCGCACCCTGATGGACGCCGCCCGTCGCCTCGCGGACCTGCCGGAGCTGGTCTCCATGCAACTGCACGCGGGCACGGCGGCGCCGTTCAACTTCAACGGCCTGGTGCGGCATTCCTATCTGCGGAACGACCCCTACATGGGCGATCTGCAACTGAACCTGACCGCCAAGCACCACCGGGAGCGGGCCAGCCACGCTATCGCCCTGGAGGTGCGGGAGCGCCTCGCGGACATGGACCTGCCCGAGGGCACCGCCCTGTCGGTGGTCGAGGTGCCGCCCGGCCCACCCGTGCTCGCCACCCTGCTGGCCGAGATCTACGGCCCGGACGCCGAGACCCGCCGCGCCGTGGCCGAGGAGATCAAGGGCATCTTCCGCGACGTGGACTTCATCGTGGATGTGGACGATTCCTGGGGCGACCCGGCGGAGCGCCTGCGCTTCGCGCTCGACCAGCAGGCGCTGGAGTATCACGGCGTCGAGGAGGAAGCCGTCTTCGATACCCTCTCCGCCCTGCTGGGCGGGGTCAGCGTGGGCTACTCCCACCGGGGCCATGGCGTGGACCCGGTCGAGATCGCCGTGCGTCTGCCCAAGGCGCGCCTGAGCCCGGGCGAATACCTGCTCTCCACCCCCGTGCCCGGCGCCGACGGCATCGTGGAGCTGGGCGACGTGGTGCGGGTGACGCGCGAGCCCGCGTCGCACACGCTGTTCCGCCGCGACGGCCATTTCGCCGAGATGGTGCAGGCCGAACTGGCCGGCCGTTTCGAGGCCCCCATCTACGGCATGCTGGAGGTGCAGGACCGCATCGACGCCCACGACTGGGACGGCCTGGGCCTGCCCAAGCCGGCGATCAGCCTCTATGGCCAGCCGGAGACGTCGGCGACCCCCACCGTGCTGTGGGACGGCGAGTGGGAAATCACCTACGTCACCTTCCGCGACATGGGCGCGGCCTTCGGGGTCGCGATCCTGGGGATTTACCTGCTGGTGGTGGCGCAGTTCGGCTCGTTCAAGGCGCCGCTGGTGATCCTGACCCCGGTCCCGCTGACCCTGATCGGCATCGTATTCGGGCACTGGCTGTTCAGTGCGCCGTTCACCGCCACGTCCATGATCGGCTTCATCGCCCTGGCCGGCATCATCGTGCGCAACTCCATCCTGCTGGTGGACTTCATCAAGCACCGCCAGCCGACGGCCTCGTCCCTGCGCGAGGCGCTGCTGGACGCCGGGGCGATCCGCTTCACGCCCATCCTGCTGACGGCGGTCTCGGCCATCATCGGCGCGGCGTTCATCCTGACCGACCCGATCTTCCAGGGGCTGGCGCTTTCGCTGTGCTTCGGGCTGGCTTCGTCCACCGCGCTCACCCTGCTGGTGATCCCGGCGATCTATGTGGCGCTGCGGGACGACGGCAAGCCGGCGTGACCCTTCCCGGTTCCGGCTCGCCGGTCGATGCGGTATCGTACCCCTTCGTCACGCGACCGCATCGACCGGCAGGGGGGGACCGTCACATGGCCGCAAGCAAGATCTACTGGTGTGCCCGCGATCTGGCGGGCTCGCCCTGGGGCAACCACCATTTCATCCTGGTCGTCCAGGGCGAACCCAAGATCACGTCCACCATGGGCGTGACCTGGCAGAAATACGCCGGCACCGAGTTCATGACCATCGCCGCCTTCGCCATCAAGAAGGGCGGCACCAACCGGCTGATGCTGGGCTACAACGAGAAATCGGACGTGCACGCGGTCAAGGAGGTCCTGAACCCGGCGATCACCAAGAAGCAGTGGTCCGACTTCGACCTGGAGCGGCACGCGGTGGCGCCACCCAACGGCAAGACCAAGGACGCCTTCGTCAAGGACATCATCGTCAAGGCCGAACTGTTCAAGAAAAACGAGGCCAAAAAGAACCTGCCCTACAGCCTGATCGACGAGAACTGCGCGGCCTGGGTCAACAGCCTGTTCAAGGCCTGCGGCGTGCCCAAGACCACCCGCATCAAGGCCGGCGAGTTCTCCGGCTTCGACTGGGGCGAGGAGGACGAGATCCCGGCCAGCTACTTCAAGTAGAGGTTTCTGCAGGCTTCCCAAACCCGCGCGGCCCGGTCTAGGGTTCCGCGTGACCTGAACCGGACGGGACCCGACCGCGCATGACCTTGGACGCGCCGACCCTGCGCCAGATGGCGCAGCGCCTGCAAAGCGGAAAGACCAGCAGCCGCGCGCTTGTTGAAGCCTGCCTGGAGCGGATCGCCGACCCCGCCGGAGAGGGCCAGCGGGTCTATGTGAAGTTGCACGCCGCCGCCGCCCGCGCCGCCGCAGACGCCCTGGACCAGTTGCGCGCGGCGGGGGCCCACCCGCATCCGCTGGCGGGTGTGCCGGTCTCCATCAAGGACCTGTTCGACGAGGTCGGGCAGACCACCCGCGCCGGCTCGAAGGTGCTGGCCGACGCGCCGCCGGCCGCCATGGACGCCCCCGCCGTCACCCGCCTGCGGGCCGCCGGACTGATCGTGCTGGGGCGCGCCAACATGACCGAGTTCGCCTTCTCCGGCGTCGGCCTGAATCCGCACTTCGGCACACCGCTGAACCCCTGGGACCGCGCCACGGGGCGCATTCCGGGCGGGTCCTCGTCCGGCGCGGCGGTCTCGGTGACCGACGGCATGGCCCACGGCGCCGTGGGCACGGACACCGGCGGGTCCTGCCGCATCCCGGCCGCCTTGTGCGGACTGGTCGGGTTCAAGCCGACCGCCAGCCGGGTGCCGCGCGACGGCGTGTTTCCGCTGTCCTTCAGCCTGGATTCGGTGGGGCCGCTGGGCCGCTCGGTGGACTGCTGCGCGACGCTGGACGCCATTCTGTCCGGCCACCCCATGGCGCCGCCGCTGCCGGAGATCGGCGCGGCCGGCCTGGACCTGGTGGTGCCCACCGACCTGGGGCTGGACGACCTGGACGAGACCGTGGCGGACACCTTCGCCCGCGCCCTCTCCCGCCTGTCCCAGGCCGGCGTGCGGATCACCGATCAGGCGGTGCCGGCCATCGCCGAGGTGCCGGCGCTGAACGCCAAGGGCGGACTGGCGGCGGCCGAGTCCTGGGCCATCCACCGCGCCCGGCTGGCCGATCGCGCGGCCGCCGACCGCTACGACCCCCGTGTACGGGTGCGCATCGAGCGCGGGGCGGAAATGGACGCCGCCGATCTGGTGGATGTGCAGCGCGGCCGCCTGGACCTGACGTCGCGGTTTCACGCGGCGCTGGCCCGCCACGACGCCTTCGTGTGGCCGACGGTGCCCACGGTGGCCCCGCCGGTGAGCGCCCTGCGCGCCGAGGCGGACTACGCCCGCATCAACATGGCCATGCTCCGGAACCCCTCGGTGGCCAACATCATGAACGCCTGCGCCATCTCCGTGCCCTGCCACCGTCCGGGCGAGCCCCCCGTCGGCCTGATGCTGATCGGCCCCCACGGCGGAGACCGCCGCCTGCTCACCGTCGCCAAGGCGGTCGAGGCCGTGGTGCGGGAGACCCCATAGGGCGGGGTCGTGCCACCGGCGCACCCCGCCGTGTGCGGTGCACGCGGTCGCGTCTTGGTGGCGCGGCGCACCCGGCGTATGCTTGATGCTGCACCGCCCGCACACAGGACCGAATCCCGATGAAACTCCTCCGCCATGGCCCCCGGGGTCAGGAAAAGCCCGGCCTGCTCGACGCCGACGGCCGCGTCCGTGATCTGTCCGCCCATGTGGACGACCTCGCCGGGGCCGTGCTGTCCGAGGCCGGGCTGGAGCGCCTGCGCGCGCTCGACCCCGCCGCCCTCCCCGTCGTGCCCGAGGGCACTCGCCTGGGTCCGCCCGTGGCCGGCGTGGGCAAGGTCATGGCCATCGGCCTGAACTACGCCGACCACGCGGCCGAAACCGGCGGCGAGGTCCCGCCCGAGCCGGTGCTGTTCATGAAGGCCACGAGCGCCATCAACGGCCCCAACGACCCGGTGGTGCTGCCGCGCGGCTCCGTCGCCACCGACTGGGAGGTGGAACTGGGCGTGGTCATCGGCACCCCCGCGAAATACGTGACGGAGGACGACGCCCTGACGCATGTCGCCGGCTACACCATCGTCAACGACGTCTCGGAGCGGCACTACCAAATCAAGCGCGCCGGCCAGTGGACCAAAGGCAAGAGCTGCGACACCTTCTGTCCGCTCGGGCCGTGGCTGGTCACCCGCGACGAGATCGCCGATCCGCAGGCGCTCGGCCTGTGGCTGGACGTCGACGAGCAACGCATGCAGACCGGCTCCACCGCCACCATGGTCTATGGGGTGGCGTTCCTGGTCTCGTACCTCAGCCAGTTGATGACCCTGCACCCGGGCGACGTGATCGCCACCGGCACACCCCCGGGCGTGGGCATGGGGCGCCGCCCTCGGGTCTACCTGCGCCCCGGCAATGAAATGCGGCTGGGCATCGACGGGCTGGGCGAGCAGCGCCAGACCGTGGAAGCGGACACCGCCGACGCGGGCTGATCGAGCGTGCCGCGAGGCCGGTCACACACCGGATTTTGTCGCCGGGCCCGTTCCCATGCTATAGGGTGCGGCATCAAGAGGCCGAACAGGTCGGTATCCGAACAGGATCGCCCGCGCCGGCGGGCGGGCACGAAAATTCGCCCGCTGGGGCGGGCACGGGAAATCGCCCGCGGGGCGGGCACGGGGAGATGTCATGGAACGCGAAGCGATGGAATTCGATGTGGTCATCGTGGGCGCCGGGCCGTCCGGCCTGTCCGCGGCGATCCGTCTGCGCACCCTGGCGGCCGAGCAGGGCCACGACCTCAGTGTCTGCGTGCTGGAAAAGGGCTCCGAGGTGGGCGCCCACATCCTGTCCGGCGCGGTCATCGAGACCCGCGCGCTCGACGAACTGATCCCGGACTGGCGCGACAAGGGCGCGCCCCTGGACCAGGCGGCGGGCAAGGACGAGTTCCTGTTCCTCACCAAGGGCGGCGGGTTCAAGCTGCCCACGCCGCCCCAGATGCACAACAAGGGCAACTACATCGTCAGCCTGGGCAACGTCTGCCGCTGGCTGGCCGAGCAGGCCGAGGCCCTGGGCGTCGAGGTCTACCCGGGCTTCGCGGCGGCCGAGGTGCTGTACCACGAGGACGGCTCGGTCAAGGGTGTCGCCACCGGCGCCATGGGGGTCGGCAAGGACGGCGAGCCCACCGCCCTGTTCGAGCCGGGCATGGAGCTGCACGCGCGCCAGACCATCTTCGCCGAGGGCTGCCGGGGCTCGCTGACCAAGGGCCTGATGGACCGCTTCAAGCTGCGCGAGGGCGTGCAGCCGCAGACCTACGGCATCGGCATCAAGGAACTGTGGGAGGTCGAACCCGCCGTGCACAAGCCCGGCCTGATCGTCCACACCATCGGCTGGCCGGTGCCGCGCGACGTCTACGGCGGCTCGTTCATGTACCACTTCGGCGACAACATGGTCGCTGTCGGGTTCGTGGTCGGCCTGGACTACACCAACCCCTATCTGAGCCCGTTCGACGAATTCCAGCAGTGGAAGACGCACCCCAAGGTGCGGACCTATTTCGAGAACGGCCGCCGCGTCTCCTACGGCGCGCGCGCCCTGGCCGAAGGCGGCTGGCAGTCCATCCCCAAGCTGACCTTCCCCGGCGGCGTGCTGGTGGGCGACACCGCCGGCTTCCTGAACGTGCCCAAGATCAAGGGCACCCATACCGCCATGAAGTCGGGCATGCTGGCCGCCGAGGCCGTGTTCGCCCACCTGAAGGCGGACACGGCGGGCGCCGTCACCGGCTACCGCGAGGCCCTGGATAAGTCCTGGATGGGCAAGGAGTTGAAGCAGGTCCGCAACATCCGCCCGTCGTTCAAGTGGGGCATGTGGGGCGGCCTGACCTATTCGGCGCTGGAGGCCTACGGCCTGCGCGGCTACGCGCCGTGGACGCTGGGCCACCACGAGGACCACACGGCGCTGAAGAAGGCATCGGAGTGCAAGCCCATCGACTATCCCAAGCCCGATGGCAAGATCAGCTTCGACCGGCTGTCCTCGGTCTACCTGTCGAACACGAACCACGAGGAAAACCAGCCCTGTCATCTGACGCTGAAGGATGACGCGGTGCCGAAGCGGGTGAACCTGCCGGAGTACGCCGGGCCCGAGGCGCGGTTCTGTCCGGCCGGGGTGTACGAGTTCGTGGACGACGCCGAGGCGGGCGGCCAGAAGCTGCAGATCAACTTCCAGAACTGCGTCCACTGCAAGACCTGCGACATCAAGGACCCCACCCAGAACATCAACTGGGTGGTGCCGCAGGGCGGGGACGGCCCCAACTATCCGAACATGTAGTCCCTGCGGCGGGTGAGTGTGACTCACCCGCCCGGGCGCCCCCCAGGCGCCCAAACTGGAAGAATGGCACCGAGAAGCGGTGCCAGGGCAGCACCGGCCCTCTCCCCCCCCCGCCCACCCAACGAAAGTATCCTATGGGGGGCCGGGTGGGGGAGAGGGCCGGCCACGGACTCCAACGGTCATCGTCAGATGCCGTTGGAATTGATCCGCAGGCAACGACGGTCCGGGAGCACTCCATGGCGCAGAGGGCGCAGATGGCGCAGAGCGTATCCTTTCCTCCGGCGCGCAGGCCGGCCCAGGCCGCGTTTGTGGTCCTGTGGGCGGCCCTGGCCCTGACGCCGGCGGCCTGCGCCCATCCCGGCGACACGGCCGCGGAGCCGACCGGGGCCGCCGGTCTCACCCGTCTGGCCGCCGCCGATGCGACGGCGCCGGAGGGCGCGTCAAATGGGGGCCCGGCCGCCAAGGCGCCGGATGCGTCCACCGACGACGCGGCGCAAGGCCCCTCGGGGCGCGCGCTGGGCAAGTATCTGGCCGGCCGCGCGGCGCAGTACGACAACAACATTTCGGCCGCCGCCAGCCACTTCGCCGACGCCCTGGCCGCCGATCCCGGCAATCCCATGCTGATGCGCCGGGCGTACTATTACCTGATGGCGGACGGCCGCTTCGACGAGGCCGTGGGCGTGGCCCGCGATGCGGTCGTGGCCCTGGCCGGCGAGGACTTCGCGCCGCTGCTGCTGGCCTCGTCCGCCATGCGCGACGGCAATCCCAACGACGCCGTCGGGTGGCTGTGGCCGATCGAGGCCAACGGCCTGAACGCGCTGCTGCAGCCCATGCTGCTGGCCTGGGCGCGGCTCGACACCGGCGACCTGGACGGCGCCCTGGAGGCGCTGGAGCCGGCGCGCTCCATGGCCTCGGCCCGGCGACTGGTGGACCTGCACGGCATCCTGATCGCCGACATCAGCGGCGACCGGGCCCGCGCCGGCGCGCTGCTGGACGCCTACCTGGAGGATGGGCCGCCCGACAACGCCCGGCCGCTGGAACTGATCGTCATGCTGCTGACGCATCAGGGCCGCACCGCCGAGGCGCTGGACCTGGTGGAAGACTATCTGGCCCAGGGGCCCGCGCCCCTGATGGTCTCCGATCTGGCCGCGCGGGTGCGGGCCGAGGGCGCCGACGGTGTGTCCGATCTGGTCACCACCGCCCGGGAGGGCTATGCCGAGGCGCTCTATCACACCGGGCTCGCCGTCAACCAGGGCCAGGGGTCGGACACGGCGATCGTGCTCATGCAGATGGCCCTGGGCGTGAACCCGGACTTCCAGCGCGCCGCCCTGGGCATCGCCGAGACCCTGCGCCGCATGAAGCAGTACGAGGCCGCCAACACCGTCCTGCAGGAGATCGACACCACCGATGATCCGGCGCTGGACTACGTGACGCGGTTGTATCTGGCCGAGAACCTGGAACAGCTCGACCGCATCGACGAGGCGCTGGCCCGCTACGACGCCCTCGCCGAGACCCATCCGGACCAGTTGGAACCGCTGGTGGACAAGGGCGACCTGCTGCGCCGCGCCGACCGCTTCGCCGAGGCGGCGGAGGCCTACTCGGTCGCTATCGACCGCATCGACAACGACAACGGCGTCGCCCTGTGGCCGGTGCTGTACCGGCGCGGCGTGTCCTACGAACGGGCGGGCGAATGGGACAAGGCCGAGGCCGACTTCCTGCGCGCCCTGGACCTGGAGCCGGACCAGCCGGAGATCCTGAACTACCTGGGCTATTCCTGGCTGGACCGGGGCGAGAACATCGAGCGCGCGGTGGACATGGTCAAGGAGGCCGTGCGCCAGCGCCCCAACGACGGCTACATCGTGGACAGCCTGGGCTGGGGGTACTACCTGCTGGGGCGCTACGAGGAAGCCGTGGTGGAACTGGAACGCGCCGTCGAGTTGCGGCCGCAGGACTGGACCATCAACGACCACCTGGGCGATGCCTACTGGCGCGTGGGCCGGCGCACCGAAGCCCGCTTCCAGTGGGAACGCGCGCTCAGCCTGGAGCCCGAGGAGGACACGATCCCCGAGATCGAAGCCAAGCTGGAGACGGGGCTGGAGCCGGTCGCGGAGGGCGGCCGGTGACGTCGCCCAACGCCCTGCGCCTGGCCGCCCCGGCCAAGGTGAACCTGCACCTGCACATCACCGGCCGCCGCACCGACGGCTATCACCTGCTCGACAGCCTGATGGTGTTCGCCGGCGTGTTCGACACGGTGGTGATCGAGCCGGCCGAGAGCCTCTCCCTGACCATCGAGGGGCCGCGCGCCGCCGCGCTGGACGGCCTGGATGCGGACGACAACCTGATGATCCGCGCGGCCCGCCGCCTCGCCGACATCGCCGGCGTGACCGCCGGCGCCCGCCTGACCCTGGTCAAGCGACTGCCGGTGGCCGGCGGCATCGGCGGCGGCTCGTCCGACGCGGCCGCCGTGCTGCGCGGGTTGTACCGGCTGTGGGGCCTCGCCCTGGAGGACGCCGCCATGCTGGACGTGGCGCTGGGTCTGGGGGCGGATGTGCCGATCTGCCTGTACGGCCGGGCCGCCAACGTCTCGGGAATCGGCGAGGTGCTGGAGCCCGCTCCCGCCCTGCCGGCCGTGCCGCTGCTGCTGGTCAACCCGGGCGTGCCGGTGCCCACGGGCGAGGTGTTCGGGCTGCGCTCCGGCCCGTTCTCGCGACCGTTCCCGCTGCGCGACGCCCCCGTCAACGCATTGGCGCTGGCCAACGATCTGGCCGGCCGGCGCAACGACCTGGAGACACCCACCCGCACCGTGGCGGACGAGGTGGGCGAGGCCCTGGACCTGCTGACCGATCAGGCGGGCGCGCTGCTGACCCGCATGTCGGGCAGCGGCGGGACCTGCTTCGCCCTGTTCGGATCGGACGCGGAGGCGGAGACCGCCCGCCAGATCATCGCCGAGACGCGGCCCGCCTGGTGGGTGGAACGCACCCGGCTGGTCACCGACGCCCGCGCGCTCGACGGGCAGGCTTAACACCAACGGCATCTGACGATGACCGTTGAAGCCCGTGGCCGGCCCGCCCCCCCCCCCGGCCACCCCCGCCCGCATCCTTGGGGTGGCCGGGTGGGGGAGCGGGCCGGTGCCGCCCTGGCGCCGCTTCGCGGCGCCATCGGTTCAGGTTTGGGCGCCCGAATGCCGTACGGGCCGAGGGCGGCAGCGTGAGCGGAAGAGACTCCCTCGACGAGACCGTGGCGGCCGCGCGGGCCTGCACCCTGTGCGCGGCCCATCTGCCGCTGGGGCCGCGCCCGGTGCTGCGGGCCCGGGCGACGGCGCGCCTGCTGATCGTCGGGCAGGCCCCGGGCACCAGGGTCCACGCCACCGGCATCCCCTGGAACGACCCGTCCGGCGACCGCCTGCGCGCCTGGATGGGCGTGGACCGCGAGACCTTCTACGACGAGGACCGGGTGGCCATCGTGCCCATGGGGCTGTGCTACCCGGGCCGGCTGCCGCGCGGCGGCGATGCCCCGCAGCGTCCGGACTGCGCGCCCACGTGGCACCCGCCGCTGCTGGCGGGGCTGCCCCGGGTGGGACTCACCTTGCTGGTGGGGCAGTACGCCCAGGCCCGCTATCTGGGCGATCGCCGGGCGCGGACCATGACCGAGACGGTGCGCGGATTCGCCGCGCCGCTGGCCGAGGCCGGGCGGCTGCCCCTGCCCCATCCGAGCTGGCGCAACACGGCCTGGCTGCGGCGGAACCCCTGGTTCGAGACCGAGCTTCTGCCCGTCCTGCGCGCCCGCGTGGCGGCATTGCTAACGGAGGGGTGATCCCAACCGCATCTGACGATGACCGTTGGCACAAGCAACGTTCGATGGGTTCGCTCTGCGTGCCGGACGGGGCTTGCAGCCCCGTCCGGACCGTTTCGTCCAAGTATGGGGATGAAATCGGTCCGGGCGAGAGTGCAACTCCCGCCCGGCATCACCCAGGGCGCCGAACCCGGATGACCGTTCTGAGACACTGATGGAGGCGAACCCACCTGTCGAGGTCCTTCGGTCGCTTCACTCCCTCAGGATGACACACTTTTAGTAGGTATTGTCACCCTGAGCTCCCGAAAGGCGCGACGGCTCTCGTGAAGGGGCACGAACCATGACACCCCTGTCATCTGGATTCGGAGCCCTGCGGCATCACCAACCCCTACCCCGCCCGCTTGCCGTGGGCAAGGCGGCGGCGCACCCGGCGCAGCACCCACCCCAGCACGGGCAGGCGCTCGTGGAACTGGCGGGCGGCGTCCCAGTGGTCGATGTGCTCGCGCGCGCGGCCGTCTTCGGCGAACCGCACCTCGCTCATGCCGTCGATGCGCCAGTCCCCGCCCAATGCCTTGATGCGCGCCGTGAACACCCAGCGCAGGAAGCACACGTCCCCGTCGAAGGCCCGGTGCGTCACGCGGAAGCACGGGTCCTGGGTGTCCTGGTACATGGCGGCCAGGATGCGCCGCAGCGCCGGCAGGCCCACGGTGTCGTTGAACGGATCGACGAAGTGGATGTCCGCCGTCGCCACCTCGGCCAGCCGGTCGAGCGCCTCCGGCGTCATGCCCTCGAAGAAGGCCACGTAGCGGGCCGCGCCGTGCACAACGACCTGAGAGGGCGCAGCGGGGGGCGGCGGCTCGAAAAAGGGGTCCGTCATGCCGCGTCGGCCTTGCGGTCCGTCCCGCCCTCGTCGGTCCCGTCCGCGTCCAGGGCCTCGGGCCGCGCCTCCGGCGGGATGGCCCGACGGGTCAGCGCGAACAGCACCGGGTACGGCAGCATGGCGAGCAGCTTCATCAGCCACGTGAACCGGCGCGGCATGGTGATCTCGAACCGACTGGAGCGCAGGCCCTTGGCGATGCGGGCGGCGGCGGCCTCCGGCTCCATCAGGAACGGCATGGCGAAGGTGTTGCGGTCCGTCAGCGGTGTCCGCACGAAGCCCGGGTTGACTACCTGGACGGTGATGCCGAACGCCTCAAGCTCCGGCCGCAGGGACTGGCCCATGGCGATCACGGCGGCCTTGCTGGCGCTGTAGGCGGAGGCCGTGGGCAGGCCCACATAGCCCGCCACCGAGCCCACCACCGTGATCCGGCCCCGGCGGCGCTTGACGAACCGCGGAATGACGGCGGCGAGGCCGTTGACCACACCCCCGACATTGACGGCCATGAGTTTATCGAACACCTCCGGATCGAACCGCGCGGCCGGCATCGACGTGTGCGTGCCGGCGTTCAGCACCACGACATCGGGCAGCCCCACGCGGGCCTCGATCTCCTCCAGCGCCTGGGCGGTCGCGGCCCGGTCGGTCACGTCCAGCGGCTGCGGCAGGATGCGGCCGGACAGACCCTCGGCTTCGCGGGCCAGGGACTCCAGGTCCTCGCGGTTGCGGGCGCTGCCCACCACCGTGCGTCCCTCGCGCGCGAGGTGCAGGGCCAGCGCGCGGCCGATGCCTCGGCCGGCCCCGATCAGCCAGACCACGGAGTCGGGGGTCGGATCATCCATTCGGGTCCCCACCACATTCAGTGCAAACATAGGTCACGGGCGTGCCGTCCTTGCCCTCGAACGCCAGCCTCACCCAGCGGCCGCGCGCGTCGTACCAGACCTGAACCTCCAGCTCGCCGGTATAGTCGAAGCGGCGCGCCTCACGCGGGCCGGCGCCGGTCTCGACGCGCTCCATCGGGCCGGGCGTGATGGTCACGCTGTTGCGCCCGCCGGTGATGGTGTTGAGCACCTCGGTCCGGGTCAGGACGGCGGCGTTCCAGTGGTTGGTGGGCAGGACGGGAGACTCGGCCGTCCAGGCGCCCTTGGAGCCATCCACGGACAGGGTGTCGCCGGACCATCGGGCCTCGACCCGGCGGATGTCGCCGTCTTCGTTCACCCTGGCGTCCACCGCGACCGGAACGCCGTCGCGCCAGCGGCCCGTGGAATCATAGTCGTAGGTGTACAGGGTCATCCCCAGAAAGCCGATGTCCAGCGACATGCGGCTGTCCACCACCAGGGTGTCGCCGTCGCGCCGGAAGGTGGTGCGATGCTCGCCCACCACGTCGCCCTTGCGGACCACGTCAAAGCGCAGGCCGTTGGGGTACAGGGTCTCGGGCGAAGCGGGGACGCTCGCCAGTTGGTCCTTGGCGAAGGTGGACTCAATTTGCGACGATGCGCCGGCGGGCGGAACCGACCCCGCCGCCAGCGCCACACCCATCGCCAAGATGCCCGCCACAGACCCGCGGGACAGCCGGGACGGAAGAACCATGTCGTCCTCACCTTCATTTGTTTCGAAACTCAAGACTCTACGACTCCACCTGGACATTGGATCAGCCAACCGCCAGGTGGTGAGCGAAACCAGTCGCGCCCTGGACGACGTCAGTCATGACGACGACCGGCATACCATCACCCATTTCAGCCGCCTGCTCATGCGCCATGGCCGCAGTCATGCCGCGCTGGAGTGGAACAGCCGCGAGAGCCAGGAACGCCGATTCGCCGTGCTGGCCGAGGCCGGACTGCGCTCGGGCGAGACCCTTCTGGACGTGGGCTGCGGCATCGGCGATTTCGTGGACTGGCTGGCCCGCCACGGCATGGACCTGGGCTACTGCGGCCTGGACCTGACCCCGGCGATGATCGAGCACGCCACCGCCCGTTATCCCACGCTGGCGTTCCGTCAGGGCTGCCTGCTGGGGGATCCGGCTCCCGACCTGCCGCAGGACACCTTCGACTGGGTGGTGGCGAGCGGCGTGTTCGCCCACCGCCGGGACGAACCCGACGCCTACATGAAGGCCCTGACGATGGCCATGCTGGCGCGGGCGCGCAAGGGTGTGGCGATCAACTCGCTCAGCCTGAAGGCGCCGCACGGCAACCTGTGGACCCTGTTCCACGCCGACCCGGACGCCGCCCTGGCCTGGGGCCAGGCGCAGGACGGCGTGGCCAAGGCGGTGCTGCGGGAGGACTACGACCCCAACGACTTCTCCCTCTACCTGTACAAGACGGACGAGGCCGCGAAGGCAATGGCATGGAAACGATAGCAGCGGCCGGACGGAGCGCCGGCGCCCACGGGTGGGCGACCCTGACGCCCTCGGCGCGGACGGCGCTGGAGGGGCTCGTCTACACCGGCGCCCCCCTGGACCGCGCGGAGCCCCTGCGCGAGGACGCGACCGCCGTTGGGCGCCTCCGCCGGGAGCCGGCCAGCCGCGTCGTGCTGCTGTGGCGCAATCAGGTCCTGGTGGACACCTCGGGCGGCCGGGCAGCCCCGCGCGCCATGGTCACGGGCGGCGACTGGACCCCGGCGGACCCCGCCCTGACACCAGACGAGACGGTCTTTCTGGGCCGTGACGGCGCGGGCGTGGCGTGGTTCGCCGCGCAGCTCCCCGCCGAGGCCGAGGGCGGCGACGAGGCCGGGCCGGACACCGGGCTGGGCGGGCGCTTCCTGCCGCTGCGCACGGTGGGGCCGGCCCTGCCCCCGGACGAGGCCGCCATCCTGGCCCAGGCGCTGGGCGTGCTGGCGTGGCACCGCCGGCACCGCTTCTGTGCCGCCTGCGGGGCGCCCTCGGTGATGGCTGATGCGGGCTACCGCCGCCGCTGCACCGATCCGGCCTGCGGGGCCGGGCACTTCCCGCGCACCGACCCGGCGGTCATCATGCTGGTGCACCACGGGCGCGGGCCGGATGCCCGCTGCCTGCTGGCGCGCGGGGCCCGGTTGCCGCCGCGCATGGTCTCCACCCTGGCCGGCTTCGTGGAGCCCGGCGAGAGCCTGGAAGAGGCGGTCCGCCGCGAGGTCCACGAGGAAACGGGCCTCCGTGTCGGTCGCCTGGCCTACGGGGCGTCGCAGCCGTGGCCGTTCCCGGCCTCGATCATGCTCGGCTTCCACTGCGAGGCCGAGACCACGGACATCGTGCTGGATCCGCGCGAGCTGGAGCACGCCGCGTGGCACACCCGCGCGGAGGTGGCCGCCTTCGGCGAGATGGGCCGGGACGCGCCGGAGTCCGGATGGCTGCTGCCCCGGACCGACTCCATCGCGCGGCGCCTGATCCTGGGCTGGCTGGCGGGCGAGGTGTTTGAGGAGGCGTCCCCTTAAAACTCCACGCCCTTCTGGCCCTTCACGCCGCTGCGGAAGGGGTGCTTGACCAGCTTCATCTCGGTGACCAGATCGGCGGCCTCGATGATCGCGTCGCCGGCGTTGCGGCCGGTCATCACCACGTGCTGCAGGGGCGGGCGGCCGTGGATGGTGTCCAGCACCGGCTCGATCTCAAGATACCCGTAGCGCAGCACCACGTTGATCTCGTCCAGCACCACCATGGCGATGTCGGGATCGGCCAGCATCTCGGCGGCGAGCGCCCAGGCCCGCTCGGCGGCGGCGACATCGCGGGCGCGGTCCTGGGTTTCCCACGTGAAGCCCTCGCCCATGGCCCGGATGGTCACCAGATCCGGATAGCGCTCCAGCACGGTGCGTTCGGCGGTGTCCATGGCCCCCTTGATGAACTGCACCACGCCGACCTTCATGCCGTGGCCCAGACAGCGCAGGACCATGCCGAAAGCGGCCGAGCTCTTGCCCTTGCCGGGGCCGGTGTGAA
This sequence comes from Roseospira navarrensis, assembly GCF_009601025.1. Lineage (GTDB taxonomy): Bacteria > Pseudomonadota > Alphaproteobacteria > Rhodospirillales > Rhodospirillaceae > Rhodospira > Rhodospira navarrensis. The sequence goes on along the minus strand of NZ_WIVE01000001.1, from coordinate 18,572 downwards.
CGATCAGCAGGCCCTTCTCGCCGCTCTTGCCGGCCATCATGCGGTCGCGCGCGGCCTTCTTCTTGCGCATCTTGGCGGTGTGGCGGGCGTCGTCGCCCTCGGGCGGGTCCTGCCCGGCATCCGTCTGGTGGTCCTGGTCGTCGATCATGAGGTCCGGTCCTGCTTTCCTGAAACGCCGTGTCATCATCGGTCGGCGCTGCCCGGACTCCTGTACCATTCTCACGCGGTTCTTGGAATGGAGACACCGCTGGTCATGCGCAGTGAAGCGGAGCGGAACGAAGCGTGACCAGCGGGCGACGGCCCGAAGCGGTGGTGTATCCTTCCTGAACCGAGCCGATCCACCGGGAGCAGCCAATTGGCTCCTGTGGCTTGACCACCTGGGGAGGACGCGCGCCCCGGCGGATTGGCCGCGACCCAAGCCCCGTGGGGAGTCCGCGCCGGACCTGTGGCGAACAGTCCGAGCGCCAGTACAGGAATCGGCTAAGGTTGCGGTGGCTCGTGCCTCAAAAAGACGCATCGCCACAGGTTCATCGCCGAACCCGTCTGTCGGAGGCGTCACTCTCATCGTCACTCTGTATGCCCCCATGCGGGCCGGCGACACGCGCGATGACATCGCGTGAAGATCCGGCCTTGCATGGGACGGCGTGAGGGACTATAGAAGCGGTCCCGCGCAGGCGAGACCTCGGACCGGAGTGTAGCTCAGCCTGGTAGAGCACTGTCTTCGGGAGGCAGGGGCCGCAGGTTCGAATCCTGCCACTCCGACCAATCAGACCGAGACCATCGCATGACGCGGGACAGGGCGCCCTGGTTCAGACGAACCGGGCGCCCTTTTTCGTGGATCATCACGGATGATCGGGGTCGGGTGGTTTCTGGACTGCGGCGGCCACCCGAGACACCCCCTCCCCACCCCTCCTCATTCCTTGGGGAGGGAGTCCGGCCGGCGTCTGGTGGACCGGGACTCCTCCGCCATACATGGGCTATCTGATTCACACGTCTTTGGCGGGAGGGCGCTGGACGATCCTACAGCGCCGAAAAAAAATCACCACAAAGACACAAAGAACACCAAGAGCGGAGCTTCAAGACAATCGCGTCAAGCTCTACGGACTCGCAGCCGGTCACCGCAACGGCTTGGCCGGACGCCGACCCCTTTGTGTCCTGGTGTCTTGGTGGTCCATCCTGTTGCCGAAGACGGCCGCTCTCGTTCGAACATGTGTGCCGGCTTATCCCCCTGCGTCCGGTTGGCGCGGTCGGTGGTGGGTCCGGCGGTCGCGCGTCCTCCACATCATGGGGGGACCGGAACCAAGGGGATAAGCCTTAATGTGTGACCGTGATCGCCTTGCCAGGGGCGGGCGTTCGGTCTGCACCCGACGAAAGGTCCAGAGAAGCACCATCGCCCCGATTGTCCGGGATGAACGCTTTTTCTGGATGAGCCTTGTCCCCTCCGGCGGACATGGTGACCCGTCCGGCTGCCGGGTCCGGCGACACGTCCTCTGTATTGCGGTCTTGTGTATTGCGGTCTTGTCCTGATCGCCGCGGCGCCCCTTTGGGGCGCGCGGCTCCGCCGGCCCGGTCGGGGCGGGATTACACCCGCAGGAAGCCGACGGTCTCGTAGACCTCGTCCAGCACCGGGCCGGCAATGGCCTGGGCGCGCTGCGCGCCGCGCGCCAGGATGGCGTCGATCTCGGCGGGGTTGGCGAGCAGACGGTTCATCTCCGCGTTCATCGGCCCCAGGACCGCGACCGACAGGTCGGTGAGGGACTGCTTGAAGGCGCTGAACGGCTGGCCGCCATGCTCGGCCAGCACCGCTTCGCGGCTGGTGTCGGACAGGGCGGCGAAGATGCCGACCAGATTGGCGGCCTCGGGGCGGCCTTCCAGGCCCTCCACCTCGGACGGCAGCGGCTCGGGGTCGGTCTTGGCCTTGCGGATCTTCTGCGCCAGAAGATCGGCATCGTCGGTCAGGTTGATGCGCGAGAAGTCCGAGGCATCCGACTTGCTCATCTTCTTCGACCCGTCCCGCAGGGACATCACGCGGGTCGCCTCCCCCAGGATCAGCGGTTCGGTGATCGGGAACACCGCGCGCTCGAAGTCGTTGTTGAACTTCTGGGCGATGTCGCGGGCCAACTCCAGGTGCTGCTTCTGGTCTTCGCCGACGGGGACGTGGGTGGCCTTGTACAGCAGGATGTCGGCGGCCATCAGGTTCGGATAGGCGAACAGCCCGACCGAGGCGTTCTCCTTGTGCTTGCCCGCCTTTTCCTTGAACTGCGTCATGCGGTTCAGCCAGCCCATGCGGGCGACGCAGTTGAACACCCACGCCAGTTGGGCATGCCCGGGCACGGCCGACTGGTTGAAGATGACGCAGCCCTCCGGGTCGATGCCGGCGGCGATGAACGCCGCCGTGACCTCGCGGGTCGTGCGGGTCAGCTCCGCCGGGTCCTGCCACACGGTGATCGCGTGCATGTCCACGACGCAGAAGATGCTCTCGTAGTCCTTCTGCAGCCGCACCCAGTTGCGGATCGCGCCCAGATAGTTGCCGAGGTGCAGGTTGCCGGTCGGCTGAACGCCGGAGAAGATACGCTTCATCGTTGAACGGCCCGGGATGACGGAAGGGAGTGCAGGGGGGTAGACCAATCCTGCCCGACCGTCAACGCGTTTGGCCAAGGGCAACAGGTTCAGGGTAACGGGATCGCTCCTGCAGGTCTTTGCAGCAGGTCGGAGATCCGCGCTCGAGATCCTTCAGCCGCTTCGCGGCCTCAGGAAGACATCCAATAATTGTATTATGTCATCCCGAGCGAGCGAAGCGAGACGAGGGATCTCGAGAGGCATGCTCTGACGGCGCGCAAAGCGCCGTCATGGTAACGTGCGCTCTTTGCCCGAGCGTTTGGCCGTCAACGCATTCGCCTTCCGGCCGATCCGCGTCACGGCAGCAGCCGGGTTTCCGCTTCCAGGGCGCGGCGGCGGGCCTCGAACCGATAGGGGTGGGCCGGATAGACACCCAGCACCACCACCTCGTGGGAGAAGAAGCGCAGCTCCTCCATGGCGTAGGCCACCGGGCGGTCGTCCGGCCGGCCCTCCACCTCGGCATAGAACTGCGCGGCCACGAAGGTGCCGCCGATCTGGTAGCTCTCCAGCTTGGTCATGTTGACGCCGTTGGTGGCGAACCCGCCCAACGCCTTGTAGAGCGCCGCCGGCACGTTGCGCACCCGGAAGATGAACGAGGTCACGGACTCCACGTCGGCGCGGGGGCTGACCGGCTCGCGGGCCATGACGACGAAGCGGGTGGTGTTGTGCTCCTCGTCCTCGATGTTGGCGCGCAGGGACTCCAGGCCGTAGATCTCGGCCGACAGGGCGGAGCCGATAGCGGCCACGGTCTTGTCGCCGCGCCGGGCCACGTCGCGGGCGGCGCCGGCGGTATCCGCCGTGACCACGGGGGTCAGGCCCAGTTCGCGGGTCATCCGGCGGCACTGGGACAGCGCGTGGACGTGGCTTTCCACGGTGCGCAGGTCCTCCAGCGTGGTGCCCGGCACCACCAAAAGGTGGTGGTTCACGCGCAGGAAGTGTTCGGCGACGATGTGCAAGCCCGAGCCCGGCAGCAGGTGGTGAATGTCCGCCACCCGGCCGGCCACCGAGTTGTCGATGGGGATCATGGCGTACAGCGCCTTGCCGTCGCGGACCGCGGCGAACACATCCTCGAACGCGGCCCGGGGCAGCGGGTCCATGTCCGGATAGGCGGCGAGGCATGAGGCGTGCGAATACGCGCCCGGCAGCCCCTGAAACGCGATCACGGGCTTCGGGGGCATCGGCAAGGAAACGTCTGCGGTGGGATCGGCGACGGGATCAGGCGACATGGGCGCGGGGTCTCGGTCCTGTGGCGGGCGACGGCGCCGAAGCGCCCGCTTGCCTAGACCGCGCTCGTTCCGCCCGTCAAGCGGAATGGCCCGGGCGGTCCGTCACGCCACGGTGACTGGCTACGGTTAACGGGATCGCTCTTCCAGGTCTTTGCAGGGGGTCGGAGACTTGCGCTCGAGGTCCTTCAGCCGCTTCGCGGCTTCAGGATGACATCCTATAATTTTGGTGTGTCATCCCGAGTGAGCGAAGCGAGACGAGGGATCCCGAGAGGCCCGCTCCGACATCTCGGAACAGGCCGTCATGTTAACCTGAACCCATTGCCCTGTCCGTCACGCCACGGTGACGAGGCGGCGTTCGGGGTGCGGGCCGTCGGCCCCGTCCTGTGCCTCGGGATGCGCGGCGGCCGGGGCGCAATAGATGCCGTACAGGGTGTCGAGCACCGCCGAGACCTCGGACCCCTTGAGCGAGTAGTAGATGGTCTGGGCCACCCGCCGGGTCTTGACCAGGTCATCCCGACGCAGGCGCGCCAGATGCTGGGACAGCGCCGACTGACTCAGCCCGACGACGCGCTCAAGCTCACCGACCGACCGTTCCTGCCCCACAAGCTGACAGAGGATCAGAAGACGGTATTCGTTGCTCATGGCCTTGAGCAGCGTACTGGCGTTGCGCGCCTTCTCCTGCAGGAGTTCCAGGTCGTTCTGGTTCATGACCGCCCCACGATCACCCGGCCCCGACATGGGGCGGGCCGCAAGCCGACAGACGGAAAAGCCCGCCTCGGCGCTGTTATATTCTACAGGGTAGCATATTCCGGCAGCGGAATACGTCCCCCATCCCCCGATATGGCGACGGCCCCCGGTGTTCCAAGGGGCGACCGCTAACGCCGCGCCGCCGGGCTAAGCCGCAGCAGCAGGGAACTGGTCACCACGCTCACACTCGAAAACGCCATGGCGGCCCCCGCGATCGCCGGGGACAGATATCCCAGCGCGGCGGCCGGCACGGCGGCCACGTTGTAGAGGAAGGCCCACATCAGGTTCAACCGGATCCGGTCATAGGTCGCCCGGGACAGGCCCAGGGCCGTGTCCAGAAGGCGCGGATCGCCCCGCATCAGGGTCAGGCCGGCGGTCTGCATGGCGACGTCGGTCCCCGAGCCCATGGCGATGCCCACATCGGCGGCGGCCAGGGCGGGGGCGTCGTTGATGCCGTCGCCCACCATGGCGACGGTGCGGCCCTCGGCCTGGAGGCTTCGGACCACCTCGGCCTTGTCGGCGGGCAGCACCTCGGCGCGCACATCGTCGATGCCCACACGCGCCGCTACGGACTCGGCGGCGGCCCGGGAATCGCCGGTCAGCAGCACCGGGGTCAGGCCGCGGGCCTTCAGGGCCTTCACGGTCTCGGCGGCGCCGTCCTTGACCGGATCGGCCAGGGCGATCAGGCCCAGCACGGGGCCGTCCGCCTCGGCCACCCAGACCACGGTGCGCCCGGCGCCCTCCCGATTGTTGGCCAGATCGCGGGCGCGCGCCTCGGACGCCGCGTCGGCCCGCTCGCGCTCCACCATCAGGCGGCGGGATCCGATCAGCAACGACCGTCCGCCCACGGTGGCGGACACGCCCCGCCCCGGCAACGCCTCGAACGACTCCAGCGGGCTCAGGTCGAGCCCTCGGGTGTCGGCGGCCTCCAGGATGGCGCGGCCCAGCACGTGTTCGCTGCCCTGCTGGGCGCTGGCGGCCAGCGTCACCAGGGCGTCCTCGTCGAGATCCGGGGCGAGCACGGCGACGGCGTCCAGCGCGGGTCGGCCCTCGGTGATGGTGCCGGTCTTGTCGAACACCACGGTGTCGATGCGGTGCGCCCCTTCCAGCGCGGCGGCGTCCTTGATGAGCACCCCGCGCCTGGCCGCCAGCCCGGTGCCGACCATGATCGCGGTCGGCGTGGCCAGCCCAAGGGCGCAGGGGCAGGCGATCACCAGCACCGAGACGGCGGCGACGAAGCCGGTTTCGGGCGCGCCGCCCACCAGCCACCACAGCAGAAACGTGGTTGCCGCGATGGCCACGATCACGGGCACGAACACGGCCGCCACGCGGTCCACCAGCCGCTGCACCGGGGCCTTGCTGGCCTGGGCGTCCTCGACCATGCGGATGATGCGGGTCAGCACGCCCTGACCGCCGGCGCTGGTGGCCCGCAGGCGCAACAGCCCGTCGCCGTTGACCGCGCCGCCGATGACGGCATCGCCCGGGCCGCGCGCGACCGGCAGGCTTTCGCCGGTGATGAGGCTTTCATCAAGCTGGCTGTCGCCGGAGACGATCTCGCCGTCCACGGGGACCCGCTCGCCGGGCCGGACCAGCACCACGGTCCCCACCATGACCTCGCGCAGAGGCACTTCGGCCGTCGCGCCGTCGTCGCGCTCGATCCGGGCCACGTCGGGGCGCAGGGTCATCAGGGTGCGGATGGCGGCGGCGGCCGAGCCCTTGGCGCGGGCCTCCAGCACCTTGCCCAGCAGGACGAGGGTGATGACCACGGCCGCACCCTCGAAGTACAGGCCCTGGTCGGCGGTGCCCGTGACCACGCGCCAGACGCTGAACGCATAGGCCGCCGTGGTGCCCAGGGCCACCAGCACGTCCATGTTGCCCGCGCCGGCCTTCAGGCTGGTCCAGGCCCCCCGGTAGAACCGCGCGCCGGAGACGACCTGCACCGGGGTCGCCAGCGCCAGCGCCAGCCAGGGCGACAGGTGGAACGGCAGCCCCGTCCACATGGCGACCATCTCGGCCAGCAGGGGCAGGGTGAACACCACGGCCACCGCCAGGTCGAACAGGCCCCGCCGGTCCGAGCGCCACGAGGTGTCCAGGTCGGCGGCGGTCCAGTCGTCGCGGCGCGGGCCGGCGTCGTAGCCGGCCTTGCGCACCGCGCCGATCAGGTCGTCCAGGGTCACGCTGTCACCGGCCACATCCACGCGGGCGGTCTCGGTGGCCAGATTGACCGAAGCATTGGTCACGCCGGTGCGGCGGTTCAACACCTTCTCGATCCGCGCCGAGCAGGCGGCGCAGGTCATGCCGGTGATGTCGAGTTCATAGGTGGTCGTGGGCGTGCGCGCATCCATGGCGCGACCTCCCTCGTGGTCTCGGGAAACGGACAGCATGCGCCATACGTGGGCCGCGCGACGTCCGCCGTCAATGTGCCGGGGGTGCGCTCAGCCCCCGATCAGGACGGTCGGGCAGCCCATCACGATGACGCCGCCGTGCACCGTATTGTCCCCCATCCGGGCGGCCGGCATGCCGCCCACCAGGCAGGTGAAGGCGCCCTTCACGATCACGTCCGGCGGACCGACGCAGGTGGCCAGATCCGAGATGCGGGCCTGCGGCATCTTGCAGGTCAGAACGTTGGGTTGACCCTTGATGATGGGGCCGCCCACGTGCGGCACCGGCCCGGGGTTCACCATCGGACAGGTGTGCATATCGCCAATACGGGCGGCGGGCTGGCCCATGGGGAGTCCTCCCGGACGGAGACGAGACCCTCAGCTTGGCATGGACGCGCGCGCCCATCAACGATCCCCGGCCGTCCCATCCGCGTCCCCGACCTTGACCGGCCCGGCGGCCCCTGCAATCCTGCCGCCTCTTCGGCCGGCACGGGGGGCTCGCGCGGATCATGCTGCTGCTCATCGACAACTACGACAGCTTTACGTACAACCTCTGGCACTACCTCGGCGAGCTGGGGCCCGAGGTCATGGTGCGCCGCAACGACGTGCTCTCGGTGGAGGACGCCCTGGCGCTCGATCCGGCCGCGCTCGTCATCTCGCCCGGGCCATGCGATCCCGACAGCGCGGGCATCTGCCTGGACCTGATCCGCGCCGCCGCCGGTCGCCTGCCGGTGATGGGCGTGTGCCTGGGGCATCAGTCCCTGGGGCAGGCCATGGGCGGGCGCGTCGTCCGCGCCCCCGATGTGATGCACGGCAAGGTGGACCGGATCCACCACACCGGCACCGGCCTGTTCGAGGGCCTGCCGTCGCCCTTCACGGCCACGCGCTACCACTCCCTGATCGTCGAGCGGGACAGCCTGCCCGACAGCCTGGAGGTGACCGCCTGGACCGAGGACGGGCTCATCATGGCCATCGCCCACCGCTCGCTGCCGATGTTCGGCGTGCAGTTCCACCCGGAGAGCATCGCCTCGGAGCACGGTCACCGGCTGCTGCTCAACTTCCTGACCCTGGCCGGGGTGCCCGGCCTGCGGTCGCTGGACGACGTGATGGGCGAGAGGGCCGCCTGATGACCACCGAACCGCTTCCCTTCCGCGCCCTGCTGGCGCGGGTCGCCGAGGGCCTGCCGCTGGACGAGGATCAGGCCCGCACGGTGTTCGATACGCTCATGGCCGGCGATGCCACGCCCGCGCAGATGGGCGCCCTGCTGATGGGCCTGCGGGTGCGCGGCGAGACGGTGGCGGAGATCACCGGGGCCGCCCGCGCCATGCGCGCCAAGGCCACCCGTATCAACGCTCCCGCCGACGCCATCGACATCGTGGGCACGGGCGGCGACGGCTCGGGCACCTACAACGTCTCGACCGGGGCCGCGCTGGTGGTGGCCGCCTGCGGCGTGCCGGTGGCCAAGCACGGCAACCGCGCCGCCTCGTCCAAATCGGGTTCGGCGGACGTGCTGGCCGCGCTCGGCGTGAACCTGGACGCGCCCATGCCGGTGATCGAGGCCGCCATCCGCGAGGCCAACATCGGCTTCATGTTCGCCCAGCGCCATCACGGCGCCATGAAGCACGTCGCCCCCGTGCGCGGCGAGATGGGCGTGCGCACCATCTTCAACGTGCTGGGGCCGCTGTCCAATCCGGCCGGGGCGAAGCGCGAACTGATGGGAGTGTTCTCCCACGCCTGGGTGGAACCGCTGGCGGAGGTGCTGGGCCGTCTGGGCGCCGAGCGCGCCTGGGTCGTCCACGGGGCCGACGGCCTGGATGAGGTGACCACCACCGACGTGACCTATGTGGCCGCGTGGGACGGCAGCAAGGTCGAGACCTTCACCATCCAGCCGGAGGACGCCGGGCTGTCCCGCGCCACGCCGGACGACCTGAAGGGCGGCACGCCGGAGGAGAACGCGGCCGCCATCCGCGCCATGCTCGACGGCGCGCCCGGTCCCTACCGCGACATCGTGGTGATGAACGCCGCCGCCGCGCTGGTGGTGGCGGGCAAGGCGGCGGACCTGAAGGGCGGGGCGGCCCTGGCCGCCGAGGCGCTCGACAGCGGCGCGGCCAGGGCCACGCTGGAAAAGATGGTCGGCATCACGCACCGGGCCGATCCGGCGGAGGCTGAGGCGTGAGCGACGTTCTGGAGCGTATCTGCGCCCGCACCCGAGAGGACCTGACGGCCCGCAAAAAGGCCCGCTCCACCGCCGACCTGGAGGCCGACGCCCGCGCGGCCTCTCCCGTGCGCCCGTTCGGCGCCGCCCTGACGGCGAAGGTCGCGGCCCCGGCGGAGGGGGGCGGCTTCGGCCTGATCTGCGAGATCAAGAAGGCCTCGCCCTCGGCCGGGTTGATCCGGCCCGACTTCGATCCGCCCGCGCTGGCCCGCGCCTATGCGGCCGGCGGGGCGGCCTGCCTGTCCGTGTTGACCGACGGTCCGTTCTTCCAGGGCGAGCCGGCCTATCTGGAGGCTGCGCGCGCGGCCTGCGATCTGCCCGTGCTGCGCAAGGACTTCATGGTCGATCCCTGGATGGTGCCCGAGGCCCGCGCCATGGGCGCGGATGCGATCCTCATCATCATGGCGGCCGTGGACGATGCCCTTGCGGGCGAGCTGGCGGCGGCCGCTGCCGACTGGGGCATGGACGCGCTGGTGGAGGTCCATGACGCGCCCGAGCTGGAGCGCGCCCTGCGGCTGCCGTGCCCGCTGATCGGCATCAACAACCGCAACCTGAAGACCCTGGTCACGGACCTCGCGACCACCGAGGCGCTGGCGCCGATGGTCCCGCCCGACCGCCATCTGGTGTGCGAGAGCGGCCTGAAGACCCGCGCCGACCTTGCGCGCATGGCCGAGTCCGGCGCCCGGCGCTTCCTGATCGGCGAGTCGTTCATGCGCCAGGATGACGTGGCGGCGGCGGTCGGCGCGCTGCTCACGCCGGTGTAGCGGCGGACCCGGCGGCCGTGGCCGTGGCGGCCGAGTCCGCGCGCCCCATCCTTGCCGTTCTGCATATCTGGAATGCCCCGCCACGACGTTCGTGCAGGTCGGCCCGGTTTGGTGTAGACTAAAGGCTTAGGGTGAAAGTGACGGTGCGCGTGCGAGACCGACGTCACACACCCATGACCCGTTCCTCCCGGCCGGACATCGGCGTCCGCGCCCTGCATCCGTCCGAGAGCAGCCGGAGGAGGGTGTCATGATTACGATTCAGGATTGCCTTGGCCTGACCGATGCAACGCCCGACGAGGTCGTTGTGATTGCCTGCCACGAACATTTGCCGCCCATCCTGGCCGCGAGCAAGGCGTATGCGCTGCTTGGGGACCCGTCCGGGGCGGCGGCCATGCGGCGCATGATCCTGGATGAGTACTGCCGCGCCGTGCTGCGGCGGGACCGCGCCCGGTGCGAGCGGCTGGCCGCGCTCTTCCAGACCTCGCTGGAGGCGCACCCGGCGGCCGGCGGCGAGCCGGCCTCGCCCGGGGCGGTGCAGTTGGAGGGCCGGACCGGCCCCCGCCACGGGCGGAGCGCTGTTCACAAGGGGGCGCGGTCCATCGCGTGGCATTGATTGGGTTTTCCTGACGTGTCAGGAGAAAGGCCCTACGCCGCTTCGCGGCGCCGGTGCCGTCGCACCGGCCGGCCGCCGAATGACAACAGGTCATACGCCGGCCGGTATGAGCCCGGGTCACGCCGGGCTCACTCACGCGCTCCTTATCGCGGCGTCACCCGGATCGAGGTGATGCGGTTGCGCATGCGCTTCTGCACCTCGAACCGGAAGCCGTGGAAAAGGAAGGTCTGGCCCGGTTCGGGGATGCGGCGGGCCTCATGCAGGACCAGTCCCGCAAGCGTGTTGGCCACGTCATCCGGCAGGTTCCACTCGAACTCGCGGTTCAGGTCGCGGATGGTGACATCGCCGCTGATGACGTAGGTCCCGTCCGACTGGGCCCGCACCCCGGCCACCTGCACGTCGTGTTCATCGCTGATGTCGCCGACGATCTCTTCCAGAATGTCTTCCAGGGTGACCACGCCCATGATGGTGCCGTACTCGTCCACCACCATGGCGAAGTGCTCGCGCCGCTCGCGGAACGCCTGCAACTGGTGCAGCAGGGTGGTGGTGTCCGGAATGAACCAGGTCGGTGACGCCAGCCCGACCACGTCCATCTCGTCCAGATTGCCGGTGTAGGCCTGCACGGCCCGCAGCAGCGCCTTGACGTGCAGCACGCCGATGATGTTGTCCATCCGGTCGCGCCACAGCGGAATGCGGGTGTAGGGGCTGTTGAGCACCTGCTCGACGATCTCCGAGGCGGGAAGGTCGGCGTCGATCATCACCAGCTTGGAACGGTGGACCATGATCTCGCCCACCTCCACATCGGCGAGGTCCAGCACGCTCTTCAGCATGGCGCGCTCGCGCCGCACGGTGCGGCCGGAGGGGCCGTCGCCGTCGGCCTCGGCGGTGTGCAGCTCGATGGCGCCGCGCAGTTCGGCCAGGGCGTGGGGGGCCGTCTTCTCCTGGCCCGCGTCCGCCTTGAAGGTCTTCAGCATCACCTGCACCAGCCCCTGGATCACCCGGGTCACCGGCCAGAACACGAGGGTGAGCACCCGCATGATCGGCGCCACCGTCAGGGCCATGGTGTTGGTGTGGGTCAGGGCATAGGTCTTGGGCAGGATCTCGGCGAAGATCAGCACCAGCACCGTCATGCCGGCCGTGGCATAGACCACGCCGGTTTCGCCGAAGGTCGCGATCATCACGCTGGTGGCCAGCGACGAGGCCAGAATGTTGACCAGGTTGTTGCCCAGCAGGATAGTGCCGATGAGCTGCTCGCGCGTCTTCAGCAGGGTGTTGACGGTCCGCGCCCGGCGGTTGCCGCCCTTCTCCAGCTCCATCATCAGGGGGCGCGAGGCGGCGGTGAGCGCGGTTTCCGAGCCCGAAAACAGGCCGGACAGCACGAGCAGAAGCACGACGGCGATGATGGATTCGATCATGGGTCCGATGGGGTGGGTCGTGGCAGGGTCTGAACAGGGCGGGGGCGGACCGGGAGCGGCGCGGGGGCCGTGTCAGGACAGGGCGGCGGCCAGAGTCTCCCGCACCGCCGCAGCGGGCACATCGCGTTTCAGATGGGCCTTGCCGATGCCGTCCGCCACCACAAAGGTGACGCGGCCGTCCTCGACCTTCTTGTCCCGGGCCATGTGGCCCATCAGGCGGTCGATGTCCCACGACCGGGCGGGGTCGGGGCGCACGGGCAGGCCGACGGCCTCCAGGTGACGCCGCACGCGCGCGACGTCCTGGCCCGGGCACAGGCCGATCCGGTGCGACAGGTCGAAGGCCATGACCATGCCGATGGCCACGGCCTCGCCGTGCAGCAGGGCGGCGCCGTAGCCGGTCTCGGCCTCCAGCGCGTGGCCGAAGGTGTGGCCCAGGTTCAGCAGCGCGCGCTGCCCGGCCTCGCGCTCGTCGGCGGCGACCACGGCGGCCTTGGCGCGGCAACTCACGGCGATGGCCTCGGCGCGCCCGCGTGCATCGCCCGCCAGCAGGGCGGCGCCGTTGGCCTCCAGCCAGTCCCAGAACCCGGCATCGCCGATCAGGCCGTACTTGGCGGTCTCGGCATAGCCCGCCAGCAGCTCGCGCGGCGGCAGGCTGTCCAGGGTGTCGGTGTCGGCCAGCACCAGACGCGGCTGGTGGAAGGCGCCGATCAGGTTCTTGCCGTGGCGGCTGTTGACGGCGGTCTTGCCGCCCACGCTGCTGTCCACCTGGGACAGGAGCGTGGTCGGGATCTGCACCAGCGGCACCCCGCGCAGCGCGACGGCGGCGGCGAAGCCCGCCAGATCGCCCACCACGCCGCCGCCCAGGGCGATCACGGGCGTGCCGCGCTCCAGCCCGAAGCCGAGCATGGCGTCCAGCAGCGCCTCCAGCCGGCCCACGCTCTTGCTGGCCTCGCCCGCCGGCACGATGTGGCCGGTCCAGGCCAGCCCGGCGGCCTCCAGGGTGGCGGCCAGGGGCTCCAGATACAGGCCGGCCACGGTCTCGTCGCTGACCACGAAGGCGCGGCCGGCCTTCGGCAGCGCCGCGCGCACCAGTTCGCCCGCCCGGCCGAGCAGGCCCGGCCCGATGTGGATGGGATAGGCGCGGTCGCCGAGCGCGACCTCCACCGTGACCGCGGGGGCTCCACGGGGCGCGCCGAGGACGTCGCCGACGACGTTCATGGGGTGTCTTGCTCCTGCGCGGGATCCGCCGGCCGCGCGGCCAGGGCCCGCAGCACGGCGTGGGTGGTCTGGTCGGCGGAATCGGGGCCGGTGTCCACCACCACGTCGGCCTCGGCATAGACGGGGTAGCGTTCCGTCATCAGCGCCTGCAGCTTGGCGCGCGGGTCTCCGGTGTTGAGCAGCGGGCGGTGGGTCCGCCCCACGGTGCGCGACACCAGGGTGTCCAGGTCGGCGCGCAGCCAGACCGACACGGCCTGCCGCTGGATCAGGGCGCGGGTTTCGGTATCCATGAAGGCCCCGCCGCCGGCCGCCAGCACGCTGGGGGGGGCCTCCAGCAGGCGGGCCATCACCTTGCGCTCGCAGTCGCGGAAGGCGCTTTCGCCGTAGACGGTGAAGATCTCGGCGATGCTCAGCCCGGCGGCCTTGACGATCTGGTCGTCGGCGTCCACGAACGGTCGCCCCAGCCGCGCCGCCAGCCGGCGGCCGACGCAGCTCTTGCCCGCGCCCATCAGCCCGACCAGCACCACGGTGCGCGCGCCGTCGATGCGTTGCGTCGGAGCCGGGGGGGATTTAAACTGCCGCGCGGTTGCCATGGGTCCCGTTCGTTCGCCGCACACGGAAAGAAGAGGGGGAACGCGGACCCGGTCCGCGGCCCTTGCCTCCATTTTGTTTAGACGGCCGGCGGTGCCCTGTCCAGGGTGCCGGCCGATCATGGCGGGGGCGATCCGGTCCCGGACAAGACAAGGGAGACAGGTGTGGCACGTCGGCGCGGGCGGTTTACCGGGGATGATTCCTCCAGTGTCTTGCTGAAGATCCTGGGGGTCTTGCTGATCGGCGTGGTGGTGGGCGGCGGCGTGCTGCTGGCCACCTGGGACATGAAAGCGCCGACCCGCCCGGTCGAAAAGGTGCTTGATAATGATCGGTTCTAGCGCCGGACGTCGGGTCGCCGGTGCGCTGGCCCTGGCGCTCGCCGCCCCCGCGTTCGCCCCCGCGTTCGCCCCCGCATCCGCCCAGGCGCAGCAGGCTCCCCTTGATCTGCTGCCGCCGGACATGCGCTCCGGTCCGGTGCCGCAGCCCGCCCCGGGGCCCGCCCCGGGTCCCGTGTTCGATCCCGCCCGTCCGGCCGCGCCGCCGCCGCTGGAGGCCCCGCGCGAGGTCGCGCCGCCCCCCGGCGGCCTGACCGAGAGTGAACGGACCCCCGCCCCCGCCCTCGCCCCCGAAACCGAGACGCCCGCCCGCCCGGCGCCGTCCGTGGAGGCGGTGGACGGACCGCTGCCGGGCGCGACCGGCATCCTGACGCCGCAGGTGGGCGGCTTTCCGGCCGATCTGTGGACCGGCACCCCCGGCGATCGCGCCGCCGCGCTGGTGCGGGCGCTGCCGGTCGGCACCACCTCGCCGGTCATGGCCGAGTTGCGCCGGCGCCTGCTGCTGAGCGAACAACGCACACCCGACGGCGTATCCGCCCTGGACCTGCTGCGCGCCCGACTCGCTGTGCTGGTGGCGGCGGGCGGGACCGCCAGCGAGGTCATGGCCCTGGCCGATCCGGTCGGGCGCGACGCCACCGTGGACCGTCTGCGCCTGCACGCCCTGCTGGTGGAGGCCGACGACGCCCGCGCCTGCGCCCTGGTGCGCGCGGTCGGCGCCCGCTACCCGGACGCCATCTGGCAGCAGGCGGCGATCCATTGCGACCTGCTGGAGGACCGGCGGGACGCGGCGCTGCTCGGCCTGTCCATGCTGCGCGAGATGGGGCGGGGCACCGATGCCGAGGGCTGGGCCTTCACCCTGCTCGCCGAGCGTCTGGCCGGCCTGGACAGTCCGCCGCCGGACCGATTCGCCCAGGCGACCCCGGTGGCCTGGCGCCTGCTCCGACGTCTGCCCGATGTGGACGCGCCGCCCGACGCCCTCGATCCCGCCCAGCCCTGGACCGCGCGCGCGCTGGCGCTGGCCGAGGACGGCGGGCCGCCCGTGCTGCGCGCGGCCGCCGCCGAGCGGGCCGCCGCCGCCGGCGCTCTGGGCGTGGACACCCTGGCCAGGGTCTGGACCACCCTGTCCGTGGATCCACGCGACCTGGACACGCCGCTGTCCCGCGTGGTGCTGGGCGGCTCGGCGCTCGACCGCGCCGTGGCCTATGCCATCACGGCGCGCCTGACCGACCCGGCCCGGCTGGCCGAGGCGTTGATCCATCCGCTGGAGACCAGCCACGTCACCACGCCCGCGCTCTATCCCACCCATGCCCGGCTGTATGCCCCCCTGGTCCGGCGGGTGCCGGTGAACCCGCGTGTGCCGGCCTTCCTGGGCGAGGCCGCCGGGCGCGCGCTCTATGTGGCCCGCTCCGTCGAGGCCGGGCGCACCTGGCTGGCGCGCCTGGAAAGCCAGGGCCGCGCCGGCGATCTCCAGTCCGAGGAAGCGGCCGCCCTGCTGTGGCCGCTGGCGCGCCTTGCCGATCCGGCCATGGGCGCGGCGGTGCCCACGGAGCGCCTGCTGTACTGGCGGCAGGCCCAGGCGGCGCGGCGGGGCGACTCGCCCGAGGCCCGGCGGGCGCTGGACCGGGACCATGTGCTGCTGCTGAACCTGTTCGAGGCGCTGGGCGCGGACATCGGCGAGGCGCACTGGCTGCCGCTGCGCACGAACCGGGTGTTCGTCGAGGCCGTATCCATCGAGGGCGGGCATACCGACCCGGACCGGCTGGCGGCGCTGGCGGAGGCCGCGCCCGCCGGTCGCCTGGGCGAGGCCGTGGCGCTGGCGCTGGTCGCGCTGGGGCCGGACGGGCCGGCCGGGGCCTCGCTGGAGACGCTGACGGGCGTGCTGCGGGGCCTGCGGGCCCTCGGCCTGGACGATGCCGCGCGGCAACTGGCCGTCGAAGCGCTGGTGGCGCGGTCCGCCGAGTCTTCTTGATCCTGATCGGCGTTAAAATGGATGCGTCCGGATCATTGCCGATCGGCCTCAATCCGCGTCGAATCGGCCCGAGGCGCCGCCGGACTTGTGCACCAGCCGGATGTCGGTGATCCGCATGCCCCGGTCCATCGCCTTGCACATGTCATAGACCGTCAGGGCGGCGACCGAGACCGCCGTCAGCGCCTCCATCTCCACGCCCGTGCGGCCGGTCAGGGCGCAGGTGGCGGTGATCTCCACCGCGTCGGCGGCCTCGTCCAGCGACAGGTCCACCGTGACCTTGGTCAGGGCCAGCGGATGGCACAGCGGGATCAGGTCCGGCGTGCGCTTGGCCCCCATGATGCCGGCCAGCTGGGCCACCGACAGCACGTCGCCCTTCTTCAGGCCATGGTCTCGGATCAGGCGGAGGGTCTCCGGCGCGGCCAGCACGCGCCCGCGCGCCACCGCGACACGGCGGGTCTCGTCCTTGCCCGCGACATCCACCATGACCGCGTTGCCCTGGTCGTCGAAGTGCGTGAGGCCCATCTCTGCCGCTCCCGTTGGGTGGTCCGGACGGCCCGTCTCCTGCGGGAGGGGCCGGACCGGGGTCCGACCATATCGTCCCGGTCCGGCGGCCGCCACCTCTCTGCCGGTCGCCGCCGGTGCCACAATCGCGCCCCCTTTGGGGGGCTTGGGCGGGCGGCCCGAAGGGTCTAGGATGCCCCACCCCTGTTCAGACGAGGACACCCCCGCCCATGGCTTCGCGACGGTGCACGGCCGTTCTGTCCGCCGTTCTCCTGGCGCTGATCGCCGCCTGGTGCCCGCCCGCCCGGGCGCAGACGCCGGACCAGACGATCCTGATCGGTGACCTCACCACGGTGGGCCGCATCGGCGACCCGGCCGACACCTACCGGCTCGGGCGCGATCTGGCGGCGGGGTTCATCGACATGGCCGGCGGCGTGATGGGCTCGCGCAAACTGGAGATCGTCTCCATCGACCCCGAGGGCGATCCCCAGGCCGCCGCGCGGGCGGTCGAGGAGTTGAAGAAGCAGGGGGTCGCGCTGTTCATCGGCGGGCTGCTGGCCGATGTCACCCTGGCTGTCGCCCGCGCCGCCGGGGACACGCCCGTGCTGGCGGCGGATGCCCGGCTGCCGGCCGCGCTGGTGCGGGACGTGCCCAACCTTTACCAGATCGGCCCCTCGGCCGAGGCTCTGGGCCGCGCCCTGGCCGCGCAGGCGGCCACCACCGGCGTGACCCGCTGGGGGGTGGTGGCCCGGGACGACTACTTCGGCCGCGCCGTCACGCACGCCTTCTGGAACGATCTGTCCGCCGCCCAGCCGGGCCTGGAGCTGGCCATGGAGCAGTACGTGCCGACTCTGTCGGGCGCGGTCGGGCCGGCGCTGGACGCGGTCGCCAACACCCGGCCCGAGGGCCTGCTGGTGGCTCTGCGCGACGGCGATCTGGTGGCCTTCGTGCAGGGCGCGGCCGGCGCCGGGGTGCTGGACGGCGTGCAGGTCGCGGTCCCGCACATGGGCTCGCCAGAGATCCTGGGCGCCCTCGGCGGCGCCCGGCCCAACGGCTGGATCACCACCGGCTACCTGTGCTGCGAGACCGGCGGCCAGCCGCACCGGGCGTTCGCCGACGCCTACCAGCAGGCCGACCCGCGCGGGCGCTCGCCCACGCTGGGGGCGCTCTATGGCTACGTGGCCATGACCACGGCGGCGACCGCCCTCGACACCGCATGGTCGGTCAAGCCCGACCAACTGGCCGAGGCGCTGGCCGACCTGACCCTGTCCTCGCCCGTGGGCGAGATGCGATTCGCGCCCGAAACCCACCAATCCAGCATGGTGATGTGGAGCGGCTGGATCCGCGACGGCCGGTTTACCGATGCCCGTCCGGTTGATCCGGCCGCGCTCAGCCGGCCGCGCTGAGGGGATTGTTTTGATCGGCCATGAAACGGACACGCCCGGTTCATGGCCTCCGCCGCTTCGCGGCGCCGGCCCAGTCGGGCCGGTATCAGGACCGAAAGGCGGACCGGGACTCCTGTACCTCCCCCCCGGCAGGGGGGAGGAGTCCGGGCACCATGACCCCGCGATCCCGGACTTCCGTGATGAACTTTTTTCGCCGCGCCGACGCGGTCGCGCCGGCCGGCTGACATAAAAAAAGTCACCCTTTTTGTCAGCCCGTCCGCCGCCCCACCAGTCGGGTGGTGTGCGCCCGGCCCTGGTGATGCGGACCCTCGTCCAGGTCGGTCTCGCCGTCCTCCAGCAGGTCCAGGTCCAGCAGGCCGTCGAAGTCGGCGGCCAGGGTGTCGGGGGCGTACAGCATCTCGGCCACCGGCGGGCCGCCGGTGCCGTATTCCAACTGGCGGGGTGAAGCGGATGAAATTATTTGATCGCGGCGTGCCATAATTATTGGCTCAAATAGCGTTCGCTATGCATTCCCGGATTTGGTATCATGAAGGATACCGAACGCGGGAGGCGGGCATGGATCGGGACACGTT
>NZ_WIVE01000019.1 GCF_009601025.1 Roseospira navarrensis | reverse complement strand
CGGCCCCGTCCCGCGCGGCGCGCGCCGGCGCCCGGCCCGGCGGCCGCTGCGGTTTCGGCGGCCGCGCCGCCACGTCGGGTCGCGACGGCGCCCGCCGGTACGCCCACGGTGCTGAACCTGAACGGGGGTCGGGACCCGGTCGAGGAGGCGATCAATCTGGATCTGCCCGGCGCTCACGGTCCCGTGGGGCTGGCGCCGCCGGACGTGATCGCGGACCCCTGCGATGCGGATTTCGTCGGCGGCACTGTGGAGACCGAGCGGTTCGGCTCCGTGGTGATGGGGCCGGCCGCGTTCGGCCGGATTCTTGCGCCATGGGTGCTCTCGCGGGTGCGGGACCTGACGGCCTTCATGACCGCCTGCCTGGAGCTGCTGGCCGAGGACGGGGCGATGGACATCCTGGTGCCCTATGACCTGTCGCACGGGGCCTGGGCGGACCCGGCCAGCGTGCGGGCCTTCAACGAGCACGCCTTTACCGCCTTCACCGAGGGCTGCGCGGCCATCGGCTGGACGACGGCCCGCTTCCACATGGAGACGCTGGAATTCGCTTTCACGCCGCTGGGTGAGCGCCTGGAGGCGGAGGGCACGCCGGTGGAAACCATCCTGGCCACGCCCCGGGCCGTGGACGCCATGCGGGTCGTGCTGCGCAAGCGGATGCTGTGATCCCGGCCAACCTCGGTCCGGACTGCGCGGATCAGCCGATCTTGCCCAGGCTGGGGAACGCCTCGATCATCCAGAAGGCGATTTCGGCCATCCCGCCGGTCATGATGAGGATGCCGGTCAGCACTAGCAGCCCGCCGATGACCTTCTCCACCGCGCCCATGTAGCGGCGGAAGCGGTTCTTGAAGCGCAGGAAGGCGCCCAGCGCGAACGCGGCCAGAATGAACGGCACGCCGATGCCGATGGCGTAGGTGCCGAGCAGAGAGGCCCCCACCAGCGGGTTCGGGTCCGAGCCGGCCACGAACAGGATGGCCGCCAGGATGGGGCCGACGCAGGGCGTCCAGCCGAACGCGAAGGCCAATCCGACCACATAGGCCCCGATCAGCCCCACCGGCTTGCTCTGCACGTGAAAGCGGGCCTCGCGGTACAGCAGGCCGATGCGGAACACGCCCAGGAAGTGCAGCCCGAGGATCACGATGATCCCGCCCGCGATGGGGCCGAGGATATGGGCGTTCTCGGTGATGAAGTTGCCGGCCATGGCCGCGCCCGCGCCCAGCAGCACGAACACGGTCCCGAAGCCCAGCACGAAGGCGACGGCCGCGCTGATGACCCGCACGCGGGCGGCGCGCACGGTGTCGGACTCGCCCTCCAGGTCGTCCAGGCTGACGCCCCCGATGAAGCACAGGTAGGGCGGCACGATGGGCAGGATGCACGGCGACAGGAAGCTGAGCACGCCGGCGGTCAGCGCCCCGATATAGGTGACGTTCAGTCCGTCCATGGGTGTCGGCTCCCTCCCTGATGCCCGGGTCCTGGTCCGGGTCCGCTTTGCGGGTATCGCCCCTGGTTCGCCAGGGGTATTGACTCGCGCCGGTCACGACTCCCCTGGGTCGGCGCGGCGACGCCGTGATGCGGTCCCGTCCTGACGAGTCAGGACAGGACCCGATCAAACCACTCAAGCCTTGATCTTGATGGAGCTGTTTTCGGGCACCGAGACCGTGCCCTGTTTCTCGATGTAGTTGGACACCACGTCGTAGATCGGCGGCCCTTCCGTGCCCTCGTTGACCGAGGCCCAGCCGGCCACCACGTAGTCGCGGGTCGGATCGATGGGCTCGCCGGTCGAGAGCAGCGTCATGTCCGAGATGCGCTGGCCCATCGGCTTGTGGATGTCGATGGCGTAGCCCATCCCGCCCACGCGGACCATGTCGCCGCCCTGCTGGTAGAACGGGTCCTCGTTGAAGATGTTGTCGGCCACGTCTTCCATGATGGTCTTCAGCATCTCGCCGGACATGGTCTGGCGATAGGCGTTGGGATAGGTGATCGAGGTCATGGAATAGACGTCGTCCACCGTGATGTCCTGACCCGGCAGCAGAGTGGCGCCCCAGCGGAAGCCCGGGGACAGCGCAATCTCGGCGTCCCGCTCGGCCAGCAGGGCCTGACAGATCAGATCGTCGAAGCTGCCGTTGAAGTTGCCGCGCCGGTACAGCAGATCGTCGGTCTGTCCCAGCACCCGGGTGCACTCGGCCTCGTAGGGCGCGCGCAGGTCGGCGATCACCTTGGCCATGTCCGGGTCCGGTGTGATGACGTCGGAGAACACGGGGATCAGGCGGTAGCGGTAGTCGGTCACCGCGCCGCCCTTCACCTCAAGGTCCAGGCGCGACAGGAACTTGCCGTGCGAGCCGGAGGCGATGAGCAGCGTCTTGCCGACCTTGACTTCGCGCGGCAGCGCGTCGTGGGTGTGGCCGGTCAGGATGACGTCGATCCCGTCCACCAGCGAGGCGAGCTTGCGGTCCACGTCGAACCCGTTGTGGGACAGCAGCACCACCACCTCGGCGCCGTTGGCGCGGGCATTGTCCACGTGCTCTTGCACCGTGTCCGGCCGGATCCCGAAGGACCACTCCGGGATCAGGTGGGACGGGTTGGCGATGGGCGTATAGGGGAACGCCTGACCGATCACGGCCACCTGCACGCCGCCGCGCTCGAACATCCGCGTGGACTCGAAGACCGGCTCCTCCCACATGGTGTCCAGCACGTTGCCGCACAGGAAGGGGAAGTCCAGTTCGCCGTCCAGGATCTCCATCACCCGGTCCTGGCCGTAGGTGAACTCCCAGTGGGCCGTCATGGCGTCGGTCTTGAGTGCGTTGAACGCCTTGACCATGTCCGCGCCGTTGGTCTGCAACGACGTATAGGACCCCTGCCAGGTGTCGCCGCCGTCCAGGAACAGGGTGTTGCCCGGACGCTCGGCGCGGATGGCGTTGACCAGGGTGGCGAGCCGGTCCAGGCCGCCCACGCGGCCATAGGTGCGGGCCAACGCGGTGAAGTCCACGTTGGTCAGGGCGTAGCACTCCGGCGAGTCCTTCGGGATGTCGAACCGCGCCAGGAAGTCCGCGCCGGTGATGTGCGGCGGCTTGCCCTCGACCTCGCCCACGCCCAGGTTCACGGACGGCTCGCGGAAGTAGATCGGCATCAACTGGGCATGCACGTCGGTGACATGCAGAAGCGTGACCTGGCCCAGGGGATCGAACCGCAACAGGTCGTCCTGGGTCAGCGTCTGCTGTGCGGCCGCCCGCCGCAGGCCCATGGGGCCGCCCATCAGGATGGCCGTGGCGGCCGCCGTCCGCATGAAATCTCGCCGCGTGAACATGACCGTATCTCTTTCGTGATGAAGGCTCTGGTGGGGTCGCACCCCGCCGGGTCCGCCCGGGATCGGGCCGGCGGCTTGGTCGTCCCGGTCTTCGGAGGGCCTCAAGGCAGAGAGGCGGAAGGGTGGGGCGGCGCGCGGATGGTCCGCGCCCCGCGCCGTCCCTGACAGGGCCGCTACTTGCGGACCGACGGAGATTCGACCGGCAGGCCGTTGCCGCGCCAGGTCACGTACAGTTCCAGGTTGGTGTACTCGTCCGAGCCGTAGCCGTAGGGCTCCGCCCGGATGTTCTTGTTGCAGCCGCGGAAGCGGCGATGCAGCGAGCCGACGGTCTGCCACTTCAGGCGATAGGTGGGGAAGCCGTTGGCCTGGCCCTGGCTGAGGGTCTCGGCGCGGATCAGGTTGCCCTCGTTGTCCACGTGGCAGTGGGTGCAGGCGAGGTCGAGCTGGCCCCGCCGGGTCTCGTAGAACGCCTTGCCCTTTTCCCAGAATTCATGCGCGGGGCCTTCGATGGACACATCGACCGGCATGCCCTTGGACTGGTGCTTGACGAAGGCGGTGATGCCCAGCATTTCGTCCGTTTCCCACTTGAACGGCTCGGCCTGCATCTGATTTTCGCGGCACCAGTTGATGCGCTGCTCGATGTTCATGAGCTTGTCCCAATCCTCGAAATAGATCGGGTAGCGCGCGGCCACGCCCGCCATGCTCTCTTCGGCGTCGCCGTGGCAGTCGGTACAGGCCTTGCCAGCCTGGCCGGCCGGCGTTTCCCAGATGTCCATGCCGCGTTCCAGCCACAGGAAGGCGGGGTTCTGGAACTCGTCGTCCTGCATGGCGCGCGTCTGGGCCCCGGCGAAGGTGTAACCGGAGCGCACGTCGCCCACCTTGTAGGGGCCCCAGTCGATGCGGGTGCTGTCACCGTCGGCGGCAAGGGCCGGTGTCGCGGCGAGCATCACCGCGCCCGCGACCGCGGCCAGGGCGGATGCACCGGGCGTCCTGAACGTGTTGGTCATGGGTCCTCCCCCGTTCCTGTTCATTGCGGCCTTGTTTTTTGCGGCCTTTTTGGTGTGCGGGTGTCGGTCGGGTCCCGCCCGGGCGGCGCCGGTCCTGGCGCGATGTGGTGCCGGACACGGCCGGTCAACCGAGCGGGCCGGTCACGGTCGGAGCCGACCGGAGCGCCCGCCGCCATGGAATGCGCCGCCCCTGGTGGGATCACGCCACCTCAATGGACTTGCTGTCCTCGTAGACCGAACCGTCGTCGTCATGCCAACGGAAGGTGAACTCGCCGCTTTCCTGGACCTTGGCGTAGAACGACAGGTACGGGTTGGCGGAAATGGCGGGAGCCAGGTCCACCGAGAAGAACTCGGTGCCGTTGAACTCGGCCACGAACTTGTTGATGATCTGGCGCGGGATCGGATTGCCGTCCTTGTCCTTGCGCTGACCGCTTTCCATGCCGTGGTTGATGAGGGTCTTGATCTCGACAACGTCTCCAGGGGCCGCCTTCCTCGGGGCCTTGACGCGGGGGCGGATGGTCGCCATCGGTGGTGTCTCCTGATGCTGCGCGGTTACGGGGGGCGTTTACGGGGGTCCCGGGTCGGGTCGGGGCGCGGCCGGATCAGCCGCCGCAGCCGCCGATGGTGACCTTGACCTGCTTCTTGCCCATCATGGCCGAGCCGTCGCTGAGCTGGGCGACCGCGATCACGTTCTGTGTGCCGGCCAGGCGCAGGCGGGTCGAGCCGGCGGCTTTGCCGCTCATGGGCGTGAAGTGGAACACGGCCACATCGGGCGACGGGTTGCCGTCGGCCAGGATCATGACGTCGGTCACATGCACGTCGTCGCCCATGGGCGCGTCGATCTCGAAGCTCAGCGGCACGGTGTTGCCGTTCTCGGCGATCTCCGGCAGATCGAGGGACACGCCGCCCTCGGCGGGGACCTCGCCGACCATGCTCTTGATGGCGTCGTTGACGGCCCCCTCGTCGGCGATGGCGAGGGCGGGGAACAGGGTCATCCCGGTCATCACGGCGGCACCGCCGCCGATGCTGAACAGGACGGTGCGGCGGCTGAAGCCGTCCGTTTCATGGGGTCCTTGCATGCGTGTCGTCTCCTTTCCGGTTGTTGGGGGGCCCGGGGCCGGCTGACATCGGCCGCCCGGGCCGCGATCAGTTGTCGGCGGCGGCGCGGGCGCCGCTGGTGTCCTTGAGGGTCATCAGATAGGCGATGATGTCCTCGACCTGCTGCGCGTTCAGGATGGTCTTGCCCTCGAAGCCCGTCCGGACGCGGTGCAGGCCCTCGGTCTTGTAGAAGGCCGGCATCATCGAATAGGGGTTGAGGACCTTCGGGTCCACCATGCGCAGGCGCAGTTCACCCGCGTCGTACAGGTCGCCGACCCCGTACAGCGCCGGCCCGGTCTCGCCGTGGAACTGTTCCTCGGGAATGGGCATCTGGTGGCAGCTCAGGCAGTTGCCGAGCTTGCGATTGATGACCCACTTGCGGCCCATGACCGGGTCTCCCGGGGTCTCGGTGAGAGGCTCCGGGATGGTGTAGCCGTCCACGACGGTATATTCGGGCGCGCTGTCGCCGGCGGTGGCGGGGCCGGTGGTCGCGGCGGCGGCCACCAGGGCGGCGGCGCCGAACAGGGCGGCGGCCGGTCCCGCCCGCATGGTCTTGATCTGCATTCCCCCAGGTCCTCCCTGTGACGTTTTGTTTCCGTTCGGACCGGCGAGGATCGCCCACACGGGGCCGGGCGGGCCGATGAGTCCCGCGACCGCGCACCCGCGCGGCGCGACGATCTGGGGCGCGACCGGCTTCCGGTCCGACGCCTGGGGCGGTCCCACCGGAGGGAGGGACGCATGTCTCGGGGAGCAATGCCCGCGCCTGCCCGGGCCGGTTGGGTCCGGTCGCCTGGAGCAGCGGGGTGGCGGGCCTGTCCCTCCCTGTGTCCGGATGCCTTGTGTTGTTGTTGGTCCGCCCTCGGGGATCCGGGGGCGGCGGCATCCTGGTCTTGCGGACCTCTGCCGGTCTCACGCCGTTCGTGATCCGGAAGAAGCCCCGAAGCGGTTCAACTCCGTTCGGGTCCAACGTTTGCTGGACCCTAGCGCATTAGCTTTTTATAATTCAAGCATGACGGAATGTTCCGTGATTGGCAAGGCCCAGTTTGGCGCTACAGTATTCCGTTGTCCCGCGTGCGGCGAGGCCGTTCCGCGGCCGGACCCGGCCAGGGTTCGGGCAAGATCCCGCCATTTTGCGGTCCGTCCGGACCGGCAGTCCCAGAGGCTCGGAGCGGTGTGATGACCCTGCATATTCGTCCGTCCAAGTCGCTTTGGACCGCCATGATGGTGCTGGGGGTCATGGCCCTGTCCTGGGTCGGTGCGATCCGGGCCGGTGCGGCGGCGGAGCTGGTCATGTTCGAATCGCCGACGTGTCATTACTGCGAGCAGTGGCATGCGGACCTGGGCCCCATCTATCCGAAGACGGCCGAATCGGCGCTAGCCCCCCTGCGTCGGGTGAACCTGCACCAGGATTGGCCGGCGGATCTGCGCGGCATCCGCTCCGTTTCGTTCACGCCGACATTCGTGCTCGTCGAATCCGGGCAGGAGGTGGGCCGGATCACCGGCTACGCCGGGGACGAGTTCTTCTGGTTCCAACTGTCCGAACTGCTCAAGAAACTGCCGCCCGCCGAGGACGGCGCGGCGCAGCGGGAGGGGGGCTCCTGACGACGTGGGCCCATGATCCCGACTCCAAACACAAGAATCGACTTCGTCCAACAGGGAGGAACACCCCATGGGAACGTTTGATCTGAGCATGAAAGGCCTGCGCCGCCTGGCCGCTACTGTGGCCATCGGCGGCGCGGCGGCTCTGGGGGCCGGAACCGCCGCGACCGTGGCCACCACCGGGCCGGCCCTGGCCGCCGAGGGCGAGATGATCGCGCCCACGCTGGGCGACGACGGCCTGTATCATCACGACTTCTTTCTGCAGTCGTTCCTGGACCTGGGCGAGGACCTCGCCGACAGCCAGGCCGACGGCAAGCGTCTGGTCGTGGTGTTCGAGCAGCGCGGCTGCCTCTACTGCAAGAAGGTCAATGTGGAGATCCTGGGGGACCCGGCGATCAACACATATGTGCGCGAGAACTTCAATGTCGTGCAGTTGAACCTATTCGGTGAGCGTCTCGTCACCGACCTGGACGGCGAGGAAATGCCCGAGAAGCAGCTCGCGCGGCGCTGGGGTGTGCTGTTCACGCCGACGTTCGTGTTCCTGCCCGAGGACCCGGCCGACGCCGAGGGGATGACCGGCAAGGACGCCGCCGTGTTCAACATGCATGGCGCGTTCGAGAAGGGCACCTTCACCGCAGCGTTCGAGTGGGTGAAGCAGAAGGGCTATGAGGGCGACACGCACTTCCAGCAGTACGTCGCCGACAAGATCGCCGCCCGCCGCGCCACCGAGGAGGGCGACGCGACTCAGTAGAGAGCGCGCGGCCGCGCGATGAACGCGGGTGCGCGCGGCCGGAATTTCCACGATGCGGGCCTGTATTGCGCCGACATGACATTGCACGGCGGTGCGATTTGGGCGCATCCTTCCCCGGCGGCGGATCGGTCTGGATGGGTTCGGGCCGCCGCCGCAGGTTCAACGTCACAAGAACGTTTCGGGAGGAGTCCATGAAATCGCCCTTGAAGGTGGCCGCCATCGCCCTTGCGGCCACTCTGATGTCCGGTCCGGCCCTGGCGCAGATCGAAAAACCCGAGTGCGTGGCTCCGGCAAAGCCGGGCGGCGGATTCGACCTGACCTGCCGCATTGCGCAGCAGGGCCTCGCCCCGCAACTGGACGACCCCATGCAGGTGACGTTCATGCCGGGCGGCATCGGGGCCGTGGCGATCAACCTGTTCGCGACCACCCGGACCGATGATCCCAATGCCATCGTCGCGTTCTCGTCCGGCTCGCTGCTCAACATCGCGACCGGCAAATTCGGCAAGTGGACCGAGGACGACGTGCGCTTCGTGGGCACCGCCGGGGCGGACTTCGGGGCCGTCGTTGTGCGCGAGGACAGCCCGTACCAGACGCTTGACGACCTGATGGACGCCTTCAAGGAGGACGTGAAGGGCGTCGTGGTCGGGGCCGGCGGCTCCGTCGGCTCGCAGGACTGGATGAAGGCCGCGCTGCTGCTGAAGTCCATCGGCGAGGAGCCCCGGGCCATGCGCTACGTGGCCTTTGATGGCGGCGGCGACGCCATCGCCGGTCTGCTGGGCGGCAGCATCCAGGCGTACATGGGCGACGTCGGCGAGATGGTGCCGCACCTGGGCGCGGGCCAGATGCGCATCCTGGCGTTGATGTCGCCGGAGCGCCTGCCGGAGCCGTTCGCCGAGTACCCCACGGCCATCGAGCTGGGCTACGACGCGGAGTGGACCATCCTGCGCGGCTTCTACATGGGCAAGGATGTCTCCGACGAGGCCTACAACGCCTGGGCCGATGCCTTCAAGGCGGCCTACGAGACCGAGGCGTTCGCCCAGATCCAGAAGGAAAAGGGTCTCATGCCGCTGAATATGGCCGGTGACGAACTGGATGCGTCGGTCAAGAAGCGCATCGCCAACCTGCGAGACGTCGCACGCGAGGCGGGCCTGATCGAGTAGGTCGCGCCGCGGTCTCTTCATCCTTGATCGTGACCACGCACCGCCCGGCCTGGAGTCCGTCGGACTCCGGACCGGGACGGTGTCGGGTCCGCCTTCTGTCCGGAGTCTCGCATGGCCGACCGGATTTTCGCCGCCGTCGTCCTGGCCGTGGTGCTGGGCTACGGCATCATGGCCTTCGCGGTCATCAAGGCCCCGTTTCAGTACGACCCGTTGGGGCCGGAGACCTGGCCCCAGATCCTGACCGTGGCCGCCGCCCTGTGCGGGCTGTACGTGCTGCTCAAGCCGGATGTGTCGGTCATGACCATGACCGGCGGCACCGGGATACGGCTGGTCGTGACCATCGGTCTGCTGGCCGCCTACGCCTGGGCCTATGAGCCGCTGGGCTTCATCGTGTCCACGATCATCTATAGCGCCGCCATGGCCTTCATGCTCGGGGGCAGTGCGGGGCGGGCCATCGCCTTCGGAGTCGTGTCCGGCGTGGCGGGGTACCTGATCGGGGCGTGGCTGCTGGACCTGAACCTGCCCGGCGGCGTGCTCGGCGACTGGGCATAGGGGGGGCACCATGGACGTCATATCCGGGCTGAGCAGCGGCTTCGCGGTCGCCCTGCTGCCCCTGAACCTGTTCCTTGTGCTGGTCGGGTGTTTCGCGGGCACCCTGATCGGGTCGCTGCCGGGCATCGGCCCCATCAACGGGGTCGCGATCCTGCTGCCCATCGCCTATGGCCTGGGTCTGCCGCCCGAATCCGCGCTCATTCTGCTGGCCGGCATCTACTACGGCGCCGAGTACGGCGGCCGCATCTCGTCGATCCTGCTCAACGTGCCGGGCGACGCGGGCGCGGTGATGACCACCCTCGACGGCAATCCGCTGGCGCGCAAGGGTGAGGCGGGTCGGGCGCTGTCGCTGTCCGCCGTCGCCTCGTTCTGCGGCGGCACCATCGCGGTCATCCTGATGAGCCTGTTCGGGCCGCTGCTGGCCAGCTTCGCCGTCACCTTCAGCCCGGCCGACTATGTGGCGCTGATGGTGTTCGCGTTCGCCAGCCTCGCCTCGCTGGTGGGCAAGAACCCGATCAAAACCCTGTTGGGCGCGCTGATGGGGCTGATGCTGGCGACCATCGGCATCGACGCCAACACGGGCGTGGCCCGCTACACCTTCGGCATTCCGGACATCCTGGCCGGGATCGACTTCCTGATCGTGGTCATCGGGCTGTTCGGCATGGCGGAGCTGATCCACATGGTCGAGGTCCAGGTCAGCGGAAAGCTCAAGCTGCTGCCGATCGGCAAGAGCTTCGTCTCCTGGCGCGACATCATGACCGTCAAGTGGACGATCCTGCGGTCGTCGCTGATCGGCTTCTTCATCGGCGTGCTGCCGGGGACGGGCGCGTCGGTGGCCTCGGCCGTCACCTACGGCACGGAAAAGCGGCTCGACCCGGACGGCGGGCGCACGTTCGGGCAAGGCAACATTCGCGGCCTGGCCGCGCCGGAGGCCGGCAACAACGGCGCCGCCGGCGGGGCGATGGTGCCGATGCTGACCCTGGGCATTCCCGGGTCCGGCACCACGGCGATCCTGCTGGGCGCGTTGCTGCTGTTCAACGTGCAGCCGGGGCCGCTGATGTTCGAGATGCGGCCCGAGATCGCTTGGGGCCTGATTGCCTCCATGTACATCGGCAACGTGGCCCTGCTGGTCATCAACCTGCCGATGGCCGGGCTGTTCGCGCGCATGCTGACGATCCCGCAGAAGTACCTGACCCCCCTGATCGCGGTGCTGGCGTTCATCGGGGTGTACTCGGTCGTCGGCAACCCGTTCGACCTGTACATGATCATTGCCCTGGGCCTCTTCGGCTGGGTCCTGCGCAAGCTGGACTTCGCCCTGGCCCCGGTGATCCTGGGCTTCGTGCTGGGCGGGCTGTTCGAGGACAACCTGCGCCGGGCGCTGTCCATCTCCGGGGGCGACTGGTCCATCCTGGTCTCCAGCGGCAACAGCATCGTGCTGTATGGCCTGGCCGTGCTGATCGTGGCGGTGCCGGTGTGGCTCGCCCGTCGCCAGAGGAGCCGTGTTGCCACCGATGGATAAGGCGGCGGCGGCGCGGGTGCTCCTGACCCTGACGGTGGCGGCCGGTGGGGCCGGCGCCGCCGTCTGGGCGGGGATGCCCGCGCCCGCTCTGCTGGGCAGCACGGTGGCGGTGACCCTGGCCGCGCTGGCGCGGCTGCCGGTGCGGATGCCGGTGGCGCTGCGCAACGGGGCCTTCGCCGTCATCGGCTGTTCGCTTGGCACCGGGGTCACGCCCGATTTCCTGAGCGACGCGGCGCGCTGGCCGGTCAGCTTGGCGGTGCTGTGCGCGGTCATCGTCCTGACCATGGTGCTGTCGGGGCGCATCCTGGAGCGGGGATTCGGCCAGAGCCGCGACACCGCCATTCTGGCCACCTCGCCCGGGGCGTTGTCCTATGCCCTGGCGATCTCCAGCGCCGGTGTGGGCGACGCGCGGGCGGTCATGGTGCTGCAGAGCCTGCGCCTGCTGGCCATGACTCTGGTGCTGCCGTCCATCCTCGGGCTGTTGGGCGGGGCCGGCGGTGCGGTCTGGGGCAGCCATCATCCGACCGTGATGGCCTATCCGGTGGCCATCCTGATGCTGGCGGCCGCCCTGGCGGGCGGCTGGGGGCTGGACCGGCTGAAGGCCCCGGCGGCCTTCCTGCTGGCGGGCATCGCCATCAGTGGTGGGCTGCATGGGCTCGGCGTGGTGGCCGGGCAGTTTCCGCCCGCGTTCCTGATGGCCGGATTCACGGTGACGGGCGCCGTCATCGGTACACGGTTCCGGGCGCTGGAGCTGCGGGAACTGGCCCGGCTGGCGCTGGCCGCGCTGCTGACCATCAGCCTCGCGCTCACGATCTCGGCGTCGCTGGCGCTGCTGGTGGCCTGGGGTCTGGCGATGCCGTTCGGACAGGTCTGGGTGGCCTACGCCCCGGGCGGGGTGGAGGCCATGGCGGCCATGGCGCTGTCGCTGGGCTACGACCCCACGTACGTCGCCACGCACCACGTGTTCCGGATCGTCTCGCTGATCCTGGTGCTGCCCGTGGTCCTGCGCGTGTTCGGCAGCGGGCGCGGGCGGGCAGAGGACGCGTAGGTCGGGCCCGACCCAACCCGGTTCAAGGACGAGAAAAATCAATGGCCCGGTCCTGGGTGGGACCGGGCCATGCGTTGTGTGGGCGGAGGGGTGCGGGATATGACCGCCGTCTTCCGGCCGACGAAAAGGCTACACTTTTTGTCGGCCGGCCGGTGCGACCGCACCGGCGCCGCGAAGCGGCGGAGGTGATGCAACGGACGAGTCCGTTGCATCTGATAAACATCAGGCTGCGTCCTGCGCGCTTTTCTCGGCGGCCTTGCGCTTCACGTGGCTGGCGGCGCTGGGTGTGGCGCAGCCGCCGGACTGCCTCGCGGCTTCCTCGGCCGCCTTGGCGGCGTCGGACCGGCTCATCTGCTGGGTGACCAGATCATCGAACACCCACTGCGCGGGACGCTGGTTCTCAAACGACACCTCCGGCGCCATCGGACCGTCGGTCTGGATGCCCTTGAGCGCCAGACCGAGCGCCTTCCACGGCTTCGAGACCGTGTCGGCCACCGCCGTCGCCTCGTAGCCGCAATGCATCATGCAGTTGGCGCACTTCTCATAGCGGCCGGTGCCGTAGCTGTCCCAGTCCGTCTCCTCCATCAGTTCGCGGAAGGTGGAGACGGTGCCCTCGTTCAGCAGGTAGCAGGGCCGCTGCCAGCCGAACACGTTGCGGGTCGGGTTGCCCCAGGGGGTGCAGTCATAGGTCTGGTTGCCGGCCAGGAAGTCCAGGTACAGGCTCGACTGGTTCCACTTCCAGCCCTTGCCCTTGCCCTTCGCGAACAGGTCGCGGAACAGTTGCTTGGTGCGCTGGCGGTTCAGGAACACCTGCTGCGTCGGGGCCCGCTCGTAGGCGAAGCCGGGGGCGATGGTCACCCCCTCCACGCCCAGGTCGTCGGTGGCGAAGCTGACGAAGTTCGCCACGCGGTCCACATCCACGCCCTCGAACAGGGTCGTGTTGCAGGTCACGCGGAAGCCGCGCCGGCGCGCCTCGCGGATGGCGGCCGTGGCCTTGTCGAACACGCCGTCCTGGCAGACGGCGGCGTCGTGGTGCTCCTGGTCCCCGTCCAGGTGAATGGAGAACGTCAGGTACGGGCTCGGCTTGAAGTCGTCGAGCCGCTTCATCAGCAACAGCGCGTTGGTGCAGAGGTAGACGAACTTCTTGCGTTTCGTCAGTTCCTCGACGATCTGCACCATCTGCCGATGCAGCAGGGGCTCGCCCCCGGCGATGGAGACGATGGGCGCGCCGCATTCATCGGCGGCGGCGACGCACTCGTCCACCGACAGACGCTTGTTCAGGATGCTGTCCGGATAGTCGATCTTGCCGCAGCCGGCGCAGGCCAGGTTGCAGCGGAACAGCGGTTCCAGCATCAGGACCAGGGGATAGCGCTTGGTGCCGCGCAGGCGCTGCTTCATCAGGTAGGTCCCGACGCGAAGCTGCTGGATCAGGGGGACGCCCACGGTTTCACCTCTTCTCTGGTCTCGATGTCGTCAGCCTGGACCCGTGCGGTCAGGCCATGTGCAGGTCATGGCGGTCGCGGGAGTCGTCGGGCTCGATGCCCCGGTCCCGCATGGCGTCGGTCAGCACGCGCGGCAGCTTGAACTGCATGTGCTCCTCGATGCCCGATGTGGTTTCGGTGGTCGCCGGCGCCACCTCGCCGATGCGGGCCACCAGATCGCGCACCAGGCTTTCCGGGGCCGAGGCTCCGGCGGTGACGCCCACCACCGAGACGCCCCGGAACCAGTCGTCCTGGACCATGGTGGCGTCGTCGATCAGATAGCTGGGCACGCCCATGGTGGTGCCGATCTCGGCCAGCCGGTTGGAGTTGGACGAGTTGCGCGCCCCCACCACCAGCAGCAGGTCCACCTGCTCCGCCAGCAGGCGCACGGCGGTCTGGCGGTTCTGGGTGGCGTAGCAGATATCCTTGGCGCCGGGGCCCTTGATGCCGGGGAAGCGGCGCTTCAGCGCGGCGATCACCTCGCGGGTGTCGTCCACGGACAGCGTGGTCTGGGTGACGTAACCCACCATCTCGGGGTCGCGCACCTGCAGCTTTTCCACGTCCTCGACGCGGCTGACCAGATGCACGCCGCCCGGGATCTGGCCGCGCGTGCCCTCCACTTCGGGGTGGCCCTCGTGGCCGATCATGATGATCTCGCGGCCCTTGGCGGCCAGGTTCTGCCCCTCGCGGTGGACCTTGGAGACCAGCGGGCAGGTGGCGTCGATCACCGGCAGGGCGCGGCGTTCGGCCTCCTTGACCACCAACTGAGGCACCCCGTGGGCGCTGAACACGGTCATGGCGCCGTCCGGCACCTCGTGCAGTTCCTCGACGAACACGGCGCCCTGGCGGCGCAGGGTCTCGACCACGTGCTTGTTGTGCACGATCTCATGCCGCACGTAGACGGGCGGGCCGTAGATCTCCAGCGCCCGTTCCACGATCTCGATGGCGCGTTCGACCCCGGCGCAGAAGCCGCGCGGGCTGGCCAGGATGACGCGCAGGGCGCTCGGCATTTCGCCGGACGGGGTTTTCGTGGCGGCGGGTGTGTCCACAGGGGCTCTCCTCAAGCCTTTGTCGGATCGGTGATCCTTGTGTATAGGGACGCGCCCTCGCATTGCAACAATCCGGTCCCCTCCCTTTGTGCGTGGACCATGGTCTGCGACTGATTCGCAACAGTGCCCCATCCGCGGGCGCGCCCTTGTCCTGCGGCCGGGGGCGGGGTACGCAGGGAGAGGCGTCCGGCCCCTTCCGTTCCCCCAACAATGAGGCGGTTTCATGCCCACGCTCGTCACCGGCGGTACCGGATTCGTTGGCGCGGCGGTCGTCCGCGCGCTGCTGGCGCGGGGCGAGGCCGTGCGCTGCCTCGCCCGGCCCGGGGGCGACCGGCGCAATCTGGCCGGACTGGACGTGGAGATCGCCGAGGGTGATCTGACCGATCCGGCCTCGCTGAAGGCCGCCGCGCGCGGGGTGGCGGCGCTCTATCACGTGGCGGCGGACTATCGGCTGTGGATCCCGAACCCGCAGGAGATGGAGGCGGCGAACGTCCAGGGGTCGGTGAACGTGATCCGGGCGGCGCTGGAGGCCGGCGCCTCACGGGCGGTCTACACCAGCTCGGTGGCGGTGCTGAAGCCGCATCCCGACGGCTCATCCGCCGACGAGGACACGCCGACCACCGAGGCCGACATGATCGGCGTCTACAAGGGCAGCAAGTTCCGCGCCGAGCAGGCGGTGCGTCGGCTGGTCGAGGTCGAGGGCGCGCCCGTGGTCATCGTCAACCCGTCCACGCCCATCGGGCCGCGCGACATCAAGCCCACGCCCACCGGGCGCCTGATCGTGGAGGCCGCCGCCGGGCGCATGCCGGCCTATGTGGAGACCGGCCTGAACGTGGCCCATGTGGACGACGTGGCGGCCGGCCATCTTCTCGGCTTCGACCGGGGCCGGGTCGGCGCGCGCTACATCCTGGGCGGCGAGAACCTGACCCTGGCCGATATCCTGGCCGAGGTGGCCCGGCTGACCGGCCGCAGACCGCCCAAGGTCAGCCTGCCGCATGACCTGATCCTGCCCTTCGCCTGGACCGCCGAGGGCATCGCCCGGGTCACCGGCAAGGAGCCGTTCGCCACCGTGGACGGCCTGCGCATGGCCAAGAAGCGGATGTTTTTCAGCAGCGCCAAGGCGGAACGGGACCTGGGCTACGTCCACCGGCCGGCCCGCGACGCCATCGCCGACGCCGTGGCCTGGTTCCGGGAGAACGGGTATCGCTAGGGAGTTGGCGCCCGTGTGCGGCCTTTATTGCGCCAGGATCGTGCGCTAGGCCAGACTGATCCCCTCGATCCTGAAGCCTGGACAGGAGCCCGTGCCCATGCCTTCCGCTTCCCTTCCTGCCTGCGCGCGGCGGTCGGTCCGTCGCTCGGCGCGGCCGCTGGCCGTCGCCGTCCTGACCGGACGCCTGTTGGTGGCGACCGCCCTGGCCTTGCTGCCCCTTCAGGCCGCCCACGCGCAGGACAACCGCGCGCTGATCGCCGACATGCAGGTGCGCATCACGCAGCTTGAGGATCTGGTGCGCAATCTGACGGGATCGCTGGAGGAAACGCAGTTCCGCAACCGCCAGCTTCAGCAGCGCCTCGACCTGATCGAGCGCGAGTTGGACATGCGCCTGGGGGCGCTGGAGGGCGGCGGCACGGCGTCAAGCGCGTCCGGCAGCGGCGCGGAGGCCGCGCCGTCGCCGTCCGGCGACGGCGGCGGTTCGGCGCTGGCCCCGGACGAAGGCGTGCTGGGTTACACGAGAACCCCGGCGCCGTCGTCCTCCCGGCCCTCGTCGGGCGGGTTCGCGGGCAGCCCCGCCAACATTCTGCCGCCCGGCTCGCCCGAGGTGCAGTACAACCACGCGTTCTCGCTGCTGAGGCAGCGGGACTACGGCCGCGCCGAACAGGCCTTCAAGGCGTTCGTCGAGGCCAACGGCACGCACACCCTGGCCGGCAATGCTCAATACTGGCTGGGCGAGACGCACTATGCGCGCGAGGATTATGAGTCCGCGGCCGTGGCCTTCGCCAAGGGGTACAAGGAGTTCCCGGACAGTTCCAAGACGCCGGACAACCTGTTCAAGCTCGGCATGTCCATGTCGGCCCTGGGCAAGAAACGCGAGGCCTGCGCGGCGTTCCAGAAGCTGCGCGCGGACTTCCCGAACGTGGCCGGAACGCTGCAGCGCCAGGTCTCCGACCAGATGGCCCGCAACGGGTGTTAGCGGACGCGCCGCCCCTGGAGGTGGAGACCTTCGCGGCCCTGATGGCGCCGCTGGCGCCGTTCGGGCCGGCGCCGCATCTGGCGGTGGGGGTGAGCGGTGGGCCGGACAGTCTCGCGCTGGCCCTGCTGGCGGGCGCGTGGGCGGCGGCCCAAGGCGGGCGGGTCACGGCCCTGACGGTGGATCACGGCCTTCGTCCGGAGTCCGCCGGTGAGGCCCGGCAGGTGGCCGCCTGGATGGCGGGGGCGGGGCTGGATCATGTCACCCTGCGCTGGGTCGGGCCGCGCCCGGCGCATGGTCTGCAGGCGGCGGCGCGGATGGCCCGTCTGGCCCTGATGGAGGCGTGGTGCCGGGCGCATGGCGTGCTCGACCTGCTGCTGGCCCACCACGCCGGGGACCAGGCCGAAACCGTGCTGCAGCGCCTGGGGCAGGGCAGCGGGCCGGACGGGCTGGCCGGCATGGCGCGGGTGTCGTGGCGTCGCTGCGTGCGGGTGCTGCGCCCGGTGCTGGATCAGCCGGCGGGCCGGACGCGGGCCACCCTGGCCGCGCGGGGGCATCCCTGGATCGAGGACCCCAGCAACGCGGACACCGTGTTTCAGCGGGTGCGGCTGCGCCATCTGGCCCCGTCACTGGCGGAAGCCGGGGTCTCGGCCCCGGGGCTGGTGCTGTCGGCGGCCCGGGCGGCCGAAGCGCGCGAGGAGCGCCGCCGCCGTCGCGACGCCCGGCTGGCGGCGACGGTGACCTTCGACGGCCTGGGGGCGGCCCATGTGAACATGGCGCGGCTGCTGGACGGGCCGCCGAGCGAGGTCCGCGCCGCGCTCGGTCGGCTGCTCGCCTGCGTCGGGGGCTCGGAGCGGCCCCCCCGCGGGCAGCCCCTGGAGCGCCTGCGCCGGCGTCTGTCCGAGGCGGGGCCGCCGCGCGGCCTGACGCTGGGGCGCTGCCGGCTTTTGCCGGGGGCGGACGGAACGTGGCGGGTGTGTCGGGAGGACCGGAACCTGCCGGACCCGATGCCTCTGCCGGGGCCGGAGGCGCCGCCGCTGCTTTGGGACGGGAGGCTTCTGGTCAGGGTCGCCGGGGACGGTCCCGATCCGGGCTGGGCTCTCGCGCCGCTGGGAGCCGACGGCTGGCTGGATGTGACCCGCGCGCTGCGAGAGATCGGGGCCGAGCCGCCCACCGTACCTGTTGCCGTGCGGCCGGGTCTGCTGGCGCTGATTTCGCCCGACGGCATGGTTTCTGCCGTGCCCCAGATCGGGTACCCTGTGCGGCCGGTTCGGGGCCTGCCCCGCCTGGACGTGGAACGGGCGCCGGGGACATCCCTGACAGAGGGACCATGCCGCTTGTACGGGGCCGGCGACGGCCTATCTGATGAGGAACCGTAGGACAATCGGCGCGTGCTGGGTCCGGTGCCGGTCCGCCCGCCGTCAGTGAAGGGTTCGAGCCTTGAATTTCAGCCGCAATCTCTTGATGTGGATCATCATTTCCGTGCTGTTGGTGGCGTTGTTCAACGTCTTCCAGGGCTCGGCGCCGCAGACCCCCGAGACGTCGATCCCGTACTCGGAGTTCATCGACCGCGTCGAGAGCAGCGACGTTCGGGACGTCACCATCAAGGGCGAGAGCATTTCCGGCCACTTCGTGGACGACCGGGCGTTCACCACCTTCGCGCCGCCCGACTCGAACGTGGTGCCGATCCTGCGCGACAACGGGGTCAAGATCACCGCGCAGCCGTCGTCGAGCGACACGCCCACGTTCTGGAGCGTGCTGATCTCGTGGTTCCCCATGCTGCTGCTGATCGCGGTGTGGATCTTCTTCATGCGCCAGATGCAGGGCGGCGGCGGCAAGGCCATGGGCTTCGGCAAGTCCCGCGCCAAGCTGCTGACCGAGCGCACCGGCCGCGTGACCTTCGACGACGTGGCCGGCATCGACGAATCCAAGTCGGAACTGGAAGAGGTCGTGGAGTTCCTGCGCGATCCGCAGCGGTTCCAGCGCCTGGGCGGCAAGATCCCCAAGGGCGTGCTGCTGGTCGGTCCGCCCGGCACGGGTAAGACGCTGTTGGCGCGCGCCATCGCGGGCGAGGCCAACGTGCCTTTCTTCACCATCTCCGGCTCGGACTTCGTCGAGATGTTCGTGGGTGTCGGCGCCAGCCGGGTGCGCGACATGTTCGAGCAGGGCAAGAAGAACGCGCCGTGCCTGATCTTCATCGACGAAATCGACGCCGTCGGCCGCCATCGCGGCGCCGGGCTGGGCGGCGGCAACGACGAGCGCGAGCAGACCCTGAACCAGTTGCTGGTCGAGATGGACGGCTTCGAGGCCAACGAGGGCGTCATCCTGATCGCCGCCACCAACCGTCCGGACGTGCTGGACCCGGCGCTGCTGCGCCCGGGCCGCTTCGACCGCCAGGTGGTGGTGCCGAATCCGGATGTGCTCGGCCGCGAGAAGATCCTCAAGGTCCACATGCGCAAGACCCCGCTGGGGCCGGACGTGGAGCCGAAGACCATCGCGCGCGGCACGCCGGGCTTCTCAGGCGCCGACCTTGCCAACCTGGTCAACGAAGCCGCGCTGCTGGCCGCCCGTCGCGGCAAGCGGGTCGTGGGCATGAGCGAGTTCGAGGCCGCCAAGGACAAGGTCATGATGGGCACCGAGCGGCGCTCGATGGTCATGACCGACGACGAAAAGAAACTGACGGCCTATCACGAGGGCGGCCACGCCATCTGCGCGCTGCACATGGCGGAATCCGACCCCATCCACAAGGCGACCATCATCCCGCGCGGTCGCGCCCTGGGCATGGTGATGCGTCTGCCGGAGGGCGACCGCATCAGCATGTCCCGCGCCAAGCTGGAGGCCGACCTTGTGGTCGCCATGGGCGGCCGCGTGGCGGAGGAGCTGATCTTCGGCCACGGCAAGGTCACCACCGGCGCGTCGAGCGACATCAAGATGGCGACCAACATTGCGCGCAAGATGGTCACCGAGTGGGGCATGTCCGACAAGCTGGGGCCGCTGATGTATGCCGAGGACCAGGAAGAGGTGTTCCTGGGGCACTCGGTGGCGCGTCACAAGAACATGTCCGATGAGACCACGCACACCGTTGACGAGGAGATCCGGCGCATTGTCGATACGGCCTATGAAAACGCCCAGCGCATCCTGACGGAGCACCGGGACCAACTGGAAAGCCTGGCTCAGGGGCTGCTGGAGTACGAGACCCTGAACGGCGACGAGATCCGCGCCCTGATGAACGGTGAGTCGATCAACCGTGACGAGCCCCAGGACACGGGATCGGCGCAGGCGCCGCGCGGCGGCCGGCGGGCCTCCGTGCCGACGACCAGCGGCGGCCCGTCGCGCGGCAAGCCCAACATGGGCCCGGAACCCCAACCGGGCGCCTAGCCGTCGTGTCGCGGACGATGCGTGATCCTCAGACCGAACAGGTCGGACCGGATCCTGCCCACAGCGGGCGGGATCCGGCCTTGCCGTGGGGGCTGTTCCAGGATGGGGCGCTGATCCATCCGCTCCGGGGTCTGCTGCTGTCGCCCACCGGGCTGCTGCGAGGGCCGGCGGCCCTGCAGGGCCGGGCGGCGGGCTACGCGGCGCCGCTGGCCGGTCGGGATGATCTGGCGTTTTCCGCCGTCACCCTGTTTACCCGCGCCGACGACCACGGGCCGTGGCATGTCCACGGCAGCGATCTGCCCGCCCTGATGCGCTGGGCCGAGGCGCACGGGCCGGCCATGGTGGCGATCCTTTCGGCGGTGCTGACGCGCCTGACGGCGCCCCGCGCGCCGTTCGCCGGTCTGCCGCTGGACCGCACACGGATCATGGGGATTCTCAACTGCACGCCGGATTCCTTCAGCGACGGCGGCGACCACTTCTCCGCCGACGCGGCCATCGCGAGCGGTCTCGCCATGCTGGAGGCCGGGGCGGACATCCTGGATGTGGGCGGCGAAAGCACCCGGCCGGGCGCGGATCCCGTTTCTCCCGAGGAAGAAGCCCGCCGCGTCCTGCCGGTGGTGCGGGCGCTTGCGGACCGGGGCGCGCTGGTGTCCATCGACACCCGCCGGGCCTCCGTCATGGCGGCGGCCATTGCCCACGGCGCCCGAATCGTCAACGACGTCACCGGGCTGACCCATGAGCCTGAAGCGCTGGCGGTGGTGGCGCGCGAGCAGGTCCCGGTGATCCTCATGCACATGCAGGGCGAGCCGCAGACCATGCAGGCCGACCCCACCTACGAGCGGGCGGCGGCCGATGTCTATGCGTGGCTGGCCGGGCGGGTGGCGGTCTGTCAGTCCGCCGGCATTCCGGCAAGCCGGATCTGCGTGGACCCCGGCATCGGCTTCGGCAAGACGCTGGACCACAACATGGATCTGCTCGGCCACCTGGGCCTGCTGCATGGCCTGGGGGGGCCGGTGCTGCTGGGGGCGTCCCGCAAGAGCTTCATCGCCCGGGCCGCCGGGACCGTGGACGCTGACGGGCGCCCCACGAACCGGCCCAAGGATCGCCTGCCGGGGTCGTTGGCGGCGGCGCTGCGGGCCGTGGACCAGGGCGTGCATATCCTGCGCGTTCACGACGTGCCGGAGACCGTGCAGGCCGTCCGCGTGACGGAAGCGGCCGTCGGCGCGGCCTGAACGGCGGGACGCCCGGCGCAGCGGACTTGACCGGGTGGGCCTGCCGGGGCGATAACCCTTCCATGTTCGGACTCAGCCTCTCAAAGGTGCTGTTCACGATCCTCGTGGTGGTCGTGGTCTGGGGCGCCTTCAAATACTACAGCCGCGCCATCGGCGGCCGCACGCCGGGCGACCGGCCCAGCCTGCGCGACAAGGTGGAACGGGCGGCCCAGGATGCCGTGCGCAAGCGCATGGGCGAGCAGGAGCGGCGCGGGGCCGGCACCACCGAAGACCTGGTGCGCTGCCCGAACTGCGGCGCCTATCACCCCGAGGGCACCCGCTGCGACTGCGGCTATCGCCGCTGAGCAGGCCGGACCAGTTCCCCCGGGCTAACCGACGCTGACTTCGTCCAGGCGGGGCGGGCGCTTGGTGTCCATGTGCGCGACCTGGGCCAGGAACAGTTCGGCGGCGGCGATGGCGTCCATCATGGCGTTGTGCGCCCGATAGCGGGGCAGGTTGTAGCGCTCCCGCGCCGCGTTGAGGCGCAGCGCGCCCTTGGTCGCAGTCTCCTGTTGGCGCTCCACGGAGCGCTGCTCCAGCCGCAACGTGTCCACATAGGGCACGATCAGCGGCTGGCCGTACAGCCGCTTGCAGGCGTGCGACAGGAAGCGCCGCTCCACCGGCGCATAGTGCGCCAGCGGGACCAACCCGGTCATGGCCTTCAGCACCACGGGCAGCACGTCCTCCAGCGGCGGGGCCGCCGCCAGCCGGTCGTCCAGCAGGCCGTGAATGATGGCCGTCTGCTCCGGCACCGGCCGGGTGGGACGCACCAGGATGTGCCGCGCCTCCGCCATATGGACCGCGCCGCGCCGGACGGGTGCGAAGCCGACGCTCAGGATCTCGTCGTGCATGGGGTCAAGGCCCGTGGTTTCCAGGTCGATCGCCAGATAATCGACCGCGTGCCAGGGGGTATCGAGGGTGGGGTAGTCCTCCTGGTAATAGTCCCGCATGGGCCCCGGCTTGCCCACCAGCCACAGGGCGCGGCGCGTCATGTCCAGTCCGAGCACGTGCCTGAGCATGGCGTCCTTCTACTCCGCGGAGGTGGGGGGCGGGTCGGGTTACATCCGGCCCGTCTGATAGGCCGAGGCCAGGGCGCCCTGCATGGTCTTGACCACCGAGAAGGCGTCCTTCAACTGGCTGCGCTCGAAGTTGGACAGCGTTTCCAGCGAGACGTAGTGGTCCGCCCTCTTGTTCTCGCGGATGCGCAGGGCCTGGTGACGCAGCCGCATGGTGCTGATGAAATCCCAGGCATCGCGCAGGTCGGCGGCGCCATCCTTGGAGACCGCGCCTTTCTCCTGCGCGGTTTCCAGGCGGTCCAGCGTATTGACCGAGGGGCTGCCGGCATCCAGCGCATAGACGCGCGCCAGATCGACGATCGGCACGATGCCGCGATGTTTCAGGTCCAGGGTGTTGGCGTGCTCGCCGCCCCGGATCATCACCAGGTTGCGGAAGAACCCGAGCGGCGGCTGCCGGCTGAGGGCGTTGGAGGCCAGATAGGCCAAAAAGATCTTGCTGCCGCTGGTCTTCTTCAGCACGAACGCGCGCAGGTCATGGAACAGGGCATGGTTGCCGTAGATCGGGCGCATGTCGAAGAACACGGACGACAGCATCAATGATTTGGGGTCGGGCTGGTCGATCCACTTCGAGAAGTAATTCTTCCACACCTTCAGCGGCTGGCGCCACTGGTCGGTCATGGCCATGACCTCGCCGGGGCAATAGACATAGCCGCAGATATTCAGTCCGTCGCAGACCATGCGGGTGAAGGCCCGGAAATACTCCCCGTGCTTGGTCTCGTCATAGGAATCGTGCATCAGCAGGCAGTTGTCCTGGTCCGAGCGCGCCGTCTGCTCGTGCCGGGCCTGGCTGCCGGCGGCCAGCCAGACGAAGGGCACCGGCGCGGGGCCCAACCGCATCTCGGCCAGAGCCATCAGGCGCACCGTGGCGGCGTCGGACAGCGACGAGATCACATGCCCGATGTTGTGCGCCGACGCGCCCGTCTCGACCAGTTGCAGGATCAGCTCCGGCACCATCTCCAGGGCATCGCGCATCCCCTCGGCGGTGTCGCGCTTGAAGATGTCGCCGACCAGATAGACGGCCGAGGTGTTCTGGGTCTGCACCAAGTTGGTGTTGGTGATGACGCCGGCCAGCTTGCCGTCCTTCATGACCGGCAGGTGGCGGATGTTGTGCCGGGTCATCAACAGCATGGCGTCGAACAGGTAGTCGTCGGCCGTCAGCGACAGCGGGTCGGGTGTCATGACCTCCGAGACCGGCGTGTCGTAGGGCAGGGCCTTGGCCACGACCCGGTTGCGCAGGTCGCGGTCCGTCAGGATGCCGGCGGCCCGGCCGCCGGAGTCGGCGGGGTCCACCACCATCAGGCACGAGACGGACTGCTCCGACATGCGCGCCCCGGCCTCGCGGATGGTGGCGTCGGGCGGGATGGTGACGGGCGCGCGTTTGAGCATGTCGCCCAGGTGGATGCCCATCAGGTCCAGGTGGGCGTGCGCCGGTCCGGATCCGCGCGGGCCGCCCTGGCCTGCGACGGCACGGCCGGAGCGCAGGCGCTCGCCGCCCGCGGGCTGGAAGAAATAGGCGAACTGCTTGTGGTGCTGGCGCAGGGTGTGGAACGTCTCGGCCGGCATGGCGTAGACGAGGCTGTCCTCGATTGCTTCCACCACGTTGACCGCGCGCCCGCCGCGCAGCAGCGCGGCGGCCCCGGCGGTCTCGCCCTCGCCGACGCGGGCCAGCATTTCGCCGGACGGGTCCCGGGTTTCCAGGGCGCCGGTCCGCACGATGTACAGCGCGTCCACGGTATCGTCCGTCTGGAACAGGCACTTGCCCTGGCGGACGTACAGACCGCGCAGGCTGCCGGCCGCTTTTTCCAGCGAGGCGTCCGGGAGCATATCGAACGGGTGATGCGCGGCGATGAACTCGCGGATCTCGATCAGTTCCACGTCCATGGAGGCGGCCTCGTCTGATCGGGGGCGCAAGGTGGCGGGCCCCGGACACCGGATGGCGACAGAATGCCCGGACTGCGATTGAAAGAAAAGCGCGAGCCCCGAAACCCCGGGGCCCGCGCCATGCAGAGAGGGCGGGCCGCCGGGGCCCGCCCGATCCGCGGATCGGGGATCCTACTCCGCCGCGCTGGTGACGCGCGGGGTGCGGATGTCCTCGACCAGATGCTGGATGTGCTCCGGCGGCTCGCGGGTGATCTTCGAGACCGTGAAGGCCACGATGAAGTTGAGCACCATGCCGACCGCGCCGATGCCCTCCGGCGAGATGCCGAGGAACCAGTTCTCCGGCACGTTGTCGATGACCGGCTCGATGAACACACCCTTGTACAGGACGATGTACCCCATCGTGAACACCAGGCCGCTCAGCATGCCGGCGATGGCGCCCTCGCGGTTCACCTTCTTGGAGAAGATGCCCATCAGGATCACGGGGAACAGGGACGAGGCCGCCAGCCCGAAGGCGAACGCGACCACCTGCGCCACGAACCCTGGTGGGTTGTACCCCAGATAGCCGGCCACCAGGATCGCCACCCCGATCGCGATGCGGCCGGTCATCAACTCCGTTTTCTCGGAGATCCCCGGTGTGATCGTGCCCTTGAACAGGTCGTGCGAGATACCCGACGAAATGACGAGCAGCAGGCCGGCTGCGGTGGACAGCGCGGCGGCGATACCACCGGCGGCCACCAGGGCGATGACCCAGTTGGGCAACTGCGCGATCTCGGGGTTGGCCAGCACGAGGATGTCACGGTCCACGGTCAGCTCGTTGCCGTCCCAGCCGTACTCGGCCGCCTTCTCCTGGAACTCCGGGTTGGCGTCGTTGTAGTACTGGATGCGGCCGTCACCGTTCTTGTCCTCGAACGCCAGCAGGCCGGTGGCCTCCCAGCGCTTCATCCACTCCGGACGCTCCTCGTAGACGAGGTTGCCGTCCGGGCTGCCGACCGCGCCGGTCTGCACGGTGTCGGTCAGGTTGTAGCGCGCCATCGCACCCACGGCCGGGGCCACGGTGTACAGCAGCGCGATGAACAGCAGCGCGAAGCCGGCCGAGGAGCGGGCGTCGCGCACGCGCGGCACGGTGAAGAAGCGCACGATCACGTGCGGCAGACCGGCGGTGCCGACCATCAGCGCCACAGTGATCGCGAACATGTCGATCGTGCTCTTGCTGCCC
The DNA here is from genome assembly GCF_009601025.1 of Roseospira navarrensis. Classification (GTDB taxonomy): domain Bacteria; phylum Pseudomonadota; class Alphaproteobacteria; order Rhodospirillales; family Rhodospirillaceae; genus Rhodospira; species Rhodospira navarrensis. The sequence goes on along the minus strand of NZ_WIVE01000019.1, from coordinate 35,922 downwards.
TCGGTGTATTCGATGAACCCGAGGTCGGTCACGATCTGGTTCAGCCGGTCCAGGAGGTAGGTGTTCGTGCCCTCGATCTGGCTGCCGAAAGCGATCTGCGGGATCGGGTTGCCGGTCAACTGCATGGCGATGAAGACCGCCGGCACCGTGTACGCCAGGATCAGCACGCAGTACTGCGCCACCTGGGTGTAGGTGATGCCCTTCATGCCGCCCAGCACCGCATAAATGAACACGATGCCCATGCCGATGATGAGCCCGGTCAGCAGGTCCACCTCAAGGAAGCGCGAGAACACGATGCCGACACCGCGCATCTGGCCCGCCACGTAGGTGAACGAGATGAAGATCAGGCAGACCACGGCCACCAGGCGGGCGGTCTTGGAGTAGTAACGGTCGCCGATGAACTCCGGCACCGTGAACTTGCCGTACTTGCGCAGGTACGGGGCCAGCAGCATGGCCAGCAGCACGTAGCCGCCGGTCCATCCCATCAGATAGACCGAGCCGCCGTATCCCAGGAAGGCGATCAGGCCGGCCATGGAGATGAAGGAGGCGGCGCTCATCCAGTCGGCCGCGGTGGCCATGCCGTTGGCGATCGGGTGCACACCCTTGCCGGCCACGTAGAATTCGCCGGTGCTGCTGGCCTTCGACCAGACGGCAATGCCGATATACAGCACAAAGCTGAGACCCACCGCGAGGTAGGTCAAAAGTTTGAGTTCATCCATCTTCGCGTCCCCCCTGTCCTACTGTTCGTCCACGCCATGATGTCGATCCAGCGCGTTCATGCGGATCGCGTAGACCGCGATCAGGATCAGGAAGACGTAAATGGCGCCCTGTTGGGCGAACCAGAATCCCAACTTGAATCCACCGAACTCGATCGCGTTGAGGGGGTCCACCAGAAGAATGCCGAAGCCATAGGAGACAACGAACCAGATCACCAGACTGACTATGATATGGGTTACGTTTGCCTTCCAGTAGGCGTCATTGGCGTTGCCTTCGTTGCCGGACATTTGTTCCTTCCTCCCACACCAGTATTGGCCGGATTTTGCCGGCACGCCTGTTCCCCTTGAGCCGGCGCACGCCGTGCGCCGCCCCGTTGGCGCGCCAATACCCGCCGACGCCGCGCGGGGCGGCCGGCGGGTCTCTGCGGGGAGCCATGACCGGGATGCAGCCCAGGGCCGCGACTCCCGCAGGGAAGGACACACTGAACCAGCGTCCCCCCGGCAGGGCAAGCCAAAAATGGCGCAATTCGATGTAACTGGCGTCGCACCAAATGGCCGCGGGACTTCGATCCGCTTCCATTTCAGATGCGGCGGCCGGTCGCTTTCGGCCACATGACGCGTCTCTAATATAGATCGAGGATATACAAATGATGTCGCGGACCGTTCCACGTCAGGTCGCCCCGGCCGGGACGATCGTTGCTGATCGGCCGGTTCTCTTGCCGGTCGGGGCCTGCCGCCCCATATCGCTCGCATGAAGCCCGAGCCCCAGACGCCCCCGTCCGCGCCGGAGACCACCCCCGGGATGGCCGACGATCCCGCGCCCCGTCACCCGGTGCGGCGGGCGATCAACATCGCCGTCGGATCGGTGCTGCTGGTTGTGGGGATCATCATCGCGCCGACGCCCATCCCCATCGGGCTGTTCCTCATCGCGATCGGTCTGTTCATCCTGACGCGGGATTCGGAACGCGCCCGAGAGGCGGTGCGCTGGGTTCGCCGCCGGGTCGGGGCCCTGGACCGGGGCTTGCGCAAGGTGGAGCCCCGGCTGCCGCGCGGCATCGCGCGTGTCATTCACGTGACCGATCCGAATGCGCCGGCGGGCCCGTCCCGACGTCCGGAACCGGCCCCGGCGTCATCGGGATGAAACCTGTTTGACAGGGCCGTCTTTTTCCCATAAACACCTCCCCCACGGTGCCGCCCGGTGCCACACAAGTGCTTCCGCCGCTGGCGGAGGACGCGACGCCCAGGTAGCTCAGTTGGTAGAGCAGGGGACTGAAAATCCCCGTGTCGGCAGTTCGAATCTGTCCCTGGGCACCATCAAAACCCCCGGACCCTTTGGGTTTCGGGGGTTTTGATTGTTCGGGGAGGGCACGGGCCTTGCGGCTTCGCGGCAGGCCCCGCGCCGCGCCCGGTGCGACCGTGTGCCGCAGCGTCCCGTCCCGAAAAGGTGTCCACGAACATCGGACGAGCGGCGTGTTCGCCCTGGCCCATGGGGGCCCCATCTCGCCCAGCCGCGTGGTCTGTTCGGTCCTCGCGCCCCGTTCCGCGACCGGGACCGGGGCGAGCCGCCGGCCCAACCCGATCATGCTTGCCACCACCGCGCCCGCGTCCGGGGCGGCCGTCGATGCGTGAGACGACCCCGAAACCGCGCCATCACGTCCAGGCCGCGCGATCTTCGCACGGGAGGGCGCCTGGTTCAGGCCGCCGGGGACGCCCTTGGCGGCCCCTGAGCGATGGCCGCATCGAAGCCAGCGAGTCCGGTGCTGTCCGGCAGGGTGCGCGCTTGCGACCCTCAGGACAGGCCCGGCCGGGTCCTTCACCCGGTGGGCACCCGGTGGGCACGCGTACGCCCGCTTGCTCGGGTGGACGAGGCTTGGTCGCCGCATGCAAACACCGACGGCGGGGGCAGGCCCGTGTCCCGAGTCTCTTATGCCGCGCGTCCGAGTCGTCATTTCCGAAGGCGAAGAGAAGGGGACCCCGTTTCAATGGATAGGATATTGCTGTGAGATCAGCCAATGGGCGGTGAGTGCCGCGAACGCGCCTCTCACGCGCGTCAGATCCTGTAAAGAAGCGTTTTCTTTCAAGGATGTGCGTGTCGAAAGACGGGGGTGCGCCGCGCCATCCCGGTTCTTTGGAAGGAGATTGCATAAAAATGATGGTTTTTTGAGCGGTCCAACGAAGGGTAGGGTGTGGACATATGAAAACCGAGTGCCGGACTCGGATACCCTGTGAGACAGGAGACCCCTTCAGAACGAGGGCGCGCACACCGGCTGCACCGCTCCGGGACCGAACCGCAGGCATCCGAACGCCCTGCCATCACGGTCCGGGATCATTCGGGGAGTTTCGCATCGGCAAGACACCAGACCGATGCCGCGAACAGGAGATGGGGACATGACTGTGATTCGTTGGAAGACGGCCGCTCTGGGGGCCATAGTTGGGGGCAGCATGATCGGTGCGGTGGGCAGCGCCAACGCGGCCGTCCTGACGATCAGCGACATTGTGGCCGAATGGTCGAATCCGGCCCCCGGCTCGGGCATCGCCATCAACAACGGCGGCGATCCCATCACAGCCCGCTGGGGCAACAGCACGGGGTTTGGCCAGAGTGGCTACGACTTCTCGGCCACCGTGCCGCCGGCGGTCGGCCTCGATGCCGGGGATACCTTCACCCTGGGCGAGTTCAAGCACATCAACTATCCGATCACGGGCACGACGCTGAGCAGCATCGATCTCGACATCAAGTTCGTGACGGATCAGGGCGACATTTTCACCAAGTACACCTTCAATCACAATGAAACGACGAACACGGCGCCCTGCCTGCCGGGCAGCGCCACGGTGTGTGACGATGTGGTAACCGCGGCCGCGAACTCTGGGACGTCGCAGACGTTCTTCATCGACGGCACGCAGTACATGCTCGACATCACCGGGTTCCAGGTGGGCGGAACCACCTTTTCCGAGTGGCTGACCGCTGAAGGTGGCGTCAACACGGCCAATCTTCAGGCGTCTCTGAACGTGGTCCCGCTGCCGGCGGCGGCCTGGTTCATGCTGACGGCCCTGGGCGGTCTGTTCGGCTCCCGCTGGCTGAAGAAGGGCCGCGCGGCGGCGTAACAATCGCCCGCGTTCCAAGCATCCAGACAACGCCCCGGGTCCGTGCGGCCCGGGGCGTTTTCCGTGGGCAAAGGCCCGCCGTCGGCTCATCCAATGGGCTGGTCCGGGAAGCACAACTCATGGCGCGCACGCCATTCCGGGCCCACATAGTTGATGATGAGCGACCGGCGCACGCCGGTAATCGGGCGCGCCTCGAACCCGTGCCAGGTGGACTCCGACGGCACGAAGATCAGGGCCGTGTTGGCCCGGAAGGGCTGGCGCTGCGCCGGTTGATCGGGGCCGGCGTAGAAGTCCGTGCCCCAGTCGGCGGCTTCCGGCCCGCTGGTCAGCGGGGCCAGCAGGGTGAACCGCTTCACGCCGATGTCCGTGTGCGGTTCCAGCCAGAAGCCCTCGGTGTCCTGAGCGTATTCGATGCGGAGATACGAGCCCGTCAGGTCCACGTCGCACAGAGCCTCGATGGCCGCGATCGTGCGCGGATCCTGGAGCGCCTCGGCCACCGCCCGGCAGGCCGGCAACCGCGCCTGCTGCGCCGGGTCGAAATAGGCCCTGGCGGCGTTGTTCTCCTCGCGCCGGCCCAGGCGATAGGTCATGTCGGAGACGGCGATGGGCAGCGCCTCCATCTGCTGCGCGACGGCGTCGGGCCACGGCCGGTCGAGAAGCCAGTGGCCGAACGGATCCGTTCTGCGGTCGGCGCGCGCGAGGGCGGACCGAAAGGTCTCCCGGACCGGGTCCGAAGCGGTGACAGGCGGCATGACCGGATCAGTGGCGTGCATGGGCGGCTGTCCTTCCGTGCGGACCCCGCGACGGGGGCAGGGCTCCGAAGCCTATCATGTCCGGCGAAGGGTTCCAGCGTGCAACCTCGGAGCGGCGGGGAAATCGACCGTTCTCCTGGACCCGGCGGGCCGTCCGCGCCATGATCCAGCGCGACCGAGGTCCGTATTCGACACGAAGGAGTCCTGTTCATGACCGCTGCCGCCCCGCTCTCCAATTGGGAGGACATTCTCGACCTGGAAGGCCAGCTCTCCGAGGAAGAGCGCATGATCCGCGACAGCGCGCGCGCCTATTGCCAGGACAAGCTGATGCCGCGCGTGCTGATGGCCAACCGGGAAGAGCGGTTCGATCCCGAGATCATGACGGAGATGGGCGCACTGGGCCTGCTGGGTCCCACCATCCCGGAGCAGTACGGCGGCGCCGGCGTGAATCATGTGGCCTACGGGCTGATCGCGCGCGAGATCGAGCGCGTGGACAGCGGCTACCGCTCCGCCATGAGCGTGCAATCGTCGCTGGTCATGCACCCCATCCATGCCTACGGCACCGAGGCGCAGAAGACCAGGTGGCTGCCCCGGCTGGCCACCGGCGAGACGGTCGGCTGCTTCGGGCTGACCGAGCCCGATCACGGCTCCGATCCCGGCGGCATGAAGACCCGCGCGGAGAAGATCGACGGCGGGTACCGCCTGAGCGGGGCCAAGATGTGGATCACCAACAGCCCGATCGCCGACGTGGCCGTGGTCTGGGCCAAGTCCGATGCCCACGACGGCCGCATCAAGGGCTTCCTGGTCGAGCGCGGCATGGCCGGCTTCTCCACGCCCAAGATCGAGGGCAAGTTCTCGCTGCGGGCCTCGATCACCGGCGAGATCGTGCTGGACGGCGTGGCGGTGCCCGAGGAGAACCTGTTGCCCGGCGCGGTCGGTCTGGGCGGCCCCTTCGGCTGCCTGAACAAGGCGCGCTACGGCATCGCCTGGGGCGTGCTGGGCGCGGCCGAGTTCTGCTGGCACGCCGGTCGCCAGTACACGCTGGAGCGCACCCAGTTCGGCCGCCCCCTGGCCGCCACCCAGCTTGTTCAGAAAAAGCTGGCCGACATGCAGACCGAGATCACCCTGGGCCTGCAGGGCGTGCTACGGCTGGGCCGCCTGATCGACGAGGGCCGCGCGGCGCCCGAGGCCATCTCGCTGATGAAGCGCAACAACTGCGGCAAGGCGCTGGACATCGCCCGCGTGGCTCGCGACATGCACGGCGGTAACGGAATCATGGACGAGTACCACGTCATCCGCCACGCGATGAACCTGGAAACCGTGAACACCTACGAGGGCACGCACGACATCCACGCCCTGATCCTGGGCCGCGCCCAGACCGGGTTGCAGGCCTTCATGGGGTAGCCCGATCAGGCATGGTGACGCCCGGCCCTGGCCAAATCGGCCGCCGCGATTCGCGGACGCGGCCCGATCCGGGCGGGTCCGGGCGGGCCCAAGCGGCCCGGGCCGCCGCAGCCTGCCGCCCTGCCGGGGTTTGCGGTTGCAGGCGCCATGGGCTATGGCATGATGAACCCGAGACTGCGAGCCGGACCGGATCATGACCAGCACAACCGAGACTGCCAGCGCGACGGAGACCGGCGGATCGGGGTCCTCGAACCTGCCCGACACCGTTCAGTTCGAGCATGTCTTCTTCCATAAGGTGGACGACCTGTATTTCTGCCTGGAACACGGCACGGAACAGCCCCTCGCCGTTGTCTCCCTGGGGGAAGAAAAGCTGAGCCTGCCTTTCCCCGGCATCCAGCGCGAATTCAAGATCGAGCCCGGCAGCCGGGACGGCGTCATGCTGTCGCTGCTGGCCAAGGGCCTGAAGTACGTCAAGGGCCTGCGTATCGGCGATCCGGTGCCCAAGGAGGTCACCTCGGGCGAGGCCTCGTGGTCGCCCAAGGAAAAGCACAAGCAAATCGCCTATCACCGGCTGGCGATGCAGTTGCTGGGGTGGCTGTCCGGCGACGAGCACGTGATCTCCAACCCGGATGAACTGATGCAGGTGGCGGGCGACCCCACGTTCCGCAAGCAGGTCAACGACGCCTTCGGCGAGGCGGCCCGGGCGCTGGGCCTGCCCAACAAGGAAGCAGTCACCGAGATGATCCAGGGCCTCTCCCATGAGCTGGCCTACATCGAGGCGTTGCGGGACGAGTTCGCGGCCATGCAGCGCATGCTGCGCAAGACCGAACTGCTGCGCCGACTCTACAAGGACGAGCACTCGCAGTTGGAGACGGCGAACTCGTTGATCCGGCTGGTGACGCTGGCGGTGGCCGATTTCGGCGAGCGGTTCGAGACCGTGGACGCCCAGACCGGCGAGATCATGGCCGCCCTCAAGAACCTGGATACGGTGAAATCCTACCTGCACAAACAGCGCGACGACCTGCGCGCCCGTCTGGTGGCCTGGGGCGATCTGCTGGTGAAGTGGAACAATCACCCCATGAAGCCCGGCCGCGAGACCGAGGATTTGATGCTGGAAACCTTCCGGTTCCTGGCCCCCCGCTACATGCCCGTGGACGAGTGGGTCATGATGTCCCGCCTGCAGGACGCCGAGCACAAGAAGAAAGTCACCGAGATCCGGATCAAGAAGGAAAAGAAGATCAAGTACATGCGCGGGCGCATGCACTGGAACTGATGCCGGCCGGGGCGCGCGGCTTTGATCCTCAGGACGTGCGCCACGAAAAACCGGCGTCATCCTGACGGAGCGGAGCGACCGAAGGACCTCGTGCAGGGGCATGCACCGCCCGGCCCCACTTGATGCTTCCTCCCGAGATCCGTCGCCGCCTTCAGCGGCTCAGGATGACGCGAAGGAGTCGGCAAGAGTCGGGGCCTCTCACCGCTGGTATGAGGCGGCGCGGCTGCGCCGGGACAGCCCGCGCAGCCCCCGAAGGCCGAACAGCCCCCCCAGGCCCGTCAGCAGGAACCAGGCCGCCGCCGGCAGCGGGACATACCCGATCGGCACCTCGCCGCTGCCGGGGATGGAGGTCGGGCTGATATCAAGGTCATCGACCGCGAACCGGGAAATGCGGGCCGGATGATCCGACCGGACGCCGTCGAGGACCTGGAAGGTCAGCATGTCCAGCCCCGTCCAGTTGAACCCGAAGTAGGTCGCCTGAGTCTCGCTGGCCGTGATGTTGGTCTGTTGCAGGAGGGTGGAGCCGTAATAGCCCGTGACCTGGATGGTCAGGTCGCTGAAATGGGAGGCCGTGAAGTGCCCGCCCGCGAAGCTGAACAGGGTGCTGCTGCGGATCGTGTCGATGTTCGCATAGTGGCCGGTCAGCACGTTGCGCCCCGACGTGTTGGCGTTCTGGTAGCCCGGCGCCGAGGATGCCGGGTACCGATCCTTTTCGATCACGTTGCCGGTCCAGGCGCTCCAGTCCAGTCCTTCGTAGCCCTCGGGCAGGGGGCCGGCCAGATTGGTCAGCGGAACGTCTTCGAAGTCGATCACCGCGGCCTGTGCCGCAGCAGTACCAAACAAGGTGGCCGCGATCAGGGCGGCCGCAATACGCTGTCTCATTGATCCGGGCTCCTGCTGTCAAAACCGAAAGTTGAGACTACCAAAGCGTCACGAATGTATGTAGCAGGAGAGGCGCCGGACCGGCAATCTTAACTTTTGTGCAGGGTCTAGTGTCCTGCTTTTTCATTCACGACCGGACGCTCTATACGGTTCGTCTAGGCGCTGTTGCGATCGGCGAGGAACCGGACTCGTCCGGTTCCTCGCCGATCAGGATGAGATGTGTGACTCGGATCGCCATGGAATGGGGAGGGTCGGGGAGGGGTTGGATCGCCGAACGCCACCACCTCAGACTCCCGCCACCCCGGTTCTCGACGATGCGCCAACGAAAACGGCGGGCGCGCCCGAAGGCACCGCCCGCCGTCTTCAAGGGTCACGCCATGGCGCGCGCCGGCTGGTTCCGGCTTACCGATCCACCTCGGCGCCCTTGCCCTTCAGCAGCACCGACTGCGCGGCCGCCAGACGGGCGATGGGCACGCGGTAGGGCGAGCAGGACACATAGGCCAGCCCCACGCCCTCGCAGAAGTGGATGGAGTTCGGATCACCGCCGTGCTCGCCGCAGATGCCCAGCTTGATGTCCGGGCGCGAGGTGCGGCCACGCTCGGCGGCGATCTTCACCATCTCGCCGACGCCGTCCACATCGATGCTCTGGAACGGATCGCGGGCGTAAATCCCCTTCTGGGTATAGACCTCCAAGAATGGCGCCGAGTCATCGCGCGACATGCCCAGGGTGGTCTGGGTCAGGTCGTTGGTGCCGAAGCTGAAGAACTCCGCATGCTCGGCGATGCCGCCGGCCTGCAGACAGGCGCGCGGCAGCTCGATCATGGTGCCGACCTGATAGGCGATCTCGCGGCCCTTGGCGGCGAAGGTTTCCTTGGCCACACGGTCCACCAGGGCGCGCATGGGCTCCAGTTCCTTCACCGCGCCGACCAACGGGATCATGATCTCGGGCAGCACGGTTTCACCGGCGGTCTCCGAGACCTCCAGCGCCGCCTCGAAGATGGCGCGGGCCTGCATCTCGTAGACCTCGGGGTAGGTGATGCCCAGGCGGCAACCGCGATGACCGAGCATCGGGTTGGATTCCTGCAGCATCGCCACCCGGCTCTTCACCATGGCCGCGTCCACCCCGGCGGAGGCGGCCACATCGGCGATTTCCGTGTCCGAGTGCGGCAGGAACTCGTGCAGCGGCGGGTCCAGCAGGCGCACCGTGACCGGCAGGCCGCGCATGATCTGGAACACCTCGACGAAGTCCTGGCGCTGATAGGGCAGCAGGTGCTCCAGGGCGGCGCGACGGCCGGCCTCGTCCTCGGCCAGGATCATCTGCCGGATGTGGATGATGCGCTTGGGATCGAAGAACATGTGCTCGGTGCGGCACAGGCCCACGCCCTCGGCGCCGAACTTGCGGGCGGTCGAGCAGTCCTCGGCGGTCTCGGCGTTGGCGCGCACGCGCATGCGCCGGACCGCGTCGGCCCATTCCATCAGGTCGGCGAAGTCGCCGCTCAGCTCCGGCTGCAGGGTCGGCACCTCGCCCAGGAAGACCTCACCCTTGGCGCCGTCCAGGGTGATGATGTCGCCTTCCTTCACGACCTTGCCGCCGACGGTGAGGGTCTTCTTGTTGTAGTCCACGCGGATTTCGCCGGCGCCCGCGACACACGGCACACCCATGCCGCGCGCCACGACGGCGGCGTGGCTGGTCATGCCGCCGCGGGTGGTCAGAATGCCCTGGGAAACGTGCATGCCGCCGATGTCCTCCGGCGAGGTCTCGACGCGCACCAGCACCACCTTCTTGCCCTTCTGGGCCCAGGCCTCGGCCTCGTCGGCGGTGAACACCACCTGACCGGAGGCGGCGCCGGGCGAGGCCGGCAGGCCGTGGCCGAGCAGCTCGCGCGGCGCGTTCGGGTCCAGGGTGGGGTGCAGCAGTTGGTCAAGCTGTTCCGGCTGGACGCGCAGGATCGCCGTTTCCTTGTCGATCATGCCTTCATTGCACATGTCCACCGCGATCTTCAGCGCGGCGGCGGCGGTGCGCTTGCCGTTGCGGGTCTGGAGCATCCAGAGTTTGCCTCTCTGGATCGTGAACTCCATATCCTGCATGTCTTTATAGTGCAGCTCCATGTTGTCACGGATCGTGACGAGCTGCTTGTAGATCTCCGGCATGGTCTCTTCCATGGCCGGCAGGTCGGAGTTGTTGCGCTCCTTGCCGGCGATGGAGATGTTCTGCGGCGTCCGGATGCCGGCCACCACGTCCTCGCCCTGGGCATTGACCAGATACTCGCCGTAGAAGGCGTTCTCGCCGGTCGAGGGGTCGCGGGTGAAGCACACGCCGGTGGCGGACTCTTCACCCATGTTGCCGAACACCATGGCCTGCACGTTCACGGCCGTGCCCCAATGGGCGGGAATGTGGTGCAGGCGCCGGTAGGTCTTGGCGCGCTGGTTCATCCAACTGCCGAACACCGCGCCGACCGCGCCCCAGAGCTGGTCCACGGGGTCTTCGGGGAACGCCGAGCCGAGCTGCTCCAGAACCTTCGCCTTGTAGACGCCGACCAGGTGCTTCCAGTCATCGGCCGTGACGTCGGTATCCAGACGGTAGCCCTTGTCTTCCTTCAGGGCGTCCAGGATTTCCTCGAAGTGGTAATGGTCCACACCCAGCACGACGTCGGAATACATGGTCACGAAGCGCCGGTAGCTGTCGTACGCGAACCGGGCGTCGCCGGACAGCGCGATCAGGCCCTCTACGGTGGTGTCGTTCAGGCCCAGGTTCAGCACCGTGTCCATCATCCCGGGCATGGACGTCCGCGCCCCCGAACGAATGGAGAGCAGCAGCGGATTTTTAGGGTCGCCGAACTTGGCGCCCATGATGGTCTCGATGCGGCCCAGGTTCTCCATGACCTGGTTTTTCAGGTCATCCGGATAGGTTTCGTTGTTGTCATAGTAGAATGTGCAGACTTCGGTGGTGATGGTGAAACCCGCCGGGACGGGCACGCCCAGCGAGCTCATCTCCGCCAGGTTGGCGCCCTTGCCACCCAGCAGGTTTTTCATGTCGGCACGGCCATCGGCCTGGCCGTCTCCAAAGAAGTAGACCCACTTCGACATGTTCCCTCACCCTTCGATTTTGGAGAAGTCGGCCACGCTGCCCATGGCCATTTGGATGCGTGACAGCAGCCGGAGGCGATTGCGACGGAGAGACGGTTCGTCGGCGTTGACGGTTACGGTGTCAAAAAAGGCGTCTACGGGTGCGCGCAGGCGGGCCAGGGCGGCCATGGCCTTCTCGAAGCGTTCTGCCTCGATGGCGCGCGACGCGACGGACCCGGCGTCTGAAAGGGCCGTGTAGAGCGTCGTTTCCTCGTCGGTCCGCAGAAGATCGGGCTCGACCTCCTGGTGGGTGTAGCGGACGCTGTCCTTGCGTTCCTCGATCCGCACGATGTTCGCGGCCCGTCGATAGGCCGTCAGCAGGTTCGATCCATCATCACTGTCCACGAAACGGGCCAGCGCGTCTACCCGTGCCAGCAGGCGGACCAGGTCGTCCTCGTCGCCCAGCGCGAACACCGCCGAGATCAGATCGTGGCGGACCCCCCGGTCTTTCAAGTGAACCTTCAGGCGGTCCGCGAAGAACGCCAGAAGGTCGTCCAGCACGGTCTCGGACCAGTTTCGGTCCATGTCCCGCGCCGCGGCTGCGCCATCTTCCTGCGCGCCCTGCTCGCGGTCCTTGCGCACGGCAGCTTCGGCCTGCCGCAGATAGGCCATCCGCGCGGCCCCGAACACCGGCCGAAGGGGCAGCCGCAACCCGTTCTCCTCGATCAGGCGGATCACGCCCAAGGCGGCCCGCCGGAGCGCGAACGGATCGCGGGATCCCGTCGGCTTCTCGTCGATCATCCAGAAACCGACCAGGGTGTCAATCTTGTCGGCGAGGGCGACCACGACCGAGACGGGCGCGCTCGGGCAGCGGTCCGACGGACCGATGGGCGAATAGTGGTCGGCGATGGCGGCCGCGACCGCGTTGGGCTCGCCGTCGTGACGGGCGTAGTACCGGCCCATCAGGCCCTGAAGCTCCGGGAACTCGCCCACCATGCCGCTGGGGAGGTCGGCCTTGCACAGCAGCGCCGCGCGGTCGCACAGGGCCGCATCCGCGCCCGGCACCAGACCGGCGAGATGGGCCGCAAGCGCCCGGGTGCGCTCCATCTTGTCGTGATCCGTGCCCAGGCGGGCATGGAACACACGATTGGCGAGCGCGTCCACGCGGGCGGCCAGGGGCACCTTGCGGTCCTGATCCCAGAAGAAGCGGGCATCGGACAGGCGCGCGCGCAGCACCCGCTCGTTGCCGGCGACGATGCGCGCGCCGCCGTCCTCGGATCGCGTGTTGGCGACCACGATGAAGCGGGCGGCCAGACTGCCGTCGGGTTTCTCCAGACTGAAATATTTCTGGTGGCCGCGCATGGCGGTCGCGAGCACCTCCGGCGGGACATCCATGAAAGCGTCGTCGATTCGGCCCATCAGGACCTCGGGCCATTCCACCAGCCCGGCGACCTCGTCGAGCAGACCGGGGTCCGGGCGCAGGCGCAGACCCTCGGCGGCGGCCAGGGCCTCGGCGCGCTCCTGGATCATCCGCCGGCGCTCGCCCGCGTCCAGGATGACGAAACCGTCCCGCAGATGGGCGCGATAGTCGGCGAGGCCGCCCACCGTCACCGGCTCGGGGGCCAGGAAGCGGTGACCGCGCGTCTCCGCCTGGAACGGCAGCACCGCCGTTTCGGCGGGCGGGGCCGACGGGTCCGGCACGAAGGCCACGGGCACCAGCGGCGCGGCCCCATCGGCGCGCGCGCCGGCGGTGGCGCCCAGGGCGAGCCCGCCCTTCAGCGGCGCGCCGTCGAACACGGCCAGGATGCCGTGCAGCGGCCGCACCCAGGCGAAGGCGCTCGCGGCCCAGCGCATGGACTTGGGCCAGGGCAGGGCGGTGATCGCGGCATGGATCAGGCCCGGCAGCACCTCGGCCGTCGCCCGGCCCTTGTGTTCGATGACCGCGAACAGCACCGGCCCCTTGGGCGTGTCCCGGCGCTCCACCTGATCCAGGGTCAGGCCGACCGCGCCCAGAAAGCCCTGGATCGCCTTGTCGGGGGCGTCGGCCTTGGGGCCCTTGCGTTCCTCGCGGGTGTCCGGCTGGGCCAGGGGCAGGCCGGTGACGGCCAGCGCGAGGCGGCGCGGCGTGGCCCAGGCCTCGGCCGCCTCGAAGGCCAGCCCGGCGCCGTTCAGGCCGTCGGTGACGAGGCGCTTCAGGTCCTCGGCGGCGCGCCGCTGCATGCGGGCGGGGATCTCTTCGGAGAGCAGTTCAAGCAGCAGGTCGGCCATCGCTCAGACCTCCCTGCCGGTGGCGGCCACCGACGGCGGCAGATGGCCTCGGCTGCGCAGCCAGCCCTCGGCGCAGCCCTTGGCGAGCGCCCGCACCCGCCCGATGTAGGCCGCGCGCTCGGTCACCGAGATCACGCCGCGCGCATCCAGAAGGTTGAAGCGATGCGAGGCCTTGAGGCACTGGTCATAGGCGGGCAGGGCGAGGCCGGCATCCAGCAGGCGGGCGCATTCCGCCTCGGCGTCGGCGAAGTGGCGGAACAGGGCTTCGGTGTCGGCGTGCTCGAAGTTGTGCGCGGAGTATTCGCGTTCGGCCTGAAGGAACACGTCACCATAGGATACGCCGGCCCCGTTGAAATCCAGGTCGTAGACGTTTTCCACCCCCTGCACGTACATCGCCAGCCGCTCCAGGCCATAGGTCAGTTCCAGCGAGACCGGGTCGCAGTCGAAGCCCCCCACCTGCTGGAAGTAGGTGAACTGCGAGACCTCCATGCCGTCGCACCACACTTCCCAGCCCAGGCCCCAGGCGCCCAGGGTGGGGCTCTCCCAGTCGTCCTCGACAAAGCGGATGTCGTGTCGCAAGGGGTCGATGCCAAGGGTCCGCAGGCTGCCCAGGTACAATTCCTGCGCGTTCGCCGGGGACGGCTTGATGATGACCTGGAACTGGTAATAGTGCTGCAGCCGGTTCGGGTTTTCGCCGTAGCGGCCGTCGGTCGGGCGGCGCGACGGCTGGACGTAGGCGGCGGCCCAGGGCTCGGGACCAAGGGCGCGCAGGGTGGTGGCGGGATGGAACGTGCCCGCACCCACCTCCATGTCGTAGGGCTGCAGGATCACGCATCCCTGATCGGCCCAGTAGGACTGCAGGCGGAGGATCAGGGACTGGAAACTGGGCGGCGATGCCGGCGCGTCAGGGGGCATTGGGGGGCTCGTCTGTGGGGAGGCGGGAGAAGGCAGAGTGCGGGCAAGCTAGCGGGGCCGTCCGGCGGCGGTCAAGGCGGGGTGGGGCCGGGCGTGCGCTCTGGCCATGCGGAAAGGGCCGCCACCGGGATGGTGACGGCCCTTCGGACCGGATCCGTGATCGAAGTCCCCCGCCGGACGAGGGTCCGAGTCCTGGGGTCAGGCAGTCGCGCCCGCGTCGCCCTTCTTGAGCCAGCGGGTGCCGACCAGACCGCCCAGGGCGGTCAGCAGGAACCAGGCGGCGGCCGGCAGCGGCACCGCGCCCACGGTGAAGTCGTCGGCGCCCCAGCCGTCGTTGCTGGTGCTCTGGTCGAAGATCACCTCGAACAGGTCCACGTCGGCGCCGAATGCGGCCGTCACGAAATTGATGGTGCCGTTGGGCTGCTTGGAGGAGGTGAAGCCCTCTTCCAGGGTGCTGTTGTCCTTGAAGGTCAGCTTGAACACGCCGCTGACGTCATTGACGTCGGTCATGAAGAACGACAGCGCGTTGATGCCGGTCAGGTTGTTGAACACCCACTTGACCTGCTTGGAGTCGTTGTTCTCCAGGTAGCGGCCGTCCAGGCTGTCGCCGGTGACGTTGCGGCGGCCGCCCATCCAGCTCTCCTTGGAATGGAAGGCGCCGGTGCCCTCGACGGAGATGAGCTGGCCGCGCTGGCCGGCCTTGGTCGAGGAGAAGTCACCGACGGCGGTGTTCAACACGGCGCCGCCGCTGTAGTCGGTGCCGGCGGCAAGGCCCTCGAAGTCCTCGGTCGCGGCAACGGTCTTGTTGGTCCAGAACGCGCTCTCGATCACCCGCAGGTCAGACAGGGAGCCGGTGTGCACGTCGATGAAGGACGCCTGCGCGGTCGAGCCCCACAGCGCGACGGCGCCGACGAGGGCGGGAAGGGCATACTTGAACATGAAAACGTCCTCCGGATGAAAAGCGGTCAGCCTGGTCGGGCGATGGCGGGCCGCCGGGGCCCATGCGTTGGTCCATGGCCGGGATATCGCGACCGTGCCAAGATCTGGTGTTGTTGCAAAGCCGGTTCGGCAAGTGCGGACAACCAGCCTCAAAATCATACAAAATGCGAAGAAAATCCATACACCAAATGGAGGGGTGGCCATTTGGTGGATTCGTTTGGGATCTATATCCATTGGTCAGGGTGGGCTGTCCCCAGTATTCCAACCCGCCCGATGGATATAGTCGAACCCGAAACGAAAAGGCCGCCACCTTCACGGTGACGGCCTGTCGCTTGGCCTGGGTGGAACCCCGGCGCGGGCCGGGGTCCGGATCCCGGGATCAGGCGGCGGCGCTCGCCTCGCCCTTCTTCAGCCAGCGGGTGCCGACCAGACCGCCCAGGGCGGTCAGCAGGAACCACGCGGCGGCCGGCAGCGGCACTGCGCTGACGGTGGCCGTGTCGAGGTAGAAATCCTCGCCGTCCGCGATGCGAGCGAAGGCGAACGTCTGGCCGACGAAGCCGGACAGGTCGGTCACACCATGCGTGTAGCTGGTGCCGTTCAGGTCGATGGTCAGGGCACCGGCGCCGTACACGTTGTGGTCCCGGTCGCGGAAGATCAGGTTGTCCAGGGACACGGAGGTGGAGAAGGCCAGAATCAGGGTCTCCAGAACGCCGCTATTCGTATCACCGGCGCGGCCCGTGTTGTCATCAGAGCCGGTGCCGCACTGGAAGCTGCTGTTGACGGTGGAGCAGACGCCCAGGCCGGCCAAGCCGCCCGAGTAGCCGTCCAGATAAGCTTCGGACTCGCCATAGTAGGCCGTGCCAGCGGTGGCATCGTTGGTGGCGGAGGCCTTCACGCCGATACCGTCCACGGTCCAGATGTCGTTCGTGGTGTCGAAAGAGCCAGCGTACCCGCCCAGCGGGCCGGTGAACCCGCCCCAGGTGGCTTCGTTCGAGCCGCCGCTGGCGCCGTTCGGGTCGGCGAGCTCGCTGAACTCGAACACGGCGGCGGACGCGGGCTGGGCCACCGCCAGACCGGCGGCAAGGGCGGCAGCGCCGGCGAGGATATGCGTACGGGTCATCATGGTCAGTGTCTCCCCTTGTGTGGGCCGGCCGCCCTGTTGCGGCGCGTCGCCCTGGTCTTCATGAACCCGTGCCGGTGGAGAAATCCCGTCTCCGGAGCAATCGGCCAGGACGTCCGGACATCCCTTTCGGATCGGTCCTTTGCGCGGCCATGATCGCCAACGCCTGCACGGTGTGCCCTTGATGGCGGCGCCCATCGTTTCTGTTTTAGGGGGTCGCGACGACAGCCTGTCGCGTGGGGCGCTCTGGACAAATATGAGAATTGAACAAATTCCAATACAAAACCATCCACCAAGAGGTGAGTCCTCCTTTTGGTGGAGGCCCTTGCGAGGCAGCATCGATCCGGGTGCCTCGCCCTCCACCTTTCGGTTTATGTCGAAAGTCATAGATTGCGTCATGGGCCGCAAGAAAACGCACATTGCGTGTGGTGACGGGGCGCTAGGCAACCCAGATCAAGGGTTGTAACATTCGCGCGGGAGGGGCGGGATCATGTTTCCAGCGGGTTCGAAGGGAAGATCATGCAACCCGGAAGACCGAGTGCGGGCGAGGCGGAACCGGACTCCCTGATCCAGTGGGTCGAGGCCATGCCGGTCCCCTGTGCGCTGACGGTTCGCACCGACGGCCGGTCCCTGGCCCTGAACACGCATATGCGGGCGTTGCTGGGAATCGAGCCGGAGACGCCCGCCTCGACCCTCCGGTTCTCGCGCTTCTACGCCGACCCGGGCCGGCGGGCCGGACTGATGGCCACCCTGGCCGAGGTTGAGGTCATCCGCGACATGGAATTCGATGCCGTCCGCATGGACGGGACGCCGGTTCCGTGCCTCGTCTCATTGCGGATGGTCCGCTGGCAGGATGTCGATGCCGTCCTTGTGTGTCTGGTGGACATCGGGGGCCGCAAGGCGACCGAACGCGCCCTGCGGGCCAGCGAGGAGAAATTCCGCGAGATCGCGGAGAACACCAGCGATGTCATCTGGCACCTGGACAGCAGCCTGACCATCACCGATGTCGGCGGCGGACACCGCCTCGTCGAGTGGCTGGACCGCACGCCTCTCGTCGGGGCCTCGGCGCTGTCGGTGTTCACGCCGGAAAGCGCCGTGGCTCTGCGCGACGTCATGACGGAGCGGGCCACGCGAGAGGCCGCCGGCGTGCGCACGGGGCGGGCTCGCCACGAGGTGCAACTCCTCAATGTCCGGGGCGAACGCCTGTGGGTGGAACTGACCGTCTACCCCCATCGGGGCGAGGGGGGCGCGCTCATCGGCCTGTTCGGGGTGATTCGGGACATCTCGGAACGCAAGCGGGCCGAGACCGCGCTGCGCGGCAGCGAGCGCCTGTTCCGGCAGATGTTCGACGCGGCGCCGCTGGCGAAGCTGCTGGTCGATCCGGCCTCGGGCCGCGTGTGCCGGGCCAACGCCAGCGCCGCGCGCTTCTACGGCACCGATCTGCACACCCTGACCACCCGCACGGTGGCCGATCTCGCCGCCGACGCCGCCGACGCCGCGAAAGTCGCCGACAGCCTGCTGGCGCAACTGCGCGTCTGTGCCGCGCGCGAGGACGGCGTGGTGGAGCAGTCCCACCGTCTGCCCAGCGGCGAGGTGCGCCGGGTCGCGGCTCACGTCAGCCATGTGGACGTGGTCACCGGCGAGGCGCACCCGACCCGGTATCTTTATATCAGCCTGTTCGACATCACCGACCGCGAACGGTACGCCGAGGAACTGCGCTATCGCAACGAGGCGCTGCGCGATTTCACGGCGGCGGTGTCCCACGACCTGCAGGAACCGCTGCGCATGGTCAGCAGTTATCTCGGGCTGCTGGAACGCCGCCACGGCGATCGGTACACCGAAGACGAGCGCACCTTCATCACCTACGCCAAGGACGGAGCCGCGCGGATGGGCTCCATGATCCGGGGTCTGTTGACGTATGCCCGCCTCGACACCCAGGCCAAGCCCCATGAGCCGGTGGATCTGGCCGAGGTGGTCCGGACCGTGCTGACCAATCTGGGTCCGCAACTGACCGACTCCGGGACCCGCGTCACGGTGGCGGCCCCGCTGCCATTCGTCCATGGCGATGCCGACCAGATGGTCAGCCTGTTCCAGAACCTCATCGGCAATGCCGTCCGGTACCGCTGCCGGGAGCGTCCCAGCGAGATCACCATACTGACGCGGCCGGCGCGCGAGGGCATGGTTGACCTGGGCGTGCAGGACAACGGGATCGGCATCGCGCCCGGTCAGCGGGAGCGGGTGTTCGGTGTGTTCCAGCGACTGCGGGAAATCCCCGACGACGGCGGCACGGGGATGGGCCTGGCCATCTGCCGCCGAATCGTCGAGCGCCACGGGGGTCAGATCTCCGTGGAGTCGGAGCACGGCCGGGGCTCCACGTTCTGGTTCACGCTCCCCCGGGCCCATCCGCGGGCGTCGTCGCTCTGACGATCGGGCTTCAGCCCGCCTCGGGGTCCGGGGCGACGCGGAACCCGTCCGGCGGTAGCGTGGGGTCGAACGAGACCACCACGCCGCGCCCGATGGCTGGCACGGGCACGCAGCCGGGCGGGCGGGCGTCCTCGGGATGGACGCGCTCGCCGCCGGGACCGAACCCGATCATCCGCACCTTGCCGCTGGAGAAGACATCCACGTACAGGTCGAAGCCGACGAACACGGCCTCGGCGGGCACGGGGTGGGTAGCAATGGCGCGGCCCAGCTCACGCAGGCGACTCATGGGGGGCCTCCGCTCAGCCGACGAATCGGTTGGTGATGGGATACCGGCGGTCCCGCCCGAAGGCCCGCAGCGTGATCTTGACCCCGGGCGGGGCCTGCCTGCGCTTGTACTCCGCCACGTTCAGCAGGTGCCAGACCCGGTGCACCGTTTCGGTGTCGTGGCCGGCGGCGATCAGGTCCGAGACCCCCTGTTCGCCCTCGATCAGGCCGTTCAGGATGCGGTCGAGCACCGGATAGGGCGGCAGGCTGTCCTCGTCCTTCTGGTCCGGGCGCAGTTCGGCGGTGGGCGGCTTGGAGATCACGCGCGCGGGCATCACCGGGCCGTCCGGTCCCCGCATGCCCGACGGGAGTCCGTGGGCGTTGCGCCACAGGCACAGCCGGTTGACGGTGGTCTTGTAGACGTCCTTCAGCACCGAGAAGCCGCCGCACATGTCGCCGTAAAGGGTGGCGTAGCCGACGCTCATCTCCGACTTGTTGCCGGTGGACAGCACCATGGGGCCGAACTTGTTGGACAGCGCCATCAGCGTGACCCCGCGCGCGCGGGACTGGATGTTTTCTTCCGTGATGTCGGCGGGCCGGTCCTCGAACAGGCCGCCCAGCATCTGCCCGAACGCGCCGATGGCCGGGCCGATGGACACGGTCTCGTAGCGGATGCCCAGCATCTGCGCGACGCCCTCCGCGTCCTCCAGGCTTTCCGCCGACGTGTAGGGCGACGGCATCATGACGCACCACACCCGCTCCGGTCCCAGGGCATCGACCGCCACCGCCGCCGACAATGCGCTGTCGATGCCGCCCGACAGGCCCAGGATGACGCCCGGGAACCCGTTCTTGTTGACGTAGTCCCCCAGCCCCGTGACCAGGGCGCGGTAGACGGCCTCGTCCTGGTTGTAGGGCGGCACCAGGGGCGCATCGGCGCAGGTCCAGCGGGCGGGATCACCCGGGTCCCGCGTCCAGGTGGTGCAGACCACCGCCTCGCCCCACGACGGCAGGCGTCCGACCAGCGCGCCGGCCGCGTCCACGACGAAGGACTCCCCGTCGAACACCAGTTCGTCCTGGCCGCCCAGCTGATTGACGTAGACCAGCGGCAGGCCGGTTTCGCTGACCCGGGGCCGGGCGTTTTCCAGCCGCTGGCCGTGCTTGTCCACCTCGAACGGCGAGCCGTTCAGGACCAGCAGGATCTCGGCGCCCTCCCGGGCCAGGTGGCCGGCCACCTGCGGGCCCCACATGTCCTCGCACACCATGATGCCCAGACTTGCGCCCCGGAAGGCGACCACGTCGGGCAGGGGGCCGCGCGAGAACACCCGGACCTCGTCGAACACGCCGTAGTTGGGCAGCAGGAATTTCAGGATCACGGCGCGGACCTCGCCGCCGTCCAGCAGCAGGGCGGCGTTGCCCAGCTTGCGCCGGCCGTCGTCCGGGTCGGTGAAGCGCCAGGGCGCGCCGATCAGCAGCGCCGGGCCGCCGTCGGCGGTCTCGCCCGCCAGCGTCAGGGTCGCCGCCTGGATGGTGTCGAGGAAGGCCGAGCGGAACACCAGGTCCTCGGGCGGATAGCCGCTCAGCACGAGTTCGGGAAACACCACCAGGTCGGCGCCGTCCCGCGCGGCCTCGGCCCGGGCGGCGCGCACGCGTTCGGCGTTGCCGGCGATGTCGCCGACGGTGGGGTTGACCTGCGCCATGGCGATGACGAGCCGGTCTTGGCGGTCGGACATGCGGGCTTACTCCACAACACCACGGGGCCACGGGGTCGCGCTGCGGTCGGCGGACCGCCCGTTCCTCTTACGGCAGACGGACCGCGCCGGGCCAGAGGCGATTTCGGCGCGGATCCGGTATGATGCCGGCCGACGGAAAGGGTCATCCTTTTCGTCGGCTGGCCGGCCCCACTGGGCCGGCGCCGCGAAGCGGCGGAGCCGCGCGCCCCAAAAGGGGCGCTGCGGCGACAAAAACAAAGACTCATCCTGACAGGGCGCCGGGGCGACCCAGCGTCGAAGGAGTCCTCCTCATCGTCGCGCGGTATCAAAGCGTCAGGATCCGCTCTCGGCCACCGTGATATCGGGGGCCGAGAGCGCGTCGGGAAGGTCCATGATGCTCGGGTCCACCCCGGGCGCCACCGGAGCGCCAAAGGGAGCCGGCGCGGGCCGGGCGTCCAGATAGGGCGGCGCATACCCCGGCGGCATGGGATAGGGCGAGGGCTGCGCCGGCGCGCCCGGATAGGACATGGGATAGCCGAACGGAAAGCCCTCCGGCAGCTCCCGGGGCGGGGCAGGGGCCGGTCCTGGGGCCGGTTCTGTGCCCGGTTCCGGGGCCGGTGGAGCGGGTGGCGTCGGCGCCGGGAGAGGGGCCGCGTTGCTCGGCGCGGGGGACTCGATCACTGGGATCGGCGGGTCGGGCAGCATCCGGGACGCCGGCGGCGTCGGTGTGCCCGTCGGCATGGCTGCCCCGCCCATTCCGGCGGCGTCGACCACGCGCGCCGTCAGTGTGTCGCGAGCGGCGGCCGACAGGCGGCCGGCCTGGGTCATCTCCGCCAGCGCGGCGCGCGCCCCCGCCACCACGGCTTCGCGGCCGGCCACATCCGTGCGGGCCCGCGCCGCCATGGCGCCGAGCAGGGCCACCGCCTCGGGATCATCCGCCGCGCGCTCGAACGTCAGGGAGCGGGCGGCGGCATAGAGCGCACCGGGGTCCACGGTCGTGACGCTCTCGCCCGGGTCCAGGCGGGCGGTCATGGCGGCCATGACCTCGGACAGCGAGGTCGCGCCGGCCGGCAGCGATCCCACTCCGGCCAGGATCGCCGAGGCCAGCGCCAGGGGCAGGGTGCGCCGCCGGACGCCCCTGCGGGCCTTCGGTGCCGTGCTGTCGCGTGCCATGGGGTCCTCCCCGAACGGCCCCGGGCCAGGGGCGTTGCGGTGCGATTTCGATGCTCAAGAATACCGACTGTCCGGGTCGCGGTAAATCCGTGTCCGGGATGACCGTTTGCACCTATTCTGATCGGCGCGGCGTCGCCCGTCGCGCTTCACGATCGGATCCGAGCGAGAGCCCGCCGATGCCCGTCCCTGTCCGAGACCGCCCGGAGTCCGGCGCCGTCGCCCTGTTGCTGCTGGTGCTGTGGGCGCCGTTGCCCCTGGCCAGCAACCGGCCGTGGTCGGCGGCGCTGCTGGCCGTCGGCCTGTTCGCGCTGGCGGCGTGGGCGGCGGCCCGGACAGACGGTCCGCTTGTGCCGCGCGACGGTCTGGCGAGAGCGGCGGGGGCGCTGGGGCTGGTCGTGCTGGCCTGGGTGGGGGTACAGGCCGCGCCGGGGCTCGGGGCCGGGGCGCAGCCCTGGCGCGACATGGCGGCGCTGACCGGGCGCGCGCCCTGGGGCTCGCTGTCCATGACGCCGTGGGAGACGGCGGCGGACGCGGTGCGCCTGGCGGCCTATGCCACGGCGGCTCTGCTGGGGGCCGCCCTGCTGCGCGAGGCATCATGCCGGGTCATGGTCATGCGCGCCCTGGCCCTGTGGGTGGCGACCCTGGCCGCCTATGCGCTGGCGGATCTGGCGAGCGGGTCCTATCGCATCGGCTGGATGGACAAATGGATCTATCAGGACGTGGCCACGGCGACCTTCGTGAACCGCAATGCGTGGTGCGTCTATGCCGGGATCGGCGCGGCGGCGGGCCTGCTGGCGGCCGGAGGGGCGGCGACGAGTCGGACGCGCCGGCTCTGGCAGGGCGGGGCGGCGGTCTGCCTGCTGGGCGCGCTGTTCAGTGAATCGCGCTGGGGCCTCGCCTGTGTGGCCGCCGGTCTGGCGGCGCTCGCCCTCCTGCGGCCCGGTCCTCCGCCCTGGCGCGCGCTCCTGACCGGGGCCGGTGCGGTGGCGGCCGCGCCGCTGGTGATGTGGGCGACAGGGCATGGGCGGTTTCTGGGGCGGCTGGAGCCGGCCACGGTGCTCGGCGATCTGCGCTGGGATCTGTACCGCGTGACGCTGGACGCCATTGCGGCCGCGCCCTGGACCGGGCACGGCCTGGGCAGCTATCCCGTGCTCTATCATCAGGTGCGCGACCCGGCCTTGTCGGACGCGGTGGTGTTCCACGCCCACGCCGTGCCTCTGGAACTGATGGCCGAGTTGGGCGTCCCGGCCGCGCTGGCCTTGATGGCGGCTTATGGCGTGCTGGTCTGGCGAGCGGCGCGTCGGGCGCGTGCAACCGGCGAGCCGTTGGCGCGCCTTGCGGCGGCGGCGGGGATCATGGCCGGTCTGCACGGCCTGCTGGACTTCTCGCTGCAGATACCGGCGCTGGCGGTCACGGTCCTGGTGCTGCTGGGGGCCGCCTGTCCCGCCACGCCCCCCAGCGCGCCCGCGCCTCGGCCAGCGCGGGGACATGGGGCGCCAGCCTCCGTCCCCGCTCCATGAGCCGCGCCACATAGGGATCGGGCGCGCCGCGCAGGGCCTCGGCCCAGGCCAGTCCGGTCCAGGCGAAGGCATCGGTGGGCGAGGCGGCAAGGGTGTCCCGCCACGCCTCGGCCGCGTCGTGCAGGCGGTCGGTGCGCCCGTGCGCGATGGCCTCGGCGAAGGCGGCCTCCGCGCGCCGCCCGGGATCGGGGACCGTGACCGCGCGCACCAGCAGGGCCGCCGCGAAGGCGGCGAGCAGCAGGAACACGGCGGCGGTCGCCCGACGCCTCATGGGACCTCTCCCAGGCTTGTGAGGGCGTTTCCGTAGGCCGCGACCATGGCCGCGAACCGCGCGGGGATGTCGTCGGCGGGGGCGGGGCGCGGCGCCCGGGCCGCCGCCGCCAGGGCGCGGGCGAGGGCGGGCGGATCGCCCGGCGGCACCAGCCACGACGTCGGCCAGTGCGCCGCCTGTTCGGCGATTCCGCCAACCGCCGTCGCCACCAGGGGCAGGCCGGCGCGCTGGGCTTCCAGCACCGCACGCGGCGCGGCCTCGGCATGGCTGGGGCAAACGGCGACATCGGCGGACGCCCACAGAGCCGCCATGTCCTGGCGCTCGCCCAGCAAGTGGACGCGCCCGCGCAGGGGGGCGGGCAGACGCGCGATGGCGCGGCGGACCCGCTCCGCATAGCCGTCCACGTCCCGCCCGGCCCAGAGCACCCGGACCCGCGCCTGGAGGTCATCCGGCAGCAGCGGCAGGGCGTCCATCAGGTCGAGTGGGGCCTTGCGCGGGCACAGGGCCCCGGCGGCCAGCACGACGAGATCCGCGCGTCGGGGCGCCTGCGGGTGGACCTGTTTCCGGTGGATCGCGTTGGGGATGATCGTAACCCGGTCGGCGGGAACGCGGTCCGCCGAGGCCCGCGCCGTCGCCCGCGAGACGAACACGACGCGGTCCGCCAGACTGAACGCCGCCAGGACGCGGGCCTGAAGGACGCCCGACAGGTCGGCCACCGCCTCCGGCCCCGGTTCCCGGAGGGTCCAGAGGCACGGCAGCCCGGCCCGGGCCGCCGCCTCCACCCCCGCGAACGCGCGCAGGCCGTTGACCAGCACCACATCGGCGCCCTTGAGCGCGTCGGCCAACCGTCCCACGAGCCGGTCCAGATGGCGCGCGGTCAGCGGCCGTCCCGGATCCATCAGGCGGACCGGCCAGCCGGCCGCTGTCCAGGCGGCGCGCAGGGGACCGTCATGAAGGGCGATCCCGAGCGCCGATGTTGCGTGCCCCGCCTCGGTCAGGCCCCGGGCCAGCTCCAGCAGGCTGAGCGGCGCGCCGTCCCGCGCCAACGTCTCCCCGATGCAGGCGAGGCGGGGCGGACGCGCGCCGGTCCTGGTCGCTCCGGATATGCCTGGGTTCGGAGTTTTGACGCCAACAGGACAGCGCGAGGCGATCCCCAACCGCCGCCCAATCTCCCGCGTCTCGCCCAGCAGGACGAGGCGCCCCAGCGTGCCCAGGCTGCGCGCCAGACCCACCGGGCGCAGGCGCGCGGCGCGGGCGTGGCGGCGGGCTTCGTCGGGTCGGCGGGGCGGGGTGTCGTACAGGCGCTCGTGATGCGATATCAGGGTGGGCAGGCCGAACCGGGCGGCGTGCGCCCGGGCGGCGGCGCGGGCCGTGGCGAGGGCCTCGGGGTCATCCAGCAGCGCCAGCACGTGCGCGGCCAGCGCCTCGGGCGAGGGTGGTTCGACCGGCACACCGGCCAGCGCCTCGGCCACGCCGCCGGCGGCGCAGGCGACCACCGGAACGCCATGCGCCTGCGCCTCAAGCAGGGCATTGGGCAGGCCCTCCGCCGCCGAGACATGCAGCAGCACCGAAGTCTGGGCCAGATGCGGACGGACATCGGGCACATGGCCGGGCGTCTCCACCGACAGATCCAGCGCGTGGGCGTGCGCGCGGACCGCATCCCGCATGGGGCCATCGCCCAGCAGGCGCAGCCGCACGTCCGGGCGGGCCGCGCGCACCCGCGCGGCGACCTCAAGCCAGAGCAGAGGGCGCTTGTGCGGCACCAGCCGGAACACGCCCAGAACCAGGGGCGGCGCGTCACCGTCGCACGGTAAGATCGCGGGCCGCGCGACTCCGTTGGGGATCACGAGGGGGAACGCGATCCCGGCCCAGCGCCGATGATCCTCCGCCACCGCGCGGGCGTTGGCGGTGACCGCCACGGCCGGATGCCGCGCCAGCGCCCCCAGCCCCGGCCTCAGCGCGGACGCCAGCGGATGCGCCATCATATCCGGCGCACGATTGCGCAGGCCGACGACCACACGCGGCACGCCCAGCACCGCCGCCGCCGCGCCGGCCGTCACCGCCGTGGCATCCAGCCACGCATGAACCGCGCGCGGCCGCAGCGCGGCCAGCCATCCCGCGACCCCCAGCAGGTCCCCGGCGACCGCATCCGGCAGGCCCGCCGCCGACCGCTCCAGGTGGGCCAGAGCCGGGCAGGCGCCGGGCGGCGACGAGGTCCACACCTCCACCGGCACGCCCAGCCGGTCCAGGTCCGGCCACAGGGCATCCGCGCCCGGGCGGTCGTGCAGGTGCTTGACCAGCACCCGCACCGGCCAACCGCGCGCCACCAGTCCGGCCGTCAGGGCGAGCATCTGGCGTTCCGCGCCATTGCCGACCAGAGAGGGCAGCACCATGACCAACGGTCCGTCGGCCCGGCCCTGCACGGGCATGCGCGTGGTCAGCACGCGCCGCCACGCGCGCCCGGATGCGCCCGGCATGCTGGCACGGGCGCGGCGGACCGCCCGTCCCAGCAGCAGCGCCGCCGGGTGGCGCGTGGACCATGCCCCGCCGGCCTCGCGCACCACGATCGCTGGCACCCTCTGGCGCATCGCCGCCCACAGGACCGAGGCCGTCAGGGATCGCACCCCGCCCGGTGCTTCCAGCCGATCGCAAGCAGGCAGGCACAGACGCCAGTCCCGGGGATCGCCCGGCGCGTGCGTGACATCCCGGCCCAGGACCGCCGTCCGGGTCATGGTCTGCGCACCCGCCCGCGCCGCGCCGCCCGGCGGGCGAACCGGCGCGGGTCCCAGGTCAGGGCGGCGGCCACTCGCCACCACGGCACCGTCCGGGCGGCCTGGATGGCCCGGCGCCGGCGCCATGCGGTGGGCAGGCCGGCGATCCCGTCCCGGACCCCGCGCGCCTCCACCGCCAGTCGCCCGCGCCGCGCCGCGCGCACGAGCAGCAGCGCGACCACCAGCACCACGCCCGGCGTCACCAGCCCCAGCAGCGGCCCCGGCATGTCTTTGGCCAGCAGCCACAGCCGGTTCCGCGCCGTGTGATAGCGGACGAAGTCGCTGTCCAGCCCGGTCGTGGCGGAGCCCACATGCAGCACCGCGGCAGAGGGCACGAACACCACCGTCCCGCCCCGCAGGCGCAGGCGAAACGACAGGTCGGTGTCGTCCAGGTAGCAGAAGAAGTCCCCGTCGAAGCCGCCCACGGCGTCCCAGGCGGCGCGCCGATACAGGGCGGCGGCGGCACAGGCGGCGAAGCATTCGCCCTCGACCAGCGTGCCGAGCGGCGGCACGGGCTCCCATATCCCGCCGCGCCAGACCAGCCCGACCGGCGCCATCTCGTCGCCCAGGCCGTCGCACACCGAGGGATCGGCGGCGTCCCGTTGCAGGCTGGCGAAGGCGGCCGCCTCCGGATGCCGCCCGGCGGCGGCGCGCAATTCCGCCAGCCAGTCCGGCGCCGGGAAGGCATCGGGATTCAGCAGCGCGAGGAAGGGCGGCGTGTCATCCGGCCCGAAGTCCGCGCCGCGATTGTTCGCCGCCGCGAAGCCGATGTTGTCGGGCAGGCGCAGAACGCGCACGCGCGCATCGTCCGGGAGCGCCGGGTCCAGCACGGCAGGATCGCTGCCGTTGGCGACCACCACGGCCTCGAACCCCGGATCCGACTGGGCGCACAGATGCGCCAGGCACCGCGCCAGAAGAGGGCCTTCGTTCATCGTCACCACCACCACCCGCACCCAGGGTCGCGCGGTCATGCAACCGCCTCCGCGTCCTCCAGGGGGGTGAACCGCGCGAACGTGCGGTCGCACGCCTCGGTGCAGGCGGTGTCGCAGCGCCGCGCGCCGTCCAGCCAGTCGAACGAGCCGTCAAACAGATTGCCCAGCCACAGGCGGTCGCGCGAGCATCGCCGGGCGTTGCCCAGGGGGTCGATGTGGCAATAGGCCATGCCGGCGTCGCAGGTCTTGGGGCCGTTGGCGGCGTGGGCCTCCTGGCCGGCGATGTCGCTGCTCATGGACACGCCGGCCGCGCGCAGCCGGGCCAGATCGTCGGCGGTGTAGGTCGGCGCGGCGTCCCCGGCCGGGCGGTTGAGGAACTGGCCGCGCGCCTCCAGGCCCAGCGCCCGCAGGCGGGCGATCCAGTCCGGCAGGGCGTCGATCCAGCGCGGATCGGCGACGATGGTGCAGGCGATGCGCGGGCGCAGGGACGGGCGGCGGCGGAACAGCCCGGCCAGGGCGGCGGCGCGGGCGGCGAAGCCCTCGAAGTCCGCATGGTCGGGGTGGAACGAGAGGGTGACATACTCGAACCGGCTCCACAGACCGGCCGGCCACTGCTCGGGCGGGCGCCACAGGTTGGTGGTCAGGCGCAGCGAGGCCGGATAGCCCATCACGAAGTCCGCGAACCCCTTCAGCACCGTGGGTTCGCCGCCCGCGATGTGGACCAGCGGCGCGCCGATGCCGATCAGGGCGTCCCGCCACGCCGTCAGTGGGCGTTCGCCGGGCTGGCGGGTCTTGCTCTTGATGCGGCAATACGGGCAGTCGTAATTGCACAGCAGCGACGGCAGGATGATGGCCAGCCGCCGTTGCCCCGGGTTCGGTCCGATGGCGGCGACGGGCCGGCTCATGCCCCGGACTCCCGGCGCAGGACGGCGGTGTGCCAGTCGATGCCCAGCAGGCGGAAGCCGGGGGTCGCCGCCGCGTCCTCCCAGACGAACGGGGCCACGTCGGGCCAGGCCTCGGCGTCCGCGTCGTCGATCACGGCGAGCCCGCCCGGCCGCAAAAGGGGTGCATAGGCGCGCCAGTCGTCGGACAGGCCGGCGCGGTCGTGGCGGCCGTCCAGGACCAGCAGGCCGATGCCGCCTCGTCCCGCCCAGCGGCGCGTCCGGGCCAGCGCCAGCGGGTGTTCACTGGGCCGGCGGATCAGGGTCAACGCCCGCCGGGGCACCCCGGCATGCGACAGGGTGGCGCGAACGGCGGCCTCGGTGACCCGCGCGCCCGTCACGGGATCGTCCGGCGCGCCGTAACTGCCGCCGTCCAGCGGGTCGATCCCCAGCAGGCGCAGACGGCGGCCCGGTCCTTCCGCGCCCATGGCCAGGACCGCCAGACCGAGCCCGAACAGCACCCCCACCTCGATGGCGCGCAGGTCCGGGCCGGGGCTGGCCCGCGCCGCCAGCGCCCGCAGCACGGCGGCGGGCAGGCTGCAGGCCAGCCGCGCGCCGGTCCGGCTCTCCAGGCCGCGCAGCCGCTCGGCGAGAGCGGAGAGGGCGCGCGGATCCGTGTCCGGCAGGCCGAGGGCCGGCAGCCAGTGCGCGCGCAGGCGGTCCAGGTCGGCATCCGTGACGGTGCGGGAGAACGGCCGCACCCGGGCGATGCCCGCGAGGCCGGCCCGGTCCAGATCCCGGTCGGCCCCGTCCACCCGCGCGCGGAGCGCGGCCAGCCCGGCGGTCAGATCCTGGCGCTGCTCGGTCAGGGCCGCACGCAGGGCGGCGGCGGTCTCCCGGTCACCGCGCGCCGCCGCCCGCGCGGCCT
The DNA here is from genome assembly GCF_009601025.1 of Roseospira navarrensis. GTDB lineage: Bacteria > Pseudomonadota > Alphaproteobacteria > Rhodospirillales > Rhodospirillaceae > Rhodospira > Rhodospira navarrensis. The sequence goes on along the minus strand of NZ_WIVE01000019.1, from coordinate 6,612 downwards.
CCGCCCCGGCGCGGTCCATTTCGGCGCGGAGGGTGTTCAGTCGGTCGTCCAGGGCGTCCGCAAGACCGTCGGTGTCCCGTTCGGTTTCCGCAAGGCGGCCTTCCACCTCGCCCATGCGGTCGTTGGTGGCGGCCAGGGCCTCCACCAAGGCGGAGCGCAGGCGCTCCTGCTGGCGGGACAGGGCGGCTTCCAGGTGACGGTCGGCCGCCTCGCGGGCGTGGGTCTCGGCGGTGCGGGCGGTGTCCAGGGCGGCGAAAAGGTCGGTGCGGGCGGCCTCCAGGCTCTCCGTCAGGCGGCCGTCCAGGCCCGCCAGATCATCGCGCAGCCAGCCCACGTGCCGCTTGAACTTCGCCTCCAGGCGGCGGGCGTCGGCGTGCCGCTCCAACAGTTCCATCCGGCGGCCGCGTACGTGGCCATAGGCGACGAACCCCAGCGCGCCGGCCATGGTGCCAGACGCGACCAGGAACGACCATGGCAGGGGCAGCGCGGGTGCTGCGCCCGCGCCGGCCACCACAGCCACGGCCAGCGGCGTCCGCCAGCCGCCCAGGACGCCGGCCATCTCGCCCGCCAGCCTTCGGCCGCGCCGCCAGACGGGATCGGGCGGCGGGACCTCGGGTGCGGGCGGCGCCGCCTCTGCCGGGGGCGGCGGCGGGTCCAGGTCCTGCGTGACCTCGGGCCGGGGATCGAGCGTCAGGGCAGCCCGCACCATCCCCGCCAGGGCGTCGTCGTCGGGCAGGCCGGCGTCCGGATGGACGGCGATCAGGTTGCCCCAGCCGTCCGCTTCCGGCAGGGGGTCGGCATCGCCGGGCGGCCAGGGGAGCAGCCGCCGCCAGTCGTGCCGGGCGCCGTAGCGCACGACGGGATGCCACTCGCTGATGAAGACCCGGTAGTCCCGGCCCTGCAGCAGCGCCACCAGATCGCCCATGGACCAGCCCAGCGGCAGGGTCTTGCGGTTCTCGAACTCCACCATGACCACGCGCGGGCGCCAGCGCGCCCAGTCCAGGCCCAGCAGCACGTGCGCATCCCAGCCCTCGGCGTCCACCTTGAGCACGTCCACGGCCTCGATCCCGTGCCGGTCCAGGACGGCCGTCAGGGTCTCCGCCGGGACCCGCGCCGTCTCCCGGTGGCTGTCCAGGAACGGGGCCAGTGTGGCCACGCCCGTGCTCTCGGGCGCGGTGTAGAGCGGCACGTTAGCGGCCGGCACATCGGACAGGGCGCAGGGCTCCACGATCACCCCGGCGTCGTCGCCCACCCGGTCCAGCAAGGCGGCCCGGTTGCTGGGCTCGGGCTCGACCGCCAGGACCCGCCAGCCGGCGGCGCGGAACGGCGCCAGAAAGCCGCCCCGGTGCGCGCCCGCATCCACCAGACGGCCGGGCGCGGTGGTCTGGAAGCGGGCCAGGGCGAGCAGCAGCGCGGCCTCGTCCAGGCGGGCGCCGTCGGTGCGGGGATGGTCGCCGGACAGCACGCGCCGGGCGTGCCCGGCCACGGCCTGCCGCGTCCAGGTCATCAGAGCGGCCTGTCGGGGGGCCAGGGTGTAGTCCGAGAGGGCCAGCGCCCGGCCGGCGGCGCCCATGCGGGCCACTTCGTCCGGAGTCTCCACCAGCCGGCGCAGCGCCGCGCGCAGGGCGTCCGCGTCGCGCGTGGTGACCATCGCGGCCGCTCCCGATCCCGCGAGGGCGGCGATGGTCGCCTGATCCGGCGGGCCGTAGCCCAGGACGGCCGCGCCCGACGCCAGCGCCTCCGGCAGGGTGTTGGCCAGGGAATGGCGGGTGTGGGCGCGGCTGTCCTCGTCAAAGCCATAAGCGATCAGGACCACGTCCGCCGCCCGCAGCCGGGCGCGGTAGGGGGACGGGTCCTCTCCCTCCGCCCGGGTCGCAGCCACCCCCATACGGTCCGCCGCCAAGGCCCGCGCGGGCGCGATCCAGGGCGGTAGGACACGGACCGCGAAGCGCACCAGCAGGCGGCCGGCGGCCCGGTTCAGGGCATCGACCGCGTCCGCCACATCGACGACGGCGGCCCGGTTCATGTCCTCCGCCAGGGCCCCGACATAGAGCAGGTCGAGCGGCCTGCCCGCGTGCACACCCGCGCCGGGGGGCGTTTCGCGCGGCGGCCAGTCCTCCGGGGCGATGCCGTTGGCGAGCGCGTGCCACGCCCCGCCGCCGTAGCGGTCGCGGAACGCCGCCGCCATCGACGCGCCGATGGCCAGGCGCACCGCCGCGCGGCGGGCCAACCAACCGAGATCCTCCGCCCAGACCTGCGCCGCCAGGGGCTGGGTGCGGGCGAGCAGCGCCGGCCAGTCGTCCATCAGGTGCAGCACCAGGGGCGCGTTGAGGCCCTCGATCAGGTCCAGGGCCAGCGGGTGCAGGTGCCCCCGCGTGGGCTGCGGGCGGTAGGACACGGCCTCGGGCGCGAAGGCGCGGGCGCGCGCGGCGGCCGTCGGGGCATCAAGGTCCGCCTCCACCGTGCCGTCCGGATGGTGGACGGTGAAGCGGTCCGGCGTCGCGTCCGGCGTGATCGCCAGGCGGCGTCCGCCCGCCCAGGGGGCCAGCAGGGCGGCCTTGACCTGCCCGGTGGCGGACAGGCTGCCGATCGGCGTGAGGTCGAGCACCAGCAGGCGCGGAGCCGGGGCGGTGTCATCCGCCAGCACACGGTCGAGGGGGATGCGGGGCACCAGATTCAGCCGTCCGCCGGGGGTCGCGTTGACCAGCCGCACCCCCATGCCGCCCAGCACGTCGCGCGCGGTGGCGAAGGCGCAGGCCATGTTCTCCACCTGGGGATCGTGCCAGCGGTTCCCCTTGCCGAAATAGTCCGGGTGGAAGTGGTTGGGGTCGTCGCTGGCCATGTCCAGCACGCCCGGCCCCTGGTCGCCGCCCGTGCGCTGCACGTCGGCGGGCAGGGCGTAGTCCAGGTCGATGCCCAGCAGCACGATTTCGCGCGCCCCCAGGAACACGGCGAGCTGGATGGCCGTGAAGGCGACCGTGCAGCCGGCATAGGTGCGCGCCAGCGCGTCCAGCGAGACATCGAAGCGGTCCGGCCAGCCGGGCCGGGGCCGGTGGTCGAACCACAGCACGTCCGGCCCCTCGTCCAGACAATAGGCCAGAGTGAGCGGAAACAGGCGCGTGATCCCGGCCGGCAGGGTGTTCAGGGCGGCGGCCCGATCCTCGGCGACCAGATGATCCTCGACCAGATAATACGTCGGCCGGAAGCGGGTCTTGGGGAAGGCCAGGAACAGCCCGTTGACCCCGATGGTCACCTGTCCGGCCAGGGCGTCCAGGTCGATCCGGCCCAGGCTGGGGCCGTTGCCCAGCACGAAGACCCGCCCGCCCTGGTGGCGGTCGCCCCGGTGGCGGTCACGCAACGCGGCGAGACGCGGCCGGTGTTCGGCCTGCCAGCGGCCTTCGTACAGGGACACCACGCGGCGCAGGCCGGCGGCGCGGGCGGCGGGGTCCACACGCTCCGTGGGCAGGAAGATGGGCGCGCGCAGGTCCGCCGGCAGACGTGCGATCAGGGCGGCGGCTTCGGCCTCCGGGTCGGTCCCGGCCGCGTTGTCCGGCCGGTGGATGGCCCCCGCTGCTCCCGTCATTGCCGTCCCGTGCTGGCCCAGTCCCGCAGTCCGTGTTATTCAGGATATATTGATTGTACCCCAATTGAACACGCAATCATTTTTCGGACCCGGGGGGCGCGGATGGTCCGGTTCCGTCTTTTCTCGGTGCTGTGCGCCGCCGGCCTGATGGCGGGGACTCTGGGGGGCTGTGCGTCGGGAGCCCCCGACGGCTTCTGGGCCCGCGGTCTGGCCGGTCATCACTACACCGAGGGGGCCCGCCGCAAGCTGGAAGGCGACCCTCACGCGGCCCTGGGCGCCTGGGCGCGCGCCGCCGAGGCGGGCCATGCCAAGGCGTGGTATCAGCTTGCGCACCTGTATGGGTCGGAGGCCCTGGGGCCGCGCGATCAGGCGGCTGCGCTGACCTATGCGCGGGAGGCGGCGCAGGGCGGCTTCGCGCCCGCGCTGCATTACGTGGGGGCCTCGCTGCTGCACGGCTGGGGCGGTCTGGATCCGGACCCGGCGGCGGCCGAGCCTTTCCTGCGCCGGGCCGTGGCCGCCGATATGGGGCGGGCGCGAGCGGACCTGGGCGTGCTGCTGCTGAACCGGGCCGGGGGGCGCCAGGACCCGGCGGCCTGGTCGGCGCGGGTCGAGGGCCTGTCCCTGCTCCGTGAGGCGGTCGCGGACGACGACCCGGTGGCGGCGTGGCGGCTGGGGGCGGTGCTGGCCGAGGGCACGCATGTCCCGCGTGATCCGGCCCGGGCGGTCGCGCTTTACGCGGATGCCATGGAGGGCGGTGAGTTTCGCGCCGCGTTGCCCCTGGCGCGCCGTCATGTGCTGGGTGACGGCATCGCACCGGACCCGGCGGCCGCGCGGGCGCTCCTGGACCGCATCGAGCGGGCGGGGCCGGGGCACGTGCGGGTCGATCTCGCCCGGGCGCTGCTTGACGCGGACGATCCGTTGCCCTTCGATCCGCCGCGTGCCCGCCGCCTTCTGGAGCGAGCCGCGACCGAGGACGGGCGCGTGCGGGCCCACGTGGCGCTGGGCAAGCTGCTGGCCGAGGGCGCGCCCGGCGTTGCGCCCGATCCGGCGGCGGCCCTGTCTCATCTTCGCACGGCGGCGGCGGCCGGCAACGGCGAGGCCACCCGCTATGTGGGCGTGCTGCTGGAGGACCAGGGCCGCCCCGACGCTGCCCTTTCGTGGTTCCTGGAGGCGGCCGGGCAGGGCCACGCCCATGCGGCGGTGGAGGCGGCGCGGATTCTGCTGGACCGAGGCGACTCCGCGTCCGCCCGACAGGCGGTGGCGCTGTTGGCGGGCGTGGCGGCGGACCATGACCCGGCGGCGCTTCAGCTTGCCCGGGTGGCGCGGGACGGCGCGGGCGGGACACTGCCGCCCGACCCGGCGCTGGCCCGTCGCTGGTTCGAGCACGTGCGGCGGACCGGCGGCCGGGTGGCGGCCGCACAGGCCACGAACGACCTCGCCCGCATGGTGCTGAGGGGACAGGGCGGCCCTGCCGACGCCCGCGCCGCGCTGGCGCTGTTCCACGACGCGGCGGCGGCCGGCCACGCCTGGGCGGCGCTGGAGCTGGGGCGGCTGTACGATACGGGCGTGCCCGGTATCGCGCAGGATCGCCAAGCCGCGTGGCACTGGTTCCGCGAGGCCGCCGCGCGTGGGGTGGCTCAGGGGCACACGGCGCTCGCGAAGGCCCTGATCCGCGACGGCCAGGGGCCGGAGGCGATCCGTCAGGCCTTCGCCCACTTCGAGCGCGCGGCGGCAGAGGGCCACGCCTGGGCGCTGGTCGAAGCCGGTCGCGCGGCCGAGCGCGGGGCCGCCGGCCAGCCCGGGGACCCGGCCGTCGCGCGGGCCTGGTACGAGCGCGCCCTGGCCGAGGGCGTGGACGCCGCCCCGGGGGCCCTGGCCAGCCTGCACGAGCGCGGCCTGGGCGTGCCGCGCGACGACGCCCGCGCCCTGGCGCTGTATCACCAGGGGGCGCGGGCCGGGAACGCCTGGGCCACCTACAAGGTCGGCGCGTTCGTGGCGGAAGGCCGGGGCACGCCCGCCGACCCCGACGCGGCGCGGGCGTGGCTGACCGCCGCGCGGGCGGACGGCGTGGATCAGGCGGCGGACATGCTGGGGCGTCTGGAGCGGGGCGAGGTGGGCCCCTTCGGGCCGGCGACCGGGTCTGGCCCGCGCCTGCGGATCGAGGTCAGGCCGGCCGGCTTCTGAGCACGGTCCGCGCCTGGTTCGAACGATCTCCACATCATCCCAACGATGGAAAATCTATCCTGCGGGTGCGGTATTGGGCCTTTTGGATCCAACAGCGAGAGCGCGAAATCCGATGGGCATAATCGGGCATTTCCTTGATTTTTGTGTAGTCTTCTGCCATTCTGTGGATGCCCACTGATGTCTGAATATCGCGGGGAGGGGGCCCCGTTTTTTGGGGCAATGAACCCTCCAGGAGGTGAACCATGGTGATGATGGACCCAAACCTCTCGTCCGCTGACACACCGCATGTTCAGGTGATCGCCAAGTGCTTCGACATGCTGCCGATTGTTGCCAGCGCCTGGACCGAAATGACGCTGGCGGGGCCGCATGGCACCGAAAAGGTGCACGACATGCTGCAACGGTGTGTCCACAACGCGGAGGCCAACGGCGACTCCGCGCTGGCGGCGACGTCGCGCAGCGCGCTGCAGATCTTCGACGCCAGAACGCGCGCCGGATTGGCGCTGACGGACCAGACCCGCCAGCCTGATGGCGCGATGCACTGACGACCGGCTGCGACAGCACCCGTCCTGATGCGGCGGAGGCGCGCGATGCGTCTCCGCCGTTTGCTGTTTGACGGGGCGGATCACGGCGCCCTTGTTTTTGGTTCATCACGGATTTCCGCGGGACCGGAAAGAGTTCCTCTGTCGTCGCGCTTCGAGCTGAGCAACCGGGAACATGGGTAACACTATTGACCGGCAACATGGGTAACGGTGTTCTGTGTTTGTTCGGCTTTGCGCCGCCCCGGCCGGGGCGGCGCAAAGCGTCGGAGTTTTCGGTTGGCTTGGTCGATGACACCCAACTTGATG
>NZ_WIVE01000194.1 GCF_009601025.1 Roseospira navarrensis | reverse complement strand
AACGTGTCCCGATCCATGCCCGCCTCCCGCGTTCGGTATCCTTCATGATACCAAATCCGGGAATGCATAGCGAACGCTATTTGAGCCTAAACTTTTAAATGATCCAAATCTGGCCCCTGCTAGTTTAAGAAATGAGTTTTTTCGGATTTCAGCGAATTGGATTCCGGTTGAAAAAATATTAAGGCTTATCCCTTTGCTTCCGGCGCGATCAACATATCGTAGGTGATGGGCCCTTTGGTGGTGACGATGCCCAGTAGGGACCGAAAGGCTGCGTGCCGGGTGCGGCGGCGGTTGAAGCGGAAGACGAACTCATCGAGGTAGGCTTGCAGATGCTTGCG
>NZ_WIVE01000193.1 GCF_009601025.1 Roseospira navarrensis | reverse complement strand
GCGCCGGACGAACTGCGGTGCGTTGCCGACCTGGAATCCACCCGTCGCAGCGTGGCGCCGCAAACGGAAATCGTATATGAGGGGCAGAAGAACCATGCCGCATGGCTGCTTCTTGAGGGCTGGGCCAACAGCTATAAAATCGTGCCCGACGGCGGCCGGCAGATCATCGGCTTTCCGCTTCCCGGTGATTTCATGGGATTGCGCAGTATCTTGTTGCGCACGTCCGATCATTCTTTCGAGAGCCTGACCGACGCCGTCATCAGCGAAGTGTCTCAGCAAAGAATGACGCAGATTTTCCAGGACTTTCCACGTCTGGCCACGGCCATCATGTGGGGCGCCTCCCGCGACGAGGCGATGGTGGTCGA
>NZ_WIVE01000192.1 GCF_009601025.1 Roseospira navarrensis | reverse complement strand
GCGCCGGACGAACTGCGGTGCGTTGCCGACCTGGAATCCACCCGTCGCAGCGTGGCGCCGCAAACGGAAATCGTATACGAGGGGCAGAAGAACCATGCTGCATGGCTGCTTCTTGAGGGCTGGGCCAACAGCTATAAAATCGTGCCCGACGGTGGCCGGCAGATCATCGGCTTCCCGCTTCCCGGTGATTTCATGGGATTGCGCAGCATTTTATTGCGCACGTCCGATCATTCTTTCGAGAGCCTGACCGACGCCGTCATCAGCGAAGTGTCTCAACAAAGAATGACCCAGATTTTCCAGGACTTTCCACGTCTGGCCACGGCCATCATGTGGGGCGCCTCCCGCGACGAGGCGATGGTGGTCGA
>NZ_WIVE01000191.1 GCF_009601025.1 Roseospira navarrensis | reverse complement strand
AACGTGTCCCGATCCATGCCCGCCTCCCGCGTTCGGTATCCTTCATGATACCAAATCCGGGAATGCATAGCGAACGCTATTTGAGCCAATGTATATGGGACAAATGTTTCATCAATCAAATAAATAGTGCCATTTAAGATAGAATGAAATAATAAAAGCTCGCATGCAATTTGCGTAAAGGATTTTTTGATTGTCTTAAAAAACCTAAAAACCTCAAATACAACTTTGAGATATGTCGCAAAAACACAATATATACATTAGAAAAAGGGGATGCGCTTCGCGTATCGCCATATTTCCGATAAGGCTTATCCCTTTGAGTCCGGGACCGCATCATGTGGTGACAGGTGGCCCGAAATGGCGCAGAACATAGAGTGAAC
>NZ_WIVE01000190.1 GCF_009601025.1 Roseospira navarrensis | reverse complement strand
CAACGAGATCCTGCGCAAGGCCAGCGCGTATTTTGCCCAGGCGGAGCTCGACCGCCGGTTCAAGCGATGATCGGGTTTATTGACGATCATCGGGACGTCCACGGGGGGACGTCCACGGGGGGACGTCCACGGGGTCGAGCCGATCTGCCGGCTGTTGCCGATCGCTCCGTCGACGGATCACGCCCATGTGGCCCAGCGCCGCGACCCTTCGCTGGCGTCGGCGCGTGCTCAGCGGGATGCGGCCTTGCGCGTCGAGATCCGGCGCGTCTGGGGCGAGAACTTCGGCGTCTCCGGCGCCGACAAGGTCTGGCGCCAGTTGAAGCGCGAAGGCCTTGAGGTGGCCCGCTGCACGGTGGAACGCCTGATGCGGGACATGGGCCTGCAAGGCGCGGTTCGGG
>NZ_WIVE01000189.1 GCF_009601025.1 Roseospira navarrensis | reverse complement strand
TAAATCCCGATATGTATCGAAAAATCTGGATATATCCCCGAATTCTGACCGTGTGCCATACCGGTTACCTCGTCACAGTCCAGGTTTCCAGGGTGGTGAGGACGTAGAGGATTGCCTCCTCCTTTGATCCAAGCGCGTAGTGAGACGCAGGCTTGCGATCCAGTCCGCCCGGTCGGGTACGCTCTCGCCGCTGGAATTTCGCTTTCGTTTGGTAGCTATTTGGTAGCTGGGCGGGGACCTGGGTGGGTTCGGGCGCATAAAAAAGCCCGCTAGGCGGTTGACCTAGCGGGCTTTTTTATGGTTGCGGGGAGAGGATTTGAACCTCTGACCTTCAGGTTATGAGCCTGACGAGCTACCGGACTGCTCCACCCCGCGTCGGGTGTATGTTGGGGGTCGCCTGGGG
>NZ_WIVE01000018.1 GCF_009601025.1 Roseospira navarrensis | reverse complement strand
CGCAAGCATCTGCAAGCCTACCTCGATGAGTTCGTCTTCCGCTTCAACCGCCGCCGCACCCGGCACGCAGCCTTTCGGTCCCTACTGGGCATCGTCACCACCAAAGGGCCCATCACCTACGATATGTTGATCGCGCCGGAAGCAAAGGGATAAGCCTTAGGCCTAAAAATGTTTAATATGACACCATCTGAAAAGAAAGAATACAGAAAATAATCTAGAAAAAAACATGGGCATGTTGTTAGAATAAGGGCGTTTGATCCATGTAAAAAAATTAGAGATAGCGCTCTTCTGCAATGTACAGTACAAATATTATGCGATCTTGTCTACAAGTACTGGCGTATATACGATGATATTTATCCAGCCTCTTATGGCATTGTGACTGCCGTCGAATTCACGCTTGAGTATGTAAAAAAGGAATTTCTTCCGAATGGGTGCGACATAGCGGATTTTCGCACCGTTATTTATGACAAATACTTTCCGAATGGCGACAAAGTTGAGCTTATGGACGAAACATATTATCGCTTGCGCGGCTTAACGGTCCGGTTCCGGGACCATGAGGGTTCGAACAATGGCTGACATCAGGGGCTACCCGAATCCTCTGGCGGAGGAACTGGCAGGCCGATTGGGGCTGCGCTTCGCGTCCCGCGCCGGAACACCGATGTGACTGGCCGAGGCAGTATGGCGCGTTGTCGTGCACCTGGATGGGGGCGCCTGGATGGGTCACCTGGATGGACGCTGATCCTGATCGGCGATGACCCGGGCTCGTCCCGATCATCGCCGCCACCGCCCCGGCCGCCCAAGGGCGGCCATCTTTGGAACGGCGCCGCGATGCGGCACCGAGGCCGCCGGCCGTCGAAAAGGATGACCCGTTCCGTCGGCCGGTATGAGCCCCCGCCCGAAACTGGAGGGTCACTCCGCCCGGGCATCGGCCTGCCGATCGGGCGCGCGCCGGGGCAGGGTCAGCGTGAAGGTCGTGCCCGCCTGCCCCGGGTCGCTCTCCACCTCGATCTGGCCGCCGAGCGCGCCGGTCACCAGACTGTAGACGATGTAGAGCCCCAGGCCGCTGCCGCCCTGCCCCAGCCGGGTCGTGAAGAACGGATCGAAGATGCGCGCCCGGATGTCCGGCGGAATGCCGACCCCGTCGTCGGAAAACACCAGCCGGACGGCATCGGGGCCGACCGCGCGCGCCGTGATCCGGATCAGGCCCCGCGCCATGTCCGTGAAGGCATGGGCCAGGGCGTTGGACACCAGATTGGCGACGATCTGTTCCAGCGGCCCCGGATAGCTGTCCAGGTCCAGGTCGGCCGGCACATCGGTCTCGATCCGGTGCTCCGTGCGTTTGAGGGTCGGCCGCAGGGTGGACAGCACGTCCTCGATCGTCCGGGCCAGATTGAAGGCGCGGCGGCGCACGCTGGTCTGGTCGATGGCCACTTCCTTGACATGGCTGATGAGGTCCGCCGCCCGGACCGTGTTGCGCTCCAACAGGTCAACGGACTCCCGGCCGGTCTGCAGGAAGGACATGAGCTGCGAGCGGCGCAGCGCGCCACTTTCGATGCCGGCGGCCAGATCCCTGAAATGCTCGCCCAGCGTGGTCGCCACCATGCGGGCGTTGCCCAGGGGCGTATTGAGTTCGTGGGCCAGCCCGGCGACCAGGTTTCCGAGCGACGCCAGCTTCTCCGCCTGCATCAGTTGGCTCATGGCCTGCTGCAGGGCAGTGGTTCGCTCCGAAACCAGATCCTCGAGATGCTCGCGGTAGGTCTCCAGTTCGCTTTCCGCCCGCTTGCGGGCGGTCACATCGATGGTCAGTTCCACGATGCCCCGCACGGCCCCGTCCTCAAGGACCGGCGCGAGCACGTTGCGGAAAAACCGCTCGCCGCCATCCAAGGTCACCCGGAGTTCCTCATCGGCCACGGCCCCGCCCAGAACCGCGTCGAACCGGGGCCCCCACCGGATGTCCTGGCCCCGGTGAACCGTGGTGTCCGCCGCCATCTGGCCGAGGATGTCGCCCCATCGCGCCCGGGAGGCGGAGTTCTGCAACACGTACCGCCCCGTCGTATCGAGCAGGAAGAAGTCGAACGGGATGCTCTCGACGGCGGCGCTCAGGCGGGCCTCACTCTCTCGCAGGGCGCGTTCCGTGCGCTTCTGCTCGGTCAGATCGTGGATCGATGACAGGAAGACCCGTTCGTCCCCGAGGGAGATCGTTTCCGCCGACCAGAGGATTTCGCGAGGCTTGCCCGCAGGGGTGTAGAAGACCACCGGAACGTCCCGAACCATGCCCTCCGCGCGCAGGCCCGCAATGGTCTCCGAGCGGTCCTCGGCCCGCTTCCAAAGGCCGACGTCGAGGGTCGTCTTCCCGACCAATGCTTCGCGGGTGGTCTCGAACAGGGTCAGCCAGCGATCGTTGGCGTCGATGATGCGGCCGTCATCGATTCTGGAAATCAGCATCGCCGCCGGGTTGGCGCGAAACGCCTTGGCGAACCGCTCCTCGCTCTGCCGCAGCGCCTCTTCGGCCTTCGTGCGTTCCGTAATGTCCTGGACATACGACAGGAGAACCGGCTCTCCGCTGAGGGTCACCGACTCCGCCGACCAAAGCTGGTGACGCACTTCTCCTGACTTGCTGCGGATCCGGACCGGAAAATCGGTCAAGGACCCGGTGCGCTCGATCACCGCGTGAGCCTGCGTCCGCGCCTCAAGATCGGGCCACAATCCGATCTCCCGGGACGTTCGGTTCACAACCTCGTCCCGGGTGAAGCCGTGCACGCTGAGCCATCGCTCATTGACGTCAATGATCCGAGCCGTATTCCGACTGACGATGGCGGTCGGTGCAGGGCTCGCCCGGAACGCCTTGGCGAACCGCTCCTCGCTCTGGCGCAGGGCCTCTTCGGCCCGGGCGCGGTCGGTGATATCGCGGACGTTGGCCAGGATGGCCTGCCGGTCTCCGTAGGGGATGGCGCGCAGCATCACCTCGACGGGAAAAACGGACCCGGACTTCGGACGCATGGCCTGGATCTCGAAGCGCTTGATCTGCCCTTCCATGACATCGCCCCAGATTTGCGCGAACTCGGCGGGACTGAACCCGGGCGCGCAAAGGTCAGGGATCGTCTGAGACGGGACGTCATGGTCCTCCAGATCATACATCTCCAGCATGGCCTGGTTGGCCGTCAGGATGCGCCCATCCGCGTCGTGAACAATGACGCTGTCGATGGTGTTGTCGAACACGGCCCGATAGCGGCCCTCGCTTTCCATAAGCTGACGGCGCAGAAGCGCGCCTGAGAGCGCATCCGCGATCCGTTCGGCGATGCTCTGGAACAGGCGCTGCTCGGCGGCGGTCCAGTCCCGTTCGGATGCGCATTGGTGCAACCCCAGTTGCCACGCCTCGCGAGACCGTGGATGCAGGGCGATGGCCATGCGACTGCGGGTGCCGAACTGCTGAAAGTCCTCGGACTCCGGCTCGAAGCCGGTCAGGACGGGCCCCGTGCGGGCCAAGGCCTGCCGGAACACCGCCCGCAGCGTTGCGTTCGGCCGGACCATGCGCGGACCGTCGGGCGGGCCGGCGTACGGCGCGAGGGAGTCCTCTACGGTCACCTCGACGACCGCGGCGTCGGGGTCACACGGATGCAGCAGATAGGCCCGGTCGGCCCGGAAGATCGTGCGGACCTCCCGTGTCAGGTCGGCCAGAAGGCTTTCGTCGCGCTCCGTCCGGGTGAGAATGCGGGACAGGCTGTCCAGGCTTTCCAGGAACCAGACGTGCTCCTGCTGGGCCCGATAAGACTCGCGGTGCTGCCAGGTATGGGCGAGGATCTCCGCCGCCAGCCGCAGGAACCGCATGTCGATCTCCGACCACGGCCGCTGGCGCGTGACGGCGTCCAGCCCCAGGACCCCCAGCAACCGGGCGCCGGCGATCACGGGAATGCAGATCAGGGAATGGGGGCCGGGCTCCAGCAGCGCCGGCTTAAACCGGAGATCGAAGTCGGAGTCATGCGTCCGGACGCACATTGCCCGTCCGGCCAGCATGTGGTCGTAGAACGGCGCGTAGTCCGCCGTCTGCAATCGCTGGAGGTCCCCGATCTGCGGCACCGTTCCGGGCCCGCACCATTCATGCGTATTGGTGGCCGTCCGGCCGTCCGCGGACACATCGAACAGGAAGGCGCGGTCGGCGCGCGTCAACTCGCCAATGCGCCGCAGCATCCAGTCCACACGGTCGTCGATGTCGTCCCACCCCGGCTTGAGCATCAGCGCCGAGATATCGGCGAGCGCCTGTTCGGACTCCAGGTGGAACCGCAACCGGGCCTCGGCCGCCTTGAGATCCGTGATGTCCAGGAAAGTGAGCGCGAGGTGTGTGATCTCGCCCTCCGCGTTGCGCAGCGGGAAGGCGGTCGTATCCAGATGCAACACCGCCCCCCCGGGCGACTGCCGCAACTCGAACTGAATCTGGAGGCGAACCGTCAAACCCTCCGACAGGACCCGCTGGAACTGGGTCCGGCTGTCCCCGTCGCGCAGCCGGTCGTCCTCGAACAGATTGTACCCGTTCAAGGCGTCGGTGGCCCCTGTGACCCGGAAGAGCTCGAACGCGGCCCGGTTGGCCCGGACCACGGCCCCCGATCTGTCGAAAATCACGAGCGGCAACGGGCTTTGCGAGATGATGCTGTCCAGGAACGCTTCCGAGGCCCGGATGGTCTGTTCCGATTTCTTACGGTTAGAAATGTCCCGGATAAAAGTTAGCGCAAACTCCTTGTCTCCGACGGCTATATAATTCGCTATCACCTCAACCGGAAAGGACTCACCATTCTTCCTTTTGTGCCTCGTTTCAATGACCCCAACACCCTCTTTCCTCAACCAGTCCCATAGCTCTGCCACTTTCTCTATGGGATAATCCGGGTTGAATGTATCGACGGTGCAGCCAAGCAATTCTTCCCTTTGGTATCCCAGCGACCGACAGGCTTCATCGTTGGCATAGACCAATCGGCCCTCGTGATCGTGCCAGGTGATCCCAATCGAAGCCCGGTCGTTGGACAGTTGGGTGAGCTTCAGCGCCTCCTCGACCCGCTTGCTCTCCGTGATGTCCATGTGCGTGCCGAGCATTCGGGTGGGCCGCCCGAACTCGTCGCACTGAACCACCCGCGCGGCGGTCCGGACCCAGATCCAGTGGCCGGCCGCGTGCCGCATCCGGAACTCCGCCGTCATGTCTTCGCGCCGGCCCTCAACACAGGCCTCGTAAAGGGCCGCGACCCGGGCTTGGTCGTCGGGATGCGCCCAGGCCTGCCACACGTCGCGTGAGACCAGGTGCTCCGTGGGCTCCCGCCCGAAAAGCGCTTCGTGAGCGGGACTCAGCCGGGCCATCTCGGAGACCAGATCAATCTCGAAGGGCGCCTGCCCCGACACATCGAGCGCCAGGGCCAACCACGCCTCGTTCTCCCGCCAGGTCCCGACGGCCCGTTGCGCCTCGGTGAGGGGGGAGACGGTGGCGCAGATGTGGGGGCGGTCGCCGATGTCCACATAATGGGACACGACCTCGATCTCCCGCGGCGACCCGTCGCGCGCGAAATGCCGGGCCTGAAACCGGATCTGTCGCGCCTGGCGGAGCGAGTCCCAGTGCGCGGGCCACTGCTTCGCCGAAAAATCGCGGTTGATGTCCCAGATGAAGAAGGCGAGCAGGTCCTCCCGCCGATACCCCAAAAACTCACAGACGGCATCGGACACGCCGAGAATGCGGCCGTCCGACCCGATCCAGAACATCAGCGTCTCGTCACCCGGCGGGGCCTGATCGAGCTGAGTCACGGGGCGCTCCTTCGCGGCGGGGTCTTCCGGTGCGGCCTGCGGCCGGGCGACCGCGCCGGCCGCCCCGATCCGGCCGTCACCCCTGGCCGGCCAGCCAACGCTCGAAGTCCGCCGCAGGCATGGGCCGGCCGAAGAGGAATCCCTGCCCCTCCTGGCATCCCATCCGCAGCAACTGCCGGCGCTGCTCTTCGGCCTCGACGCCCTCCGCGATGGTGACGAGGTTCAACTGGTGGCCGAGCGAAATCACCAGCTCGGCGATGCCGGTCGCATCCCCGCGTTCGGTAATCTCCTGAACGAAGCTGCGATCCACCTTCAGCCGGTCCACGTTGAGCTGCTTGAGCACGCTGAGCGAGGAATAGCCGGTGCCGAAATCGTCCATGGCCACGGTGATCCCCATGCTGCGGATCTCCTGAATCTTGGCGGCCGTCGAGTCGATGTGACCGATGGCGACGGACTCCGTCAGTTCCAATTCCAGTTGTTGGGGGGAAATGGCGCAGTCCCGCAAGGCGCGCCCCAGGGCCGGCACGAACCCGGGCTCCCGGAACTGCGTGTGCGAGACATTGATGGCCATGCGGAAGCGGTCGTACCCCCTGTCGGCCAGATGCTTCAACTGGCGCCCCGCCGTGCGCAGCACCCATTCGCCGATGGGCACCGTCAACCCGGACTGCTCGGCCAGGGGGATGAACTGATCCGGCGGAATGGACCGACCGTCTTCCGTTTTCCATCGCAGCAGAGCTTCCGCCCCCAGCACGCGGCCGGTCTTGAGATCGACCTGGGGCTGATAGGCCAGGAACAGACGTTCGGCGGAAAAGGCGGCCCGCAGTTCCGTCAGCATGCGGATGCGCTCGCGCGCCGCAAGGCTGAGGTCCTCCGAAAAGAACGTGGCCCGTCCCCGTTTCAGAACCTTCGCCTGCTTGAGGGCGATGCTGGCGTTGCGCAGCACGTCCGCATTGGCCGGCGCCTGCCGACCGACCCGGATGACGCTGGCCGTCGCCGAGACCCGAAGCACTTCGCCGTCCAGGTCGAAGGGCAGCGCGAACACGGACTCGATCCCGCCTGTGGTCACCAACGCGGCGGGTCCCAGCACCCCGAAGGTATCACCGCCCACCCGGCCCAGGACCGCCGGCGCGGTGAACACCTCGCTCAGGCGTGTGGCCACGGCCTCCAGCACCCGGTCGCCGAAGTGATGATCGAGCACCGTGTTCATCTCGGCGAAGTCGTCCAGGTCCACCAGCGCCAGCACGGTGTCGTCGCCGTTGACCTGCCCGTCCACGATCTCGATGAACCCCTTGCGGTTCGGCATCTGGAGCAGCGGGTCCATGTAGGCGTAGTCATAGAGGCGCTGCTGCAGGAACACATTCTGGAACCCGACCGAGACATTGGCGCAGAAGATTTCCAGAAGGCTCCGGTTGACCTCGTCCGGCTCGCCGTCGGCATCAACGTAGGCGGCGATGCCCGCGGTCTCGCCGACGCTGAAGTAGAAGCACATGGGACCGGCCGTCAGATGCGCACGGCTGTCCAGGCACGTGCGCAGGACCTGTCGCAGGTCGCGCTCCGGCAGATCATCCAGCGGGCAGTCGATCAGATCCCGATATCGCCCGGCGGCGGCAATCACCCGGGCCTCTTCGCCGTCCACAACGGTTCCGGCGCAGACCAGCCCCTCCGGCTCGATCCCCAGCAGGGCGCAGAGTTGCGTGACCACCCCCTCGGCGTAGAGCCGGACGGCCCGCAGCTTCGCCAGACCCGTGCTGGCGGCGAGAATCAGTTCCAGGCCCTTTCGGCTCATCTCCAACTGATGGATCTGCCAATAGGACCGGATCGCGACGGCCAGGGTGGTATAGAGCCGGGTCCGCGTCAGTTCGGACTTGGTCTTGTAATCGTTGATGTCGAACGTGCGGATGGTGTCGATTTCCGGCGCGTAGCCGGGCTGGCCGGTCCGCAGCACGATCCGGACCGTGCCGTTGCCCAGGTCTTCGCGGATGCGGCGCACCAACCGTAGGCCGGCGTCATCCGTCTCCATGACCACATCAAGCAGCACGACCGCGATGTCGGGCTCGCGGATCAGGGTCTGGAAGGCCTCCTCGGCCGAATGGGCGTGAAACAGACGAACCAGCCGCCCTTCGATGGGCAGATCCCGCAGGGCCAGTCGTGTCGCCTCGTGAACATCGGCCTCGTCATCCACCACGAGGACCCGCCAGGGCGTCACCGTTTCGCAGGGGCTCTCGACGTCGTCGTCAACGAACGCAAACAATTCATCGTCGCCAAAAAGGGGCATACTCGCCATAAGCCGATCACCGATTGCCGATTGCCCTCTCGTGTCCCTCGTGTTTTCCCGGCCTCAGTCGATGACCGTTGGGGTCGTTGGCGGGCCCTCTCCCCGATCCGACCCGCCCCAGGATACGCCCGGGCACAGTCGGATGGGGGAGAGGGCGGATGCCGATCGGCGGGGGGAAGACACGGCTCCCGCCTTTGGTATTCGTCAGTGTGCGGCAATCCCCGACAAAAGACAATGTGTCAGCTTGGCATGACCCGCTTGATACAACCAATAGACCTTGTAGATTGCTTTTAAAGCCAGTGTTCGTCACCACTGCGGCCGGTATTCGGCAATTCGGCACATGAGTCCTTAGAGAATTGAGGGGGGTTCGCCCGATGGGGAGCGACACCCCCTTGATGGCGCGCTTCCCGCCGCTGTCAGGTCAGGCCGAAGCGGGACAGCGCCTGGGCCAGATCGTCGCCGAAGCTGGGTCCCTTCTTCAGCAGCCCGGCGCGCGGCGGCAGGTCGCGCAACGCCGGATGCCCCCATTCGTAGCTCGTCAGCAGCGCGAACGGGATGTCCCGCGTCGGCGGCATGGCGGCGAAGGCGCAGGCCAGATCGACGCCGGTCATCTCGCCGATCTCCTGCCCCGCGATGATGAGATCCGGGCGCACGCGAAACACCTGCTCGAAGGCGTCGAAGGGAATCTTCACGCAGGTGCTGTGCAGTCCGCAGGCGGCCAGTTCACGCTCCACCAGATGCGCCCCGGCACGATCACGCAGCACCAGAAGGACCTCGATCGGGCGCGGAACCACCACTTCGAAGTCAATGTCGAACGTCCGCTTGATCGGCAGTTCGCGGACCACCCGGGCGGCCGCGTCCGACCCCTCAAGACGCCCCTCCAGCGCATCTTCGAGCCGGCCGGCGAAGGACTCGATGTCAGACAGGGTCTGTTCATCCAGAGTGTTGAGCGGCCCGACGTATTCGTCCATCCGGCGCAGCACCAGACGCACGTTGGGCAGCACCCCGGAGGGGGCCTGTGCGTTGAGCGAGCGCACCGCCGCGCGCAGGCCCACGACGGCGGCCTCCGGCTCGGTGGCGCCGGAGCGCACATTGCTGGCGATCACGTCCACCGTGTCGATGGTCTGGCGGACATCCTCGCGGAATTCGGCCTCGATCTCGCGGTCGATATCGTCGGCGTTCGGTACATCCTTCGTGGCGATCATCTGCCTTCGGCCCCTCTCCAGACGGCTCTCCGACCCGAGAACCGCATCGTTTCACTGTAACCCTCCCGGCGGACGCCCGAAACCCCCTCGCCCGACGGGGGGGGGGAGCCCGCGCTGGGCAACGGATTCAGGTTCACGTGACGGCACGTTCCGCGCGGTCGGAGCGGGCCTCTCGAGATCCCTCGTCTCGCTACGCTCACGCGGGATGACTCATTAAAATTATAGGATGTCATCCTGAAGCCGCGAAGCGGCTGAAGGACCTCCAGCGCAGATCTCCGACCCGTTGCAAAGACCTGGAAGAGCGATGCCGTTAACCTGTGCCCGTCGCCCTGGAAGCCCGCGCGACGGCGTTGGCAAGCCCACCCGTCGGCGTGTATGAAGACGAAGCGCCACGGTCGCGGCCATCGCGACCCGGCTTCGTCGCAGCCTGGAAGGCCCGGTTTGCACCCGACCCTGATCCGATACGTCTCGCGCCATTTCCTGGTGGCCCTGCTGGGCACCCTGCTGGTCACGGCCGGGTTGATCCTGCTGTTCGACGTCATCGAACTGCTGCGCCAGACCGCCAAGGTCGAGGAGGCGACCCTCGGCATGGTCGTCTCCATGGGCCTCCTGCGCCTGCCTCTGGTGTTGCAGACCGGGTTGCCGTTCGCCTTCCTGGCGGCGGCCATGATCGCGTTCTGGCGCCTCGCCCGCTCCAGCGAGCTGGTCGTCATTCGGGCCGCCGGGGTGTCGGTCTGGCAGGTGCTGGTCCCGCTCGTGGTGCTGTCCATGGTGCTGGGCGCGATCAATGTGGCCGCCGGCAACCCCATCGCCGCCGCCCTGTTCACCCAGTTCGAGCGCAAGGCCCACGAGATCGGAATCGGCGGAGACAACCCGTTTTCGCTGTCCCAGGGCGGCATGTGGCTGCGCGAGTCCACGGACGACGGGTTCACCATCGTCCATGCCCGCGACGCTCGGCAGGAAAACCGGGTGCTGTTCCTGTCGGATGTCATGGTGCTCGAAATGGGGCCGGACGACCTGCCGACCTGGCGGGCCGACGCGGAGCAGGCGCGCCTTGCAGGCAACCGATTCCTGCTGACCGGGGCGATGGTCTCGGTCCCGGGGCGCCCGCCGGAACGCTACGAGATGCTGTCGGTGGAAACGAACCTGTCCCTGCCCAAGATCCAGGAGCGGTTCGCGGCGCCGGAATCCATGTCGTTTTGGGACCTGCCCGACTTCATCGCATTCTTCGAGTCCGCCGGGTTCTCGGCCGAGGCGCACCGGATGCACTGGCATGCCATGATCTCGTCCCCGGCGTTGCTGTGCGCCATGGTGCTGCTGGCCGCCGTGTTCGGCTTCAACGCCCGCCAGCGTCAGGGCGCCTGGCTGATCCGCGTGACCGGCTGCGCCCTGACCGGATTCGTCATCTACTTTTTCTCCCAGGTGACTTATACCCTCGGCCAGTCCCAGACCCTGCCGGTCGCCCTGGCGGCCTGGGCGCCGGCGCTGGTCAGCGCCCTGCTGGGCGCCGCCCTGCTGTTCCACCTGGAGGACGGCTGAGGCGGCCGCGCCGGCCGGGGTCGGACCGCATGGCTGGCCCTGTCCCGCGCGCCGCGCGGTCCCCCGACCCACCCCCCGACGACGGAGCCCGGATGAACGACGTCCCCGTGTCCACGCCCAGGGCCATTCTGGCCAGGGCTGTCGCAGCCATCTGCGGCCCCTGGGGCGTTGCCGTCCTGGTGTTCGCCATCACCGCCGCGCGGCTGGTCCTGCTGTCCAGTGAGCTGGCCCTGCCGGTGATGCCGGGCGAGGCCGACTTCTGGCTTCTGGGGCAGACGAACCGACCGCTCTGGCCCGAAACGGGCCCGGCCCTGCCCTGGCTGCTGGGCCTGTTGTCCGAGACCTGCGGCGCCGACGCCCCGTGCCTGCGCCTGTGGGGGCCGGTGGCCCACGGCATCGCCATGTGGTTTGTCTATCGGCTGGGGGTGCGCCTGTTCGACACCGTCACGGGGTTCTGGTGCGCCGTGCTCTATGGCACCCTGCCGCTGGTCATGCAGGGCGGCCTGGTGGTGGGGCCCATCGCGCTGATGATGCCGCTGTGGACGCTGGCCCTGCTCGCGCTCGCCCGCACCCACGTGACCCGCGGCCTGTGGGAGTGGGGGGTTCTGGGCGCCAGCGTGGGCCTTGGCCTGCTGGTGCATCCGGTCATGGCGCTGTTCGTGCCCCTGGCCCTGCTGTACCTGGCGACCTCGCCCGAGCATGCCGGCGTGTGGCGCCGGCCCGGACCCTATGTGGCGATCCTGGTGGGCCTGGCCTGCCTGCTGCCGGAATTGCTGCGCGCGGCGGCCGATGACTGGGCGGCTGCCGAGCGCCTGCTCGCCGCCGTGACCAGCCCGATCGACGATCCGTGGAACCTGGCCTCGACCATCGGCATCGGCATCCTGCTGGCCGGGCCGGTGCTCGCGGCGGTGCTGATCTGGCTTCTGATCCGCATGCCCGCCCTGCTGCGGTCCGGCGCCTGGAGCGACTACCGCGTGCGGCTGCTGCTGCTGTTCTCGGCCCCGGTCCTGGCGGTCACCCTGGCGCTGACGCTGGTGCGCGACGATGGCGCGATGCTGACGGGCGCGGCCGTGCCGGCGGCGCTGGTGATGGTCTGCGGCTGGTTGCTGGTGCGCGGACAGATGGGCTGGACGGCGGCGGCCCTGGCCGCGAACGTGGCCGTCTCGGCGGCCCTGCTGATCGGCCCCCAGACCCTGCGGGCCGAGGGCTGGGTGGTTCCCGCGGGCTTTGATCCGGTGGCCCGCCAGCGGATGGCCGAGGCCGCCGGACACTGGCTGGAGGCGCTCGCCCGCGCCCACCCCGGCGTCACCCTGGCGGTGGCGGGCGCGGACGCGCCGCTGCTGGCCTATCACGCCGCCGTGCGGGACGTACCGACGCGGGTGGTGGGCACCCATCCGCTGGCGGTGCCGCAGGACGCCTTTCATGGCCTGCTGGTCATGCCCGCCGCCCTGGCCGAGGCGGACGCCGGCGGCGACGAAATCCGGGGCCGCCTGACCGTCACCCTGCCGGATGGACGGACGACGGCCTGGGCGGCCGCCATGGTGCCCTGATGCTCACCCACCCCCTTTCTCTCCCGGCCCCCTCTTTCTCCCGGCCCTTGTCTGACCGTCAGGCCAGGGCCCCGTTCCCCGCGCCGCACGACGTGCGCCAGACCCGAGGCCGAACATGAGCGTCCAAAGCTGGGATCCCCCGATGCTGGCGGGCTGGCGGTGCCGCGTGCTGTTCGCCGTCACGCTGGTGCTGATCGCGGTGCCGCAGATCGACCTGGGGGTCAGCGCCCTGTTCCATGATCCGGACACCGGGCTGTTCGTCCAGTCCGGGCCGGTGCTCAACCTGATCCGCAAGGGCGTGCCGCCGTTTCTGTACGCCGCCCTGCTGTTCGTCACGCTGCTGTGGCTGGGGGACCGTCTGATCCCGGGGCCGCGCCTGAACAGCCCGAGCGGGCGGCAGGTGCTGTTCCTGGCGTCCAGCCTGGCCATCGGTCCGGGCCTGATCGTCAACGGCGTTCTCAAGGAGGGCTGGGGCCGCGCGCGCCCGAGCGACATCCTGCCGTTCGGCGGCGAGGGGCAGTTCACGCCGGCCTGGATGATGACCGATCAGTGCCCGACCAACTGCGCCTTCGTGTCGGGGCATGCCGCGATGGCGTTCTGGGTGGTCGCCTTCGCCCTGCTGGCCCCGCGCCCGTACCGGGTCTGGGCCGTGGTCGCCGCCCTGGTGTTTGGCACGGTGGTCAGTCTCGCGCGCGTGGTCGTGGGCGCGCACTTCCTGTCGGACGTGCTGTTCGCCGGAGTCATCACGGTCGCGGTGACCGTCTGGCTGCACCGCCAGCTATTCATTGACCCGTAACGCAAACGGCGGACGAGCTTGGCTCATCCGCCGATGATTTTTGCGGGCGCAGCGGCCGCGCGGCTATTCGAAGCTCAGGAACGCATCCACGTCCATCACCACCATCAGCTCGCCGTCCAGCCGCACCACGCCCTGGGACACGCTGCGCCAGCGGGAGTCGAGGGTCGAGGGATTGGGCTCGATGGCGTCCATGGACAGGCTGTGGACGTTGCCGACCGAGTCCACCATCAGGCTGTACAGCTCGTTGCCCTGCTCGACGGTGACGCACATGACCTTCTTCTGGTCCTTCGGCTTGGGCAGGCCGAGCCGCTTGCGGACCTCGATCACCGTGACGATCCGGCCGCGCAGGTTGATGGCCCCGGCGATTTCCGTCGGCGCCAGGGGAATGCGGGCGACCTTCTCGGGGATCAGGATGTCCTGCACCCGCTCCACGGGGATGCCGAAAAGCTGGCCGTGCACGTAGATCGTGACGAAGACCTGATCCTCGGACACGGTGGCGACGGCACGACCGCCGCGCGTCGCGGGGTCGCGGTCCTGTGAGACGGTTGCAACCTGGTTCATCGCCGCATGTTCCCGCTGTTGAGCCACCGACCAGGGCCTCGCCCCGAGGCTAGGACTGTGCGCGCCGCCCGCTTAATCTGTCAAGTTCCAAAGGGTTTACAGGGGATTAACGGCCGCGCCCGGGCGGCGGAAACACCTGCACAAACGTTTCGCGCAGAACCCGGTCCACCTCCGCCAGCGTGACGCCCCGCTCCAGGTCGCGCAGGCTGGTCACGCCATGATCCCGGATGCCGCAGGGGACGATGCCGCCGTAGTGGGACAGGTCCGGGTGCACGTTCAGGGCCACGCCGTGGAACGTCACCCAGCGCCGCACGCGCACGCCGATGGCGGCGATCTTGTCCTCGCGCCCGTCGGCGCGCGGCACCCAGAGGCCGACCCGCCCCTCGCGTCGCTCGCCCGTCACGCCGAAGCGGGCCAGCGTGGCGATCAGCCACGATTCCAGCCGGTGAACATGGCAGCGCACATCGCGGTCCCGCGCCGCCAGGTCCAGCATGACATAGGCCACCCGCTGACCGGGCCCATGATAGGTGTATTGGCCGCCCCGCCCCGCCGCGTAGACCGGAAAACGGTCGGGCGCCACCAGATCGCCCGGCCGGGCGCTGGTCCCGGCCGTGTACAGCGGCGGATGCTCCAGCAGCCACACCTGCTCCCGGGCCTCGCCGGCGCGGATGGCGGCCGCGCGGGCCTCCATGGCGGCCAGGGCCTCCGGATAGGGCACGGGCGCATCGCTGGTGCGCCACTCGGGTCCGGGGGCGGGGCCGGTCGTCGGCTGTTCGGGAACGGACGGGGTCGAGACGGTCATCGGGCATCCTGCCGGTGTCGTGGAGCACTAGCACTTAAGACCCCGCGACGCCGCCGGCAAGACCGCCGAAAAAGGGCGCGCAATCTCCTTGATGACCCGGGAGCTTTCTGATACGTCCTCTCTTCCCCGCCGGGTCCGGTGGGGCGCCCCACGGATGCGGTCGTGGCGGAATTGGTAGACGCGCAGCGTTGAGGTCGCTGTCCCGGAAACGGGGTGGAAGTTCGAGTCTTCTCGACCGCACCATGGCGCCGGCACCATCACGCCGGCGGGGTGGTCTCGGGCAAGCCGGGACGATAAGATGACGGGCCCCTCATAGCGGTGTGGGGTCGGGCCGGCCGGAGTCGCAAGACCGAAAGCCGGACCACGGATCGGAGAGTGGCGCAGCCTGGTAGCGCACTTGACTGGGGGTCAAGGGGTCGTGGGTTCGAATCCCGCCTCTCCGACCAAATTGGACCGACGGCACCGGCCCGCTCCCCCACCCTGCCCCCCCCATCCCTTTCCTTGGGGATACTGGCGTGGGGTGGCCGGCTGGGGAAGCGGGCCGGCGACGGGCTTCAACGGTGATCGTCAGATGCCGTTGGCCTCAAAAAATGACCGTCGAGAAAGACCGTCGAGACGGCTTGTTTCGAGACTGCCAAAGGCGCCCTTCGGGGCGCCTTTTCTCGTTGGGCCGGCTTTTGTCGTTGGGGCGGTCGGCATTAACCACCGGGCAGGGTCTGTTTGGCAGACTTTGACGAATCGGCCGTCGCCGCCCTACTCCGGGGACCGCGCCCGCCGTTGCCGTCCCGGAGGGACCCGTCATGTCCGATGTTCTGCCCGGCGCGCCGGCGGAGGAGTCCGCCGCCACGGGGGATGCACAAATCCTTGCGCAGACCCTGTTCGTCGATCGCCCGCATCCGGATATCGAGTTCGGCTACCCTCGCCAGCGCACGCCGGTCCACATGGCCTTCCCGGCCAACCTCCCGTGCGAGGGCACGCCGGTCATTCTCGTGCTCGGCGGCTGGGGGGCCCAGCCCATGGACGCCTATTTCGTCAAGCTGCGGCGCTATCTCGCCGCCACCTACGGCGCCCTGGTGCTGATGCCGGAGTATTTCGACCTGCCCATCAAGTGCCGGCCGATCAATGCGGACCCCACCATCAAGGTGCGGCTGCTGCACGGCCACTGGGCGTTGTTCCGGGACTCCGCAACCTCGCCGCTGGCCGATCCGCTGGCGTATCTGCGGGCGCGCGGGGTCACGGCCGTGCCGCCGTCCCTGGGCATTCACGCGGGCTGCTATTTCAACTATGGCTTCCTCTCCACGCTGGACGTCCTGACGGCGTATCACTGGGTCGTGCGCCGGCTCGGGCTGGTCAGGCCCCGCCCCTGCCTGTTCGGAACCAGCTACGGCGGCTATCTCTGCCTGCTGGCGGCGCACTACGCCCCCGATACCTTCCCCTATTGCGTGGTCAACGCGCCGCTTCTGTCCGCCCGCGAGCGGGAAATCTTCAACGACGGCTCCTTCATGTCGATCAACGGCATCCGGGTGCCCTATGTGCACGACCGAACCCTGACCGACGCCGTGGACCCCGAAGGCTTCGCCCGCGGCTATGCGCCCATCCGCGACATGAGTGTCCTGGCGGCCACCGTGCCAAGCCGCACGCGAGTGTACTGGACAGCGGGACGCCAGGACATGTTCCACGATGTCGAGGAGATCGACACGGTCCGCCGCAACCGCGACGCCACCAGCGGGGCCGAGATGACCCGTCTGCGCTACATCGGACCGGAGGACCTGGACGGCGTCCGGTACAAGACCCTGGATCATGGCTTCAAGGCGTCGCTGCGCGGGGTGTTCCGCGAGGCCGCCGAGGTCTGGTGGGACGACCCGACCGTCATTCCGGCGCCGCCGGGGCCGGACGACTTCGCGCGGCGCACCACCCACACCGTCGATTTCGGCGCCGCCGCCTACGCCTTCCATTTCCACGAGGTGCACGGCCTGCTGGTCGAGCGCACACCCGGCGCCCGGTGACCGCCGCCCGGACCGACCACGGCGGATCCACGAGAAAACCCCGGGGCCATGCGGCGCCCGGGGCTCTCCATGTCCTGCGCCACCCGATAGGGCCGAAGTGGCGGTCAGACGGTGCGGGTTACGCCGCCTGGGCGGCGCGGCCCTTGCGCAGCCAGCGGCCGCCAACCAGGCCGCCCAGCGCCGTCAGCATGAACCACGCGGCGGCCGGCAGCGGCGTGACGGCGATGTAGTCCACGTCGAAGCCGTCCACCTGCTTGGTGGAGGTATCCAGCAGGGCGATGTAGCGGAAGGCCTCGGGGATCGTGAAGCTGAAGCCGCCCTGAGCGAGGCCGTTCGGGATCGAGGCGATCTTGGTCCAGGTGGCGCCGGTCAGCGGCGTGCCGGCGGCATAGCTGCCGTCCCAGCTCGTCGCGACGTAGACGTCGGCCTCTTCCGAGTAGGTGCAGTTGCCGTCATTGGCGGTCACGCAGTTGAACGTGGTCTCGACCACGACGCCGTCATTGGCGCTGGCGGCGCGCTCGTAGCCGAAATCGAACACGGCCCAGCCGCCGACGCCGAGGCTCAGGAACTTGCCGTCCTGCACCATGACGTTGTTGGTGTTCGTGCGATTGGCGTCCGTGACGGAGCCGTTGTTCTCCCAGGTGACACTGGTGGGGGAGACGAAGGCGGCCTGGGCGGCGCCGGCGGCGCCCACCATCACGGACGCGCCGACGAGGGCCGCAGCAACAGTCTTGAAGGTCATGACTTACTCCCATGTTCTTGGGTTCGGTTCGTCTACCGTGGGCGAACCAATAAGGTCTGGCCGACAGGCACGGTCCCACAGCGGTGATCGCTTTCGATCTGCTCGTATACCAATGTCGCCAAATCCTGACCCGATTGCTATCCATCGCATGGTGCCCCCCTCCGTTCGGTGGAGAAAGGCCGGTTCGGAGGGGCGGGCGCTCCCGCGGCGTCCACCGTTCGGTGGAGGCCGCAGGGGGCGGTCTGCGGCGATTCACCACCTTAGAGGCGCTCCAAACTCGGGCCACGCCCTTACCCTGCCATCCGGCGGCGCGCGCCCCCGCCTCAGCGCGATTGGCCAACAGCCGGACTCGGCGTTTCCCGGACCCGCACCCACGTCGGCGCGCCGTCCCCCGATCCGGCGCCCACCGGGTGCCGCGCATCATGACAGGCGGCGAGTCGGGCGCGCCGCCCGCGATCCGTGCATGTCACCCCGATGACCCGGCACGCAGCCACGGGTGTTCTCGGCACCCCATGGGCCCGTGACCTGATCGCCCAGGCCGCACTGAACCCTTCTGATGAGGAACGCCACCGGAACCGTAGGGACGTTGCGATTCCGGCCCCACCGAATGGGGGAGCCACACCCGAACACCGCCCTCCCCCATATGGTGGATTCAGCGAAAAGTGGGTTCACGCACCACCAGAAGTACATCAGACTGCGGATGAATCGTTCGGAGGTCGGACGCTCACGCACGGCCGACGGGGACATTGGCTCAGGACGAGCCCGGGAGTCCGACACAAACGGCGCCGATACAAGCGGCGCCGATACAAGGAGATGGGGACAATGGCTGTTAAGACCTGGACGAAGGCGACCCTCGGGGCGGCCGCCCTTTGCGGCGTGCTGAGCATGGGGGCCGCGACCGCGAACGCGGCGGTGTTTGACTTCCAGCAGGCGGGCAACACCTCCGCCCAACCTCTCGGGTTTTCCCAGGGCTCGATCAGCGGAACGGTGACGGCCCAGTACTCGGGCCCCTACGCGGGCAGTCTGACACCCGTGGTGACCCAGAACACGTACGGCCTGGGCGTGAGCACCTGGTACCATGAGAACGGCGAAGTGGACGGCGCCCCGGGCGTCGAAACCCTGTTGTTCGAGTTCGACACCAAGGTGCGGCTGAACAGCGTTTCGTTCGCCAAGGCCGACGACAATGGTTGCGTTTTTGGGCTTTGCTGGGACGATGACTGGACCGTCAAGGTGGACGATGTCACGGTCGCCAACGACTCTCAGCAGAACCCGTTCCTGTTCGGCGGGCTGAGCGGCATTGTCGCCTCGTCGTTCTCGGTCAGCGCCAATGGCTGGGACGACTCCTGGCGGGTCTCGCAGATGGATGTGTCCGCCGTTCCGCTCCCCGCCGCCGCGTGGTTCCTGCTGACCGCCCTGGGCGGGCTGTTCGGCACCCGCTGGCTCAAGAAGGGCCAGACCGCGTAATTCCAGCCGGCCTTTGTCTCGACTCGTCGGGACAAAGGCCATAGGTCGGGCGGACTCATTCACGGCCGGCCGAACCGCGACCGAAGCCGCCTCTGGCCCGTGGCCAGGGGCGGTTTTGTCGTGCGGGCGCGGCACCGGGGACCCCGGACGTGCGGCGCACACCCGCGCGCTCGCCCCTGCCCGGTGCAAAGGGCGCCGCAAATCACGTCTTTCTGGAAACACGATCGGTCAGGCGGCCGCCCATTGGGGCGCCTGACGGGACCGATGGCTCCGGCGGTAGGATTCGAACCTACAACCCTGCGGTTAACAGCCGCATGCTCTGCCGTTGAGCTACGCCGGATCATCCATCGTCCACGGCGGGGTCGCGCAGACCGCACCGTTTGGAGGCCGGGGCCGGAATCGAACCGACGTACGGGGATTTGCAGTCCCCTGCATGACCACTCTGCCACCCGGCCCCGCGACCGCCGCCGCCGCGCCCGAAGGGCGGTTCAACGTCGGAAGGCCGGCTTTATAGCGACAGCCTTCCGGCCGGTCAAGCGTCCGGGAGCGGGTTTTTTTGGCCGCACCCGGCAGGCAACCGCCCGTCCCTCCCGCGCCGGGCTCAAGCCGGCATTGTCTCGGTGCGGGACGGGGGCTATAAGCGCGAGGATTGACCGCGTCCGACTGGCGACCGGCGACTGGCGAGAGGCAGCGATGGATTTCACGCATGCGCGACTCAACATGGTGGAGAATCAGATCCGCGCGAACCGGGTGACCGATCCGGCCGTTCTGACCGCCATGGAAAAGGTCCCCCGCGAACTGTTCGTGCCCAAGGCGCTGCGTGGCATCGCCTATGTGGACGAGGACATCGCGCTGGACGAGGACCGCTTCCTGATGGAACCGATGGTCCTGGGCCGCCTGATCCAGGCGGCGGCGGTCCGGGCGGGAGACGTGGTGCTCGATGTGGGCTGCGCGACGGGCTATTCGTCGGCGGTCCTGGCGCACATCGCCAGCACGGTGGTGGCGCTGGAATGCGACGACGATCTGGTCATCCGCGCCACCCGCACGCTGACCGACCTGAACCTGGACAACGCGGTGGTCGTGACGGGTCCGCTGGCCGAGGGCTACCCCCGGCAGGCGCCCTATGACGTGATCGTGCTGAACGGGGCCGTCCAGCAGATTCCCGACGGTTTGCGCGGCCAGCTCGCCGACGGCGGCCGGCTGGTGGCGGTGCTCGGCGACGGCCGCTGGAACAGCAAGCTGACGGTCATCGAGCGGCACGGCGACGCCTTCGGGCACCGCACTCTGTACGACGCGGCGACTCCCGTCCTGCCGGGCTTCGCCAAGGCGCCCGATTTCGTCTTCTGACCCGCTTCCGGCCTCCGGGAAGGGTGTTTGATGGTTTCACACTTCGTGTTAGCATTGCGCCTCAACATCAAGCGGTGCTTGACTTTCAAGGCAGCGCTTTGCAACACGACCGAAACAGGGGCGCGCGCGGCGCCCGCCCTGGGGTTCCGGGCCGCGCCGGGGGCCGCCCGGTGGTCCCGCCGGCCTCGGGCGGTGTGTGCCGGAAGGGACGGTCTCGCGGCGCGACCGGCGCGATTCCCGCGTGACAGGCCCGCGCGGACCAAGGCGGCAGGATGGCCGTCCAAGATTAGTCTGGAGTGGTAGACCCGGCATGAAACGTTACAGTCTTCTGGCCTCCGCCGCCGTCATCGCCGCGGCTCTCGGCGCCGCCCTGCCCGGCCAGGCCCGGGCCCAGTCCCTCGAAGAGACCCTGGCCGCCGCCTATGCCAACAACCCCACGCTTCAGGCCCGACGCGCCGAACTGCGCGCCACGGACGAAGGCGTGCCGCTTGCCAAGTCCGGCTGGCGCCCGCGCGTCACCGTCTCCGGCGCGGCCGGATGGCAGCAGACGACCCGGGACCTGGGCACGGGCAAGCCCGATACCGTGGACACCAAGCCGGCCTCGGTGACGGTCAGCGTCTCCCAGACCCTGTTCGACGGCTTCCAGACCTTCGCTGACGTGGATCAGGCGGAAAACCGGGTGCTGGCCGGCCGCGCGAACCTGACCTCGACCGAGCAGGACGTGCTGCTGGACGCGGCCACGGCCTACCTCAACGTGGTCCGGGACACCGCCGTGGTGGACCTGAACCGGAACAACGAGGACGTGCTGTCCCGCCAGTTGGAAGCCACCCAGGACCGCTTCCGCGTCGGCGAGATCACCCGCACCGACGTGGCCCAGGCCGAGGCGCGCCTGTCCGGCGCCTATGCCAGCACCGCCGATGCGGCGGCCTCGCTGGAAAGCTCCAAGGCCACGTTCCGCCGCGTCTCCGACCTGGAGCCGGCCGCGCTGACCCCGCCGCCGCCCGTGCCCAACCTGCCGGCCACGCTGGACGAGGCGATCGAACGGGCGCTGGCCTCCAACCCCGCCATTGTGGCCGCCGAGTACAACTGGCGCGCCGCCCAGGACGCCATCCGCAGCCAGCGCGCCGACCTGCTGCCGGACGTGACCGTGGACGGTTCCTACTTCTACGGCTGGAACCAGGCGAACATCGAGGACGCGGAGCAGGAGACGCTGCAGGCCACCCTGAACGTCACCATCCCCATCTATCAGGGCGGTCAGGTCTACAGCGGCCTGCGGCAGGTGAAACATCAGGCCGGGCAGGCGCGCCTGCAGCTTGACAGCGCGCGCACCGAGGTGCGCGAGCAGACCCAGCAGGCGTGGGAACAGATGGTGGCCACCCGGGCCAGCATCGAGTCTCTTGAATCCCAGATCGAGGCCGCCGAGATCGCCCTTGAGGGCGTGCAGCGCGAGGCCCAGGTGGGGGCCCGCACCGTGCTGGACGTGCTCGACGCCGAGCAGGAACTGCTCAACGCGCGCGTCGATCTGGTGCGCGCCCAGCGCGACGAACTGGTGGCCGCGTTCTCGCTGCTCGCCGCCGTGGGCGGCCTGACCGCCGCGGACCTCGGCCTGCCGGTCACGATGTATGATCCGGTGCGGAACTACGAGGACGTGAAGGATCAGTGGTTCGGCGGATCCGAGGCGGCGGACGCCGATGCGGCGCTCGGCACCGGCGGCGCCGGGCAGTAGGATGAAACGCCGGCCGCCGGGCCGGCATGCGATCACCGTGGAGGCCGACAGGCGCCGCGAGGCACGACGGGACGGGCCATGAGCGACAACGACGCCCAGCAGCAGGAACCCTCGATGGAGGACATCCTCGCCTCGATTCGGAAGATCCTGTCCGAGGACGAGGAGGAGGAGGCCGCGCCGGAGCCCAAACCGGAGCCCAAACCGGAGCCCAAGCCGGAGCCCAAGCCGCAGGCCGCCGCCGCGCCGAAACCGCCGCCCGCCGCCCCCAAGCCGGCCGCGCCCCCGCCGCCACCGCCCGAGCCTGACCCCGAGCCGGAAGAAGACATCCTCGAACTGACCGATGACATGGTGGACGACCCGGAGCCGGAACCCGAGCCGCCTCCGCCCCCGCCGGAACCGGAACCGGAACCGGAACCGGAGCCCGAACCCGAACCGATCTGGGAGCCGCCGCCCGCCGACCCCGAGCCGGTCCCGGCCATGGTCCCGGTCGATGACGATCTGGACGACAGCCCGCTGGTGGAAGCGGCCGTCGCCGCCGTGTCCTCGCGTCACCTGTCGGGCCTGACCGACTCCCTGCGCGGACGGGACATCCCCATCGGCGATGGCGCCCTGACGCTGGAGACCCTGGTCCGCCAGATCACCCGCGAGTTGGTCAAGGAGTGGCTGGACGACAATCTGCCCGAGATCACCGAGCGCCTCGTGCAGCGGGAAATCCAACGACTGGCCAAGTCGGCCCGGACCCGGTAGAAAGCGCGGGCCGTCGCGCCCCACCCCAACCGGCCGGGTCGCGCGCCCGGCCGATTTTTTTTGACGCGATGCCATCCACCGACCCAGAGGGAAGCGGTTCGGCCATGCTGGACAAGACGTACGACGCCCACGCCGTCGAAGAGAAGCGCTATCGGATGTGGGAGGACGCCGGCGCCTTCCGGTGCGACCCCAAGTCCAGCGCCTCGCCCTACACCATCATGATGCCGCCACCGAACGTGACCGGCAGCCTGCACATGGGCCACGCCCTGACGTTCACCCTTCAGGACGTGTTGATCCGCTACTTCCGCATGACGGGCCGTGACACGCTGTGGCAGCCGGGCACCGACCACGCCGGCATCGCCACCCAGATGGTGGTGGAACGCAATCTGGCCGCCGAGGGCAAGACGCGCCACGACCTGGGCCGCGAGGCGTTCGTTGACACGGTCTGGGAATGGAAGGCCCACTCCGGCGGCACCATCCAGAACCAGTTGCGCCGCCTGGGCTCTTCGCCGGACTGGCCGCGCGAGCGCTTCACCATGGACGACGGCCTGTCGCGCGCCGTCGTCAAGGTATTTGTGCAGTTGCACAAACAGGGGCTGATGTATCGCGACAAGCGGCTGGTCAACTGGGACCCCAAGCTGCACACCGCCATTTCGGACCTGGAGGTGGAGCAGCGCCCCACCGACGGCCAGATGTGGTACTTCCGCTATCCGGTTCAGGGCGAGCCGGACCGCTTCGTCGTGGTCGGCACCACCCGCCCCGAAACCATGCTCGGCGACACCGGCGTTGCCGTCCATCCCGAGGACGAGCGCTATACGGATCTGGTCGGCAAGACCGTGATCCTGCCCATCGTGGATCGGCCGATTCCGGTGGTCGCGGATGAGTACGCCGACCCGGAGAAGGGCTCGGGCGCGGTGAAGATCACGCCGGCGCACGACTTCAACGACTTCGAGGTGGGCCGCCGCTGCGGCCTGGAGATGATCAACGTCCTCGACCGCGATGCACGCCTGAACGAAAACGCGCCGGCCGAGTTCCAGGGCATGGACCGCTTCGACGCCCGCGCCCGCATCGTCGAGCGCATGGAGGCGCTGGGCCTGCTGGAGAAGATCGAGCCCAACCCGATGACGGTCCCCTACGGTGACCGCTCGGGCGTGGTCATCGAACCCTGGCTGACCGACCAGTGGTTCGTCGATGCCGCCGAACTGGCGAAAGCGCCGATCAAGGCCGTCGAGGAGGGCCGGACGCGGTTCGTGCCGGCGCATTGGTCGAACGTGTTCTTCGAGTGGATGCGCAACATCCAGCCCTGGTGCGTCAGCCGCCAGATCTGGTGGGGCCACCGCATCCCGGCCTGGTACGGCCCGGACGGCACCATCTTCGTGGAGGAGACGGAGGCCGAGGCCCAGGCCGCCGCCCGCACCCACTACGGCGCGGATGTGGCCCTGGAGCGCGATGCGGACGTGCTCGATACGTGGTTCTCGTCCGCGCTGTGGCCGTTCTCGACCCTGGGCTGGCCGGACGAGACCCCGGAACTGGCGCGCTACTACCCCGGGAACGTGCTGGTCACGGGCTTCGACATCATCTTCTTCTGGGTCGCCCGCATGATGATGTTCGGCCACCACTTCATGGGCGACGTGCCGTTCCGCGACGTCTACATCCACGCCCTGGTCCGCGATGAGAAGGGCCAGAAGATGTCCAAGTCCAAGGGCAACGTCATCGACCCGCTGGACCTGAGCGAACAGTATGGCACCGACGCCCTGCGCTTCACCCTGACGGCCATGGCCGCGCAGGGCCGCGACATCAAGATGAGCGAAAGCCGCGTGCAGGGCTATCGCAACTTCGCGACCAAGCTGTGGAATGCGGCCCGCTTCTGCCAGATGAACGGCTGCGCGGCATCGCCGGATTTCGACCCCGCGGGCGTGACCAGCACGCTCAACCGCTGGATCGTCGCGCGCGCCGCCGCCACGGCCGGCACGGTCGGCGCGGCCATCGAGGCCTACCGCTTCAACGAGGCCGCCCAGGCCCTCTACCAGTTCACCTGGAACACGTTCTGCGACTGGTTCCTGGAGTTCGCGAAGCCGGTCTTCAATGGCGACGACGCCGCGGCGGCCGCCGAGACGCGGGCGACCGCCGCGTGGGTGCTGGATCTGATCCTGGTGACCCTGCACCCGGTGATGCCCTACGTGACGGAAGAGCTGTGGCAGTCCCTGGCCGAGACCCGCGACACCCCGCTGATCCGGGCGCGCTGGCCGGACCGCCCTGGCCTCGTCGCCCCGGACGCCGAGGCGGAAATGGACTGGCTGGTGGGGCTCATCACCGCCCTGCGCTCCGTGCGGGCCGAGATGAACGTGCCGCCGGCCGCCCGGCTCGCGATCCTGGTCAAGGACGCGAGCGACACCACCCGCGCCCGGCTGGCGACCCATCGCGACCTGGTGGGCACCCTGGCCCGGGTGGACGCCATCGACCATGTGACCGAAGCCCCGGCCAGCGGCTCCGCCCAGATCGTGGTGGACGAGGCGACCGTGATCCTGCCGCTGGCGGACGTCATCGACCTGGACGCGGAACGCGCCCGGCTGTCGCGCGACGTGGCCAAGCAGGACGGCGAGATCGCCAAGCTGGCGAAAAAGCTCGCCAACGAAGGGTTCCTGGCCAAGGCCCCCGCCGAGGTGGTGGCCGAGAACCGGGAGCGCCTCGCCGACCTGGAAGCCACGCGCGACCGTCTCAAGGAGGCGCTGGCGCGGATCGGCTAGGACGGCGAGCGCCCCGTCGGAGCGCCCCGTCGGAGGGCCCCGTCGGAGGGCCCCGTCGGAGGGATTGCGACATGCCCATGCCGCGTGAGTACGAGTACGCCTCGCGGGATTTCGAGGCGTTCCTGCAGGACGCCCGCGCGGCGCTGGGCTTCGAGACCCGCCACATGACCTATACGACGGTGCAGGCGGTGCTGATGGTCTTCCGCCGCCGCCTGACCGTCGCGCAGGCCGTCGCGTTCGCCAATGTCCTGCCGCCCGTGCTCCGCGCCCTGTTCGTCGCCCAATGGGATGTCGAAGCCCCCCGGCGCGCGTTCACGGACATGACCGTTATGAACGCGGAGGTCCGGGACTTGCGGCCCGACCACAACTTCTCGCCGCCCGAGTCCATCCAGGCCGTGGGCTCGGCGCTGCGGTCACATGTGGACGCCAAGGCCTTTCGCCGGGCCCTGGAGGACATCTCCGACCAGGCCGTGGCGTTCTGGTCACCGTGACGTCCCGACCGGCGGCGGACGGCATCCCTGATCGCGGCGGCGCACCCGCCTGGGGAGTCCCGTGTTGCGTCCGACGCGCCCATGCGCTAAGTCGCCCCCTCCCCTTCCCCGCATCCAGACCAACAGGCGACCGATGGGATTCAACTGCGGCATCGTGGGCCTGCCCAACGTGGGCAAGTCCACGCTCTTCAACGCGCTCACCTCGACGGCGGCGGCGCAGGCGGCCAACTTTCCGTTCTGCACCATCGAGCCCAACGTGGGCCGGGTCGCCGTGCCCGACGACCGCCTGGAAAAGCTGGCCGCACTGGCCAAGTCGGCCAAGGTGATCCCGACCCAGCTTGAGTTCGTGGACATCGCCGGACTGGTGCGCGGGGCCTCGAAGGGTGAGGGCCTGGGCAACCAGTTCCTCGCCAACATCCGCGAAACCGACGCCATCGTTTCCGTCCTGCGCTGCTTCGAGGACGAAAACGTTACCCACGTGGACGGCGCCGTGGACCCGATCCGCGATGCCGAGACCATCGAGACGGAACTGCTGCTCGCCGATCTGGAAAGCCTGGAAAAGCGCATCGTGCCGCTGGGCAAGAAGGCCAAGGGCGGGGATGCCCTCGCCAAGGCCCAGATCGCGGTCATGGAGCCCGTGCTTGAG
Source organism: Roseospira navarrensis (assembly GCF_009601025.1). GTDB lineage: Bacteria > Pseudomonadota > Alphaproteobacteria > Rhodospirillales > Rhodospirillaceae > Rhodospira > Rhodospira navarrensis. The sequence continues at coordinate 36,731 of NZ_WIVE01000018.1, read as the reverse complement.
CTGCTGCGCGAGGGCAAGCCGGCCCGCCTGGCCAAGCCGGATGACCCGGAGGCGCTGAAGCAGTTCCAGCAATTGAACCTGCTGTCCTCCAAGCCGGTGCTGTACGTCTGCAACGTGGACGAGGGCAGCGCCGCGACCGGCAACGCCCTGTCCCAGCGGGTGGCCGAGAAGGCCGCCGCCGAAGGCGCGATCACGGTGGTGATCTCGGCCGCCATCGAAGCCGAGGTGGCCCAGCTTGAGGATCCGGAGGAAAAGGCCGCCTTCCTGGAGGACCTGGGTCTGTCGGAAACCGGGTTGTCGCAGGTGATCCGGGCGGGCTATTCGCTGCTCGACCTGCTGACCTTCTTCACGGTCGGCCCCAAGGAGGCCCGGGCCTGGACCGTGCGCCGGGGGGCCAAGGCCCCGGAAGCCGCCGGGGCCATCCACACCGACTTCGAACGCGGCTTCATCCGCGCCGAAACCATCGCCTACGACGACTTCATCGCCTGCGGCGGCGAACAGGGGGCGAAGGACGCCGGCAAGATGCGGTCGGAGGGCAAGGACTACATCACCAAGGACGGCGACGTGTTCCACTTCCTGTTCAACGTGTAGAGGCGGCGCCCTCGGTCAGGTCAACACGTCCAGTCCCTTGCGTTGAACAAGGTCCAGGAGCTTCAGGGCCGTGGGACCGGGCTTCTTGTCCCCGGCCTCCCAGCTCGCGACCGCTGTCTTTGACACGTTCAAATGTGCCGCGAACACGGGCTGACTGACCCGACAGCGCGTCCGCAGATCACGAATGGCTTCAGCGGTCATGGCGGGCACCCGCGGCAAACACAACGCGTCGAATTCACGCATCGTGATGTCGTCGAGAAGGTCCGCCCTGCGCAAGTCCTGGGCCGCCTCGTGAACGGCATCCAAAATTGAGCTTCGCGCCGTGTTTGTCATGTCACCGACGAATCCTTGGAAGAGAGTGTTACGAGCGCGCCGGACGCAACAGCATGTTGCAGGTCTCTGTCCGAAAACGTCAGATACTGCTTCGCAAGCTTCTTGAGGGCCTCCTCTTCATCCTTTCGGATGTTCTTGCGGTCAGATTTCGACAGAACGTACAATAGAACAGCACGGTCATGCGGTGCATAGGCAAAGAAACATCGAACTCCGCCGCGCTTCCCTTGTCCGGGCCGCCCGACCCGCTTCTTGATGAGGCCTCCGCCCAAATCGGCATCGATCAGGCCGCATTCGATCTCACAAAGCGCACGACGTAACGCGTCTTCAGATACACCCTCTGTGTTGGCCAGGCGACGCCCAGGACGCGTTGCATATCCTTTAAGCAATAGAGGCCCTTCCCTCATGCGCTTTGGGATGTTTTACAGTAGAATTGCAATTTTTGCGAACTTCGCCTGACGATATATTGATATTGATATCAGTAGCGAAAAGTAGACGCCAGCAGCGACAAATAGGCCAGGGATCGCTGCCCAGATATAGCCCGATTCACAAAGCGAAACAACCAGAGGGGATCACTACGCCGCACATCTCCACTGAGATTGCGCACGCGGCGTCTGAGCACGCTCAAAAACCCCCCGGCCTCATTGCAGTGTATATCCCAGTTGTACACCGATGCAAGGGCGCCGTCAAACCCAACCCTACAATCCATGCTCGTGCAGCCAGTGCAGGATGGGTTCGGCGGCGTGATACCAGGTTTCCTCAAGCATCATCGCGTGCGCCATGTCGGGCACCATCAGGGCATCCGCGTCCAGATAGCGCGCCGTCCGGTGCACCATCGTGCGGGGAATGAAGGCATCCTCGCCTGCCCCCATGACCAGCGTGGGCAAGGGCGTGCGCGGCGGCTGGCGGGGGATGTCCAACCACGTCATGTCCATGATGACGCGCTGGGATTCCCGCTGGAACCGGCGGAAATACCGTTCGGCGCGGTCGCGCGGCACGGCGGTGGAAAACAGGCCCTCGTACAGCACGTCCGGGTTCATCATCGGCAGGCCCCAGAGCTGCATCAGCGAGAGGCCCTGCGCCAGCCTGGGACTGCTGAGCATCATGTGCCAGGAACTTTCCAGGAGGCCCCACGGCCCCACTGAAGACATCAGCACCATGGCGGCGGCCGTTCGGGTTTCCAGATACTTCTGGACCACCATGCCCCCCATGGAGTGGCCGACCAGGATCGGCGGCCGCTCCAGAGCCGCGGTCACGCTGGCCAGATCGTCCACATAATTGGACAGGGTGGCCAGATCGAGCATCTCCCAGCCCTCGCTTTCGCCGTGGCCGCGCAGGCTGAAGCTGACCGTGGTGTAGCCCTTGCCGGTGAAGTACGGGACGAAGAACTCCTCCCAGCACCACGCGCCGGCGAACGCCCCATGGACGAACACGATCGGCGGTTTCTCGCGCGGCGGCGGGCCATTGCGGCCATTGGGCGCGGCGCCATTGCGCCCTTGGGGCGGGACGCCATTGCGCCCTTTGGGCGCGGCCGGCGGCGTGACGATCACTTCGAGTTTCGGTTGTTTGCAGTCGATGACAAGCATTCCGGATGATTTTGCCTGGTGTTCCGAGTCCCCAACGGTGCGCGTCCGGCGTCTGAGTCCAGACGATCGTTCGCGGTGACCCTTGATGGCGTTGAAGGGCCCACCGCGCATGCGGCAGACCGACTCGTCATCCTAGCACGACATGTCATCAATCTAGCCATTGCAATCCCCGGCCCGGACCAGACCGACCGCATCGATTGTTCCGGCATGCGATGAATGCCGGACAGGCGTGAGCGCAACACATGAGGCCACACCTTCAGTTTTCACCGGGGTCGTGGTATTCAGGAACGATATATATCGTGCTGGCATACTAGTGTCGGCACCGGCGCCGCCGGACAGGCGCGCGCCGCCCCCTCAAGACGTGGGAGGCCGACGATGCCGAGCCGGCTTCCATCCTCCGGTCCGGACGGTGCCGCCATGCCCCTTGATTCCAAGACCCTCTGCCTCGGCGCGCTGGACGCCGGGTTCAACACCGGGTACGACATCCGCAAGGCGTTCGAGGAAGGCCCCTTCCGGCTGTATCAGAGCCTCAGTTACGGCTCGATCTACCCGGCCCTGAATGCCCTGCTGGCGGAGGGGCTGGCCTCGTGCACCGAACAGGTTCAGGACGGACGACCGGACAAGAAGGTCTATGCCATCACCGACGCCGGACGGGCCGCTCTGCGCGCCGCCCTGACCCGGTACCTCAAGTTCGACCGGCTGCGCTCCGACTTCATGTTCGCCATCGCCTTCGCCCACCTCCTGCGGCATGACCAGGTCTCCGCCCTGCTGGACGACTATGCCGCCGGATACCGGGCGCTGGCCGATGAACTGGGGGCCGAGAGCTGCGACCCGCCCGCCGGCCGCCGGTTCCTGATCGACATGGGACGGGACGGCTGTCATGCGTGGGCGCGCTGCATCGAAGCCCATCGCGCCGCCCTGGAAGAGGCCCTGCGTCGCGACCAGGACGCGGATGCGGAGCCACCACCGCCGCGTCTTGCGGCCATCGGCGGGGGCGGCTGAGGGCGCGGGACGGCTCCCACCCTGTGCCCCCGGCGCCGGACCGGGATCCTCTGCGTGAGCCGCCCCCGGGGCCGGCCAGACTGACTGTGAGACCATGAGATCATCGATCCTGATCGCGGTTCTGATCGTGCTCGCCACCCTTGGCTGGGTGGCCTCGGGCATGATCGGGACCGAGGACACGCCGGGCAGCATCGCGGCCGACCTGCAGCCGCCCCGGTCCGAGGGCATGGAGGCGCCGGTTCCCACGGTGCGCGTGGCCCGCCTGTCGGCGGAAAAGCGGGTGTCCTCGCTGTCGGTGCTCGGCGAAACGCGGGCGGCCCGCCGCGTGGACGTCCGCGCGCAAACCTCCGGCCGCGTCATCGAGGTCGCGGCCGAGGAGGGCCGGCCCGTCGAGGACGGCGCCCTGCTGGTCGAGCTGGCCATGGATGACCGCATGGAGCGGCTCAGTCGCGCCGAGGCGGCCATCGCCCGGTGGGAGGACCGCACCCGCGCCGATCAGCGGCTCGCCAACCGCGACTTCACCAGCCGGCAGAGCGTGATGGAGTCCAAGGCCGCGCTGGAGGACGCCCGCGCCGCCCTGGCGGCCATCCTGATCGACATCGACCACACAAAGATCCAGGCGCCGTTCGCCGGCATCGTGGCCGAGCGCATGGTGGAGGTCGGCGACTTCCTCTCCGTCGGCGATCCGGTGGCCCGCATCGTGGACCTGGACCCGCTGGTGGTGGCCGCCAAGATTCCGGAATCGGACATCGACTCCCTGCACGTCGGGCTGTCCGGCACCGCCACGCTGGTCAACGGCCGGGCGCTGGAGGGCGAAATCACCTTCATCGCGCCGGTGGCGGACGGCGTGACGCGCACCTTCACGGTCGAACTGTCCTTCCCGCGCCCCGATCCGCCGGTGCCCGAGGGCATGACCGCGCGCGTGACCATTCCCCTCGACAGCACCATGGCGCACCGCATCTCGCCGGCGGTGCTGGGGCTGGACGACCAGGGCCGCATCGGCGTGAAGCTGGTGGACGCCGAAGATCACGTGGTCTTCCATCCCGTTCATCTGACCGGCGATGACGACCAGGGCATCTGGGTCGAGGGCCTGCCCGATCCCGCCACCGTCATCATCGTGGGCCAGGAGTTCGTGAGTCCCGGCCAGCGCGTGACGCCGGTGGACACCGAGACCATCGCGCAGAACACGGCCGCCATGGCCGCCGCCGACCGGGACGCCCGGGACGCCGGCCGCGCGCCGGACGCCACCATCGATTCGATCGCGGATGATCGCCAATGACCGGCTTCATCGACGCCGCCATCACCCGCTCGCGCACGGTGCTGGCCACGCTGGTCCTGATCCTGATCGCCGGCACCATCGCCTTCATCGAGATCCCGAAGGAGAGCGCGCCGGACATCCCGATCCCGATCATCTACGTGGCGCTGTCGCACCGGGGCATCTCGCCCGAGGACGCGGAGCGCCTGCTCGTGCGTCCGATTGAGCAGGAACTGAAGGGCATCGAGGGCGTCAAGGAAATGCGCTCGACCGCCTATGAGGGCGGCGCCAACGTGCTGCTGGAGTTCGAAGCCGGCTTCGACAGCGAGCAGGCCAAGCGCGACGTCCAGGAACAGGTGGACATCGCCAAGGGCAACCTGCCCGACGAGACCGACGAGCCGGTCGTCAACGAGATCAACATCAGCCTGTTCCCCATCGTCGTCATCACCCTGGGCGGCGACATCCAGGAACGCGCCCTGCTGCGCATCGCCGACGATCTGGCCGACGAGATCGAGAAGATCCCGTCCGTTCTGGAGGTGGACATCGGCGGCGATCGGGAACAGCAGGCGGAAATCATCGTCGATCCCATCCGCCTGCAGAGCTACGGCCTGGCCAACGCCGACGTGGCCAACGTCATCGCGCGCTTCAATCGGCTGGTGGCCGCCGGCACCATGGACACCGGCCAGGGCCGGTTCGCCGTCAAGGTTCCAGGCCTGTACGAGGACGTCAGCGACATCCTGGACCAGCCGGTGAAGTTCACCGAAGACTCGGTGGTCCGCCTGCGCGACTTCGCCAGCGTGCGCGCCACCTACAAGGACCCGGAGGGCTTCGCCCGCGTCAACGGCCGCACCGCCGTGACCCTGGAGGTCAAGAAGCGGGTCGGCGAGAACATCATCGACACCGTCGAGGCCGTGCGCGCCGTGGTCGCCCGCGAACAGGCGCTCTGGCCCGACGGCATCGCGGTCAACTTCATCCAGGACCAGTCGGACGACATCAAGACGATGCTGTTCGACCTGCAGAACAACGTGATCGCGGCCATCCTGCTGGTCATGGTGGTGGTCGTCGCCGCCCTGGGTCTGCGCTCCGGGCTGCTGGTCGGCGTGGCCATTCCGGGATCGTTCCTGATGGCGATCCTGTTGCTGGCGGCCATGGGCCTGACCGTCAACATGGTCGTGCTGTTCTCGCTGATCCTGGCCGTGGGCATGCTGGTGGACGGGGCCATCGTCGTGACCGAGTACGCCGACCGCAAGATGGCCGAGGGCCTGCACCGGCGCGATGCCTATGCCCTGGCCGCCAAGCGCATGGCGGGGCCGGTGTTCGCCTCCACCCTGACCACGCTCGCCGCCTTCATGCCGCTGCTGTTCTGGACCGGCGTGGTCGGCGAGTTCATGAAGTTCATGCCCATCACCCTGGTCGCCACCCTGACGGCCTCGCTGCTGATGGCGCTGGTGTTCGTGCCGACGCTGGGCTCGCATGTGGGCAAGGCGGGCGCGGCCGATCCGCGCACCATGAAGGCGCTGGCGGCCAGCGAAAAGGGGTCGCTGACCGACCTGAAGGGCCTGACGGGCGGTTATGCCCGGCTGCTGGGCTGGGCGCTGCGGCGCCCGGGTCTGGTCGTGACCATGGCCGTGCTGGTGCTGATCGGCAGTTGGGCGGCCTATGCCAATTACGGCAAGGGGGTGGAGTTCTTCCCGGACGTGGAGGCGGAGCAGGCGCAGATTCTCGTCCATGCGCGCGGCAACCTGTCCATCCACGAAAAGGACGCCCTGGTGCAGCAGGTGGAAAGCCGCATTCTCGGGCTGCCCGACTTCGAGGCCGTCTATGCCCGCACCTTCAACCGCGCCCCCCAGGACGCCGCCGAGGACGTCATCGGGATCATCGGCCTGACCTACAAGGACTGGCAGCACCGCCGGCCCTCCGACGATGTGCTGGACCTGATCCGGGCGCGCACCAGTGACCTGGCGGGTGTCCGCATCGAGCCGGACGAACCGGACGAGGGGCCGCCCGTGGGCAAGGACATCCAGGTCCAGTTGACGGCGCGCGACCCCGCCGTGCTGCCGGAGGCGGTCTCGCTGGCATTGGAGGCCTTCGACTCCATCGGCGGACTGGTGGATATCGAGGACAGCCGTCCCATTCCCGGCATCCAGTGGGACCTGTCCGTCAACATGGGTCAGGCCGCCAAGCTCGGCGCCGACGTGGCCAGCGTGGGCAGCATCGTCCAGCTTGTCACCAGCGGGCTGAAGGTCTCGTCGTTCCGGCCGGATTCGGCCAAGGACGAGGTGGACATCGTGGTGCGCTATCCGGAAGAGCACCGCTCCATGACCGAGCTGGACCGGCTGCGCCTGAACACGGCCGAGGGGCTGGTGCCCCTGTCCGCCTTCGTCGAGCGCACGGCCAACCCCAAGATCAGTCAGATCGAACGCGTGGACGGCAACCGGGTGATGACCGTCAAGGCCAACGCGGCGCCGGGCCTGCTGCCCGACGACCGGATGCAGGACCTGCGCGCCTGGCTGGAAGACAACCGCGAGCGCTTCCCCCGGGGCGTCGATATCGAGTTCAAGGGCGAGGACGAGGAGCAGAAGGAAAGCATGGCCTTCCTGAGCAAGGCGTTCGCCGTCGCCCTGTTCATCATGGCCATCATCCTGGTCACCCAGTTCAACAGCTTCTACTCCGCCTTCCTGATCCTGTCGGCGGTGGTGATGTCCACGGTGGGCGTCATGCTGGGCCTGCTGGTCACCAACCAGGCGTTCGGCATCATCATGAGCGGGGTCGGCGTGATCGCGCTGGCCGGTATCGTGGTCAACAACAACATCGTGCTGATCGACACGCATGACCGCCTGAAGAAGGAGTTCCTGGACCCGCGCGAGGCCATCCTGCGCACCGGCGTGCAGCGCCTGCGGCCGGTGATGCTGACCTCGATCACCACCATGCTGGGCCTGCTGCCGATGGTCTTCATGCTGAACATCGACTTCATCGGCCGCGACGTGAGCTATGGGGCGCCCTCCATGCAGTGGTGGACCCAGCTCGCCACGTCGGTGGTCGCCGGACTGCTGTTCGCGACCGTGCTCACCCTGGTCGTCACGCCCAGCGCGCTCATGCTGCGGGCCCGCGCGGCCGGCTGGCGCGATGGTCTGAAGGCGCACCGTCAGGCCCGGCGCGAGGCCGCGCAGGCCGGCGGGACCGGACGTCGGGAGCCGCCCCCGCTGGTCGCTCCGCCCGACGCCGGGGACGCCAACGGCGATCCGGGCGAAGACGACCCACAGGACCCGCGCGACCCCGACGCCGACGACGGCTGCGACGATCCGGCCGACCAGAATGAACCGGACCGCAAGGACCGGAAAAAAGGCGTGCCCCATGCAGCCCGGGTCTCCTGGCGTCCGGCCTGAGCCCGGCTTGCCCTTACACACGGCCCCGTGAAGTGCTATATGCGCGCAAGGACGGGTCCCGGTCGCACGACGAGGCTTCCGTTGCTCCGCCTGTGCGGCGCAGACCCCGCCCGTCCAGGACGGACGTCAGACGAAGAGCAATGCGGGACATGACGGCGGAAGACACTGGGCGGCCCCCGGAATCCCGGACGGAACGGCCGCGTTGGTCGGACCCCGGACCCGAACCGGGCCCGGCGGGGATCGGGCAGCCGGCATCCGGGCCGGGCCGACGGCTCGGATGGCTGACCCAGAGCCTCCGCCTGATGCGCTACAAGCTGGTCATCCCGCTGATGCGCAGCCGACACGCCCCGGAGCACACGGCGCGCGGGGTCATGATCGGCCTGATGTGGGCCATGACGCCGCTCGTGGGCATCCAGATGATGATGGTCGCCGTCACCTGGTTCCTGACCAACAGGCTGTTCTCGTGGAACTTCAGCCTGGTTCTCAGCCTCGCCTGGACCTGGGTGACCAATGCCTTCACGATCCTGCCGTTCTACTATGGGTATTACGTCACCGGACAGGTTCTGTTGGGCCACTGGGACGACATCACGGGATTCGAGACCTTCGTCGGCCTATGGGAGGGCACCTTCGGCGCCGACATGGGGTTCTGGGCCGCCCTGTGGGCCTATCTCGTTGACATCGTCGCGGGCTGGGGGCTCCCCTTGGTGGTCGGCTCCGTGCCCTGGGTCCTTTTGACGGGCTTTTTCGGGTATCGCATCAGCCTTCGGGTCTCGCGCCGCCATCACGCCAAGCGGGCGGCCCGGCGCGAGGCCACCGAGCGCCGCAAGGCCGAACGCCAGCGCGAGCAGTCCGCCAAGGTGGTCGCCCGCACCCAGCGCGACCAGACCCCCTGAGCCCCGCCGGTCCGTCGGTGCTCCCTGCGCCGCCCTCGCCCGCCCCCTGCCCCGTCACAACGCAAGGAACACCCCGCCTCGTGTCACCCGCCAAGCCCCGAACCCCGGCGCCCTTTCCCACCCGCGAGCAGGTGCTGGAGTACATCCGCGAGAACCCGGACCACGTGGGCAAGCGCGAGATCGCCCGCGCCTTCGGCCTGACCGCCGACCAGCGCCCCCAGTTGCGGGCGCTGCTGAAGGATCTGGAGGCCGAGGGCACGGTGCAGCGGGGGCGCAAGCGCCGGTTCGCGCCACCGGGCACCCTGCCCGAAGTCACGGTGCTGACGGTGCACACGACCGATGCCGACGGCGAGTTGCTCGCCCGCCCCGACACCTGGGACGCCGAGGAACTGGGGCCGCCGCCGCGCGTGCTGGTGCTGCCCATGACCGGCCGGCACGCCGCCGCCATCGGTGTCGGCGACCGCGTGCTGGCGCGCCTGACCCGCGACGGCGAGGCCAGCTACACCGCGAAACCGATCAAGCGCCTCGCCTCGGCCCCCGCGCGGCTGCTGGGCGTGCTGGCGGAGGGACCGGAGGGCTACCGCCTGCGGCCCACCAGCAAGCGCGACCGCAACGAATACATCGTCCGCGCCGGCAACACCGGCAACGCCCGCCCGGGCGAGCTGGTCGAGGCCGAGGTGGTGCCCGGCCGACATTACGGCCTGCGCATGGCCAAGGTGGTGGACTGCCTGGGCGACACCGCCAATCCGCGCGCCGTCAGCCTGATCTGCCTGCACACGCACGGCATTCCCACCGAATGGCCGCCGGAGGCCGAGGATCAGGCCCGCGCCGCCGGGCCCGCGCCCCTGGAGGGCCGTGAGGACCTGCGCGACGTGCCGCTGGTCACCATCGATGGCGAGGACGCCCGGGACTTCGACGACGCCGTCTGGGCCGAACCCGACCCGGACCCCGCCAACCCCGGCGGCTGGCACGCCATGGTCGCCATCGCCGACGTCGCCTGGTACGTGCGGCCCGGCGATGCGCTGGACGACGAGGCGTTGCGGCGCGGCAACTCGGTGTACTTCCCGGACCGGGTCGTGCCCATGCTGCCGGAGGCGCTGTCCAACGGCTGGTGCTCGCTGCGCCCGGACGAGGAGCGCGGCTGTCTGGCCGTGGAACTGTGGTTCGACGCCGACGGCATCAAGCGCCGCCACCGCTTCGTGCGCGGCCTGATGCGCTCGGCGGCGCGGCTGACCTACACCCAGGTGCAGATGGCCGTGGACGGCCACCCGGACGAGGCGACCGGACCCTTGACCGACCCGCTGCTGACGCCGCTCTACGGCCTGTTCCGGGCGCTGAAGGCCGCCCGCGACACGCGCGGCAGCCTGGACCTGGACCTGCCCGAGCGCCGGGTGATCGTGGCCGAGGACGGCACCGTGACCGGCATCCAGCCGCGCGCGCGCTACGACAGCCACCGGCTGATCGAGGAACTGATGGTCGCCGCCAACGTCTGCGCGGCGGAGGAGCTGGAGCGGCTGCGCCAGCCCTGCATGTACCGCATCCACGACGAGCCGTCCCAGGAGAAGCTGGGCGCCCTGCGGGACTTTCTGCACACGCTCGACATCAAGCTGTCCGCCGGGCAGGTGCTGACCCCGCACCAGTTCAACCGCGTGCTGGAAAAGGCCCGCGACACCGAGCACGAACACCTCATCAACGAGGTGGTGCTGCGCGCCCAGGCCCAGGCCGAGTACAACCCGGAGAACATCGGTCACTTCGGGCTGGGATTGCGGCGCTACGCCCACTTCACCTCGCCCATCCGGCGCTATGCCGACCTTCTGGTGCACCGGGCGCTGATCCGGGGCCTCGGGTTGGGGGCCGGCGCGCTGGCGGACGATCAGGCCGAACAGATGGCCCAGATCGGCGGCCATATCTCCTCGACGGAACGCCGCGCCGCCGCCGCCGAGCGCGATGCGGTCAACCGTTTCACCGTCTCGTTCCTGGCCGGACAGGTCGGGGCCACCTTCACCGGGCGGGTCAACGGCGTCACCCGGGCCGGGCTGTTCGTCACCCTGGACGACACCGGGGCCGACGGGCTGATCCCGATCAGCACCCTGCCGGCGGATTTCTACTGGCACAACGAGGAGGCCCGCTGCCTGGAGGGCCGCGAGCACGGCCGCGTCTATCGGCTGGGCCAGCCCCTGACCGTGCGTCTGGTGGAGGCCGAGCCCATCTCCGGCGGTCTGCTGTTCGAGGTGCTGGAGGGCGACGACGGGGACACCGGCTCAGGGGGGCGCCCTGGCGGCCGCCCCCGGGGCGGCGGCGTGCGGCGCGGCCCGACCGGCCGCCGGCGCTCCGGCCCGCCCAAGGGCGGCGGCGGGCGCGGCCGGCCACGGTGACCGCGCGAGCGACCCGCCGTCGGTCTACGCCTCCGACGCGGTCCCGTCGGACGCCGGCGTGGAGTCGTTGTCCTCCATGCCGCCGGGGCCGGCAATCATGGCCTCGACGATCAGCCCTTCGTTGGCGCGCACGGCGTTCTCGATCTCCTCGGCCATGGCCGGGTGGTCGCGCAGGTACTGCTTGGCGTTCTCGCGGCCCTGGCCGATGCGCTGGGAGTTGTAGGAGAACCAGGCCCCCGACTTCTCCACGATGTTGGCGCGCACGCCCAGGTCGATGATCTCGCCCAGTTTGGAGACGCCCTCGCCGTACATGATGTCGAACTCGACGGTCTTGAACGGCGGCGCGACCTTGTTCTTGACCACCTTGACGCGAGTCTGGTTGCCGACCGTCTCATCCTTGTTCTTGATGGCGCCGATCCGGCGGATCTCCAGGCGGACCGAAGCGTAGAACTTCAGCGCGTTGCCGCCCGTCGTGGTCTCCGGGTTGCCGAACATGACGCCGATCTTCATGCGGATCTGATTGATGAAGATGACGAGGGTGTTCGACCGCGCCACGGAGGCCGTCAGCTTGCGCAGGGCCTGACTCATCAGGCGCGCCTGCAGGCCGACGTGGGAATCCCCCATCTCGCCTTCCAGCTCGGCGCGCGGCACCAGGGCGGCGACGGAGTCCACCACCAGCACGTCGATGGCCCCGGATCGCACCAGGGTGTCCGCGATCTCCAGGGCCTGCTCGCCGGCGTCCGGCTGGGACATCAGCAGCGTGTCCAGGTCCATTCCCAGCTTGCGGGCATAGTTGGGATCGAAGGCGTGTTCCGCATCGATGAAGCCGCAGGTGCCGCCGCGCTTCTGGGCCTCCGCCACCACATGCATGGCGAGCGTGGTCTTGCCCGAGCTTTCCGGCCCGTAGATCTCCACGATGCGGCCGCGCGGCAGACCGCCGATGCCCAGCGCGATGTCCAGCCCCAGGGAGCCGGTGGGCACCGATTCGATCTCCACGGCCCGCTCGCGCTGGCCGAGGCGCATGATGGAGCCCTTGCCGAAGGACCGTTCGATCTGGCTGACGGCGGCGTCGAGCGCCTTCTGTTTGTCCATGGTATCCCGATCCACGAGGCGGAGCGCGCTTTGCGACATGACGAGGGTCCCCCTTATTCCACACGGGTCCGGCCGGGTGCAAGGCGAGGCTGAGGCCCGCCGCCGCGGACCGGAGCGCCGGGTCGGCCCGCACCGCAAACCGTACACGGTCTGTTCCGCCACGCAAGCAAAAACGGGAACAGGAAGAGAACATAGGGAAAACGACGCCACCGCCGCCGCCCCGGAGACGCGCCGACTCCGCCCTTGCCTTCCGCGCCCGTCCTGGTATGGTGCGGGCGTCCGTCCCAGGGACCGCCGCCGCCATGCTCGCGCCAAGCTCGCATGCGCTGCGCGGGTCCGGTCCATGCACCCCAGGGGGCGCTCCCCCGCGGACATCATGCCACCCCGCAGGCCCACAAGAGGCCGGCGTCGCGGCCGGTGGCTATTCTGGAAACGCAGCGCGGACCTGACCCGCGGCCGGCCCTTCGGGCCGATCGGGCCGTTGTCACGATCCGTGCGCCCAAGATCAAGGGGACCCCCGCCATGGACAAGATCAAGGTCGCCAATCCGATCGTCGAACTGGACGGCGACGAGATGACCCGCATCATCTGGTCCTTCATCAAGGACAAGCTGATCCTGCCGTACCTGGATGTCGAGCTGCTGTACTACGACCTGGGCATCGAAAAGCGCGACGAGACGGACGACCAGATCACCATCGACGCCGCCGAGGCGATCAAGAAGCACCGCGTCGGCGTCAAGTGCGCCACCATCACGCCCGACGAGGCGCGGGTGGAGGAGTTCGGCCTCAAGAAGATGTGGCGCTCCCCCAACGGCACCATCCGCAACATCCTGGGCGGCACCGTGTTCCGCGAGCCGATCATCTGCGACAACGTGCCGCGCTACGTGCCGACCTGGACGCAGCCCATCGTGATCGGCCGTCACGCCTTCGGCGACCAGTACCGCGCCACCGACTTCAAGGTGCCCGGCCCGGGCAAACTGACCATGACCTTCCAGCCGGCCGACGGCGGCGAGCCCATCGTGCACGAGGTCTTCGACTTCCCCGATTCGGGTGTGGCGATGGCCATGTACAATCTGGACGAGTCGATTCGCGGCTTCGCCCGGGCCTGCATGAACTACGGCCTGAACCGGGGCTACCCGGTCTACATGTCCACCAAGAACACGATCCTGAAGGCCTATGACGGCCGCTTCAAGGACCTGTTCCAGGAGGTCTACGACGCCGAGTTCAAGGCGAAGTTCGAGGCCGCCGGCCTGACCTACGAACACCGCCTGATCGACGACATGGTGGCCTGCGCCATGAAGTGGGAAGGCGGCTACGTCTGGGCCTGCAAGAACTACGACGGCGACGTGCAGTCCGACACCGTGGCCCAGGGCTTCGGCTCGCTGGGCCTGATGACCTCCGTCCTGATGACCCCGGACGGCGACGTGGTCGAGGCCGAGGCCGCCCACGGCACGGTCACCCGCCACTTCCGCCAGCACCAGAAGGGCCAGGAGACCTCGACCAACCCGATCGCCTCCATCTTCGCCTGGACCCGGGGCCTGAAGTTCCGCGGCGAGTTCGACAACACACCCGAGGTGGTCCGCTTCGCCGAGACCCTGGAGCGCGTGTGCATCGAGACCGTCGAGGCCGGCTTCATGACCAAGGACCTGGCGCTGCTGATCGGCAAGGACCAGCCGTTCCTGACCACGACCCAGTTCCTCGACAAGCTGGACGAGGGCCTGAAAGCCGCCATGGGGTGAGGGCGGGGGTCTCGCCGCCTTGCCGGGGCTGACCCCGGCGCGTAGATCTAAGGGGTCCGCCGGTTCCATCCGGCGGACCCTTTTCCGTTCGGCGCAAGGTGCCCCCGATGTTCATCACCCACGTCAAGATCAAGAACTGGCGGAACTTCCGCGAAGCGGAATTCGATCTGACGCAGCCGGTGTCCTACCTCATCGGGCCCAATGCCTCGGGAAAATCCAACCTGATCGACGTGTTCCGGTTCCTAAGGGATATCTGCAAACCGACCGGTGGCGGTTTGCAACAGGCTGTTGAGATGCGGCGTGGCCTCAAAAAGGTCCGCTGCCTGCATGCGAGAAAAGATACCGAGGTCCGTATCGAAGTCGTTCTATCGTTCGATCTCAGCAATCCGGTTTCGAACTGGCGCTACGTTCTTGGTTTCACGTCCGAAGGGGTCGGCGCCCAACGACCCGTCGTGACCGAGGAAAAGGTGGAACACCTCGGGACCAAGCCTCCTCTGATTCGTCCGGACGCGGACGATCAGCGAGATCCGGTCTTGCTCACCGAAACCCACCTGGAACAAACCCGCGCCAACGCCACCTTTCGCGAACTGTCGGACCATTTCGCCAATGTGACCTATTTGCACCTGGTTCCGCAGTTGCTGAAGTTCGGCGATAAGATCGGTGGCAATCGCCTGGAAGATGACCCATTCGGCCAAGGTTTCCTGGAACGGATTGCGGTAACACATCAACGAACACGGGACTCCCGCTTCCGGAGAATAGAGAAAGCACTTCAGATCGCGGTTCCGAAATTCAAAGAACTCAGGTTTGAACGCGACGAGCAGGGACGCCCCCACATTCAAGCCCTGTACGAACACCATAGGCCGAAAGGGGCTTGGCAAGGTGAGGACCAGTTTTCCGACGGCACCTTACGCCTTCTGGGAATACTCTGGTCGCTTCTCGACGGCAAAGGCCCCTTGTTGATCGAAGAACCCGAGCTTTCCTTGCATACTGCGGTGGTTGAGCAGTTGCCAGCGCTCATCTCTCGCGCTCAACGGGAGGCGAAGCACAAGCGTCAGGTTATCATCAGCACCCACAGCGAGGCCATGCTGAGCAATCCCGGGATTGACGCTGGCGCGGTTATTCGCCTTTTGCCGGGCAAGGAAGGCTCGGAGATCGTGCCCCCCACCGAGGCCGAGGTTGCTGCCCTCAAGGCCGGGTTCTCGGTCGCCGAAGCCGTTCTGCCCAACACACGTCCCCAGGGGGTCGAGCAACTGAGCCTGTGGCAATGACGTCGGTCTGGCTGGCCACGGAGGATGCGCTCAGCGAAGCCGTCGCCGAGCGACTGCTGCTCGAAACCGGTCAGCATCTGGAAATCGCGGGTCGACTTGGCGGAACGGGTTCGGGATATCTTTCGAAGAACCTCCAGAAATTCATCCAGATGGCACACGCTTTTCCAGTCTTCCTGCTCACCGATCTCGACAGGATCGAGTGCCCTCCGTCGCTCGTCGCTTCATGGTGCAAGGGCCGGTCCTTGCCGAAAGGTCTCGTCTTTCGGGTTGCCGTAAGGGAAACCGAAGCGTGGCTGATGGCGGATCGCGATGGTTTCTCAACATTAAGCGGGATTCCGAAATCCAAGCTGACCCATGATGCGGAAGGAATCCAGGATCCGAAGGAGACACTCCTTGGGTTGGTCCGTCGGTATGGGCGGAAGGATGTAAAAGCGGACCTGCTGCCCGTCGACCCCAGTCAAACAGCCAGAAGGGGCATGAACTATAATGATCGCCTGTCCGCCTTCGTTCGGGATCCGGACGGCTGGAACCCCGCCCGCGCGGCCCAGAACGCCGACAGCCTGCGCCGCGCCCGAGAGCGGCTTGCGGCCTTTCCCTTTCGGTAGGGACGGCCCATGACGGTTGCCGCTTGCCGCGTGATATCAGTATCATTATCCTGATAGCATCGCCATCGCATGGATGGAGGCGCCAGCAGATGCCCGCCGTGACCATTCGCAACCTGTCCGAAGAGACCCACCGTGCCCTCAAGGTGCGCGCCGCCCATCATGGCCGCAGCACCGAAGCCGAGATGCGGGACATCCTGGAGACGGCGGTTCGCCCCAGCGAGCGCCTGAGGATCGGGTCGGCCCTGTCGGCTTTGAGCCGGAAGGCCGGCTTGACCAATGACGATCTTGACGCGCTGGAGAGACATCGCGAAAGAACGCCCGCCGCACCCTTGGGCCTGGAATGATTGTTCTGGACACCAAGGTCGTCTCCGAGGCAATGAAGCCCGAGCCGTCCCCCGCTGTCCGGGACTGGCTGGACGCGCAGACGGCTGAAACGCTGTTTCTGTCCAGCGTGACGGTCGCGGAACTGCTGTTCGGCATCCACGCCCTGCCCGCGGGGCGGCGGAGACAGGCCCTCTCCTCGACGCTCGACGGGCTCCTGGGCCTGTTCGCCGACCGCATCCTGCCGTTTGATCTGGACGCCGCGCGGCGGTACGCCGATCTTGCCGTTGCGGCCCGCACCCTGGGAAAGGGGTTCCCGACACCGGACGGCTACATCGCCGCCATCGCCACCGCCCGCGGCTTCGCCGTGGCCACGCGCGACGCCACCGCGTTCAGGGCGGCCGGCGTCCGGATCATCGATCCGTGGCAGCACCGACTGTAATTCCAACGGCATCCGACGATGACCGTTGACGTCCATGGTCGCCCCCCGGCCCACGCCCCTCACGCCAACGGCACGATGGGCGCGGCGGCGCGGTGGGCGCAGTCGTCGCGCGGACACACCCGGCAGGACACGCCGACGGGATCGGGTCGGGCGTTCGCGGACAGGTCCAGCCCGTCCCCATACACGACCCGGTCGGCCACCCGCAGGTCGCAGGCCAGCATCACCGACGCCTGGCGCGGGGGCGCCCCGAAGCGATCCACGCCCTTGGCCACCGTCTGGGCAAAGAACAGGAAGCGATCGCCGGACGGGGTTTCCGAGACGTGGCGGACCACCGCGCCGGGGCTCTGAAAGGCGCGGTAGACGGCCCACAGCGAGCACGCCGCCCCCTGGCGCGGCATGGGCAGGCGCGGCAGGGGGAACGGCTTGCTCAGGTTCCCGGCCGGATCGGACCGCACCATGGCGAACGCAACCCCCTCGGCCCCCGGGCGGCGCAGGCTCACGAACCGCTGGCAGACCTGCTCCACGCTGGCCTGATAGATCCGGCGCACCAGCCCGATGTCGTAGCGCAGCCGCTCGGCGTCCTCCAGAAAGCGCTCATAGGGCATGAGAAGCGCCGCCGCCGCGTAACTGGCCAGCACATCCTCGGCCCGGCGGCGCGCCGCTTCGGACGACAGCAAAGGCGAGGCCTCGACGATGGCCGCGATGGGCTCGGCCAGATCGCGGCCCACCGCCAGACGCGCCAGCGCAAACCGCCGGCTGGCCGGCGGCGCGCCGTCCTCCAGCGCCCAGGCGAGGGCATCGCCGGGGCCATCCCCCGGCGCCGCGCGCGCCGCCCGGGACGACGCCCGGGTCTCCAGATAGCCCGCCACCGCCGTCTCGCCGCTCGGGCCGTTGGCCCCGATGCGCGCGCGCAGCCGGGCCGCCCCCTCCTCCAGGGGCGGGAAGTGGTTGCCGTGGGCCTGGATGAAGTCGTCCAGTTCCTCCCCGGGCGTGACGGCTTGCTTCGGGGCCTCGGCATGGTCGAAGAAATCCGCCAGCGCCTGGGCCGCCTCGGACAGGCGCGAGCTTTCGGCGACCAGCGTGGCATGGAACCGCTGCGACTGGCCGGGTTCGATGTCGTCCACGCTCTCCAGGATTTCCGCCGTGGAGCGGATGCCGGCAATGTTGGTCAGCATGCGATGGACGATATCGGCCAGGAACGGATCCTGGTGCAGGCGGTCCGACAGCGCGGCCACGAGCTCGCCCCGGTCGCGGCACTCCCGGTGCAGCATGGCGAGCGCCCGCGCCCAGTCGGGATGGCGACCGACCAGGGCGGCCACATCGCCCGGCCGCAGATCCAGACCGGCCACCAGCGGATCGCCCACCACCTCGGTGATCTCGGCCACCAGCCGGCGTTCGGCGTCGTCGTCGAGCGTGGCCGGGTCCAGTTCCAGCGCCTCGGCGATCCGCAACAGAAGCGCGCCGCCGATGGTGCGTTTTCCGCGCTCGATCAGATTGAAATAGGACGTGGAGATGCCGACCGCATCGGCCACGTTGGCCTGCGTCAGGCCCATGCTGCGCCGCCGTTCCCGGATCTTGAGGCCGAAGCCGCTTTCCATCGCGTTTCCCCTCGGCCGCCCCGGTCCGCGCCTTGTGTGCGCCTTGTGTGCGCCTTGTGTGCGGCGCAAGGTGGATTTTTTGACAAAGGGCGGCGCCAAACGAGACAACTTGTTACAAAAAGCGGCTTCCAAATCAATATATTATTGTTTTTTTGACTGTTGCCGCGTATCCAGGCGTCAGAGTGTCCGGAAGAACTCTGCAGCCAAAGCAGGGGGCCGGACCGGGTCGCGCGTGCGGGTCCCGTACAGGACAGTCCGTCGGACGCGGCGCGGCAGCGACAATCCTCAATGATCCACAGGGAGAAACGTCATGGTTGATTTCCTGACCCCGAGCCGCCGCGGTGTCCTCAAAGGCGGCGCCGCCGTCGGCGCCGGCCTGGCCATGCCGACCATCTTCAGCTCTCAGGCGTGGTCCGCCGAGTACCTGAACAAGCCGACGGGCGACACGGTCACCTTCGGCTTCAACGTGCCGCAGACCGGCGCCTACGCCGACGAGGGCGCCGACGAGCTGCGCGCCTACCAGCTCGCCGTCAAGCACCTCAACGGCGAGGGCGACGGCGGCATGCTGAACACCATGAAGCCGCTGGTCCTCTCGGGCAACGGCGTTCTGGGCAAGAAGGTTTCGTTCGTCACCGGCGACACCCAGACCAAGTCCGACGCCGCCCGCGCCAGCGCCAAGCGCATGATCGAGAAGGACGGCGCCCTGATGATCACCGGCGGCTCGTCCTCCGGCGTGGCCATCGCGGTGCAGTCGCTGTGTCAGGAAGCCGGCGTCATCTTCATGGCCGGCCTGACCCACTCCAACGACACCACCGGCAAGGACAAGCGGCGCAACGGCTTCCGCCACTTCTTCAACGCCTACATGTCCGGCGCCGCCCTGGCCCCGGTGCTGAAGAGCAACTACGGCGCGGACCGCAAGGCCTATCACCTGACCGCCGACTACACCTGGGGCTGGACCCAGGAAGAGTCCATCAAGAACTCCACCGAGGCCCTGGGCTGGGAGACCGTCAACGCCGTCCGCACCCCGCTGGGCGCCGGTGACTTCTCGCAGTACATCACGCCGGTGCTCAACAGCGGCGCCGACGTGCTGATCCTGAACCACTACGGCAAGGACATGGTCAACAGCCTGACCCAGGCCGTGCAGTTCGGCCTGCGCGACAAGCAGGTGAACGGCAAGGACTTCGCCATCGTGGTGCCGCTGTACTCCCGCCTGATGGCGCAGGGTGCGGGCGAGAACGTGAAGGGCATCTTCGGGTCCACCAACTGGCACTGGTCGCTGCAGGACGAGGGCTCCAAGGCCTTCGTGAAGTCCTTCGGCGCCGAGTACGGCTTCCCGCCGTCGCAGGCCGCCCACACCTGCTACGTCCAGGCTCTGCTGTACGCCGATGCGTGCGAGCGCGCCGGCACCTTCATGCCCTGCGGCGTGGTGGATGCCCTGGAAGACCACGAGTTCGACGGCATGGGCAACGGCCCGACCCTGTACCGTGGCGCCGACCACCAGTGCTTCAAGAAGGTGCTGGTCGTGAAGGGCAACGAGAACCCGTCCTCGCAGTTCGACCTGCTGGAGGTCGTGCAGGAGGTTCCGGCCGAGCAGGTCACCTACGATCCCGCCATCTTCGGTGGCGAACTGGGTGAGTGCAACAACGGCGCCTAAGCCGGCCCACCCAGGGACACCCTGTGATCGCGGTCGCCCCTCGCGGGGCGGCCGCACCCTTTCGTGCGGCCGCGCACACGCCCCGGGGCTCGCCCCGGGCCGCCGGCGCGGGCCCGCACGCCGCTTTTCCGGACAACCCGCCCCCGCTCGACAGAGCGCCGCAACGCGGCGGGACAGCCGGACCAGGACACATGACCGGGATATCCGGAGCCGTCCGCCATGGGGGCGGGCGGTGCTCTACCGCCAAGGGAGTCTGACGGGATGGACGCGATCCTTCTCCAGATCCTGAACGGGCTCGACAAGGGTGGCGCCTACGCCCTGATCGCGCTGGGACTGACGCTGGTGTTCGGCACCCTCGGCGTGGTCAACTTCGCGCACGGAGCCCTGTTCATGCTCGGCGCTTTCTGCGCCGTCAGTGTCAACCAGTTCATCGGCCTGGAACAGGTCCGTCTCGACCCGGACAACCTCACGCCGTGGGGCACGCCGGTCGAGATCCGCGAACCCTACATCGTCTCCTGGCTGGGGGACACGGGCCACCTTCTTCTGGACTACTCCGTCCCGGTCTCCATTCTGGCCGCCATCCCGGTGATGATCCTGATCGGGTTCATCATGGAACGCGGCCTGATCCAGTTCTTCTACAAGCGCCCGCACGCGGAGCAGATCCTGGTGACCTTCGGCCTGGCCATCGTGCTGCAGGAGATCATCAAGACCTGGTTCGGGGCCAATCCGCTGCCACAGAGCCCGCCCGACGCCATGCGCACCGCCGCCGACATCGGCGTGCTGGTGGGCTTCGACCCGGGCCAGATCGTCTATCCGTACTGGCGGCTGATCTACTTCCTGTTCTCGGCCCTTGTGATCGGCGG
This sequence comes from Roseospira navarrensis, assembly GCF_009601025.1. GTDB lineage: Bacteria > Pseudomonadota > Alphaproteobacteria > Rhodospirillales > Rhodospirillaceae > Rhodospira > Rhodospira navarrensis. Next base: position 15,733 of record NZ_WIVE01000018.1, on the reverse strand, counting down.
CGTGTTCGCCTTCCTGCAGCTCACGACCTTCGGGATGGTGGTGCGGGCCGGCATGGCCGACCGCGAGACCGTGGGCCTGCTGGGCATCGACATCGAGAAGCGCTTCACCCTGGTGTTCGGGCTGGCGGCCGTGGTCGCGGGTCTGGCCGGTGTGATGTACACGCCGATCCTGCCGCCGGACTACCACATGGGGATGGACTTCCTGGTTCTGTCCTTCGTGGTCGTCGTGGTGGGCGGCATGGGCAGCCTGCCGGGCGCGGTGGCGGCCGGCTTCCTGCTCGGCATCCTGCAGTCGTTCGCCTCGATGACCGAGGTGAAGAGTATCCTGCCCGGCATCGACCAGATCATCATCTATCTGGTGGCCGTGGTGATCCTGCTCGTCCGGCCGCGTGGCCTGATGGGCCGCAAGGGCGTGATGGAGGGCTGAGACCATGACCACGAACACTCGCGAGACGCCACAGGGCGACATGGTCCGGTTCGGCCTGTTCACCGTCGTCATCCTGGCCATGCCCATCTGGCTCATGCCCTTCGGCGCGGCCTATCCGGACCTGATGCAGAAGTTCGCGATCTATGGCCTGTTCGCCATCGGGTTCAACATTCTGTTCGGGCTGACGGGCTACCTGTCGTTCGGCCACGCCGCCTTCCTGGGCGTGGGCTCCTACACGGCGGTCTGGAGCTTCAAGCTGCTGGGCATGAACCCGATCCCCGCCCTGCTGCTGGCCGTCGTGATGTCGGGCGCCTTTGCCTGGCTCATCGGCTTCATCAGTCTGCGCCGGACCGGCATCTACTTCTCGATCCTCACCCTGGCCTTCGCCCAGATGTCCTACAACCTCGCCTATTCGGTGCTCACGCCGATCACGAACGGCGAAACCGGCCTGCGCGTGCTCAACAGCGATCCCCGGGTGCTGGACCACATGATGGGCGCCGGCGAGGTGGACGGCCCGCTGGTCACCAACCTGTTCGGCATGGAGATGAGCGGCCTGCCCGGATTCTATTTCTGCGCCGTCTGGCTGCTGATCGGCATGTACATCTCGTTCCGCATCTTCCGCTCGCCGTTCGGGCTGATGCTGCGCGCCATCAAGACGAACCAGACCCGCCTGAACTACACCGGCATCAGTACCCGACCCTATGCCCAGACCGCGTTCGTCATCTCCGGCATGTACGCCGGCCTGGCCGGGGCGCTGCTGTGCGTCACCGACCCGCTGGCGGGGGCCGAGCGCATGCAGTGGACCGCGTCGGGCGAGGTGGTGCTGATGACCATCCTGGGCGGTGCGGGCACGCTGCTCGGCCCGATGCTGGGGGCGGGCATCATCAAGTACTCGGAGAACATCTTCTCGGCCTTCAACGAGCAGGCCCTGCACGAGATCTTTGCCTTTCTGCCCGACGGCATCGAGGCGGCGGTGGTCTCCGTCGCCGGGCTGTTCGTCGGCGAGGGCTGGCACCTGACGCTCGGCCTGCTGTTCATGCTGATCGTGATCTTCCTGCCGGGGGGCGTGATCGAGGGCGGCCAGCGCATCTCCGCGGCCGTGACCCGCTTGCGGGGCGGCGGGTCCGGCGGCTCCAGCACACAGCCGCAGCCGGCCGAATAGGGAACGGGGAGAGAGCGACCATGGGAATCCTTCAGGTCCAGAACGTCAACAAGAGCTTTGGCGGTCTGAAGGCCCTCAACAATGTCAACCTGGACATCACCGAGGGCACCGTTCACGCGGTCATCGGCCCCAACGGCGCCGGCAAGTCCACGCTGCTGAACGTCTGCGTGGGCCGGCTGGCGCCGGACACCGGGACGGTGCTGTTCGGGGGCAAAACCCTGACCGGGCGCGCGCCGCACGAGATCAACCAGATGGGGGTCGCGCGCGTCTTCCAGACGCCCGAGATCTTCACAGACCTGTCTTTGCTGGACAACGTGATGATCCCCACCCTCGCGGTGCGGGACGGCGCGTTCAAGGTCAACGCCTGGGGCCGCGTGGACGGCCGGGCCGAGATCCGCGACCGGGCCGAGGCGATCCTGGAAAACGTCGGGCTGGGCGACAAGCGCCACCACCACTCGGGCAACCTGTCGCGCGGCGACAAGCGCCGGCTGGAACTGGCCATGTGTCTGGTCCAGAAACCCAAGCTGGTGCTGCTGGACGAGCCCACCGCCGGCATGTCGCGGCACGACACCAACGCCACCATCGACCTTCTGGCGCGCATGAAGGAAGAACACGGCGTCACCAAGATCATCATCGAGCACGACATGCACGTGGTGTTCTCGCTGGCCGACCGCGTCACGGTGATGGCCCAGGGGACACCCATCGTCGAGGGCACGCCGAACGAGATCAAGGGCGACTCGCGCGTCCAGGAAGCCTATCTGGGAGGAGCCCACCTATGACCGAGACGCTCCTGAAGGACGAGATCTATCAGGGCGGACACGCCCCCGGCGTGGAGCCCGTGCGCGGGCGCGGCGGCGCGCCGGCCTATTTCTCCGCCTGGGATCTGCACGCCTATTACGGCGAAAGCTACGTGGTCCAGGGGGTGTCGTTCGACATCCGGGAAGGCGAGATTCTCGCCCTGCTGGGGCGCAACGGGGCCGGCAAGACCTCCACCCTGCGGTCGATCGCCCGGCTCGATGCGCCCAACCTGACCCACGGGGAAATCTGGCTGGATCATAAGCCGCTGCACGAGATGAAGGCCTATCAGGCCTCCCAGAACGGCGTCGCCCTGGTGCCCGAGGACCGGCGGATCATCCCGGGCCTGACCGTGCAGCAGAACCTGCAACTCGCCCAGATCGCGCCGCCGCACGGCTGGAGCGTGGAGCGCCTGTACGACCTGTTCCCGCGCCTGGGCGAACGCAAGAATCAGGAAGGCACCACCCTGTCCGGCGGCGAACAGCAGATGCTCGCCATCGCCCGCGCGCTGGCCCGGGACATCAAGCTGCTGCTGCTGGACGAACCCTATGAGGGTCTGGCGCCCGTGATCGTGCAGGAAATCGAACGCACGCTGGAGAACGTCAAGCAACTCGGCATGACCACGATTATCGTGGAACAGAACGCCATCGCCGCGCTGCATCTGGCAGACCGGGCGGTGATCCTGGACATGGGCGAGGTCGTGTTCGACGGCGCCGCCCAGGAGGTGCTGGACAACGCCGAGCTGCGACACGAGTACCTGGCCGTCTAACCTGGCGGTCTAGGCGCGGCCCTTGGTCGCTCCGAGGCACGACACACCCGCGCGCCGCCGCGTCCCGCTTCGGGGCCGGCGGCGCGTTGTCCTTCCGGCCCGGAACCTTGTGCCGGACGCAGCCGCCCCCACATGATACGGTTGGCGTTCGGTCGAAGCCAAATCGCCCCCTGAAGGGGCGCCCCAGGGCCTGATGCGGCAAGGCCCTCGCTCGACCGACTGGCCGGTCGGCGGCCCCGTCACGCTCCTGCCAGGTCCCCCGTCGAAGGAACCCGTTCATGTCCCAGTCCCCGGCCCCGGCCGCCTCCGACCGCCCCTATTTCCAGGCGCGCGACCTGCATGCCTATTACGGACAGAGCTACATCGTCCAGGGTGTGGGCTTCGAGATCCGCGAAGGCGAGATCCTGGCGCTGCTGGGCCGCAACGGCGCCGGCAAGACCTCCACCCTGCGCGCGATCGCCCGCCTCGACTCCCCGCAGCTTCAGCGGGGCGAGGTCTGGCTCAACGGTCAGGCGCTGCACACCATGCGCGCCCACCAGGCCGCACGGCTGGGAGTCGCGCTGGTGCCCGAGGACCGCCGCATCATCTCCGGCCTGACGGTGCAGCAGAACCTGCAGTTGGCCCGCATCGCGCCGCCGCTGGGCTGGACGCTGGAGGAGGTCTACGAACTGTTCCCGCGTCTGGGCGAGCGCAAGAGCCAGGAGGGCACGACCCTGTCCGGCGGCGAACAACAGATGCTGGCCATCGCCCGCGCCCTGGTGCGGGACGTCAAGCTGCTGCTCCTGGACGAGCCCTACGAGGGGCTGGCGCCGGTCATCGTGCAGGAGATCGAGCGCACCTTGCGCAAGGTCCGCGACCTGGGCATGACCGCCGTCATCGTGGAACAGAACGCCATCGCCGCCCTGACGCTGGCCGACCGGGCCGTGATCCTGGACATGGGCGAGGTGGTGTTCGACGGCTCCGCGAAAGAGGTGCTGGAAAACGAAGACCTGCGCCACGAGTATCTTGCGGTCTGACCTCTCCCCCTCCCCGTCCCGCCCCCACACGCCGACGCTCCATCGCCGGGCCGCGACTCTCTCGCGGCCCGGTCGGTGTGTGTGCGCGCATGACGGGCGCGCGCCGCTCCTTTCGCGCGCGAAAGGGGTTTGACACCAAACTTTCACGCCGACTGCTTTCTTGAGTCATTAAAGTTCGCGACATTCCACGGCGTGGTGACCTGAAGGCGCACCTCAGACTCCTTTCTCGGTTTGCGGATGCTCGCGATCGCCCCGTCTGGCCGGTTCTGTGACCCCTCCCCCTCATTTGCTGACCGACGGAGCCCCTCATGCGCGACGACCTGACCTGGAGCGAGCGGCTGGAGCACGACGACGACGTGCCCGCCAACCCCACCAAGACGCCGACCATCGGCGCCATCATCGAGTCCCGCCTGAGCCGCCGCGATGCCCTGAAGGGCGCGGCCGCCAGCGTGGCCGTCGCCGGCACCGCCACCGCGATCGGCACCAGTCTGTTCAGCCGGACGGCCCATGCCGCCGGCGGCAGCACCCTGACCTTCAGCCCGCTGCCCCACGGCTATGACGAGAACAGCCATGTCGCCGACGGCTATGCCGCCCAGACCCTGATCCGCTGGGGCGACCCGGTGGTGCCGGGCGCGCCTGCGTTCGACGTCACCAACCAGACCGCCGAGGCCCAGGCCCAGCAGTTCGGCTACAACAACGACTATGTGGGCTTCATGCCGCTGCCGATGGGCTCCGACAGTTCGGACCACGGCCTGCTGTGCGTGAACCACGAGTACACCAACCCGGACCTGATGTTCCCGGGCAGCCCGGCGTCCGAGGACCTGACCGCCGAACAGGTCGCCATCGAGATGGCCGCCCACGGCCACACCGTGGTCGAGATCAAGCGCGAGGGCGGGCCGTGGTCCGTGGTCGCCGACAGCCCCTACAATCGCCGCATCACCACCAGCGGCACCGAGATGATGCTGACCGGCCCGGCGGCCGGGCACGACCGCCTGAAGACCAGCGCCGATTCCACCGGGACCAAGGTCATCGGCACGCTCAACAACTGCGCCGGCGGCAAGACGCCCTGGGGCACGGTCCTGTTCGCCGAGGAGAACTTCCACGGCTACTTCATGGGCGACGCGGAGCAGACCGACGAGGCCCGCAACTACAAGCGCTACGGCGTGCCGGGCGGCTGGTACGTCTGGGGCAAGTACGACGACCGCTTCGACATCAACAAGGAGCAGAACGAGCCCAACCGCTTCGGCTGGATGGTCGAGTTCGACCCGTACGATGCGTCCTCGACGCCCAAGAAGCGCACCGCGCTCGGCCGCTTCAAGCACGAGGGGGCGACCACGGTCCTGAACAAGGACGGCCGCGTGGTGGTCTACACCGGCGACGACCAGCGTTTCGACTACGTCTACAAGTTCGTCTCGGCCGGGACCTTCAACCCCGATGACCGCGCCGCCAACATGGACCTGCTGGACGAAGGCACGCTCTCCGTCGGCCGCTTCGACGCCGACGGGACCCTGGAGTGGATGCCGCTGGTCCACGGCGAAGGCCCGCTGACCGCCGAGAACGGCTTCAACAGCCAGGCCGACGTGCTGATCGAGACCCGCCGCGCCGCCGACCTGCTGGGCGCCACGCCGATGGACCGCCCGGAGGACGTGGAGCCGAACCCGGTGACCGGCGTCGTCTACATGATGCTGACCAACAACACGAAGCGGAAGGACGACCAGACGGACGCGGCCAACCCGCGCGCGGTCAATGCGCACGGCCACGTCATCGAGATGATCCCGCCGGGCACCGCCGCCGACGGCGACGGCGCCAACGCCGACCACGCCGCGACCACCTTCACCTGGGACATCTTCCTGCTGGCCGGCGATCCGGCGGACGCCGAGGCCGGCGCCATGTACGGCGGCGACTTGGTCGAGGGCGGCTGGCTGTCCTGCCCGGACAACCTGGCCTTCGACAGCAAGGGCCGGATCTGGATCTCCACCGACGGCGGCCCGAAGAGCGGCATCGCCGACGGCGTGTGGGGCTCGGACGTGTCCGGTCCCGGCCGCGCCCTGACCCGTCGCCTGTACGCCTGCCCGGCTGGCGCGGAGCTGTGCGGTCCGGAGTTCACGCCGGACGACACCACCTACTTCGCGGCCGTCCAGCATCCGGGTGACGAGAAGGGCAGCACCTTCGAGACCCCCGTCACCCGCTGGCCGGACTTCCAGGAGGGCATGCCGCCCCGTCCGTCCGTGCAGGTGATCGTGAAGGCCGACGGCGGCCCGATCGGCGCGTGACGGTGGGTCCTCTCACCGGGTTTTGAAAACGGGGCCGGTCCGGAGGCATTCGGGCCGGCCTCTTCTCTGTTGCAGGGCCATGACATTTGATTCTGCCCCGGTGCCGTTTGCGCGCCGTCAATGTAGTCTGCGGGGCCCGCGCGCAGACTTGTCCGCGTTCGCCCGGCGGAGGGTCTCCCCGTCGAGTCTCGAACCCGGAGATAGATCACGATGACTCCATCGCGCCGATCCCTGTTGCGCACCGCCCCGGCCGCCCTTCTGGGGCTGCTGGCCTGGGTCCAGCCCGGCGCGCGCCCGGCCCGGGCCACGGCCGCCACGGCCGCCACGGCCGAAGAGCCTTACGACCCGCTCACGCAGGTCTGGGAATGCACCTACAATGGGTGCGATCCGTACTATTACCATCCGGACACGGGCGATCCCGACAACATCGCCGGGTCGCATCCCATCCCGCCCGGCACCGCGTTCGAGGACCTGCCCGACACTTGGCTGTGCCCGGTCTGCGGCGCGCCCAAGCGCTGGTTCGTGAAGCACGGCTGATCCTGGTTTGCTTGGGCCCTGACTCGTCAGGACCCATGCCAGACGCGGCTCCGCCGCGTCGGCCCGGTCGGGCCGGCCGCTTCCGACGAGTCCCGACTTGCCGGAAGCGGCATGACCCCACGACGCCGGCGCCTTGCCCCGCATCCATCCTCGCGCCCGGCACCCGATCCGTCACGCGGCTTCGGGCCGCATTGGCATACCCGCATTCTTTAGTTGCGATTCATTATTATCCGCAATTCTTCGTCATCGAACTGTGATTTGAGCCTGGGGCGGCGTTGGCGAACACTCCCGGTCGATCATCCGGGCGTCGCAGCGCCCGGCCGGGACTCATCCGCGGTCTCCCTGGACAGCGCCTCGCCGAACCGCCGGGGGTCCAGGTCCACCCGCGCCATCGGGCGTTCCGTCTCGACGCACGCCTTCCGACGAAAGACAGAGGGGATATTTCCATGCACCTGGGCAATAAAGCGTTGATCCCGTTCAGTGCCGCGCTCCTGGCGTCCACGGCGCTCACGGCGCACGCCGCCGAGATCCACAACGTGGGCGAGGTCACCGCGCTGATCGCCGAGGCCAGCACGGCCGACGCGCCCGCCGAACAAAGCGTCGATGGCCAGGGCGGCGACACCGACTTCCCCTTCATCAGCGCCATGAAGCCGCTGGCCACCGTGGGCGAAGTGGACGCCGGGACCGGCAAAGCGCTGACCGGCTATCCGGACGGCCATGCGGCCTGGCTGGCCGATGAGGACACGGTGCGCGTGGCGTACCAGTCCGAATCCTACGCCACGATGAGCAATGAGACCTACGGTTGGGAGATGGAGAGCGGTGTCACGTTCACCGGCTCCCACGTCCACACCATCGACTATGCCCGCGCCGGCCTGGCCGACTTCCTCGGCAACGACGCCGCCGCCAGCACCATCGTCGAGGGCACCGGGCACCTGTTCGACACCGTCTACAACGTCTTCGGTGACGAAGTGGTGCCGCGGTCCGAAGGCGGCGCGTGGGGCAACCAGGCCCTGCCCGACGGCACCGTGGTGGACTTCTCGGACAAGTACACGCTGAAGAACGGCGATTTCTTCTTCCAGTCGTTCTGCGGCGCGTTCTATGAAAAGGCCAACAAGTACGGCGACGGCATCGGCTTCGCCGATGATGTCTGGCTGAACGCCGAAGAGTGGAACATCCAGCAGATGTTCACCTCGAAGGACGCCGAAAACACCGTCACCACCCTGGTCGATACCAACGACACCATGGGCCTGGCCTCGATCGTCGTTGATATCGCCAACGAGACCGCCTACACCGTCCCCGCCCTGGGCCAGACCGGCTACGAGAAGCTGCTGCCGATCAACCCGGGTCATCCGGACTACGTCGTCGTCGTCCTGGCGGGCTACAACCACGACCTGGAGCCGGCTCCGCTGAAGATCTACATCGGCCGCAAGGGTCTGGATGCCGACGGCGAGCCGCTGGCGGCGGACGCGCCGGCGCGCGACCAGTTCCTGGCCCGCAACGGCCTGCTGTACGGCAAGATCTATGGCATGGCGCTGAACAACGACGCCTACGCCGATCTTGGCATTGAGGAGATCGACCTCCAGGCCAAGATGATGGACGCCTACCTGACCAATCCGGACGCCCCGAACACCTTCGACGTCACCTTCTTCCCCACCAGCTATCAGTGGGGCGGCTGGGACAAGCCGGTGGCCGTCAAGGACACCGAAATGACCCTGTGGCAGAAGCCGGAGGAGCAGCCGGAGGGTTTCACCTTCTTCGTGGGTGACAGCAAGACCGAGCACCCGGCCGTCGATCCGGACACCTCCAAGCAGCGCTACATCCAGAACATGACCAACGAGGGCGCACTGTTGGCCATCGACTTCGAGGGCCTGGGCGCGGCGCTCGGCGAACTGGACGGCGCCTTGCCCGAGTCCGTGCCGGCGAGCGCCAAGCGCATCGTCGCGGCGTTCGATGGCGCCCTGACCCTTGAGGTGGGCGACAAGGGCATCAAGCACGGCGGCGACGGCACCGCCGCCACCTGGGAAGACGGCACCGCCCGCACCGATGCGCCGGACGGCCTGCAGTGGATCGGCACCGCCGACGCCAACGTTCTGATCGTCGATGAGGACTCCGGCAACGAATACGGCGAACGGAAGTACGCCCTGGAGATCGATCCGGAGACCCTGGACGTGACGCCGGCGAACACCGGCTACTTCCTGGCTATGGCCGGCGGCAAGCAGAACCCCCGCGCGGCCAATGAAGTCTCGGCCTACGGCGGCACCTTCTCCAAGGCGACCTCCTCCGAGTTCTCCGGCACCTGGAACGTCTCGGCGCTGCTCGCCCGCAAGGACGACGGCAGCTTCTATTCCATCGAGGAGCTGTCCGGCACCGGCGAGCAGGAGGTCAACTTCAGCGTGCCGGTGAACGAGGCCATGCTCATCGGCGTCGTCCAGCACAAGGGCGAGTCCGGCGGCGCCGTCGCCGAGGTCGAAGCCGACCAGGGCGGCCAGCTGTTCATGTTCTCGCCCGACCTGCCGATGTAAGCCGGTCCCTCGGTCCATCGGTCCATCGCGAACCGCCGGGCGGGAGCCATGCTCCCGCCCGTGCGCTTTTTTTTGCACGGATCGGCGATGAACCGGACCAGTCCGGTTCATCGCCTCCGCCGCTTCGCGGCGCCGGCCCAGTCGGGCCGGCCGGCCGACAAAAAATGGTGAACCTTTTCGTCGGCCAGTCTCGGACACCGACGGGCCAATCGCGCCCCTGACCGTTGCGGTCGCGCGTATGAAATCTCCATTGCAGTCCGGGCCGGCTTGCGGGCCGTCAATGCCGCCGGAACCCTGGCTGCGCACCCTGACGGCCTGTTCCGCCGACTTGCCCGCATCGCGACAGGAGACCCCTCGATGAGTGCCGACCATTTCCGCCGCGCCCCCGGCCTTTCGCCCAGCCGCCGCCGCCTGCTGACCGCCCTCGCCGCCCTGCCCGCGCTTCCGTTTCTGGCCGGTCCTGCGGCGCGCGCCCGCGCCGCCACGGACGCGGATGCGGACCTGGAGCGTCTGGGGGGCCTCTGGGTCTGCACCTGGGGCGACTGCGACCCCTACATCTATGACCCGCGCGTGGGCGACCCGGAGGCGGACATCCCGCCGGGCACACCCTTCGTGGACCTGCCGGACTGGTGGATCTGCCCCGTGTGCGGGCATGAGAAGGACATCTTTATTCCCGAGTGAGCCCGTCGGCCTTCGGCGCGGGGGGTGACAGCGGCCCGGATCAATCCTACTGTGGGGCATGACATCCCGGGCCTGGAGTCGGTCCCGTCCCGCGGGAACGGCCCCGCCCGCCGAGCCAGAGGGAACCACCGATGAAGCGGACGTCCGCGTGCCTCACCCTGGGCCTGTCTGCCGCCGTCGCCTTCGGCGCCGTCCCGGCCGCCGCCCAGACCGAACCCGCAAACCCGGGCATCGCCATTCCCGACATCACCGGGGCGGAACGCAGCTCCGACGAGATCATCGACATGCTGAGCCCGCGCGGGCGCGGCATCCGCCTGCACGCCGGCGACGAGCAGCCCGAGCCGTCCACCGAAGAAAACATGGGCCAGCTCTCGGCCTCGTTCGACAGCATCCTGTTCGAGCTGAACTCGGCCGAGATCCTGCCCGGCGCCATGCCCACCCTGAACGCCATCGGCAAGGCGCTGACATCCGAGGAGCTGAGCGCCTATCGGTTCGGCGTGTTCGGCCACACCGATGCCTCGGGCGAGTCGTTCTACAACGACGACCTGTCCCAGCGCCGCGCCCTGGCGGTGCGCGACTACCTCCTCAGCAATTTCGATATCGACCCGGCGCGGCTCGACGCCCGCGGCTTCGGGGAACAGCGCCTGAAGGATCCGTCCAACCCGCGCTCGGCCGCGAACCGCCGCGTCGAACTGGTCAACCTGGATTCCTGAGGCCGGACCCGGCGCCGGTGGTCCCGCGCGGCCGTCCGGCGTTCGCGGGCCCCGCCGTGCGCAGGGGAAAGCCGTCATGTCCGTCCGCTCGCTCGTTCTCGCCGTCTGCGGGGCCGCCCTCCTGCTGGCGCCCGGCCCCCTGCCGGTCGCCCGGGATGCCGAGGCCCAGTCCAACATCCTGCGCTATTCCACCCGCAACCTGGGCCGGGCCGTCCAGAGCCAGACCCGCGCCATCTTCCGCCCGACGCTGACCATCCGGGGCAACCTGGGACCCGTGCAGGGCCTGACCATCGACAGCGACTGGACCACGGCCGCGACCGCCGTGGGCAACGGCAGCATCGCCCTGTGGGACCTGCAGGAGGGCGCCGAGAGCCAGCGCCTGCCCAACCCGGGCCTCGGGCCGCTGCGCGAGATCCACGTCGGGCCGGGCGGCGGCTTCGTGCTGTTGGGGTCCACCGGCAATCAGGCGCGGGTCCTGCCGGCCTCCTCCGGCAGCGGCGTCGCCCCCCTGCCGGCGGCCGCCTCGACCGGGGTGGGCGCGCTCGGCCTGTCGCCGGACGGAAACGAGGCCATCGTGGGCCGCACCGACGGCACCATCCTCGCCGTCACCCTGGCCAGCGGCACCGTGCGGCAGTTGCATCGGGCCGGCGGCCCCGTCACCCACGTCGCCACCACCGATACCGGCACATTCGCGGCCACCACGAGCACCGGCGCGCTGCTGCTGGGCAGTCCGGGCAGCGTGCGGACGGTGCAGCCCTCGGGCTCCATCACCGCGCTCGCCATGGCCGCCGACGGCACCGTGGCGGTCGGCACCGGCGGCGGCGCGGTCGAGATCTGGAACGCCACGACCGCTCAGCGCCTGTCCGCGACCACGCCGCACGGGGGCGCCGTGACCGCCGTCGCCGCCGCGCCCGGGGGGGCCGCCGTCTCCGGCGACGCATCGGGCCGGCTGGTCCGGCACGCGGGCGGCGGCGCCACCACCGCGCCCTCGCCCCTGCCCGGCCGCATCAGCGGCCTCGCGCTCCGCGCCAACCCGAACCGCATCCTGGCCGCCAGCGCCGACGGCACGGTGCATGTGCTGGACGGCCAGTCGTTCCGCCAGCTCGCCCGCATGATCTCCAACCAGGGCGGCTGGGCCGTGGTCTCCCCCGAGGGCCGCTACGACGGCGCCATCGACACCTACGCCGATGTGGTGTGGAGCACGCCCGCCGCCGACATGCCCGTGGACACCTACGCCAGTTCGCTGTACGAGCCGGGCCTGCTGTCCAAGTCCGTGCAGCCGGGCATGACCCTCAGCACCCAGACCCCCTCGGTGCCCATCAGCCAGGAAATCCGCCTGCCGCCCGAGGTCTCGCTGTCGGTCTCGCCCACCTCCGGCGCCCAGGCCGGGCAGACGCTCACGGTCACGGTGACGGTGGTCAATCCCAGCAGCGACACCATTCCCACCGTGCGCCTGTTCAACAACGGCAAGCGCGTGGCCCCCGACGTCATCGTCAGCGAGAGCACCGGCACCCAGGACGGCAACCCCAGCCGCACCGTCACCTTCGGCGTGCCCGCCGTCGCGGGGGCCAACCAGTTCTCCGCCGTCGGCGTCGGCTGGCAGAACGGCACCAGCGAGCCGGCCACCGCCACCGTGCAGGCGGCCGGCGGCGGCAACACGGGTCAGCTCTACCTGACCTCGGTCGGCATCAACGCCTATCGGGCCAGCGGGCTGGAGCCCCTGAACTTCGCCGCCAACGACGCCCAGTCGGTGGCCGGGCTGTTCCAGAGCCGCATCCGCACCCCCTACGCCGGCGTGCGCAATACGTTGCTGCTGGACCGCAACGCGACCAAGGGCGCCATCATGGCGCACCTGAAGAGCCTGCGCACCGTGTCCGACCGGGACGTGGTGGTGGTCTATCTGGCCGGCCACGGCAAGGCGCTGAACGACGACTGGTACTTCCTCGCCGCCGACGTGACCGCCGCTTCGGCCGGGGCGATCCGCTCGCACGGGGTGTCCGCGCAGGAACTGGCGGACAATCTGCGCCGCATCCCGGCCCAGAAGGTCTTGCTGCTTGTGGATTCCTGCGGATCCGGCGCCGCCCTGCAACAGTTCGACGGATTCGAGCAGCGCCGGTTCCTGGACTCGCTGAGCCGCGAGACCGGCGTTCACGTGCTGACCGCCGCCCGCGCCGGTCAGGAGGCCCCTGAATACGCGGTCCTCAACCACGGCCTGTTCACCTACGCCTTCCTGCAGGGCTTCGAGGGCGGCAGCGCCCGTCAGGCCGACCGCGCCCCGCGCGACGGACAGGTGACGGTGGTGGAGATCAAGACGTATGTTGAGGACATGGTGCCGGTCGTGGTGAAGTCGCTGGAAAAGCAGTTGGCCCAGGTGTCCGGCGCGCGCGGCGGCATCCTTAACCGCACCATGGTGACCCCCGTGGGCATCAGCCGGGGCGCCGACTTCGTGCTGGCGCGATAGAAGACGCGACAGAGGACCCGCGATGGAGACCATTGGATGACCCCGTCCGATCCGGACGCCCCCGGACGCACCCCCGGCAGCCCCTCGGACGACGCCACCGTCGTCTCCCAGCCCGGCGGAACCACGCCGCCCGCCGCCCGCGGCGAAACCCGGCCCTCCGGCGGCACGATTCCGATCGGCGGCGTCATCTCGCACACCTACCGGATCGAACAACTGCTGGCCATCGGTGGCATGGGCGAGGTCTACCGCGCCCGCCACCTGTTCAATCAGCGCGCCTATGCGCTGAAGATGATCAAGCCGGAGTTCGCCAGCGATGACCGCATCATTGCGCTGTTCCGGCGCGAGGCGGGCATCCTGGAATCCATCCGCAACCCGGTCATCGTCGGCTACAGCGGGCTGGTGCTGGACGAGAACAATCACCCGTTCCTGGTCATGGAATACGTGGACGGCCCCTCCCTGGCCGACCTGATCGGGCGGCGCCGGTTCTCGGTCGGCGAGGTCCGCCAGTTGCGCGACCGGCTGGCGGGCGCCCTGGCCGAAACCCACCGGGCGGGAATCGTTCATCGGGACATTTCGCCCGACAACATCGTCCTGCAGGACGGCGACATCAACCAGCCGAAGATCATCGACTTCGGCATCGCCCGCCAGGAGGCGGCCGCCACCACGCTGATCGGCGACGGCTTCGCGGGCAAGTACCGCTATGCCTCGCCGGAGCACCTCGGCGCGCACGGCGGGCAGGTGGACGGCCGCTCCGACGTCTACAGCCTGGGGCTGGTGCTGGCCGCCGTGGCGCGCGGCAACCCCCTGGACATGGGCCATTCGCCGACGGAACTGCTGGCCCGGCGCGCCGATGTGCCCGACCTGGAAGGCGTGCCGGAGGACCTGTGGCCCGACCTGACGGCCATGCTGCACCCGAACCCGGCGGACCGGCCGGACACGGCCGCCGACCTGATCGGCATGGGCGCCCCGGCCAAGGCGGGCGAAACCCGCCGCCGCGGGGATGCACGGTCGGGCGGCGGCGGCAAGGGCCGCACGCTCGCCCTCGCGGCCGGCCTGCTGCTGTTGGCGGGCGGCGCCGGGGCCGGCCTCTGGGTCTGGCAGGGCGGCCTTGGGTCAGGGGCCGACGGGCCGGGCGCGGTCGCCGACACCCCGGCGGACGGCCCCGCCACGCCGGCTTCGGGGGCGAACACCACCACGACCGCCACGGGGCCGACCATCCCGCAGGCGGACACTGGTGGAACGGCCGCGACGGACGGATCGGCCAGCAGCGACGCCAAGCCGGAGCGGGACGCGGAGACCGAAGCGATCATCGCCCAGATGACGCCCCGTCCCCGTCCGGACAACGGTCCCACCGCTGGTGACGGGCCCGAGAGCGATGGCGCGACCGAAACCACGCCGGATCTGGATCAGACCGCCTCCACGACCGCGCCGGAGGACGGCCCGCCGGGTCCGCCCGACCAGGTCCAGGCCGAACCGGGGACGGAGACCACCACCGCCCCGTCCGAACAGGTCGCGGTGCGTCCGCCCGTGCCCGATCCGGGCGCGCTGACAGCCGACCTGCCGTGCAGCGCGCTCACGGTCAGCTTCGACGCCGGCATGGCCGCCAGCGCCTCGGGCTATCTGGAAAGCCGGGACGACCTGGACACCCTGCGCGCGCGCCTCGCCGATGTACCCGGCCTGACGGGGATCGACACCTCGGGCGTCGCGGTGGCACCGCGCCCCCTGTGCGCCATCCTGGGCACGCTGGAGGACTGGCGCTTCCGGGACGGTCCGACCATCGGCTTCGGCAACGGCACGGGGCGCTACCGGGTTGGCGAGTTCCTGACCCTCGACATCCAGACCACCCTGCCCCAGAGCCATCTGCACGCGGTGTTCATCGACTCAAACGAACGGCTGGTGCTGCACATGCTGCCCAATCCCGTCCGCCGGGACACGGCCGCCAGCGCGGGCGAGACGATCTCGCTCGGGGCGCCCGAAGCGAGCCCGTCCGGCGTGCCCCGCGCCTACGAGATGGCCCCCCCGGCCGGCCGGCACATGGTGCTGGTGGCGCAATCGCCGGTGCCGCTGTTCCCCGAGCTGCGGCCGGAGGTCGAACCCCTGCAGGCGTTCCTGGAGGATCTGCTGCGCCAGGAAACAGAGTCCGGCCCCATGCTGCGCTTCACCTACGCCTTCATCGACATCGTGCCGTAGATCGAGCCGCAGGCGGGGCCGGACCGTCCCGCTCATGGCCCCACCGCCGCAGCGCCGGCCCCCAAAAGCAAAAAACCGCCCGAAGGCGGCTTTTTGCTTTGGCTCAAATAGCGTTCGCTATGCATTCCCGGATTTGGTATCATGAAGGATACCGAACGCGGGAGGCGGGCATGGATCGGGACACGTT
>NZ_WIVE01000188.1 GCF_009601025.1 Roseospira navarrensis | reverse complement strand
GCGCGAAGGCCTTGAGGTGGCCCGCTGCACGGTGGAACGCCTGATGCGGGACATGGGCCTGCAAGGCGCGGTTCGGGGCAAGCGGATCAAGACGACGGTCAGCAATCCGGCGAACCCGAGCCCCGAAGACCATGTCAATCGCCAGTTCCAGCCCTCCCGGCCGAATGCCCTGTGGGTCGCGGATTTCACCTATGTTTGGACGGTGGCGGGGTTTGTCTATGTCGCCTTTGTCATTGATGCGTTCGCGCGCCGGATCGTTGGCTGGCGGGTCTCGGCCCGGGCTGAAACAACTCTAGTCCTGGATGCCCTGGACCAGGCCCTGCATGCCCGCGGGCCGTTTCCGGGCGGGGCGCTGATCCACCACAGCGACCGGGGTGTGCAGTATCTGTCGCTGAAGTACACCGAGCG
>NZ_WIVE01000187.1 GCF_009601025.1 Roseospira navarrensis | reverse complement strand
CACACCACGCGCTCGGTTCCCGGCTCGTCGGTGAAGGTGGCGCGGAAGTGGGCGAAATCGACCTGGGCCTGGCGGCCCGCCGGGGTCTCGAACCGGCGCTCAAAGGCGGGGCTGGCGGAGGGCCGGACGCTGCGCACATAGGCCTTCACGGCGGTGTAGCCGCCGGTGTAGCCGAGGTCGCGGATCTCGCGCAGCAGCCGCTTGGCGGTCAGCTCGGGCACGGCCTGAAGGCGTTGGCGCAGATAGTCCTGCCAGGGCGCGGTGATGGGGTCCCTGGGCGGTCGGGGCGCGGAAACCGGCGGCTCCAGGCCACGCTTGATGCATGTGCGGACTGTCTTGCGGTCCAGCCCGGTGCGCCGGGCAATGGCCGACAGACTCAGGCCCTGCCGGTGAAGATCAAGGATCATGACAACGTCCCCAAG
>NZ_WIVE01000186.1 GCF_009601025.1 Roseospira navarrensis | reverse complement strand
CCCGCTGCATTCCGGCACACAGCAGGACGTCCGGCTTCGTCGCGCCATTATGGCACACCCGGGCGCGACCAACGCGGCCATCGCACAGGCGGCCGGATGCAGCGAACGCGCCGTGCGTCGGCGCCGCGCAGCCATGCGGGCGGCCGGTCTGAACCCGCCGCCGGCAGCGCCGATGCACCGCATGACGGAGACGCCCTCATGACCCGGCCCACCCTGGCCCACCACCTGGTCGCGCTGAACGCCAGCGCCGACACCGTGCCCTCTGACATCCACCTGTTGCCGTTCCAGCGCGATTGGGCCGTCGCACTCTGCCGCGCGGACAAGGACGCCCTTGACACCTTCGTTGCCGAGGTAGCGCCGCAGACACAGGCGTTGTTCAAGACGCTCACGACTCCGCAGGTCACCGGCCCGGCACGGCGCGGCGATACCGT
>NZ_WIVE01000185.1 GCF_009601025.1 Roseospira navarrensis | reverse complement strand
ATGCCCGCCTCCCGCGTTCGGTATCCTTCATGATACCAAATCCGGGAATGCATAGCGAACGCTATTTGAGCCATAATCTATCGGCCGACATCGCCCTCAACCGCATCATGAAGGCCACCGTTATCCGTTTGGCGGGGATCGCGCGCAGCCAAGCGAACCGGCGCCGGCTTCAGGACCTGGCGTTCGCCTATACCGATATCGCGCAGGTCCCCGTGACCGCCCTGCGGTGGGATCAGGTGGTTCTGGATCGAACCAACAACCGCTGGGCGGATCTGCTGAAGCTGGCGAAGCTGCTACTGTCGGATCAGTTCCAGACCACGACCAGCGGGCTAGGCACCGGCTATTCCCTGCTGTTCGACATGAATGTGCTATTCGAGGAAAAGGCTTATCCCTTTGAGTCCGGGACCACATCATGTGGTGACAGGTGGCCTGAAACGGCGTAGAACATAACGTGA
>NZ_WIVE01000184.1 GCF_009601025.1 Roseospira navarrensis | reverse complement strand
CGTGCAATCCTGGCATGCATCGCCGGACTTATCTCGCCCAAACAACCAGCATGCATATCTAACGCAAACTGAGCCTACCGATAAAAGGGGCACTTCGGAGGCCGTATCCGGATCCCTCGGCCCGCATGTAGGTTCGGATAGAGGGACGGTGGTAGCCCATTCGCGGAAGAAAGTACACTGGCCAGCTGTTTCAGCGAGAAGCTAATTGCAATCTCAAAAGTCTATCATTTAGAATCATCAACAAGAGTGGTTTGGTACTATTTGCCGGGGATTGTCCGGTGCAGCACTGGTTGTGGTGCAGGTCGATATCCAAAATAGGAATAACCCTTATTACTGGCCCTGCGGGCGATGAACCATGAGGCGCTATATTTTTTTTAAAAAGTAGGTAAATTATTTTTAAGGCTTATCCCTTTGAGTCCGGGACCACATCATGTGGTGACAGGTGGCCTGAAACGGCGTAGAACATAACGT
>NZ_WIVE01000183.1 GCF_009601025.1 Roseospira navarrensis | reverse complement strand
CGCCGCTCCAGGCTCAGCACGGCGCGGAAGGGGCCGGCCGGCAGGGGCTTCAGGGACGGTTGTTCCTCGGCGAAGTGTTCTGCGACGATGCGGCGCGTCGTGGCATGGAGGCGGGCGTTGGCCTCCTCCTCCCGCCACTGGTCGAACTGGCGGTTCAGGTCTTCGAGGTTGCGGAAGGTGCGGCCCAGGAAGAAGTCCTGACGGACGTAGCGGAACGGCCGCTCGACCTTGCCCTTGGTCTTGGCGCGATAGGGGCGGCAGGCCTTGGGCACGAAGCCGTGGTGGGCGGCGAAGGCCAGCAGGGTCTTGTTGTAGACGATGCCCTCGTCACCGTCGCCCTGGACGGCTGTCTTCATGCGGTCGAAGAGCACCTGCTCGGGGATCCCGCCAATGGCTTTGAAGGCGGCGGCGAGGCAGCGCAGCACCGTCTGCAGGTCCTGGTGGGGGACGAAGCGGCCCCACAGGAACCGGCT
>NZ_WIVE01000182.1 GCF_009601025.1 Roseospira navarrensis | reverse complement strand
CTTTTTAAGCCCTGAATCATAATATTGAGCGCGCCATATTGATATTTTATATGCGCTCTTGAGTAAAATTTCCCAGCGATCGCCGCAGCCGGGGCCGGTCGGTTTCGGAGGAGGTTCCAGTTCCGATTGACGCGCGCGCCGGATTTTGCCCCAATGTCGCGGCGTAAGGTCTTGTTTTTCGGTAACTCCGAAAAAACTTGAACGCGCTGAAACACAGCCCGCACAGATTTCGCAGTTCTTTCAGCGAACCCCGTTGCCCACTGTTACTTCAACCCCTTGCGATACCTACTTATTTTCGATCCAATCCCCGATCCGGCGTGTGCCAAATCCCTGCCGATATCGCTTGTCAGCCCCCTGACCGTGTGCCAAATCGTTATCGCACGCTGCTGCCCTGCGTCGGCCAATTTTTTGTTTAAATCCCGATATGTATCGAAAAATCTGGATATATCCCCGAATTCTGACCGTGTGCCATACCGGTTACCTCGTCACA
>NZ_WIVE01000181.1 GCF_009601025.1 Roseospira navarrensis | reverse complement strand
GAGCCCTCCTCGCCAGCCAGTGGACCTGTTACCCATGTTGCCGGTCTATTCTGTTACCTAGGTAGCCGGTCTGTACCCCGAGACAACCCCTCCCCACCCCTCCCCATTCCATGGGGAGGGAGTCCGGCCGGCGTCTGGTGGACCGGGAGTCCTCCCCCATACATGGGGGAGGTTGGGAGGGGGTTCAGGCTCGAAGCACGACGCCAGAGGGCCCTTCTGGTCCCCCGGAATTCCGTGATGACGCTTAAACAACGACTCTCGTCGCCCCTTTTGCGTCATCCTGAGCCGTTGAAAGCGGCGAAGGATCTGGGGAGGTCGCGTGACTCCGGGCCGGCACAGGCACGCCCCCGCCCGAGATCCTTCGGTTGCTCCGCGACCTCAGGATTGTCTGTTTGATTTGTGGCATTGTGGAGATGCCGGGTTGCGGGGCCCCGGGTGGCCACCCGGGGCCCCGCACCGGATCGTGTGATCGTCTCAGGATGGGGTCTTTGCCCGTTGTCATCGTGATCCGCGATCCGG
>NZ_WIVE01000180.1 GCF_009601025.1 Roseospira navarrensis | reverse complement strand
TATACGATTTCCGTTTGCGGCGCCACGCTGCGACGGGTGGATTCCAGGTCGGCAACGCACCGCAGTTCGTCCGGCGCCAGCGGCATGAAGGTGCCAAGCTTTCTCGCCAGGGGGCTTTCGCCAGCGGACATGGGACGTGTTTCCGGGTCGCGGTGTGGTCATCGTGCCAACAGACTATCCCAGGTTAGCACGCGGCCCCGGACAATTCTGTAGCCTTTGTCATTCAGTCGCCCTGGAGCGCGGCACGGCATACCGCCAGACCCCAACTCCTCGAGGACCGCACGTGAAACCTGATCCCGATATCGCCGGTTTGGCGGCCCTGTCCATCTGCGAGTCCCTGCTGCTGTCGATGACCGACCTTGAGATCATCGACCGCGACGAGGCCCACGCGATCCTTGAGGATGCCGCCACGGCGCATCGCAGTGCCAGGGAGGCGGCCACCAATCAGCAGGTGCATCGGGATGTGGCCGAGCTGATCGACCGCATCATCAAGGGCAGGAACTCGACGCGCCCCATCTGAGGGTCGCCCCG
>NZ_WIVE01000017.1 GCF_009601025.1 Roseospira navarrensis | reverse complement strand
GTTCACGTTATGTTCTACGCCGTTTCAGGCCACCTGTCACCACATGATGTGGTCCCGGACTCAAAGGGATAAGCCTTTCGTAAATTACATTTGCAGCAATATACGGCCGCCCAGTGTATGGAAATGGCCTGATTCCGAAAAAGAAGCAAAAGAAGTATTTTCGACATTACATGAAATAGAAAAGCTGTCCGGTCTTTTGGACCTCGCCTTTCATTGCGGTTACGATCAGGAATGGGTTAGCAAATTAAACCGCGAGATATCGGATATATAAACGCAATGATCCCCTCGTTTCTCCGCAGTGACTCCACCAAGCAGGCGGTGCGCCGCCTGGGGCTGGCGCCGCTGGCGCGCACCGTCCACGAGCGGGTCGATCCCGACCGCCGCCGGCTCGCCCGCCGCAACGACGACCTGCTGGCGCGTGAACACGCCCGCCTGTCCCCCATCGCCGAGGCCATCGCGGCGGCCGGCGGGTCGGCGTCGGGCGTCGGCCTGATCGTCTCCTATGACCAGGCGCCCTACGTGCTGATGCAGCTTCCGGTCCTGACCGGCATGGCGGCGGCCGGCATCGAGCCCGTGGCCATGCTGCCGTCGCAGGGCAGCCGGGTCGCCCGCCGGCTCTATGAAGCCTGCGGCGTGCGCCGGTTCGCGGCCTGGGATGATCGGGCCGACACCACCGGCAAACGCGACATGCTGCGCCAACTGGCCGATTGCCGCACCCAGGACGACGTTCTCGCGCTGACGTGGCGCGGCATCCGCGTCGGCAAGTACGCGGTCTCCACCCTGATGCGCCGCCGCCGCCAGGGCCACATCGACCCACGGGACCCGGGGGCTCAGGCCGATCTGGCGGTGCTGCTGGATCAGACGCTCGACCACACCGCCGCCGCCATCGCCATGGTGGAGCGCTGGAAACCCGAGGTCGTCGCCCTGGTGGATCGCGGCTATACGCCGGAAGGGCCGCTGTTCGATGTCTGCGTGGCCCACGGCATCCAGCCCATCACCTTCAACGCGGCCCACCGCGACAACACGCTGATGCTGAAGCGCTACGGCCCGACCAACCGCGACGTCCATCCCGCCTCCCTGTCCGACGAGACCTGGGCCCGGCAGACGGCCAGACCCTGGGGCCCGGAGGACTGGGAGCGGGTCAAGGCCGAGCTGGAGTTCTGCTACCGCAGCGGCCAGTGGTACGGCGAGGTCGGCACGCAGTTCCGCGCACGACTGGCCGCCGGCGAGGCTCTGCGGGCCGATCTGGGCCTGGACCCCACCCGGCGCACGGTGCTGCTGTTCCCGCACATCTTCTGGGACGCGACGTTCTTCTGGGGCGAGGACCTCTACGCCGACTACGAGGCCTGGTTCCGCGCCGCCGCCGCCGCCGCCTTGGAGAACGACTCCGTCAACTGGGTCATCAAGCTGCACCCCGCCAACCTGGTGAAGAACCACCGCGACGGCATCGAGAGTTTCTCCGAATCCGACGTGTTGCGCGAGTTCGGCGCGGTCCCGAACCACGTGAAGATTTTGCCGGCGGACACGGACGTGTCCACGCTGTCGCTGTTCGCGGTCGGCGACATCTGCCTGACCGTGCGCGGGACGGTGGGCGTGGAGGCGGCCGCCCTCGGCCTGCGGGTCATCACGGCCGGAACGGGGCGCTACGACGGGCTGGGCTTCACCCTCGACCCGCGCTCGGTGCCGGAGTACGAGGCCACGCTGGCCCGTCTGGACAGCCTGCCCATGCCCACCGAACACGAGATCGAGCTGGCCCGCCGCTACGCCGACGGCATGCTGTTGCAGCGGCCGCTGCACCTGTCCTCGATCCGCTTCGGGTACGACCGGGACGCGGGCGCCACCCTGCGCATCGATCTGGCCGAGGATCATGCGGCGCGGCCGCTGGACGCCCCCGACGTGCGCGCGATCGCGGACTGGCTGCGCAGCGGCGCGCAGGACTTCACCGTCGGTCCCGAAACCGCCCCGCCCGCCGCGTCGGGCGGGGACGCCTGAGCGGCCGCGCGGGGTGTCCATGATCCCGTCCCCCACCCCCCGGGTGCTGCACCTGGCGCAGTCCGACAGCGAGGGCGGCGCCAACCGGGCCGCCCTGCGCCTTCACCGGGCGCTGTTGGCGGCCGGCATGGACTCGCGGTTCGCGGCCGGACGGCGGCGGCTGGATGCGCCGGACATCGTGGCGGCGGGCCCGAGCCTGCGCCGCACGGATCTGGCCGCCTATGCCAACGCCGCGACCGTGAAGCCGTTTCGCGGCCGGGGCGGCGCGCCCGGCCTCATCACGCCGGCCGCGCTGGGCTATGGCCGGCTCGGGCCGGACCTGCTGGACGCGGCCGACGTGGTCTGCCTGCACTGGATCGCCGGCGCTTTCCTCGCGCCGCGCCAGTTGCGCGCCCTGCGGGGCAAGCCGCTGGTGTGGCGGCTGTCGGACCTGTGGCCGTTCACCGGCGGCTGCCACTATCCGGGCGACTGTCACGGTTACGAGCGGGCCTGCGGCGCCTGCCCCATGCTCGGCAGCCGCTGGGCGTGGGACATCACGCGGCACGGGTGGCGGACCCGCGCTCGGGCCTATCGCGCCCTCGACATCACGGTGGCCGCGCCCAGCCGATGGATCGCGGCCTGCGCCCGGGCCAGCA
The DNA here is from genome assembly GCF_009601025.1 of Roseospira navarrensis. Lineage (GTDB taxonomy): Bacteria > Pseudomonadota > Alphaproteobacteria > Rhodospirillales > Rhodospirillaceae > Rhodospira > Rhodospira navarrensis. The sequence continues at coordinate 65,703 of NZ_WIVE01000017.1, read as the reverse complement.
GCCTGTTCCGCGACCGCCGCATCGAGGTGATCCCGACGGGCATCGACCTGTCGCGCTATCGCCCCCGCGACCGGCGGGAGGCGCGCGCGGCCCTCGGCCTGCCCCCGGACCGGGACCTGATCCTGTTCGGCGCCCTGGCCTCGACGGACGACCCGCGCAAGGGCTGCGCCGAGTTGATGGCGGCCCTGGACCGCTTCGCCGACCGGCCCGAGGCCGCCTCGGCCACGCTGGTGGTCTTCGGCAATCGGCCGGGCGCGCCCGTGCCCGGCGGGGACCGGCTGCCGCTGATCGCCCTCGGCCATATCTCCGACGAGGACCGGCTGGCGACCCTCTATGCGGCCGCCGACGTTCTGGTTGCGCCGTTTCTGGAAGACAACCTTCCTAATGTGGCGCTGGAGGCACTGGCCGCCGGCACGCCGGTCGCGGCCTTCGACATCGGCGGCATGCCGGACATCGTGGACGACGGCGTGTGCGGCCGTCTCGTCCCGGCGCGCGACGCCGAGGCCCTGGCCGGCGCCATCGCCTGGATCCTGGACGCCGGCCGGCGCGGCGACGCCGTGCGCCGCGCGGCCCGCGCCAAGGCCGAGCAGCGCTTCGACATCGCCGCCTGCGCGCACCAGTACCGTGCCCTGTTCTCGCAGGTGGTGCAAACCGCCTGACCCGCCTGCGGGCTTGAGTCCCGGCCGCTCCGGACCTAGAACCTGTCCGGACCCGGAAGGTCCCCGGCCGGCTTCTGACGGATCACCGCCGCCGCCATCGTTCCGCTGAAAGGTCGCCGCTCATGCCGCCTCCCGCCCCGCCCGCCGAACTGCCCGCCGAACTGCCCGTCGTCACGGCCCCGCGCGCCCGACGCCCGCGCCACACCGGGCGGGGCCGCCGGATGCTGCAGCACTTGGGATGGCTGCCGGGCTGTCTGGCCGGCCGGCTGGTCCGGGCCGGCATCCTGCTGGAGAAGATCGGCAACACCCTGCGGTTCGAGCACTTCTGGCGCCGCCATCTCGCCAAGAACCCGGATGTCGTCTTCGTCCCGACCTTCAACAAGCAGATCGGCAAGCATCCGATCTGGAACGTGGCCATCAACCGGATCCGGGAGATGGCGGGCGACGGCACCATCCTGGAGTTCGGGACCAACAACGGCGGCTGGCTGAAGTACTTCCACGAGCGCCTGCCCGAGGACATCACGCTGGTCGGGTTCGACTGCTTCGAGGGCCTGCCCGAAAGCTGGGACGGGCTGCCGCGCGGCGCCATCAAGGGATACGGGCTCCCGCTGGAGCTGTGGCGCGATGACCCGACCCACCGCGAGCAGGTGCTGGCCGAATTCCGGCGGACCGGCATCTGGCCGGACCTGCCGCAGCCGAACATCCGCATCGAATCCGGGTTGTTCGCGCAGAGCCTGCCGCGCTTCCTGGCCGACGGCGTGCCGCAGGACATCCGCCTGATCCACTTCGACGCCGATCTGTACATCTCCACCCGCCCGGTGCTGGATACGATCTGCGGGCAGCTTGGGTATCGATACCTGATCCTGTTCGACGAGTTCTATTCGGTGAACCACGAGTTCCGGGCGTGGCTGGAGTTCCTGGACCTTTACAAGCTGGACGACTGGCGGGTGCTGGCGAGCAGCGAGGATGGCTCCCAGGTGCTGATCGAAGTCAACACCCGGAAAGACCCGGGCCGCGCCCACCGCCCCGGCACCGAGGGCGCGTAGCATGCGCCAGACCCGAGACGGCGCCTAGCATGCCCGCGCCCCACGCCACCGGCGGCCCGGCCCGGCCCGTGCTCTCCGTCGTCACCGTCACGTGGAACGCGGCGGCCACGCTGGAACGGACGATCGAGAGCGTTCTGGGCCAGACGGTCGGCCCCATCGACTATGTGGTGGTCGATGGCGGCTCCACGGACGGCACGCTGGACATCCTGCGCGCCCACGGCGACGCCATCCGCTGGGTCTCCGAGCCGGACCGGGGCATCTACGACGCCATGAACAAGGGCATCGCCCGGGCGCGCGGGGACTGGATCCATCTTCTGAACGCCGACGACCGCTATACCGATCCGACCGTGTTGGCGCAGGTGCTGCCGCGCCTGGACCCGAACCGGACCAACTACTGCGACCTGATCCGCGAGCACGCGGACGGCGGGCAGGTCCTGCAGCGCTATCGGCTGGGCCGCTGGCCGCTGTACTTCTCGGCATTCCTGCCGCATCCGTCGCTGATCGTCAGCCGCGCGCAGTACGACCGGGTCGGGCGCTACGATCCGGGCTATCGTGTCGCGGCCGATCACGACATGATCCTGCGGCTGCTGCGTCGGCACCCGGCCCATCACATCCCGGTGCCGTTGACCGTGATGGGTCAGCAGGGCGTGTCGGCAACGGACCTGGAAACGAGCCTGAACGAATTCTCCCAGGTCGTGCGCAAGGCGGGGGTGCCGGCGCCGCTGGTGGCGGCCATGGAGAGACTCAAGCGAGTGTGGTGGGGAGTGCGCAGCGGTGGCGGATGATCCGAACAGCATGGCGATCCGACAGGGTGTCACCGACCGGCTGACCGCGTTAGCGCCGGACCGGGCGGTCTCGGTGGTCGATCTGGGCTGCGGCGGCGGCGAGGTTCTGGGCCGGCTGGCCGAGGCGGGCTTCCGCGATCTGACGGGCCTGGGCTGGCGCGTGAGCGTGCCGGCGGGGGCCGCCCGCATCGAGGAGGTGGATCTGTCCCGGGCCGGTTGGGCGCAGGAGATGGTGGGCCGCCGGTTCGATGTGGTGGTCTCCACCGAGGTGCTGGAGCATCTGGTCAACCCCTACCAGTTCCTCGTCGAGGCCCGGCAACTGCTCGACCCGGACGGCTGGCTGGTGCTGACCTTCCCCAACGTGCACAACTGGCGCAGCATCGTGGGCTATGCGCTGGCCGGCCGGTTCACCGGCTTCTTCGGGCCGAACTGGGCCGAGGGCCACCCGCTGCACGATCAGCACATTTTCATCCCCAACCACCATCTGGTGCGCTACTTCCTGGGGCTGACCGGCTTCGACCGGGTGACCTTCTCCTACCTGTACGGGCGCAGCCGCCTGTCGGGCCGGACCACCATGGTCACCTGCCGGGCGGCGCGACAGTGACTCCGGCGGCCGGCTGGCCGGGCGCGGGGGAGGTGCCATCATGACAGCCGTTTTGGTCACGGGCGGGGCCGGCTACATCGGCAGCCACGTCTGCAAGGAGCTTCACCGGCGCGGCGTCCGCCCGGTGGTGCTCGACAGCCTGTGCAACGGCCACCGCGCGGCGGTGAAGTGGGGCCCGCTGTGCCTGGCCGACATCGCCGACACCGAGGCCGTGCGCGCGGTGGTGCGCGAGCACCGGCCGGTCGCCGTCATCCATATGGCGGGCTTCATCCATGTGGGCGAGTCCGTGGCGGCGCCGGGCCAGTACTGGCGCAACAACGTGGGGGGCTCGCTCGCCCTGGTCGAGGCGCTGCTGGCCGAGGGCGTGCGCCATGTCGTCTTTTCCAGCACCTGCGCGGTGTACGGGGTGCCGGACGCCCTGCCGATTCCCGAAACGGCCGCGCTTCACCCCATCAACCCCTACGGCCACACCAAACTGGTCGTGGAAAGCATCCTGCGGGACTTCCGTCAGGCCCACGGCCTGCAGGAGGTCTGCCTGCGCTACTTCAACGCGGCCGGGGCCGACCCCGACGGCGAGATCGGCGAGATGCACGACCCCGAACCGCATCTGGTGCCGAACATCCTGCGGGCCATCACGGGCGGGCGGTCGGTGTTCGACCTGATGGGCGACGACTACGACACCCGGGACGGCACCTGCATCCGGGACTACGTGCATGTCACCGACCTGGCCCGCGTGCATGTGGATGCGCTGGATTACCTGATCTCCGGCGGCGCGCCCCTGGCCCTGAACCTGGGCACGGGCCAAGGCCACACCGTGCGGGAGGTCGTCGCCGCCGTGGAGCGGATAACCGGCCGGACCGTCCCGGTGCGGGTGCTGTCGCGACGCCCGGGCGACCCACCCGAACTGGTGGCGAATGCCTCGAACGCCGCGCGGGTGCTGGGCTTCCGCCCCACGCTCTCGGATCTCGACACCATTGCGGGCACCGCGTGGCGCTGGCATCAGAGCGTGCGCGCATCCCGGCCCGCCGCAGCCGCTGCCAAGAAAGGTGCGTCGTGACGTCGGATGATCCTCGGCCCCCGGCGCCGCCCGTGACGTCCCAGCGCCTGGAGGAAGGGCATGCAAACGACCGAAACCAAACGGGTTCTCGTCACCGGAGGCGCCGGCTTTCTGGGGTCGTTCCTGTGCGAACGCCTGCTGGCCGACGGCCATGAGGTCTTATGCGCCGACAATCTCTATACGGGCCGACGGAACAACATCCGGCACCTGCTCGACGATCACAACTTCGAGTTCCTGCGGCACGATGTGACGTTCCCGCTTTATGTGGAGGTGGACTGGATCTTCAATCTGGCCTGCCCGGCGTCGCCCATCCACTACGCCCGCTCGCCCGTGCAGACGGTGAAGACCAGCGTCCACGGCGCGATCAACATGCTCGGCCTCGCCAAGCGAACGGGCGCCCGCATCTTCCAGGCCTCCACGTCCGAGGTCTACGGCGACCCCCAGGTCCACCCGCAGGCCGAGGACTACTGGGGCCACGTCAATCCGATCGGCCCGCGCGCCTGTTACGACGAAGGCAAGCGTTGCGCCGAGACGCTGTTCTTCGACTATCACCGGCAGTACGGCATGGAAATCCGCGTGGCGCGCATCTTCAACACCTACGGGCCGCGCATGCACCCGAAGGACGGCCGCGTGGTCTCCACCTTCATCCTCCAGGCGCTGAAAGGCGAGCCGATCACCGTGTTCGGGGACGGCAGCCAGACCCGCTCGTTCTGTTATGTGGATGATCTCATCGACGGGATTTTCGCCATGATGCACGCCGACGACCGCGCCACCGGCCCCATCAATCTGGGCAACCCGGGCGAGTTCAGCATCCGGGAGTTGGCGGAAACCGTCATCGACATGACCGGCTCGCGCTCAACCATCATCGAGGGCCCGTTGCCCGTGGACGACCCGCTGCAACGCCAGCCGAACATCGACAAGGCGCGCGCAATTCTGGGGTGGGAACCGAAGGCAAGACTGCGCGAGGGACTGATCCAGACCATCGCGTATTACGAGCGCGTGCTGTCGGGCGGCATCGGCCCGGACGCACGGGTGCTCTCCGGCAGCCCCGAGGAGGCGCCGTCCCCATGAGTGGCGCCCTCCGGGATCCCGTCAGGCGGGCCGAACCCGCGCCGGACCGGCCGCCGCGCGTGCTGCACGTCATGCGGACTTACGGCGCCCATGGCGGCGAGACGCAGCTTTCGCGGTACTTCTCCACCGAGCCCCGGGGCGCGGTCGAGGAGCATTTCGCCTTCATCTATCGCGACGACGACTGCCGGCGGCTGTTCGAGGCGGCGGGCGCGCGGGTCCGGACCCACGACCTGTGGCGGCGTCCGCTGGCGCCCGACCAGTCGCCCTGGGCCGAGCTGGCCCGGCTGGCGGTGCGGCTGCCGGGCATGGCGTGGCGGCTGGGCCGCCTGCTGCGGCGCCTGAAGCCCCGGATCGTCGTGGTCCACGGCTTTCAGGCCGCGCTTGTCGTCTGGCCGTTCGGGATGATGGGGCGCGGGCGGCGTTACGTCTATATCCACCGGATCGCGAAACGGCACGGGCGGCGCGCCGTCTTCCGGCTGCTGTACGCACCCTATGACCGGGCCGCCGGGGTCTCGCACGCCGTCACGGACTCCCTGGCGCCGCTGTTCGGCCGGGAAAAGCTGGTCACGCTGGACAACGGGGTGGAGATCGACGCTCTGCGCGCGGCGGCACAGGGGCCGACCGCCCCGGCGGCCCCGGACGGCCCGGTGTTCGTTTGTGTCGGCCGCCTGCTGGCCCACAAGCGGCAGGACTGGATCCTGCGTGCCTTCGCGCAGGTCCGCTCCGCCACCGGGACGGGGAGCCTGTGGATCGTCGGCGACGGACCGGAGCGGGCAGCGCTTGAGACCCTCGCCCGGGACCTGGGGATCGCGGAGGCCGTGACCGCCTGGGGATACCGCAGCGACGTGGGCGCCCTGCTCGGCGGGGCGACCGTGTTCCTGCACGCCTCCAACTGGGAAGGCATGAGCAACGCCGTCCTGGAGGGCATGGCGATGGGGCTGCCCTCGGTCGTCATCGACGCCCCGGGGGTGACCGAATGCCACATCGACGGCGAGACCGGGCTGATCGTGCCCCCGTCGGTGGACGCGCTGGCGGCGGGGATGCGCCGGCTGCTGGCGGATCCGGACGCCGCCGCCCGCATGGGGCAGGCGGCCGCACAGCGGGCCGAAACCCAGTATTCCACGCGGGCCAACCGCGCCCGCTTCCTGGACCTGTACGACACCCTGATGGCGGAGACCTGAGATGTGCGGGATTTTCGGCGCAATCGGCCCGGGCACGGCGGGGCTGTCCGACGACGCCCTCGCCACCGCGCTGGCGGCCATCGCGCACCGGGGTCCGGATGCCGGCCAGGTGCAACGGCTCGACGGTCTGGTGCTGGGTCACCGGCGCCTGGCCATCATCGACCTGGACCCGCGCGCCAACCAGCCGATGACGCGCGGCCCGGCAACCATCGTCTTCAATGGCGAGGTCTACAATTTCCGCGCCCTGCGCCGGGAACTGGAGGCGCTGGGCGAGACCTTCGTCACCACGTCGGACACCGAGGTGCTGCTGGCCGGGTACCTGCGGCACGGCATGGCCTTCCTGGACCGCATCGAGGGCATGTTCGCCTTCGCGCTTTGGGACGCGGCGCGCCGCGAGCTGCATCTTGCCCGCGACCGATTCGGCGAGAAGCCGCTGTTCCTGCTGCAGGAGGCGGACCGGGTGGCCTTCGGCTCCGAGGTCAGCGCCGTGACGCCGCTGGCCGGCGCTCCGCTGGCGGAGGACCCGCAGGCCATCGGCTTGTATTTCCGCTTCGCCTACATCCCCGCGCCGTTCGCGCCCTATCGCACCATGACGCAACTGGAGCCCGGCGAGCGGGTGGTGGTGCGGGCCGATGACCTGCGGATGGAGCGGCAGCGCTGGTACCGGCCTCGGGCGGCGGCGTTCCCGGACGGGCCGCCCGACTACGATACCGCGGTCGCCCACCTTCGCCGGGCCCTGACGGACGCCGTGGCGCTGCGCATGGCGGCGGCGGACGTGCCCGTGGCCACCCTGGTCAGCGGCGGGATCGACAGTTCGGTGCTCACGGTGCTGGCCGACCGGGTCGCCCGCCAGCCGGTCTCGGCCTACTCGCTCGGCTTTCCGGAGGATCCGGATTTCGACGAGACCGACGCCGCCCGCGCGGTCACCGCGCGCCTGCACAACGTGCGCCACCAGGTGATCCCGGCCAAGGTCGAGGATATCCTGGCCTTCTCCGACACGGTGTTCGGGCGTCTGAGCGAGCCGTTCGCGGACGCCTCGCTGCTGCCGACCGCCTATCTGTTCTCGCACATCGACGAGAAGGTGGTGCTGAGCGGCGACGGCGCGGACGAGGTGTTCGGTGGCTACGGCGCCTATGCCGCCATGACCGCCAGCCGCCGGATCCCGGCGATGCTCAAGCGGATGCTGCTGGCCCTGCCCGCGCCCGGCAACCCGACCGCCATCCGCCAGCCCCACCTGCGGGCCCTGGCCCTGACCCGCGAGAAGATGGCCACCGATCCGCTGGCGGAGTATCTGAACTGGCGCACCTATGCCGCGCCGGGCACACTGGGGCGGTTCGGTCTCGACCTGTCCGCCGAGGCCGATCTGGGAGCGCGCTTCAGCGCGGTCAGCGATGGCGGCTTGCGCGCGATCCAACTGGCGGATATCGACTTCAACCTGCCCAACGACATGCTCAAGAAGATCGACTACGCCAGCATGTTTCACAGTATCGAGGGGCGGCTGCCCTATCTGGACCGTCCGCTGGTGGAGTGGGCGCTCGGGCTGCCGGACGGCTACCGCATCAACGGGCGGGTCAGAAAACGCTTGCTGCGCGACGCCTTCCGGAACGATCTGCCGCCCATCACCCTGAGCCGCCGCAAGATGGGCTTCCTGCTGCCGCTGCGCACCTGGTTCCGGGGCGGCCCGCTGCGCGACGCCTTCGAGGCCCTGGTGGATCGCCAGACCCGCTTCGACCCGCAGCCCATCCACGCGGCCCTGCGGGACCACGCCAGCGGGGCCAGGGACGAGTCGGTGCTGCTGTGGGCCGTCTACGTCTATCTGCGCTGGCGCGAGACGCCGGCGACCGGGGGGGCCGGCCGGTGAGGGGCGCGATCCGCAGATTGCCCTGGTGGACCAAGCTGGGGGCCAAGCTGATGCTGTCGCGGCTGCCGTTGGCCTACGCCGTGTGGTCCCGGCTGCGGCTGTTCCGGCACGGCGACATGGACGACCCCGAGAAGGCGCTGGAGACCTATCGTCGGCACCACGCGCGCGTCTCCGCGCGCGGGCGGCTCTCCGACGGCTATACGGTCATCGAGCTGGGCCCCGGCGATTCTGTTCTGTCGGCGGCGGCGGCGGCGGCCTCCGGGGCGGGCGCCAGCATCCTGATCGACGCCGGCGATTTCGCGACCCGCGATCCCGCGCTGTTCCATCGTTTCGATGACCGTCTGGCCGCCCGGGGCGAGCCGCGCCTGGGGCTGGCGGGACTGGGGGACTTCGCGGCCATCCTGGAGCGGCTGAACGCCCGCTACCTGACGCAGGGACTGGCCTCGCTGCAAAGCCTGCCGGACGCCTCGGTGGACCTGATCTGGAGTTCGGTGGTGCTGGAACACGTGCCCCGCGCCGAGTTCGACGCCATGGCGCGGGAGATGCGCCGGGTCCTGAAACCGACCGGCATGATGTCCCACGCCATCGACCTGCGCGACCACCTGGGCGGCGGCCTGAACAACCTTCGGTTCAGCCATGCCCGGTGGGAAAGCCCTGCCTGGCGGTCGGCGGGCTTCTACACCAACCGCCTGAGCCAGGCGGAGATCCTGGCGGCGTTCACGGCCGCCGGGTTCGACCACGAGATCCTCGGCGAGACCCGCTGGCCCGCGCCGCCGATCCCACGGCGCAAGCTGGCCAAGGACTTCCGGGACCGCGGCGACGACGCCCTGACCCTGGCCGAGTTCGACGTCCTCGCCTGGCCGACCTCGGAGTTCGGGAATGCCTGATCCGCTTCGCCTTCTTCTGTGGCATTGGGGCCGTCGCGGCGGCGGCCCGCGTTACACGCATGAACTGGCCCGTGTCCTGGCGGCGCGGGACGATGTCGAGGTCCACCTTTCGCTGTCGCGTCAGTCCGAGTACTTCGACGTCACGGACTCGCTGGGGCTGCCGGCGCACCACATCGACACCTATGCAAACCTTCCCCAGTTCGCCCTGCGGTCGATGAGCCTGCCGCTGATCCGCCGGGAACTGGGCCGCTATATCGCGCGGCACCGAATCGAGGTCGTGTTCTGCACCATGGATCACTTGTGGGACGCCTTCGTGGCCCCCGAAATCGGCCGACGCGGCGCGCTTTACCTTCTGGCGGTCCATGATGCCAATCGCCACCCGGGCGAGGATCAGGGGTTCCGTCAGTGGCTGCTGCGCCGCGACGTGGCCTGCGCGGACGGCGCGGTGACCCTCACCCGATCCGTCGGCGAAGGGTTGGTGACAAGCCATGCCTTTCCGCCGGACCGCGTCTGGAAATCGACGCTGGGCAGCTTCGCGTACACCGGCCGCACCACGCCGCGCACGCTGCCCAAGGATCGCCCGCCCCGCCTGCTGTTCTTCGGACGGATCCTGCCGTACAAGGGACTCGACCTGATGCTGGAGGCGCTGCCAGCCCTTCAGAAACGGTTTCCGGGTCTGACCCTGGAGGTCTGGGGGTCCGGCGATCTGGCCCCCCACCGCCGACGGCTGGACGGCCTGTCCGGGGTGCGCCTGGAGAACCGCTGGATCGGCGAGGACGAAATCCCGCACATCTTCGCCGACACCGACCTCGCGGTGCTGCCCTATCGGGAGGCCAGCCAGTCGGCGGTTGTCGCGACGGCCTTCTCGGACGCCATGCCCTGCGTGGCGACACCGTTGCCGGGCTTGCGTGAACAGGTGACGGACGGGCGGGATGGGATCGTCGCGTCGGCGGCTGGCGCCGAAGCCTTCGCCGCCGCCGTCACGCGGGCCCTGGAAGACGACACCCGCTATGCCGCGCTGTCCGCCGGGGCGCTGGAAACAGCCGCAACTCAGCTCGACTGGCGGCCGATCGGCGATACCATCGCCGATGCCGCGTTCGCCCTGCGGCGGATCGGCCCCCGGCGGAAAGGTGTAGACCATTGAAGAAGGCTCTGATTTTCGGCATCTCCGGGCAGGATGGCGCCTACCTGGCGAAGAATCTGATCGACCACGGCTACGAGGTCGCCGGGACCTCGCGGGACGCCGAGATGTCGCCGTTCGCCAACCTGGACGCTCTCGGCATCCGAGACAGCGTCACGCTGCACTCGGCGAATCCCGCCGATTTCCGCAGCGTGATGCAGGTGATGATCTCGACCGAACCCCGCTGCGTCTTCAACCTGAGCGGTCAGAGTTCGGTCGGCCTGTCCTTCAACCAACCGATCGAGACGATGGAGAGCGTGATGACGGCGACGCTCAACATCCTGGAAGCCATTCGGTTTCTCGACAGTTCCATCCGGTTCTACAACGCGGGCTCCAGCGAAGCCTTCGGCAATACGCTGAGCCACGCCGCCACCGAAAAAACCGCGTTCCGCCCCCGCAGCCCCTATGCGACGGCGAAGGCCGCGGCCGTCTGGGCGGTGGCCAATTACCGCGAAGCCTATGGCCTGTTCGCCACCTCCGGCATTCTCTTCAATCACGAGTCGCCGCTGCGGCCGCCACGTTTTGTGACCCGCAAGATCGTCAAGGCCGCCGCCGCCATGGCCCGGGGAGAAGGCCCCCGGACGTTGGTTCTCGGCAACCTGAACATCCAACGCGATTGGGGCTGGGCGCCCGAATATGTTGAGGTGATCCGGCGCATGGTCGAAACCGATACCCCCGACGACTACGTGATCGCGACCGGACACACCCACTCGCTGGAAGATTTCGTCCGGTTGGCTTTTGCCGCGTTCGGTCTTGACTGGCGTGAGCACGTCCGGATCGACGAAAACCTTTACCGCCCTGCCGACATCGCCTATTCCGCAGGCGATCCTGCCCGTGCGGAAACCGACCTGGGGTGGCGCGCGCGGATCCTCATGCCGGAGGTCGTCCAATTGATGGCGGACGCAGAGCGGTCCGGTGGGCAGATGCGACCGCAGGCAACAGGCAGGGGACACACCTGATGTGCGGCATTGCCGGTTTCTTCGACACGCGCCGTGCTCGGCCGCCGGACGAGGCAGAGCGCGTCGTTGCGGCCATGACCGACAGCCTGGCCCACCGGGGCCCGGACGGACACGGGCTCTGGTGCGATGCCGCCGCCGGCGTCGGGCTCGGGCATCGCCGGCTGGCGATCATCGATCTCAGCGAACTCGGCCATCAGCCGATGGTGTCGGCCGACGGCCGCTACGTCATGACCTACAACGGCGAGGTCTACAACTTCCAGGACCTGCGGGCCGAGCTGGCGGACAAGGGCCACAGCTTTCGCGGCGGCTCCGACACCGAGGTGATCCTGGCGGCGGTCCTGGAATGGGGCGTGGCCGAGGCGCTGCCCCGCCTGTGGGGCATGTTCGCCCTGGCGATCTGGGACCGGCAGGAGCGCCGGTTGATCCTCGCCCGCGACCGGATCGGCGTGAAACCGCTGTACTGGCGCCTGGCCGACGGCCTGCTGACCTTCGGCTCGGAACTGCGGGCGCTGGAGGCTCATCCGGCCTTTTCCGCCGCCATCGACCGCGAGGCCGCCGCCGCCCTGGTCCGCTACAGCTACATCCCGGCGCCGGCGTCGATCTATGAGGGCGTGGAGAAACTGCCCGCCGGCAGCCTGCTGGTCCTGTCCCAGGACGGGCCACCCCGGGTCGAGCGCTGGTGGCGCCTGAAGGACCGGCTTCAGACCCCGGCCGACCGGGACACCCGCACCCTCGGCGACGCCGAGGCCACCGACCGCCTGGAGGCCCTGATCTCCGACGCCGTGGGGCGGCGCATGATCTCGGACGTGCCGCTGGGCGCCTTCCTGTCGGGCGGCATCGACAGTTCGACCGTCGTGGCCCTGATGCAGGCCCAGAGGACCCAGAAGGTCCGCACCTTCTCGATCGGGTTCCACGAGGAGGGCTACGACGAAGCGGTCCACGCCAAGGCCGTCGCCCGCCACCTGGGGACCGATCACACCGAACTGTATGTGGACGCGCAGACCGCGCTGGACGTGGTGCCGCGCCTGCCCGACCTGTTCGACGAGCCGTTTGCCGACAGCTCCCAGATTCCGACCTATCTGGTGTCCGCCATGACGCGCGACCACGTCACCGTCGCGCTGTCGGGCGATGGCGGCGACGAGCTGTTCGCCGGCTATCCGCGCTACATCGTGGCCGATCAGGTGTGGCGCCGCATGTCCGGCATGCCGGCCCCGGTCCGGCGCGCCGCCGGGCACATTCTTGAGGCGACGCCCGCCGGCCTGATCGACGGCATCGGGCGCCTGATCCCGGCCAAGCGGCGCCCGCCCCGCCTGGGCCGCCGGGCGCGGCGGCTGGGGGGCCTGCTCGCACTGCCCGGCGACGACAGCCTGCACGATGAGCTGAGCGCCGCCTGGCGGGACCGGGAAAAGCTCGTGCCGGACGCCGAAGGGCGCCTGCGGCTGACGCCCGATCCAGAGTTGCGGCGCGTGCTGCCGGATCTGATCGCGCGGATGCAGTACTACGACACCGAACGCTACCTGCCGGACGACATCATGGCCAAGGTGGACCGCGCCTCCATGGCGGTCTCGCTGGAGGCCCGCGAACCGCTGCTGGACCACCGCCTGATCGAATTCGTCTGGTCCCTGCCCCAACACATGAAGCTGCGTGGTGGCCAGGGGAAGTGGCTGCTGCGAGAGGTCTTGGCGCGCCACGTGCCCCGGGCGATGTTCGAACGGCCCAAGATGGGCTTCTCGATCCCGCTGGACGACTGGCTGCGCGGCCCGCTGTGCGACTGGGCGACCGCCATGCTGACCGATCCGTCGATGGTCACGGACGGGATCTTCGACGCGCCGGCCGTCGCGCGCCTGTGGGAGGACCACCGCACCCGTCAGGCCGACCATGCGACGGTTCTGTGGAGCATCCTGATGCTTCAGGCCTGGACCGCGCGCCGCCGCTCCCTTCCGGCGTCCCCCGCTCAGGGGCAGGCGCCCGCAGCCCGGCGGGCCGGATGATGGGGCGCGTCCATTCGGCTCGACACCGACCCCGCCCCAGGCCCGCTCCTCCGATGCACTTGCCGACCCAGTGGATGAGAACGCCGTGACCCCGATCCCCAGACTGCCGTCGGACGCGGCCAACGCGTGGTCCGTCCCCCTCTTCCTCGCGACCCTGTGTGTGTCGGTCCTGATCCGACTGGTCCCGGACCTCTGGACGGAGACCCTGACGAGTTACCTGCTCCTGGTCCTTGTGCTCGGACTGGCCGCCGTCGCGGCGGTGCGCCCCAGGCCGGCGGTGCTGGTCGCCATCGCCTGCATCCCGATCTCGCTCAATCTGGGCATCCCGCACAGCATCACGTCGGCGCCGTCGGATTATCTGATGGTCGGGGCCATGCTGGGCGCGCTGCCCCTCCTGCTCCGGCGGCTGCGGGACAGCGGGTTCATGCGTCTGGTCGTGGTGGTGTGTCTGGCCCCGGCGGTCGCGGCGCTGGCCTCGACGTTCAGCGCCCTCGGCCAGTTCGGGTTCGGGTCCCTCAAGCTGAGCATCGCGGAAACGCTGGGTCTCGGCGTGGGCGGCGCCTATGCGATCCTGATCGTGCTGCTGTTCCGCACGGCGCAGGACCTGCGCGCCGTGGCGGGGGCGGCGTGCATCGGACTGGCCGTGGCAATGCTCAGCGCGGCGTTTTCCGGCTACAACACGGTGTTCTGCCCGATCCCCGAGGGGATCTTCGCCGGATTCCACACCCATTACCGGATCTACGGCCTGTCCGGCGATCCGAATATTTTCTCGATCCAGTTGGCCGTTCTCGCCCTTTTGAGCAGTGCGCTGCTGCTCGGGTTCGGGGCCGGCCGTGGGTTTCAGAGCGGTCTGGTCGCGCTGCTGGCGCTGGTGCCGCTGGCGGTCCTGCTCACGGGCTCGCGCACCGGGCTGGTCCTGCTGCTGCCCGTGGCGGTGGCCTGGATGCTCACCGGCTGGGGCCGCTGGGCGGTGCTGGCGCTCGGGGTCATCACGGCCACCGGCTTCGCCGCCAACCACCTCGTCTGGTCGGAACTGCCCTGCCCGGGCCAGGGGCGGGGATCGGAAGTGGTTTCCTTTTCCGAGCGGAACGATCCTCTGAGCTACTTCGGGCGCTACATGACCGCGGACGAGGCCGCGGCGAAGGCCCAGGAAACGGTCCAGCAACAAAGGGAGATGCAGGAAGAAACCCTGAGACGGTTCCGCGCCATGACCGTGGACGACGACATCATCGCCGCGGTTTCGAATGTCGCGGACGCCGACATCGCCGGCCTGCCGCTGGACAGCCTGGGAATGCCAGGCATGGTCGCCCATCAGTTCATCCTGCTCACCAACGATCTGCCGCTGGATCAGGCGCGCGTCCGGCTGTGGCAGGCGGCCTCGCTGCTCTGGGCCATCAAGCCGGTGATGGGCAACGGCCCCGGCCGCATGACCGCATTCACGGCAGACGCGAACCGCAGCCACAACTGGTACCTGACCACGGCGGCGGAAACGGGCCTGGTCGGGCTGGTCGCGTTCCTGCTGCCGATCTCGGCGGCGCTGGGCGCCGGAGTCTACGCCTTCGTCATCGGAACTGTGGACCGGCGGATCGTACTGGTGGTCGTGACCGCCGCCGTTGTCGCCGCCGCCGCCCCGATGGCCCAGGATGTGGGACGCCAGGGCGTTCTCTGGGCCGCATGGGGGCTGGCGCTTGCGCTCGTGCCCGTGGCGCGGACCGCGCGCGCGCCGGACCCGGCGGCCGCCGCCACCCCAACCGCCTGAGCCGTCCTCCATGCCCGCGCCCTCCAAGGACCCGATCCCGTCCCGCCCCCGGCGGCCGAAGCTGCTCTTTCTCGTGACCGAGGACTGGTACTTCTGGTCCCATCGCCTGCCGATGGCCCGCGCCGCCCGGGACGCGGGGTTCGACGTGGCGGTGGCCGCCCGCATGACCGATCATCGCGCCGCCATCGAGGCGGAAGGCTTCCGCGTGCATCCGCTGTCATGGCGCCGCCGCAGCCGCGCCCCGGCTGAGTTGAAGGCGATCGCCGAAATCGCGGCTCTGTACCGGCGGGAACGCCCGGACATCGTCCATCACGTCGCCCTGAAGCCGGTGGTGTTCGGTTCTCTGGCCGCCCGCTTCGCCGGCCGGCCCGCCATGGTCAACGCGCTGACGGGCCTGGGGTATGTCTTCACAGCGACCTCGCTCCGGGCGCGCGTGATCCGCGCCATCCTGAGCGCGGTCCTGCGGGTGCTGGTGGATCGCCCCAACGGTCGGGTGGTGCTGCAGAACCCGGACGACCTGTCGCTTCTGGTGGGGCGTGGCATTTCCCGCGCGCGGGCGCGGCTGGTGCCGGGCTCGGGCGTGGACATCAGGCGCTTCGCCCCACTGCCCCCGCCCGAGACCGACGCCGAGGCCGGGGCGGTCACCTGCGCGGTGGTCAGCCGGATGCTCACCATCAAGGGCGTGCCCGTTGCCGTGGCGGCGGTGCGCGAGGCCCGGCGGCAAGGGGCCCCGCTGCACCTGCTGCTGGCCGGCGTTCCCGACCCGGAAAGCCATGCCGCGATCAGTCGGGCGGACCTGGAGTCCTGGGACAAGGACCCGGGCATCACCTGGCTCGGCCACGTCGCGGATGTGCGCGAGGTCTGGGCCCGGGCCCATCTCGCCGTGCAACCCTCGCTGGGCGGCGAGGGCATCCCCAAGAGCCTGCTGGAGGCCGCCGCCTGTGGGCGGCCAATCGTGGCCACCGATGTGCCGGGGTGCCGCGAGATCGTGCGGCCCGGCGAAAACGGCGATCTGGTGCCGCCCGGCGATCCCGCCGCCCTGGCGGCGGCGCTGGCGGCCCTGGCCGGCGATGCCGAGCGGCGCCGGCGGTACGGCGCCGAGAGCCGCCGGCGGGTGGAAACCGACCTGTCCGCCGAGGCCGTGGGCCACCGGATCGTAGCGATCTATCGCGAGCTGCTGGGAGCCGCCCCGCGTCGTTGAATCGCGCCCGACGCCAAGGGGTATTTTTCGGGGCCATCACTGAAAACCGGGGTCGGGTCGTTTCCGGACCGCAGCGGCCACCCGAGACAACCCCTCCCCAGCCTCCCCATTCCATGGGGAGGCTGGGCGGGGGCAAAGGCGGCACCCGACCCCGGTGACGTCAGAAGGCACGGCTGATCCTAAAGAGGCCGCTGAAGCTATCCTCGGCGCCCCGGTCCTCGACCAGCAGGCTGTCCGTCATAGTGGCCCCGCGTGCGGGTCCGGTGATATTGCCCCGATGGCGCGTCTTCCGCCCGGGGCGACGTCACGGCATGCAGCATTTCTTGTATTTCTTGCCGGACCCACAGGGACAGGGGGCGTTCCGTCCCACCTTCGGTCCGGTGCGGGCAGGCGCCGCTGACCCACGCGAGAGGTCCCAAAGCGTCCGGGCGATGGGGAGCAACTGATCGGGCAGCGACGCCCGCGCCTCGGCGAGCTGCTTCGCGGAGAGTCCCGGCGGCTGGTCGAAATCCGGTCCCTCAACGCCAAGCATGATGGAGGCTGTCACCTCGGGGGCGCTCGCGATGATGGGGCCCCACTCCTGCTCGAAGAGCGTCATGCCCTCCAGGAACCCCCTGCACCAGTCCGAAACCAGCCGTTTTCCGTCCGTGTCGCTCCACACGATCACGCCAAGTGCCGGGTCCTTCGATTCCAGGCCGGTCCGGATCTGGCTGAAACGACGCAGGATCGTGCTCAGAGCATCGGCGGTTTCCATCGGATTGTCGTCGGAAAGCTGGTCCCCATCCCAGATGACAGGCAGCCATGCTTGCATCGGAGGCGGCGGTTCCGGAATGACAACCGAGAACAGATACCCGTCGAGTTCCGACAGGCTCATGATGCTGTCCGGAGAGTTCGGGCCATCCAGGAAGTCTTGCAGGCGGTCAATGGCAGCCAGGTCGGGCGGGGCCAGTGCACCGCTCCCCAGGATGTCCATCAGGTCCGCCAGGGTCGACTCGCGGGGGCGATCCGGTTCCGGGGCGTCCAGGTCCGCCCCCTCGAAGCCGATTCCATCCAGGTGCAGGTCATCCGGGTCCGGACCATCCAGGCCCAGACCTTCACCCAATCCATCGGCCTCATGGAAATCCAGCGTGGCATCGACGATGGACTCCATGATGGGAATTTTGGTCAGGGGACGCCCATCCATCAGGGCCAGGCCGACGGCAGTAAAGGATTGCGCCAATCGGGGTTGGTTGTCGGCGGCCAGGATCATGGCCCCCTTGAAGCTCTGAATGGCCCAGAACGCGCGCCGCCTCTCAACGCAGGACAGCACGGCCCTCCGGGCCTCCGTCTCCGTGCGCGACTCGTCGATCCGGCTTCGCATGTCGGCATCGGTCTCGAACCAGCCGGCGGCCAATGGCTGCGTCACCCGCCAGTCTTCGCTTTCGTTGACCAGCCGACCGCGCTTTTGCGCACTGGCCTTGGCCACCACGCCATCGGGATCGGCCCTGGCGGCCCAGTCTTCCGGCGCGGCCGACAGCGGATCAATGGGGTCGAGCGCAAGAAGATCCAGGACGTCCAGCAGACCGGGGGCGGGGGGATGGCCCAGGGCCTGACCCTCGCCCAGCGCGGCCCCGATCATCACGGTCAGGGTGGCGAGATCAACCGACGCATTGGCCTCGGCCCGCAGCGCATCGAACATCGCGCGGGTTTCCTCGGGGTCGCCTTCGATCACGAAGGCATCCTTGACCCCGAACCCCGCCTTGGTCAGCACCATGGCCAGGGCGAGGCCTTGCCCACGGCGCACCAGAATCCCGAACTGCTGCGCGCCCGCTCCGTCCGGAATCGAGGTCGCGAGTTCCTCGATGACCGGGGCGCCCTCCGACACGGACCGGGGCCTCATGTCGGCATCCACCGCGACAAGCCCGCCCCGACCGGCCGAAATGGTCTGATCGACCGCATCGCGCGCCGCGTCGGCCGGCATCCAGCGGCGCGCGGCGATCAGAAGGCCCATCATGGATCGGTCCAACGGCGTCCGGGCCATGCGGTCACGTAACGCGACGGCCGCCGCAAGCCGGACATCCGCCAACGGATCAAGCAGCCAGTACAGGCACAGTTTGGGGATGCTGTCCTCGGACCGTCCCGCGATCATGGCGGCCAGTTCGCCCCTGGCCTCGTCGGGAAAGCCGGCCAGCAGCTCCCGAAAGACGTCGCGGAGGGCCTCCGGGCTTTCAACCTCCGCCAGCACGTTTCCGACCGCCTCTTGCATGGCCTGTTCCATCGCCACCCGATCATCCGGGTCAACGTCGTCCGCTTCCGAGACGGCCAGGGCGCTCAGCCCATCGGGCGGGGACAGGTCGGCCTGCACATAGGCGCGGACCAGACCGAGAACGCCGGAGATCGACAGGCCGTCCTCGACCTTCACCACCGCCCCGATCGCGGCCTCGATCCGGTCGAGACAGGGCCGGCCATGTCTCCCGTTGCCCTCCATGTCCAGGCGGGCCTCGTACAGCACCATTTCAATAAGGCGCAACACGGCCGGGTCCGGGTCACCTGAGGTCAGGAGTCGGCGGACGAGGCCACCGGCGGCCGAGGGATGCGCCATCAGAGCCCGGATCGCCTGCTGTTGAGCCACGCCGCCGGCTGCCCCGTCGCGCAAGGATGCCAGCGCGGCCGCGATGAAGCCGTCGCCGTCGTCCGCATCGGCGGTCATGTTGGGTCTCTCCGTCATGGCGCCGGACTCGGGCGTCTTCGTCGCCCGGCCGCTGGCGTCCTTGCGGACGCCCGCCCGGAGCGGTTCCAGCCGCAGATCGGTCGCGGCCAGATCAAAGGCCTGGGCGTCAAAATCGGCGTCGTAGCCAAACCATTCCACCATCTCGTCATGCTGGGGGTGTGCGGGGTCGGCCACGATGGTCCGAAACATGTCGTATCCGGGGGCGCCGCCGATGTCTTCCGGCGGGCAGGCGCCCTTCCCTTTCACGACCCTGGGATACTCCACGCCGGGTTCGGCATCGAGCCGCTTTTCAATATCGATCTTGTGACGCCAGTCATCACCAAAATCATAGGTGTAGGAGACCGACTTGCATCCCTTTTTCATGATTTTCTTGAGGGTGCAGCGGGCCCCATCCTGCACGCGGCCGTCCCAAGTCCCTTCTTCCCGAAGAACGGGATCATCGGTGTACCGCTGATCGCCGACCTCGAACATGTGCAGGTGGGCATTGTCCCACCCCATGGCCGCCTGAATGACATCGTGAAGGTCGCTGAGACTGGCGTCTTCAGACATCTGCACTCGGCGCCAGACCGGGGGCTTGACGTCGCGCAAGGTGATCTTGAGCTGAACGATGCCGGGCATGCGCTGTCCATCCTCTTGAGAAACCGGGCGATCTGGTCGGCGCGCGCGCCGCCTTGAGACCCGTGAAACGCTAACGGCTCACTCAGGGGCCTTCAAGCGGGTCGAGACGGGATCAGGTGTGGGCCGGTGACGTTTTGGCGACCAAAGCCGCCAGAGCGTCACGGCCCGCGGGGGGGGGTCCGGTTCAGCCGGCCGTTGACGTCGGCCACCACGCCGATCGACAAGGGGCCGATCGACAAGGGGCCGATCGACAAGGGAAAGAGATTCCGGCCGACCGCATCGTTCTCGATCGCGGCGGCGTGGCGGATCGAGACGTCCGTTTCGTTTCGGGTGATCAAGTCGAGTGTGCAGGCAAGGCGCAATTCGATCTCGATCTCGGGAAAAAGCGCGGCGAACTCGGCCAAGACCGGGGCCAGCAGGGAATGCGCTGTCCTCGGGTCGGCCGAAAGGCGGATACGGCCGGATGCCTCGCGTTCAGGCGGCTCGGATCCATCGCCGAACGCGGATGGCGCCCGCTTGTCCCGGCGACACCACCAAGGCGCAGACCGCTACCGCCCCAGGATCAGGCGGCGGCGCAGCCAGCTCGACAGCGCATCCATCGACACCACGAGCAGAATGGTCAGGATGATGATGTAGAGCGTGTTCTCCCAGTCGCGGGAGGTGCGCATGGTCTCCACCAGCATCAGCCCGATGCCGCCGGCCCCCAACGCGCCGATGACGGTGGCCGACCGCATGTTGGATTCCAGATAGTACAGCCCCTGCGAGACGAACACCGGCAGGATCTGCGGAATGACCCCGAAGCGATAGCGCTGCCATCGGTTGGCGCCGGTGGCCTGGACGCCCTCGATCTGCTTTTTGTCGATGTTCTCCAGCGCCTCGGAAAACAGCTTTCCGAGCGTGCCCGTGTCGGTAAATGCAATGGCCAGAGCGCCGGTCAGCGGTCCCAGCCCGAAGGCCCGGATGAAGATCAACGACCAGATCAGCATGTCGATGCCGCGCAGGAAGTCGAACAGGCGGCGCAGGGCAAAGCGCACGGGGCCGATGCGGTTGAAGGTCCGCGCCGCCGCGAAGGCCAGCGGCAACGCGACCAGCGCAGCGGTCAAGGTCCCCAGCACGGCCATCAGCACGGTTTCAAGCAGGGCGATGGCGACGGCGCGGTGTTGCCATTCCCTGTTGGTCCAGATGGTCTCGGCCATCAGCGCAAGATTGGATTGATCCGGGTCGAGACGGGGCGCGGAAAACGCCAGGTCCACCAGTTCCCCGACCGACTTGCCGTGCAGTTGGGAGCCGAACGGAAAGAAAAAGTGCTCCCAGCCCAGGAAGAAGCGATGGATCTCCATCTTGGAGCGCGTGACCTGCACACGCCGGTCGATGGTGGGACGGGCATCGAACTTGACCAGGGTGTCGGTCTGGACGTTATAGCCCTCGCGCACCCAGTCTGGCTTTTCGCCGCTGTACGCGATGCGCACGCCGTCGTCGGTGGCCGTGACCGTGATGGGGCCGCTTTCGGGTGTGGTCAGGGTCAGGGTTTGGCCGTCGATGGTCACCGTATGGCCTTCGCCCAGATCGACGAACACGTCCTCGCCGGCCGCGTCGGCCCGGACCCAGTCCGGCAAGTGCTCGTAGGTGGCCGTCCGCTCGCCCTCGACCGCGACCTCGAAGCCGGGATTGCGCAGGCTTTTGGTGACATGGACCTTGTGGGCCACGGAATCGGTCGCCAGCAGCACGGCGCGCTGCGGCTCGGCGGTGCGGATCAGATGCGGAATGTCGAAGGCGAACCAGGCATAGACCAGATAGAGCAGCACCAGCCCCAGGGCGACCAGACCGGCGCGGCTGCCCAGGCGAACACGGCGCACGGCGGCGGCGTGCCGTTCCATGAGGGTTTCATCGGTGGCACAGGCTGTCGCGGCGTCGCTCATGCCACCGTCCTCTGGGTCAGAAGCGTGCCCGAGACCAAACTGCGCCGCACAACCCCGGAAAACTGATCGATGACCATGATGGAGGCGAACAGCAGCAGCAGGAGCGCGGCGGTTTCCTCGCCGCTGCCCCAACCGATGGTGCGGCGCAGTTCCGCGCCCAGGCCGCCGGCTCCGACGAAGCCCAGGATGGCCGAGGCGCGCACGTTGATCTCGAAGCGCATCAGAAAATAGCTGGTGTAGTTCGGCAGCACCTGCGGCAGCACGCCGAAGCGCATGCGTTGCAGCCAGCCGGCGCCGACCGCCTGAAGGCCCTCGATGGGGCGGCGGTCCACGTTCTCGTTGACCTCGGAAAACAGCTTGCCGAGCGCGCCGATGGTGTGAACGGCGATGGCGATCATGGCCGGCACCGAACTGGCGCCCAGCACAAAGATCAGGAACAGGGCCAGGATCAGTTCCGGAAAGGCGCGCATGACATCCATCAGGCGGCGCGAGACGGGGATCAGGGGCGGCCAGACATCCAGGTTGCGGGTGCTGAGAAAGGCGAACACCATCGCCAGCAGGCCGCCCAGAATGGTGGCCGTCGCGGCGATGTTGAGCGTTTCGATCAGGGCCGGCATGAAGCCCCAGGCGATCCCCCAGAAGGCCCAGCCGCTGGCCCAGGCCTCCTCGACGATGTCGCCGGGATAGTCCAGGAACTGCATCATGCCCCGGACGAAGCCGCCGGAGTTCATGGTCTCCGCCTGGGTATAGCCCCCGGCCAGGATGGCGGCCACGATCAGCACCGTCAGCAGCGAATAGACGCGCCGGCGCTGTTCCATGGCGACGATGTCGGCATGCTGGCCCAGGTTGATGGCGGGGGAACTCATGGCGGCGGTGGGGTCCTTTGAGCGCGGCTGTGCCATCCCTGTTGAGTCAGCCCTGACGGGAGATGGCAGCCCAGCCCCTCCCCCCGGAGGGGGGAGGCTGGGAGGGGGGAGTCTCGAAGACCGGGTCCTTGGCGTTTTGGCGCATCAACCCCACCCCAACCCTCCCCTTCCAGGGGAGGGAGTCACCGAATCGCGATCCGAAAAAGGAGCGGGGCGCCATGCCGGCCGGCCCGTATCCCGATCCATCAGGACACGGACCGACCGACGAAGACGTTCCTCAGTCGCCCATCTTGACCTTGCGGGCCTCGATGACGCTGACATAGGCCTCATGCGTGATCGGCGCGATGCCCTTGATCTCGCCGGCCATGAAGGAGTACGCGCACTCGGGGTCCATCGACTCCAGGCTGGCGATCAGGCCGGTCACCTTCAGCTTGACGTCTTCCGGCAGCGCCTGGCGCAGCACGATGGGACCTTCGGGAATGACGTTGGAGCGCCAGATCTCGACCAGCTCGGTCATGTCCACCAGACCGGCGTCGACGGCCTTGCGGAAGGCGCCGGAGTTGAAGCCGTCTTCCCACTCGCCCAGGCCATCGGCCCAGGTCACGCCGCCGTCATAGTCGCCGTTGTAGACGCCGACGATGGTCTGTTCGTGACCGCCGGAGAAGACCACGTCGCCGAAGTAATCGCCCGGCTCCATGCTGTAGCCCTTCTGGGGGATCTCGATGGACGGGATGAGATAGCCGGAGGTGGAGTTCGGGTCGCCGAAGGCGAACACCTTGCCGTCCATGTCCTCCAGCGAGGCAATGCCGCTGTCGGCGCGGGCAAAGCCGATGGAGTGATAGCCGTAGCTGCCGTCGACGTTGATCTTGACCAGGACAGGCTCAACGACGTCGGGGTCTTCCAGGTAGACCTTGGCGTAGCCGGAGGCGCCCAGCCAGGCCAGGTCCAGGTTGCCGCCGATCAGGCCTTCGATGACGCCGTTGTAGTCGGCCGGGGCGAACAGCTTGGTCTCGACGCCCAGCAGCTCTTCGACCTTGGTGCGCAGGCACTCGTTGGAGCGCAGGCGGTCGGAGGCGTTCTCACCCCCCAGAATGCCGATGCGGAACTCGTCGATGGACGCGTCCTGGGCCTGGGCGGCGGGAATGAAGGCGGTCGCGGCCGTCAGCGCGGCGGCGGAGACAGCGACGGTCTTGAGCGACAGGGAGAGGGTCACGGGTGTCCTCCTTGAGACATGCGAAGGGTGGTCGTGTGGGGCGGGTCTGACGGGAAACGGCCCCGGGCGGGGTGCCCGGGGCCGTCGGATCAGGATCAGGCGGAGGCCTGCACCGGCCGAAGGTAGGCCTCGGCTTCGGCGCGGGGCACGTCGTCCAGCGAGGTGGAGGTGACTCCCTCATCGAACGACTCGTCGGCGCCATAGATTTCGCGCGCGACGTCGGTGGTGACCGCGCTGGCGGGACCGTCGAAGACGATTTCGCCGGCCCGCATGCCGATGACGCGGTCGCAGTAGGTGCGGGCGGTGTCCAGGGTGTGCAGGTTGCAGATCACGGTCAGGCCGTCGCGCTCGTGAATCTCGCGCAGGGACGACATGACGATCTGGGCGCTCATGGGGTCGAGCGAGGCGATCGGCTCGTCGGCCAGAATCATGCGCGGGTCCTGGGTCAGCGCGCGGGCGATGGCGACGCGCTGTTGCTGCCCGCCGGACAGCTCCTCGGCGCGCTGCATGGCCTGCTCGGCGATGCCAAGGCGCTCCAGGGCGCGCAGGGCGCGGGCAATGTCCTCGCGGCTGAACATTTTCAGCAGGCTGCGCACGGTGCCATGTCGGTTCAGGCGCCCCAGCATGACGTTGGTCAGCACGTCCAGACGCGGCACCAGGTTGAACTGCTGGAAGATCATGGCGCAGTCGCGCTGCCAGTCGTGGCGGGCGCGGCCGCGCAGGGACAGGACGTCGCGGCCGTCGATCACGATGCGCCCCTCGGTCGCCGGGGTCAGGTGGTTGATCATGCGCAGCAGCGTGGACTTGCCGGCCCCGGACCGACCGATGATGCCCACCATCTGCGGCGTGGGCACCGAGAACGTGGCCGCCTTGACGGCGGTGACGCTGCCGAAGCGCTTCGTCAGGCCGGTCACCTGCATGGCGTATCCCTTGCGGTCGCTGGATCCCGTCGTGCCCTGGGCCGAACGGGTGAACGGCCCGGACCCTATCAAGGGGCGCGGGGTGGGCGAAGACAGATTCGGGCACCCGCCAAAAATTAACGGAAGTGAAACACAGGCTCGGACTCGTGCTGGGCCGGGTCAGGCCAGTCACAGGCTGTCACAAAACATCAATAAATCTGTCACGCTATTTGCTTTGACCAAGGGGGACCCGCCGTGTACCCGCTGGATCAGCGATATGGTCTCCGGCCCGTCCTGACCGGAGCGCCGGCATCCGTCGTGTAATCTAGTGATCTAGTCGTCTATACAATTGGTCTCGCGATCCCGAACGGGGTCTGCGCCGGAATGAAGGATAGGTCCGCTCCATGGCCTCGGCCGCGCCGTCCCCAGACCCCGACACCGCCGCGCGGCAACGCTGGATGCGGGTGCTCTCCCTTGCGCCCGTGGACCGCCTGGAGGCCGCCTGGCGCGACGTGTCAGACCCGCCGGTTCCCCGCACGGCGCGCCCGCCCGAGATCGGCACCGCCATGGTGACGGGCCGCGCCGGCGGCACGGGCGCACGATTCAACCTGGGTGAGATGACGCTGACCCGCTGCGCCGTGGCCATCGACGGCGCCGACGGGGCGACCCGCGTCGGCCACGGCGCGGTCGCCGGGCGCGCCAGCCGCCACGCCGAACTGGCGGCGCTGTTCGATGCCCTGCTTCAGGACCCGGCCCGCCGCGATGAACTGACGAAGGCGGTGATCGAGCCCCTGGCGGCGTTTCTTGAAGAGCGGCGCTGCGACGAGTCGCGCCAGGCTGCGGCCTCGCGGGTGGACTTCTTCACCATGGTCAGGGGCGAATGATGGACACACGCCATGCCACCAACGCCGCGCCCGCGCCCGCGCCCGGCCTGGCCGATCCGGTGTTCGATGCCCAGCGGCTGTTCCGCGCCGCACTGGAGGCGCTGTCGCGTCCCGGCACGATCCAGGCCCTGCCCGTGGACCTGACCCCGCCGGCGCCGCTCACGCCTTGGGCCGCCGCCCTGGCCCTCACCCTGCTCGATCTTGAAACGCCGGTCTGGCTGGACCCCGCTCTGGAGGCCCAGGCGGTTCGGGACTGGCTGCGCTTTCACGCCGGATGCCCGCTCGTTGCCACGCCGGACGAGGCCGCCTTCGCCCTGGTCGGGGACGCCTCCGCGCTGGATGACCTCTCGGCGTTTCCCATCGGTGCGGCCGAATACCCCGACCAGGGCGCGACCCTGATCGTCCAGGTGGCGGGTCTGCGCGCCGATGCCGGCTGGACGCTGTCCGGCCCCGGGATCAAGGGCCGCACACGCCTGGCCGTGGCGGGCCTGCCGGCCGCCTTTCCGGCCATCTGGGCAGAGAACGCGGCACTCCATCCCCAGGGCGTCGACATCTTTTTGTGCGCGCCCCACGCTCTGGCGGCGCTGCCCCGGTCCGTGACCGTGCGAGAGGACTGAGCCATGTACGTCGCGGTCAAGGGCGGCGAGGCCGCCATCGACGCCGCCCACGCCCAGCTTGCCGCGCGGCGCCGGGGCGATCCCGACCTGGCCGCGCTGACGGTGGCCCAGATCCGCGATCAGATGGCGCTGGCGGTGGCGCGCATCATGGCCGAGGGCTCGCTCTATGACCCCGATCTGGCCGCGCTGGCGCTGAAACAGGCCTGGGGCGATGTGGCCGAGGCCATCTTTCTGGTGCGGGCCTATCGCACCACGCTGCCCCGGCTGGCTGTCACGCGTCCGCTGGACACCGCCGCCATGGCGGTGCAGCGGCGCGTCTCGGCCACCTTCAAGGACCTGCCGGGCGGGCAGGTGCTGGGGCCGACCTTTGACTACACGCACCGCCTGATCGACTTCGCGCTCGCCGCCGAGCACGGCGAGGACGCAAGTAATCCCCCGCCCTCCGCGGAAGAGCCGCTGGACGCGGCCATGCCGCGGATCGCGGACATTCTGGACACCGACGGCCTGATCGAACCCGAAACCGATGCCGACGACCCCGATCCCGACGCGCCGGTGCCGGATCTGACGCGCGCGCCGTTGACCTTTCCCGCCGGGCGCGCCCTGCGGCTTCAGGCGCTGGCGCGCGGTGACGAGGGCTTTTTGTTGTCGCTGGCCTATTCCAGTCAGCGCGGCCACGGCACCACCCATCCCTTCGCCGGCGAGATCCGCATGGGGACCGTCGAGGTCGAGATCATCCCCGAGGACCTGGGCTTTCCCGTCACCATCGGCGTCGTCACCGTGACCGAATGCCAGATGGTCAACCAGTTCCAGGGCAGCCGGACCGCGCCGCCCCAGTTCACGCGCGGTTATGGGCTGGTGTTCGGTTTTGCCGAGCGCAAGGCCATGGCCATGGCCCTGGTGGACCGCGCCCTGCGCGCGCCCGATCTGGGCGAAGCCGTCGTGGCCCCGGTCCAGGATGAAGAGTTCGTGCTGTCCCACCTGGACGTGGTCGAGGCCAGCGGCTTCGTGCAGCACCTGAAGTTGCCGCACTACGTCGATTTCCAGGCCGAGCTGGATGCCGTCAGGCGCATGCGCCGGGCCGCATCGGGCGAGGGAGCGTCCTCATGAGCCAGCCCGACGCCGGCGTGACCTTCGGCTATCTCGACGAGCAGACCAAGCGCATGATCCGCCGCGCGCTGCTGAAGGCGGTGGCCATTCCGGGCTATCAGGTGCCGTTCGCCGGGCGCGAAATGCCGCTGCCCTACGGCTGGGGCACCGGCGGCATTCAGGTCACGGCCAGCATCATCGGGCCCGAAGACGTGCTGAAGGTGATCGACCAGGGCGCCGACGACACCACCAACGCGGTGTCCATCCGCCGCTTCTTCCGCCGCGTGGCCGGCGTGCGCACCACCGAGCGCACGCGCGAGGCGACCCTGATCCAGACCCGCCACCGTATTCCCGAAACGCCGCTCGGCCCCGGCCAGATCCTGGTCTATCAGGTGCCCATCCCGGAGCCGCTGCGCTTCATGGAGCCGCGCGAGACCGAAACCCGCCGCATGCACGCGCTGGCGGATTACGGCGTCATGCATGTCAAGCTGTACGAGGACATCGCGCATTATGGTCGCGTGGCGACATCCTATGACTATCCGGTCATGGTCAACGGCCGCCATGTCATGGCGCCCTCGCCGATCCCCAAGTTCGACAACCCCAAAATGCACGACGCGCCGTTTCTTCAGCTTTTCGGCGCGGGGCGCGAAAAGCGCATCTACGCGGTGCCGCCGCATACCAGCGTCGTCAGCCTGGATTTCGAGGATCACCCGTTCGAGGTGCAGGGGTGGGACCGGGTCTGCGACCTGTGCGGCGCCGATGACAGCTATCTCGACGAGGTCGTGACCGACGACATCGGCGGGCGCCTGTTCGTGTGTTCGGACAGCGACTATTGCGCCGGCCGGCGCGCCGACGGCCACCAGGGACCGGCCGCCGCCAGCGCCGCCGGCGAGGCCCTGGCGGACACCATGGAGCAGGTCGCCCGCGAACACGCGTCGGAGGACCCGGCATGAGCGCGGCCGCCCTGATGACGGAGGCAGACCCGCCGCT
The DNA here is from genome assembly GCF_009601025.1 of Roseospira navarrensis. GTDB lineage: Bacteria > Pseudomonadota > Alphaproteobacteria > Rhodospirillales > Rhodospirillaceae > Rhodospira > Rhodospira navarrensis. Next base: position 37,660 of record NZ_WIVE01000017.1, on the reverse strand, counting down.
TCTGACCGTCGCCGGGCTGGGCAAGGCGTTCGGGGCGCGGCCGGCGTGCGCGGACATCTCCTTCGACCTGTATGCCGGCGAGGTGCTGGGTGTGGTGGGGGAATCCGGATCGGGCAAGACCACGCTGTTGCGCTGCCTGTCCGGCGGCCTGACCCCGGATGCCGGAACCGTCCTCTATCGCCCCGCAGAGGGCGGCCAGGCCCTGGACGTGCATGCCCTGCCGGAGGGCCGACGCCGCCTGTTGATGCGCACCGACTGGGGCTATGTCCATCAGGACCCGCGCGACGGCCTGCGCATGGGGGTGTCCGCCGGGGCCAACATCGGCGAACGCCCGATGGCGCTGGGGGCGCGCCATTACGGCCGCATCCGCGCCGACGCCGCCGACTGGCTGGCGCGGGTGGAGATCGAGTCCGACCGCCTGGACGACCGCCCGACGACCTTTTCCGGCGGCATGCGCCAGCGCCTTCAACTGGCGCGCGTTCTGGTCAGCGGTCCGCGTCTGGTGTTCATGGACGAGCCCACGGGCGGGCTGGACGTCTCGGTTCAGGCGCGCTTGCTCGACCTGCTGCGCGATCTGGTCACCCGCCTGGGGCTGGCCGCCGTCATCGTCACCCATGACCTGGCGGTGGCGCGGCTTCTGGCGCACCGGCTGATGGTCATGAAGGACGGCCGGGTGGTCGAACACGGCCTGACCGACCAGGTTCTGGACGATCCGCATCATCCCTATACCCAGCTTCTCGTCTCGTCGGTGTTGCAGGCATGACCGGCCCCGAACGCGCCATGATCCGGGCCGAGGGCCTGGCCAAGACCTTCGTCCTGCACACCCAGGGCGGGGCCGAAATCCCCGTGTTCCGGAACGTTTCCCTGACCGTCCATGCCGGCGAGGTGGTGGCGCTTCACGGTCCGTCCGGGGCCGGCAAGTCCACGCTGCTGCGCACCCTGTATGCCAACTATCGGCCCGATGCCGGCCGGGTCATGGTGCGCCACGGTGAGGCCGAGGACGACTGGGTGGATCTGGCGAGCGCGCCGCCGCGCGCGGCCCTGGCCCTGCGCCGCCGCACGCTGGGCCACGTCAGCCAGTTCCTGCGCGTCATTCCGCGCGTGCCCACCCTGGATGTGGTGGCCGAACCGCTGGTCGCCCTGGGCGAGGAGGTCGGGGCCGCCCGCGCCCGCGCCGGCGCCCTGCTGAGCCGCCTCAACATCCCGGAGCGGCTGTGGCCGCTGGCCCCGGCGACCTTCTCCGGCGGTGAACAACAGCGCGTCAACGTCGCCCGTGGGTTCGTCGCGCCCCGTCCCATCCTGCTGCTGGACGAGCCCACGGCCTCGCTGGACCTGGCCAACCGCGATATTGTCGTGGCGCTGATCGCCGAGGCATGCGCCGCCGGCGCCGCCCTTGTCGGAATCTTTCACGATCCGGCGGTGCGCGAGGCGCTGGACGCGCGCCTCTTCACGCTGACCGCGCGAGACACCTGCTCATGACTGCCCGCATGCTGTCCGAAGCTCCCACCCTCGACCCGACCGCGACCGTGACCGACTGCGTCCTGGGGCGCTGGACCGAGGTGCAGGCCCGCGTCAGCCTGACCGAGACGACGCTGGGGGATTACAGCTATGTCTGTAACGACAGCGAGGTGATCTCCACGACCATCGGCAGGTTCGCGTCCATCGCCGCGCATACCCGGCTGAACCCCGGCAACCATCCCATGGCGCGGGCCAGCCAGCACCACTTCACCTATCGCGCGTCCCAGTTCGGCATGGGTCCGGACGATCCGGCGGTCTTCGACTGGCGTCGCGCCAGTCCCGTGACCGTCGGTCATGATGTCTGGATCGGCCACGGCGCCATCGTGCTGCCGGGCGTGACCATCGGCGACGGCGCGGTGGTGGCCGCGGGCGCCGTGGTCAGCCGGGACGTGGCCCCCTACACCATCGTGGCCGGGGTGCCGGCGAAACCGATCCGCGAGCGCTTTGCGCCGGAGATCGTCGCCGCGCTCGGGCGGCTCCGCTGGTGGGACTGGGATCACGACACGCTGACGGCGCGCCTGGAAGACTTCCGGACGCTGGACATCGAGGCCTTCTGCGCCCGCTACGATCCGGGCTGAGGGCTACGGCCGTTCGCCCCGCGCCAGACGGGCCGACAGGTCATCCAGCACGGCCGGCAGGTCGGCGGTGGTCTCGATCACCACATGGGCGCCGGTCCGCGCCAGCACGCCCCGCGCTCGGTCAACGCGGGCGGTGCGTTCGGCGTCGGGCAGGGCGGCCAGCTCCGTCGCCGACAGTCCGGTCTCGTTGCCGCAGGCGGCCACCGCGACGACCCAGGTGCCGGCGTTCAGGCCTTCCTCGACATCGGCCGGCGTGTCGCCGACCTTAACCACGGCCTCCGGCGGGTAGACCGCCAGATCCGTCAGCACCCGCCATAGCAGGTAGGGACCGGGGCGGCCGCGCGGCAGGTCTCCGGCACAGGCCAGGGCATCGACCGTCAGGCCCTGTTCGGCGGCCCGGGCGAGGCAGATCTCCATGATGTCGCGGGTATAGCCGGTGGTGGAGCCGATGGCGAGGCCGCGCGCGCGGGCCGCCGCCAGGGCCTCGACCACACCCGGAATGACCTCGGCGTATTGCCCGACCACATCGATCTGGCGCGGCAGAAAGACCTCATACAACGCATCCACATCGTCTTCGCTGAAGTCCCGGCCATGGGCCTCGCGCCAGGCCGCCGCGACGCGGGGTGTGCGACCGACGGCGGCGATATGGTCGCGCTTGGGCAGGCCCATGGGGGCGCGGGCTTCAGACTCGCTGACCGGCGCGCCGGCTTCGGTGAAGATGGTCCGGAAGACGGCCGCCGGCGCCCGGCACCCGAAGTCGATCAGGGTGCCGGCCCAGTCGAACACGACGGCGCGCAGGGGGCCGGTGTAGGCGCGGGTATAGCGGTGAGTCATGGCAGGTGAACTCCCATCTCGGCGCAGGCATCGGCCATGGCGGCGACGGCGGCGCGCATATCGGCGGGGGTCACCTGACCGATGCAGCCGACGCGGAAGGTCTCGGCCTCGGTCAGTTTGCCGGGATAAAGCATGAAGCCGCGCCGCTTGACCGCCTGATAGAAGGTCGGAAAGTCGAAGGCCGGATCCTTCGGGCACCGGAAGGTCACGATGATCGGGCTCATCACATCCGCCTCCAGGAACGGCCGGATGCCGATGGCGGCCATGGCCTCGACCAGCGCCGCACGGTTGGCCTCATAGCGGGCCCCGCGCCCCGTCAGGCCGCCCTCGGCCTCGTAGGCGTCCAGCGCGGCGGCCAGCGCAACCACCACATGGGTGGGCGGGGTGAAGCGCCATTGGCCGGTGGCCTCCATGTGGCGCCACTGGTCGAACAGGTCGAGGCTGAGGGAATGGGCGTTGCCGGCGCCCTGTTCCAGCGCATCCCGGCGCACCAGCGCCCAGCCGAAGCCGGGCACGCCCTCCAGGCACTTGTTGGCGGAGGCCACCACGGCGTCATAGCGGATGCGCCCCGGGTCGAGGTCGAGCGCGCCGAAGCTGCTCATGGCGTCCACCAGCAGCCGCCGGCCATGGCGGGCAACCACCTCGGCAATGGCCTCGACCGGGTTCAGGATGCCCGACGAGGTCTCGCAATGGACCACGACCACATGCGTAATGGCCGCGTCCTCATGCAACAGGGCGTCCACCTGCTCGGGGGTCGGCGGCAGATAGTCGCCCGTGTCCAGCACGACCGGAGCCCGCCCCATGACGCGCAGCGTGCGGGCGATGCGCTGGCCATAGGCACCGTTCATCAGCACCAGGGCCTTGCCGTCGGCGGGCACCAGGGTGCCCAGCATGGCTTCGACCACGAAGCTGCCGGACCCCTGCATGGGCACGCATGCGAAGTCGCGCCCCGCCGGCCCCAGGATGGCCAGCAGGCGGCGGCGAATGTCGGCGGTGACGGCGCGGAAGTCGTCGTCCCACGAGCCCCAGTCCCGCAGCATGGCGGCCTTGACGGCGATGTCGGTGGTGGCGGGACCGGGGGTCAGCAACAGGGGATCACGCATCAACGGGCTCTTGAGGCTGCGGGATGGACAACGGCGGCACAATGCGTCGGCCGGCCCACGCGGGCACATGACGGTTTCTTGAAATCCGGGCGCCGCCCAGCCCGTCCCCAGACGCGGAGGCTGAGGGGGAGGCTGAGGGGGAGGCTGAGGCGGAGGCGGAGGCTGAGGCGGCGACGGCCGAGGCGGTGGGGCCTCCGACGACGCCGCCCGCGTGCCCGCCGAGATCCTGCAGGACCCGGCGGCCCGGCAACGCCCGATTGACCCTGCTCCAAGACGGTGGACACCTCAGTCAAGCGCCCTCGGGAGCGGATCGGCGCGCCGTCCGACATCAAGCCCCGGGCCCACCGTCCGGCGGGTCCGGGGCGAGATGCGCGCACGCCGGCGTGACGATCAGCGTCGGCACGCCGTGAGCTGCGAGAAGTTCACCACCGCGCCCTGACGCAGCGATACGCTGCACAGGAAGCCCTGCGAGTCGCTGACCGCATACCAGTGGCTCTCCCAGGTCTTGGCCCCATTGGCGACGACCCAGGACGTGCCCGGCGCGATCACGTCACCGCCGGGTGAAACGGTCCCGTTGTAGTCGATCCAGGCGATGGACCAGGGGAAACCGCCGTCGTTGAAAAGCGTGAACTGAGTGACATCGGTCTGCGCGCCGGCCGACGGCACGATCTGTCCCCACGAGGGCACGTTCGTCGCCACCGGCTGCCCCGCCTGCGGCGCCGACGCCACCGGCGTGCTCGCGGTCTGCCTGCGGCAGGCTTGCACGTCCTCCGGGCTGTCCGGCAGGTACTGTGGCGGCTGTGCGGCCGGCGTGCAGGTGTACTTGACCGTGGTCAGGACGATCGACTGCCCGTTGCTCAACTGCGTCGTGGCCACCCATTGCCACACCGCGAACAGTCCGCGCTCCTCCATCTGTTCCAACGACAGGCTAATGGTGGTTTCCGTGCCCGTCATGCCGGCGGTGGCAAGCTCCTGGCTCATGCGCTGACCGACCGAGCGCTCCTGGCTGGCGGTCACGCTGGTGCTGGCCGAGGCCCCGCCGAACGCAACCCCCGCCTCCAGCGTCACCGACAGCGCCTCGCGGATCTCGCTGCTGGTCTCGACGGTGTTGGTGGTCGTGTTGGTGATTTCCTGCTTGAAGGTCATGTCGCAGAACTGCTGGCAGACGCGAACCCACTGCCCTGTCACCTTGCCCGCGGACACCCGCTGGCGCGGCTGGGTGGCGAACACGTAACTCTCGTCGCTCTGCTTGGCGCTCAGGATTCCGACCGGCTGGATGTTGCGGGGATCGACGAGCCACAGGCTGCCGGCGTTGTCGAAGTTGAAGCGGATGAGAACCCCGGGCTGATTGCTGACTTCAATGGCGAAGACGCCATTCTCGCCATCGCACCCGTGGCCCTGCACGCGCGCCAGGGTGACGGTGACATAGCCGCCGCCGCCGACCGGCGCGCCGATCTGCTGGCCGATCCCGACGTTGCCTTCATAGCAGTTGTGATACGCGGCGCTGATCGTAAACGTGACAGGCGGATTGCCCTCGCCGTTGACCAGATGAAGATCGAAGATTCGGCTGGCGGCTTGGCCCGAAGCGGTCGAGAACACGAGCACCAGGGCGCCCAGCACGAACGTGCAGGCGGCTTGGCGGAACCGGGAGCGATGGAACACGGACATCTCCTCATAACGCGTATGTCGCGGGATGTGCGTGCGTGATCGGACAGACAAAGCCCACCACGCCGCAATGGCGCCCCAGCGTTCGAGCAGAGTTCCGGGCGGGCGATTTCCGAAGAAATCATGATGGTCTATTTAGATCATCAATACCATGACCAATTCAGCCTCTGTAATTATAGGGCAATGCCAGAAAAGATGGAGTTACACCAAAGGTCACCGTCAGGTGCCGCTGGTATTATTTCGTCACCCGCCACGCCCGCCAACCGCCGTGGTGGGTGATCTCCTCGGCGCCCTCCAGACCGGCGGGCTCGCAGACGAAGCCCTTGACGCGGCTGCCGTCGGCCAGGGTCACGGAGCCGATGGCCAGGGGCGGCGGCACCTCTTCGGTGAAGGCCCCGAACGCGGCACGGGACAGCGCCCAGACCTCCACCTCCAGGCCCGGCCCATCGACCCCGGGCGACCGGACCAGCCCGGGTTTGGCCGGCGTCGTGCCGGCCAGGGCATACAGCCGATAGTCCGGCGCGGTGCGGGTCGTGCGCAGCAGGGCGGCCCCTCGCCCCGTCAGTTGATGGTTCAGCGGCTGGCCGGTCAGGTGCGCCCCGACCACGGCGAGATGCACCGTGCCGTCCGCCCCCTCGAAGGGGGCCAGGTCCGGGGCCACCGTCCGGTGCAGGGCATCGCCCAGCGCCGCCAGCGCCCCGTCGCTGAAGGCCGGGCCGATCAGCGTGACGCCGAAGGGCAGGCCGTTGCCCTCGCGGAACCCGGCGGGAACCGCCACGGCCGCCAGATCCAGCAGGTTCACGAAGTTGGTGTAGAGGCCCAGATTGGCGTTCAGCGCCACCGGGTCGGCCTCAACCTCTGCGACGCGGTACTGGGTGGGCGCGGTCGGCAGCAGCATCGCGTCCATGGCGGCCCATTGCGCCTCAGTCTCGCGCTTCAGCGCCGCCAGCCGGTGCAGGCCGTCGAAGGCATCGCGGGCGGACCGCCCGCCGCCGCCCAGGATGATCCCGGCCACGGTGGGGTCGCAGGCGTCTTCGTGCGCCCGGATGAAGTCGCCGACGGCCGCCTCGCGCTCGGCCACCCACGGGCCGGCGTACAACAGCGCGGCGGCGGCCTGGAACGGCCGGTAGTCAAACGCAACGATCTCCCAGCCCAGGGCGCGCGCCCGGTCGATGGCGGCGTCATAGAGCGCGGCGGCGGCATGGTCGCCCTTGACGTCCCGGTCCGCCGGCGCCAGCACGCCCATCCGAGGGTGGGGCGGCAGCGGCACGGGCGCGGCCACCCGGGACCACGGATCGGCGGGGTCGAAGCCCTCCGCCACCCGGCGCACCCGGTCGGCGTCGGCCACGTCATGGGCGAAGACGGTCACGCAGTCCAGCGAGGCGCAGGCCGGCACCACACCCCGGGTGGACAGCAGGCCCTTGGACGGCTTGATCCCGACCAGATTGTTGAACGCCGCCGGCACGCGCCCAGACCCGGCGGTGTCGGTCCCCAGCGCGAACGCCACCAGCCCCGCCGCCACGGCCACCGCCGAGCCGCTGGACGAGCCGCCGGAGACATAATCGCGATCGAACACGCAGCGCGGCGCGCCGTGGGGGCTGCGCGTGCCCACCAGTCCGGTCGCGAACTGGTCCATGTTGGTGCGCCCGATCAGGATCGCCCCGGCCGCCTTCAGACGGGCGACGACGGGGGCGTCCTCGTTCGGCAGATACGCATAGACCGGACAGGCCGCCGTGGTCGGCAGGCCCGCCGTGTCGATGTTGTCCTTGACCGCGAACGGCACGCCGTACAGCGGCTTGCCCTCGGGTCCGGCCGCCTCCAGCGCCTCGGCGGCGGCCAGGGCCTCGTGCTCCGGCACCAGCGCGACCCAGACGGCGGGGTCCACCGCCTGATAGGCCCGGATGCGGGCAAAAGCCGCGCGCACGGCGGCCACCGGCGAAGCGGCGGCGAGAACGCCCCGCACGGTCATGTCGAACCCGCTCATGCCCCAGTCTCCCGCAGCAGGATCATCAACGGCTGGCCGGCGCGCACCTCCTGGCCCGCCTGCACCAGCACATCCTCGACCACCCCCGCGCCCGGGGCCGTGACCTCCACCTCCATCTTCATGCTCTCCAGAATGGCCAGCGGCTGGCCTGCCTCGACCCGGGCCCCCTGGTCCACGAGCAGCTTCCAGACCGAGCCGTGCAACACCGCGTCGGCGGTCAGTCCGTTTTCGGGCAGGCGCAGGCCGTCCGTCGGAGACGGGGCGTCGGCCTCGGCGGGCGAGACCACGTTGAGGCCGGCCTCTTCCCAGCGGCGGCGCTCTTCGTCGAACGCCGCCTGTCGGTGCGCCTGGAAGGCCGCGATGCTGTCGGCGTTCTCCGCCTCGAACCGGCGCTGGGCGGCCAGGTCGAAGGTCCCGTCCTCCACACGGATGTCATAGGACCCGTGCGGAAAGGCGTCGCGCGCCTCGGCCAGATCTTCCGCCGAGACCGGGAAGAACTTGATGCGGTCGAAGAAGCGCAGCAGCCAGGGCGTGCCGTCCCGGAAGTACGGCGTCGTCCGCCACGTGTTCCAGACCTGGATGGTCCGGCCCACGAACTGGTAGCCGCCCGGCCCCTCCATGCCGTAGATGCACAGGTAGGCGCCGCCGATGCCGACGGCGTTCTCGGGTGTCCAGGTCCGCGCGGGGTTGTACTTGGTGGTCACGAGGCGGTGGCGCGGATCCACCGGCGTCGCCACCGGCGCGCCCAGGTACACATCGCCCAGGCCGAGCACCATGTAGTTCGCCCCGAACACGATGTCCTTGACCGCCTGTTCGTCCGTCAAGCCGTTGATGCGGCGGATGAACTCGATGTTGGAGGGGCACCAGGGCGCATCCGGGTTCACGCCCGACTGATACTTGCGGATGGCCTCCCGCGTGCTTTCGTCATCCCACGACAGCGGCAGATGGACAGTGCGCGAGGGCACGCGGATGTCGTCCACCGCCGGCAATTCGGCCTCCAGATTGGCGAGCACGTCCAGCACCCGCGCGGGCGATGTCTCGGCGGCATCGAAATGCACCTGCAGCGAGCGAATGCCCGGCGTCAGGTCGATCAGGCCGGGCAGCCGCTCGGCCTGCACGCGCTCCATCAGGGCATGGGCCTGGAAGCGCAGGGTCAGGTCCAGCTTGGGCGGGCCGAACTCCACCAGAATGGTGTCGTCGCCGCCCCGGCGGTACACCATGTCCGTCTCGCCCGTCCGGCCCCGGCGCATCACCGCGTCCCGGCGGTCGTCCGGACCGTGAACGGCGGGCGCGGCCGGCGGCGGCGTCAGGTTCGCAATGGCCCGATCCTGGGCCGCGCGGCGGGCCTCGGCCTCGGCCGTGGTCAGGGGCTGGAAGCGGACCCGGTCGCCCGGCTTGAGCTGGCCGACCTTCCACATCTCGGCCAGGGCCACGGTGACGGGGCAGACGAACCCACCCAGGCTCGGCCCATCCGGCCCCAGGATGATCGGCATGTCGCCGGTGAAGTCGAGCGCGCCCACCGCATAGGCGTTGTCGTGGATGTTGGACGGATGCAACCCGGCCTCGCCCCCGTCCGGGCGCGCCCAGGCCGGCTTGGGGCCGATCAGGCGCACCCCGGTGCGGGCGGAGTTGAAGTGCACCTCATAGGCCGTGTCGAACAGCGTTTCGATGTCCGCGTCAGTGAAGAAGTCGGGCGCGCCGTGCGGCCCGTACAGAACGCCCAGGGTCCAGTCGTGAGTCAGGGCGGGCTTCAGCGCCTCCGGCAGGGTGGCGGTCGGCCCGGCCTCGGCATCCACATTGATCCGCAGCGCGTCGCCGGTCTGCACCGCGCCGGTGGCGTGGCCCCCGAACCGGCCCAGGGTGAACGCGGACCGGCTGCCCAGGTAGGCCGGCACGTCGAAGCCGCCGCGCACGGCCAGATAACACCGGCTGCCGGGGCCGTCCACGGTACCCAGCGCCAGCGTCTGGCCGGCGGAGACGGCGACCGGCGCCCACAGCGGCACCGACCGGCCGTCCAGGGTCGCCCGCATGGCGGCGCCCCCCAGCGCGATCACGGTGTCGGTGTGGAAGCGCAGCGTCGGCCCCATCATGGCGCATTCCAGGGCGGGCGCGCCCTCGGGGTTTCCGAGCAGGCGATTGGCGAGGCGGAACGAGAGCGCATCCATGGGACCGGAGGGCGGCACGCCCACGTCCCAGTGACCCAGACGGCCCGGCCAGTCCTGCACGGTGGTCTGGGCGCCGGGGGCCAAGACTTCCACGATGCGCGCCCGCGCCTGGAACGTGCCGAGGCGTTTGGTCGCGACCTCACCCGCCGCGAACCAGTCGGTGGCGACGACCTGGGCCAGATAGTCCGCGTTGGTCTCCAGCCCGGCCAGTTCGGTGCGGGCCAGCGCGTCCCGCAAGGCCGCGATGGTGGACGGTCGGTCGGGGCCGGTCACGATCAGCTTGGCCAGAAGGTTGTCATAGAACGCCGAGACCTCCGTTCCCGTTTCCACCCAGCCGTCCACGCGAGCGTCGTCGGGAAACACCACATGGGTCAGCCGCCCGGCCGAGGGGCGGAAGGCGCGGGCCGGATCCTCGGCGTTCAAACGGACCTCGATGGCGTGGCCCTGCGGCGTGGGCACATCCAACGGCAGGACCTGCCCGGCCGCCTGCCGCACCATCCAGTCCACCAGATCGACGCCGAAGATGCTCTCCGTGACACCGTGTTCGACCTGAAGGCGGGTGTTCACCTCCAGGAAGTGGAAGCGGTCGGCGTCCGCGTCATAGATGAACTCCACCGTGCCCGCGCTCTCGTAGGCCACGGACTCGCCCAGCGCCACGGCGGCCGCGGGCAGGGCGGCACGGGTAGCCTCGGGCAGGGTGGGCGCGGGCGCTTCCTCGACCAGCTTCTGATTGCGCCGCTGCAACGAGCAGTCCCGTTCCCCGAGGGCCACGACGCGCCCCTTGCCGTCGCCGAAGATCTGAACCTCCAGGTGGCGGGCCGTTTCGACGAACTTTTCCAGGAACACACCCGCATCGCCGAAGTTGCCCTGACCCAGGCGGCGGACCACCTCGAACTCGCGCACCAGTTCGGCCTCGTCCCGGCACAGGCGCAGGCCGATGCCGCCGCCGCCGGCGGTGCTCTTCAGCATCACCGGATAGCCGATGTCCGCCGCCGCCGTTTTGGCCGCATCCAGGTCCGCCAGCAGCCCGGAGCCGGGCAGCAGAGGGACCCCGGCCGCCTCGGCCGCCGCCCGGGCCTCGTGCTTCAAACCGAAGCGGCGCAGGTGTTCCGGACGCGGCCCGATGAAGGCGATGCCCTCGGCCGCCAGCGCCTCGGCGAAGGCGACGGATTCCGACAGGAAGCCATACCCCGGGTGGACGGCCTGGGCGCCGGTCTCGCGGCACGCGGCCAGCACGGCCGGGATGTTCAGGTAGCTTTCGCCCACCGGCGGCGGGCCCAGACGCACGGCCGCGTCGGCCTCGCGCACATGGGGGGCGTGGCGGTCGGCGTCGGAATAGACGGCGACGGCCCGCACGCCCATGGCCTCGAGCGTGCGGATCACCCGCCGGGCGATCTCGCCCCGGTTGGCGATGAGTACGGTATCGAACATGACCGGACGATCCCTTCCCTCAGTCCCAGACCAGCACGTCGATGGGGGTCGGGTTGTAGGCGTTGCACGGGTTGTTGAGCTGCGGGCAGTTGGAGATCAGGACGATCACGTCCATCTCGGCCCGCATCTCCACGTACTTGCCCGACCCGCTGATGCCGTCGGCGAAGGTCAGGCCGCCGTCCGGAGTGACCGGCACGTTCATGAAGAAATTGATGTTGTGGGTGATGTCGCGCTTGGTGAGGCCGAACTCGTCGCGCTCGGCCACCGCCCGCAGCCAGGAATCCCGGCAGGCGTGCATGCACTTCGTGTCCAGGGCATAGCGCACGGTGTTGCTTTCCGTGGCGCAGGCCCCGCCCAGGGTGTCGTGCCGCCCGCAGGTGTCGGCCGTGATGGTCAGCATCGGCCGGGTCTCGGTGGACATCAACACGGACCCGGCGGTCAGGTAGACGTTGCCCTGTGCGCGGATGGTGTCGATGGCGCTGTAGCGCTCGGCCGGATCGGCGGCGGCATAGAACAGGGTGTCGGCGGCCTGGTTGCCCTCCAGGTCGAGGATCCGCAGGGTCTGGCCCGCCTTGACGACCTCCATCCAGTAGTCGCCGGCCGGCACGGTCCGGCGATAGACGGCGGTCTCCGGCGTCAGGGTGCTTTCCTTCATCATGGGTCTTGTCCTCCCCCTCGTGTCAGGCGCCGATCCCGGGCGCGCAGGCGGTGTAGCGCTCGGTGTTGGCGAAGCCGCGTTCGTTCTCCGGTCGCGCGGTGCGGCACGGGTCGTCGTCGGCCACCGGCGCGGCCGGAAGGACCTGATAGCGGATCGGCTTGCGGGGGTAGTCCGGGGCCGGGTTCATGGGGTGCGGGCAGGTGTGGAACAGCACCAGCGTGTCCATCTCGAAGCGCAGATCCACATGCGCGCCCGGTGCGCTGTTCGCGGGGTCGAACGACAGGTTTCCGTCGGCATCCGGGGCGACCTTGGAGAACCAGTTGACGTTCGCCGCCATGTCGCGCTTGCCCAGGCCGTACTTGCCGGCCTCGACCAAAAAGCTGTCGCGGCCGTTCTGCGTCCAGTCGTTGCGAGCCTCTTGATAGGTCTTCTCGCCCCACTTGGCGGCGACCATGGCGCGGGTGGTCACCCCACCCACGGTGTCGTGCCAGCCCACCGTGTCGGCGACGATGGAACAGAAGATGCGGCCCATGTCGGAATACAGGCAGTGCCCGGCGGTCAGCTTGAAGGTGTGCTGGCACTTGAGCGTGTCGGGCGCGTTGTAGCGCTCCAGCGGGTTGGCCGGGTTGTAGAACAGCATGCCCACGTTGGCCCCGCCCTCGATGTCGATCAGGCGCAGCAGCATCCCGCGGCGCAGGGTCAGCGACCAGTGGGCGCCGCCCGGGATGTCGTCCTCGTAGAGAATGGCGTCACGCATGACGGTCTCCTTTCCATGAACATCATCCCGGGCCGTCCCGGATGGTGAGCGCGGACGCGCGCCGCCGGGTCGTCCCGGCTGAAGCCTGCGGCTTCTTCTTTGGGCGGATGAGACAGGCTCATCCGCCTGTTGCGGCGCCGGCCCCCTCCCCCACCCGACCCCCCACAGGCTACTCGCGTTGGGTGGCCGGGTGGGGGAGCGGGCCGGCCACGGGCTCCAACGGTCATCGTCAGATGCCGTTGGTCTGTATGGAGACGGGCAGGTCCAGGTCCTTCGCCGCCGCATCCTCGGCGGCGCGGATGCGCGCCTTGATGGGGTCGGCCGGGTCCAGCGGGATATCGAAGGTGATGGTCGCCCCATAGGCGGCCTGCTCCTCCGGCCGCGTGCGGGTGCGGTCGAAGGCGATGACCCGGGTGCCCAGATAGAACGCCTCGCGCAGGTCGTGGCTGACCATGAACACGGTCATCTTGGTGTTCCACCACAGGTCCAGCATCAGGTCATGGATGTCCGCCCGGATGCCCGGGTCGAGCGCCCCGAACGGCTCGTCCAGCAACAGGATGCGCGGTTTCTTGATGAGCGCCTGGGCGATGGCGAGGCGCTGCTGCATGCCGCCCGAAAGCTGGCTGGGATACTTGTCCCGCGCTGGGGCGAGGCCGACCGCCTCCAGACCGGCGGCGGCCTCCTCCAGCACCGCGCGGCGGCGGGCCCCGAACAGGCGGCCGAGCAGAGGGCTGCGTTCGAGTTCCAGGCCCAGGGCCACGTTCTCCAGCGCGGTGAGGTGCGGATAGACCGAGTACTTCTGGAACACCATACCCCGGTCGGGCATGGGCTCGGAGGCCAGCGGTTCGCCCTCCACCCGGATCTCGCCCCGGCTCGGGGCCTCCTGGCTGAGCAGCATGCGCAGGAAGGTGGACTTGCCGCAGCCGGAGGGGCCGACCAGCGAGACGAAGGAATGGGGCGCCACGTCGAACGAGATGTTCTCCAGCACCACCTGACCGTCGTAGTCCTTCCAGACGTTGCGGATCGAGACGGCGGTCATGACCGGCCCCTCCCCTCGCCCGCGAACCAGGGGAACGCCCGGGCCTGGAGGTGCCGCAAGGCCCAGTCGAACGTGAAGGCGAGCAGCGTGATCCAGGCCACGTAGGGCAGGATCACGTCCATGGCGAGGTAGCGCCGCAACAGGAAGATGCGGTAGCCGAGCCCGCTTTCCGATGCGATCGCCTCGGCCGCGATCAGGAACAGCCACGCCGCCCCCAGCGACAGCCGCACGGCATCGATCAGCCGGGGCCAGACCTGGGGCAGCACCACGCGGGTGATGATCTGCCAGGTGGACGCGCCCAGCGTCTGCGCCTTGACGATCTGCTCGGCGGGCAGTTCACCCACGCGCAGGGCGATGTCCCGCATCAGGAAGGGGGCCACGCCAAATACGATCAGCATGACCTTGGACAGCTCGCCCAGCCCGAACACGATGAACAGGATCGGCAGCACGGACAGCGGCGGGATCATGGACAGCACGGCCAGGAACCCGGCCATCGAGGCCCGCACATAGGGCAGCAGACCCACCCCGATGCCGACCACCAGCCCCAACAGGGTCGAGAGGGCGATGCCCGCCGCGAGCCGGCTCAGGCTGGCCAGGGTGTCCACCCATAGCAGGATGTCGCCGGTCCGCCGGTCGGGCTCGATCGCGAAGCGGGTGAAACCGTCCGCCAGTGCGGTGAAGGACGGCAGCAGCTTGTCGTTGGGGTTCTCCGACAGCCGGATGTGCGAGCCGATGGCATAGGCGCCGATCGCCAGGGCGAACGGCAGGGCGGCCAGAATCACGCGCGCGGCGCGGCCGGGCCGGCGATTGACGAACCGGGGCATGATCGGCGGGCCTCCTCGGGACCGTGGGGAGAGGGCGGGGCGAAGGCCGTGCGGCCTTCGCCCCGGCGCGTCCCGGGCCTCAGAGGGCGCCGTCGGCGGCGGCGTCCATGTAGTCGGTCACGAAGCGGAAGGTGACGTTGCCCGACTCACCTTGGATGGAGCCGTCCGGATAGGCGATGCCGACCACGTCTGGGCTAGGCGCACCGGCGCCCAACAGACCGTGATCGAACAGGAAGGTGCGCACGGCGTCCATGGTCCTGGGCAGGTCTTCCGAGCGGGCGAAGGCGGCGGCCTCGGCCGGGTCGAAGAACATCATGGTGCTGTCCAACTGCATCTCGTAGCCCGCCAGATCGGTGCCGGAGGCGGCGCCCATCGCGGCGCGGGCCTCGCGGCCGTCCTCGGTGTCGGACGCCATGATGCCCATGGTCTCGTACCACGCGCCGGCCAGCGCCTTGCCGAAGGCCGGGTTGTCGGCCAGCGTCTCGGTGTTGACCACGGTCAGGTCGATGATCTCGCCCGGAATGTCGGCGCTGGTGAAGACCGTGTGGGCGTCCGGCATGGCCGCGATCTCGGCCACCAGCGGGTTCCAGGTCACGGCGGCGGTGACATCCGGGGTCTGCCACGCGGCGATCATGTCGGCGTCGGAGGTGTTGACCACCGTCACGTCCCGTTCGGACTTGCCGAGGGATTGCAGGGCGCGGGCCAGCAGGTAGTGAGAGACCGACAGCTCCACCAGGTTCACGCGCCGGCCCAACACGTCCTCCAGCGTCTCGGAGTCCTTGAGCAACAGGGCGTCGTTGCCGTTGGAGAAGTCGCCGATCAGCAGCGCCGTGGTGTCGATGCCGCCGACCGAGGGAATGGCGAGCGTATCCATGTTGGTGGCGGTCACGCCGTCGAAGGCGCCGGCGGTGTACTGGTTGATGGACTCGATGTAGTCGTTGAACTGCACCACCTCGATGGTGATGCCGTACTTGTCGGCCCACTTGTCCACGATGCCGGCATCGGCGGCCCAGCCCCAGGGCATCCAGCCGACGTAGATGGACCACGCCAGCTTGAAGTCGGTCTTCTCCTCCGCCATGGCGGCGGGCGCGGTCACCGTGAAGGCGGCCACGGCGGCGGCGGCAAGGGTGCGTGTCAGGATCGTCGTCATCCGTCTGACCTCCAGATCGTTGGCCGCGCCCCTTCGAAACGGGCGCCTGAAACAAGGCCTGGAGGTCTGACGGCCACGGCGGGACCTGGCGTTGGCATGGTGCCAAACCTTCAGGGCCTCCCGGGCTTTTGTCCCGCCGTGTACCCCGCCTGTCGCGGCGGGGCGGCAGCTCTCGGACCAGTGATACACCGCGCCCTCTGGCGCGGCCGGAACCCTAGCTGCTCACGATTCGCACCATACCACCGCTGAGCCGCCGCGCAAGACCAAAATGATGCATTCTTGTTCAGTTTTCTTTGTCGCCTAGTTCTTGGGCAGGCTTGGTCGTGCCCGGTTCCGGTTCATCCCCCCGCCTGCTCCGGGGCGCCGGACAGGTCCACGATGTGCCCGGGGCGGACCTCGTCGAAGCGCTGCGGCGGCGGCCGGTAGTCCAGCGCCTGCACGGGACTGGGAATCTCGCCCTCCAGCCGGCGGAAGTGGTCGCGCCGGTCGCGCGGGTCGGGGCGGGGCACGGCCGTCAGCAGCTTGCGGGTATAGGGGTGGCGCGGATCCCCGAACACGTCGCGCCGCCGGCCGATCTCGACGATCCGCCCCATGTACATGACGGCGACCCGGTGGCTGACCTGTTCGACCACCGCCATGTCGTGCGAAATGAACAGGTAGGACAGCCCCATCTCCGCCTGCAGCTCCTGCATCAGGTCGAGCACCTGCGCCTGGACCGAGACATCGAGGGCCGAGACGGACTCGTCGGCGACGATGAGTCGCGGCGACAGCCCCAGCGCCCGGGCGATACAGATGCGCTGCCGCTGTCCGCCGGAGAACTCGTGCGGATAGCGGTCGCGAACGTCCGGCTCCAGCCGCACCCGGCGGAACAGCTCGGCCACGCGATCGTCCAGCTCGCGCCCCCGGGCGAGGCCGTGGATCCGCATGGGCTCGGCCACCAGGTCGCCCACCGTCATGCGCGGGTCCAGCGAGGCGAACGGGTCCTGGAACACCATCTGGATATGACGGCGCACCGGGCGCATGGCGCGACGCCCGAGCCCATGCGTCGCCGTCCCGTCGATCGTGATGGCGCCGGTCCAGGGGATCAGGTTCATCAGCGCCTTGCCGGTGGTGGACTTGCCGCAGCCGCTCTCGCCCACCAGCGCCAGGGTTTCGCCGGGAAACAGGTCGAACGACACCCCCTCGACCGCATGGACCCGGCGGACCACGCGCTGCAGCAGGCCGCCGGTCAGGTCGAAGCGCACAGTCAGGTCCCGCACCTCGGCCACCGGACGGGGCCGCCGAGCGGGGTCCGGCGCGGGTGCCGCCCCGCTCCGCCCCGCCGACCGAACCGGCCCGTCGATGTCGGCATACGCACCGAGGCGGGGCACGGCGGCCAGCAGCGTGCGGGTATAGGCGGCGCGCGGGCGCTCGAACACGTCCAGCACGGGCCCGTCCTCCACGAGGCGGCCCTGGTTCATGATGACCACGCGGTCGGCCATCTCCGCCACCACGCCCATGTCGTGGGTGATGAGAATGACGGCCGTGCCGTGATCGCGCCGCAGATCGCGCATCAGTTCCAGGATCTGGGCCTGGATGGTGACATCGAGCGCGGTGGTCGGCTCGTCGGCGATCAGCACCTTGGGGCCGCACGCCATGGCCATGGCGATCATGACGCGCTGGCGCATGCCGCCCGACAGTTCGTGCGGATACTGCTTCAGGCGCCGGGCGGCCTCGGGGATCCGCACCGCCTCCAGCGCGGCGACGGTCAGCCGGGTGAGATCCGCCCGGCCCACCGACCGATGCGCCTCGATCGCCTCGCCCACCTGCCGGCCGATGGTCAGCACGGGGTTCAGCGACGTCATGGGCTCCTGGAAGATCATGGAGATCTCGGCCCCACGCACGGCGCGCATGCGGGCCTCGCCCAGGCCGGTCAGCTCGCGGCCGTTCAGCCGGATGGAGCCGGCGGCGATGCGCGCCATCGGCCGGGGCAGCAGGCCCATGATCGACAGCGCGGCCATGGACTTGCCGCTGCCGCTCTCGCCGGCGATGCACAGCACCTCGCCGGGGGCCAGGGTCAGGTCGAGCCCATCCACCACCACCTTGGGTCCGGTCGGTGTGGCGACCTGGGTGCGCAGGCCGCGCACCTCCAGCACCGGCCGGTCGGCCGACGGCGGTTCGGGGGCATCGGGATGGGGGCGCATTCCAGGCATGACCTCGGGCGACAGGAGGAAACGAAGAACGCCCCGGCGGCGCATCCGGACAGGGCGCGCCGCCGGGACCCCGCGCTAGCGCAACACGACGCGCGGGAAGTAGAACGACACCACCCAGTTCGGCTGGTCCACGATCTCGCTGATGCGCAGATCGCCGCACACCGAACAAAGCATGTAGGCGTCGAGCGGATCCATGCCCTGGGTCGCCGCCAGCCAGTCGATCATCTGCGACAGCGCGGCGCGCGCGCCCTCCATCAGATCGGCCCCGACGCCGGTGGTCACCTCGTAGCCATCGGCGTCCAGGTGACGGGTCACCGGCCCCGGCGTGCTGAACCGGGGCATCTTCGGCGCGCCGCCCTTGACGACGTCGAGGGTCAGGGTCACGGCCATCGGGCTTTCGATGGCCGTGCCGCAGACCTCGCCGTCGCCCTGGGCGGCGTGGGTGTCGCCGATGGAGAACAGCGCCCCCGCGACTTCCACCGGAAGCAGCAAAGTGCAGCCGGCGGCAATGTCGCGGATGTCCATGTTGCCGCCCACGTTGCGGGGCGGCACCACCGAATGCGGCCCCGGCGCCGCCGGCGCCAGGCCGATGGTCCCGGCGAAGGGCTTCAGGGGGACCCGCGCCACCGTCGAGAACAGGGCCGGGGTCAGCGCCTGGGCGTCATAGGACCACAGGTGCAGCCCCGGGGTCTCGAACTGGTCCGCCAGCAGCCCGAAGCCGGGGATGTTGGCGGTCCAGCCGAAGCCCGACGGCCGGAAGCTCTCGATCGTGACCTTGAGCGCATCGCCCGGCTCGGCCCCATCGACGAAGATGGGGCCGGTGACCGGGTTGATGCGGCCGAAGTCGAGCGCGGGCACATCCGCAACCGTGCTCTCGCGGGTGAGCTGGCCGCCCGAGGCGTCGATGCACTCGAACTCCAGGGTGGTGCCCGGCGCCACCGTCTGCACGGGCGGAATCGCGCGATCCCACCCGAAGTGATGATGGGCGCCGTGGATGGTGTGAGCGGGGGCGTTACTGCACATCGGTCCGATACACGTAATCATAGTGGACGGGAATATGAACGGGATCGACGAAGATGGCGTCGGGACCGCCCAGCACCGGCGAGCGCAGGGTGTAGCGCTGCTCGTTGAAGATCGGCACCCACGGCGCGTCTTCCATCACGCCCAGGAAGATCTCGCGCCACATCTGAATGCGCGCGTCGGCCTGGGCCGGGTCGGCCATGCTGTCGGCCTTGGTCGCCTTGGCGTCCAGCTCTTCGTTGCAGTACCAGGCCCAGTTCCAGCCGCCCGGGACGGCCCCGCCGCAGCCCAGGATGGGACCGTAGAAGTTGGAGGGATCGGGGAAGTCCGCGATCCAGGCCATGCCGCCCGACCAGATCATGGGCGCCTGGTCCGGCTCGCCGCCGGCCGCGATGACGTTGGACTGCGCCAGCGAGGTGATGGCGGCCTCGATGCCGACCTCGGCCAGATCCTGCTGGATGGCCTGGGCAATGCGCGGCTGCGGGTCGGTGTTGGCGACGAACAGTTCGGTCTCGAAGCCGTCGGCGTAGCCCGCCTCGGCCAGCATGGCGCGGGCCTGTTCGGGATCGAAGGCATAGCCCTCGTAGTCCTCGGCATAGCCGGGCATCAGCGGCGGCAGCGGCTGGTTGGCCGGCGTGGCGCGCCCGTTGATGATGCGCACGATCCGGTCCTTGTTGATGGCCATGTTGACGGCCTTGCGCACCATGGGATCGTCGAACGGCGCCATGCGCACGTTCAGGGTCACGTAGCCGGTGTGGAGCTGGTTGCCCTTGATGATGAAGTCCTCGTATTCGGGATCCTGGGTGATTTCCAGGAACTTGGCGGGCGGAATGCCGTCGCCGGCGATGTCCACCTCGCCGCGCTGCAGGCGCAGGGTGGCGACGATGGGCTCCTGGCCGACCTCGAACACGATGCGGTCGAGGCGCGGAATGCCCTCGTGGTAATAGTCCGGATTGCGCGCGAACACGACGCGCTGGCCCAGGGTCCATTCATCCAGCATGAAGGCGCCGGTGCCGACCGGGTTCTTGCCGAAGTCCGCGCCGTATTCCTCGACCGCTTCCCTGGGCACCACATGGGCGAAGTTCAGCGCCAGCTTGTGCAGGAACGGCGCATCCGGGCGCGACAGATGGAAGCGCACGGTGTCATCGTCCACGACCTCGATGCCGGACAGGCCGTCGGCCTCGCCGCTGTTGGCGGCCTCGAAGCCCTCGATGCTGTCGAAGAAGCCGGCCCCGGGGCTCTGGGTCTCGGGGTTCACCACCCGGTCCAGGGAGTACTTGACGTCGGCGGCGGTCATCTCGCGGCCATTGTGGAACGTGACCCCTTCGCGCAGCTTGAAGGTGTAGACGGTGCCGTCCTCCGAGACCTCGAAGCTCTCCGCCAGATCGGTCACCAGGTCGGTGGTGCCCGGCTCGTAGTCCATCAGGCCGTCGAACAGGCTCTTGATCATGGACCAGTTCTGCCAGTCGTAGCCGATGGCCGGATCCAGGGTCGAGACGTCGTCCTTGTAGGTGACGGTCATGGTGCCGCCCTGCGTGATGTCGTCGGCGGCCAGGGCCGGCGCCGGGCCGAAGCCGCGCGGTCCGTCCAGGCCGGCGCCGCCGGTCAGGCCGGCCGCCACCAGGGCGGTGGCGCCCATCAGGTGCTTCCATCCAAACGTCATTTTGACCTCTCTGCAGTCCAGGGGTTTGAGTCCTCGGAAAACTCCCGCGTCCGGGTCCCGTTGGCCGGAACTCTGTTGTTGCACACCCGCGTCCGCCGCCGTCGCCGCCGATCCCGGCGGGTCAGCGCAGCTTGATGCGGGGATCGATGAACGGCGCGATCAGATCGGCGAGCAGGTTGCCCAGCACGATCGCGACGGCCGAAACCAGGGTCACGCCCATGATGATCGGGATATCCACCCGCTGGATGGCCTGCCAGGCGAGCTGTCCGATCCCGGGCCAGCCGAACACGGACTCCACGACCACGATGCCGCTCATGAACAGCCCGACGTCGATGCCGATCATGGCGATCACGGGCAGCACGGCGTTGGGCAGGGCGTGGCGCAGCACGATGCGCACCCGGTCCAGGCCCTTGGCGCGCGCCGTGCGGATGTAGTCCTGCCGCAGCACGTCCAGCATGGACGAGCGCATCATGCGCGAGTACCAGCCGGCGCCCAGGATCCCCAGCGTGAACGAGGGCAGGATCAGGTGGGCAAAGGTGCCGTAGCCGCCGATGGGAAACCAGCCGAGCAGCACCGCGAACACGTACAGCAGCAGGATGCCCACCACGAACTGCGGCGCCGAGACGCCGATGAACGACGCCACCATGAGCGTGTTGTCCACCCAGGTGCCCCGCTTCAGCGCGGCCACGATGCCGGTGGTCAGGCCCAGCAGCAGCTCCCAGACGATGGCCCCGCCCATCAGTTGCAGGGTCGCCGGCAGCCGCGCGGCGATCAGCTCGGCCACCTCGGTCTTCTGCAGGTAGGACCGGCCCAGGTCGCCCTGGATCATGCCCGTGAAGTAGCGCCAGTACTGCACGTAGAACGGCTGATCGAGCCCGAGCTGGGCGCGGATGTTGGCGACCGTCTCGGCGGTGGCGCTGCGGCCGGCGATCTGCCGCGCCGGGTCGGCCGGCACCAGATAGAGCAGCACGAAGGTCACGAAGCTGACCCCGATCAGGATCAGCACGGCCTGGATCAGCCGGCGCAGGATATAGGCCGCCATGTCAGTGTCGCCCCTTCTGCGTCGGGTCCAGGATGTCGCGCAGGGCGTCCCCGACCAGGTTGAACGACAGGGCCAGCAGGATGATCGCGATCCCCGGGAAGAACACCAGCCAGGGCGCGCTGGTGAAATAGGTCTGGTTCTCGAAGATGATGTTGCCCCACGAGGGCGTCGGCGGCTGCACCCCCACCCCCAGGTAGGACAGCGTCGCCTCCAGCAGCACGGTGGTGGCGATGCCCAGCGTGCCCCACACGACCATGGTCGAGACCAAGTGCGGGATCATGTGCCGGAACAGGATGCGCGCCCGGCCGGCGCCGATGCCCCATTCGGCCTCGATGAAGTCGCGCTCGGACAGCGAGCGGGTCTCGGTGTAGATCACGCGCGCGACCTGCACCCAGTTCACCATCGCGATGACCAGGGCGACGATCCACAGCGAGGGGGTGAACAGGGCCGCCAGCACGATCGCCAGCAGCAAGGCGGGAAAGGCCATCATCAGGTCGGTGGCGCGCATCAGGATGGCGCCGATCCAGCCGCCGAAGAAGCCGGCGGTCACCCCGACCAGGGTGCCGATCAGCACCGCCGCCCCGTTGGCGGCCACACCGATGATCAGCGACGTGCGCGCGCCCTCGATCAGGCGCGACAGCAGGTCGCGGCCCAGCAGATCGGTGCCCAGCCAGAACTGGGCGTTGGGCGGCAGGGGCGCGCCCTCCAGGGTCAGGCCGTCGAACATCTGCCGGTCGGGCGGATAGGGCGTGATCCAGGGGGCAAGACCCGCCGCCGTGACCACGACGATGATGATGACCAACCCGAACAGGGCCAGTTTGCGCCGCACCAGCGCCCGCAGCACCCTCATGACAGGCCCTCCCGCCGGGGGGGCGCGGGGGGTGCGCCGTCGTCGCCGACGATGGCCTCGCAGTAGTCCTCGATGCTGCGCCGCTGCTGCATGGCGGCGGCCCGCAAAACCCGGTAGGCGGCGTTCTCGTCCAGCCCCTCCTCGGCCATCAGCCGCATCAGGGCGCGCGCGACCTGGGGGCGGCGCCGCAGGCGGTCGCGCAGGTCCGCCGCCTCGTCGGCCAGGGCGCGGCGCTGGGCGAGGGCATGGTCGGCGAACACCAGCGCGCTGAACACGCCGCCGGCGCCGACCGGCTTGCGCAGATGGGCGCAGATGCCCTGGGCGAGCATCCACTCCAGGCGCCCCGGTGCTTCCGAGGCCGCCAGCGCGATCAGGGGCACGGGCGGGTCGCCCGGCGGCCAGGGGAACTGCTCGTCGTGGCACATGTCGCCGTCGAAGAACAGCACGTCCGCGGCGGCGACGGCGGCCGCGTCCAGCTCCGGCCACAGGCGGACGACCGACAGGCCGATGCGGTCGAGCTGGCGGGTCAGCGCCTCCAGTTGGGGCGACGGCCGATGCAGCACCACGGCGCGGGCGCCCCGGAAGTTCGGCAGCGGAACGCGACGGCCGGTCATGGCGTCACCACCCGCAGCGCCGGCCGCGCCCCGCCTCCGAACGGTCGCAGCGCCGACGGCAGGCCGCGTCCGTCGGCCCGGGTCAGGGCGGCGGCATCGAGCCGGCTCAGATAGGGATCGGGGCTGACCGGCCCGGCGGCGCGCGCCAGCACCTCGAACCGGCCGCCGTCGGCGATCCGGGCCAGGCAGGGAACCTGCGGGGTGTGCTGGGTGGCGGCATCCACGCGCGTCTCGCCGAGGGCGGTCTCCACCCCATGGCAGACGATCCAGTCGCGCACCGCCGCCGGCGCGGCCGTCCCGGTCGCGCGAATGGCATGGGCCAGCAGCCACACAGCGGCGTGGGCGTTGACCATGTTGGCCGAGCAGCGCCGGTCCGCGCCGAACCGCTCGCGGGCGCGCCCGCCGAACGCCCGCGCCGTCGGGGTGGCGCCGTCGTCGAACCAGATCGCGGTGGACAGGTGGCCGATGCCCGCGTCCCCAACCAGACCCAGTTCGCATTCCGTCAGGTTGCAACTGACGACGGGGCGGACCTCCGGCCGGAACGACTCGTCCGCCGCCGCCAGGGCGGCATAGGCGCGGAAGAAGGCGTAGCTGGACGGCCCGATGAGGGTGTTCAGCACGAAGTCCGGCCGCTTCTCGCGGATCTCGGCGACCAACCGCGCCACGTCCTCCGAGCCCATGGGCAGGTAGCGTTCCGCCACCACCTCGCCGCCGCTGGCCGCGATCAGCTCGCGCGCGATTCGGTTGGTCTCCCAGCCCCAGATGTAGTTCGACCCGGTCAGGTAGCCGCGCGTGCCGTAGCGCGTCAGCACATGCGCGAACAGGGGCACGATATGCTGGCTGGGGTCGGCGCCGAGGTAGATGATGTTCTCGCTGCACTCGAACCCCTCATAGGGGCACATGTACCACAGCAGGGCATCATGCTTCTCGATGATCGGCAGCACCTCCTTGCGGCTCAGCGAGGTGATGGTGCCGATGACGTGGCGGCAGCCGTGCTCCCGCAGCATGGCCGCGCAGTCGCGGTGGTAGGTCTCGGTGACGCCGCCCGGATTCGCCGTGACCGGGGCGAGCGTGAAGGGGAACGCGGGGTCCGCGTTGACCTCGTCCACGGCCATCAGCGCGCCGTCCAGCGCATCGCGCCCGATGGCGGCATAACTGCCGGTGGTCGAGTACAGCAGCCCGACCGGATGGTCCGTCGAATCGCGGGTCATGCGCCCGGTGTTCCCCTCTCCGCAGCGGCCTCACCCCCGTTCGGGCGGCCCGGAAACAAAAAAAGCGCCATCCCCCCCGAGGCGTTCAGCCACGGGCGGCGAGGCGCTTTGTGCCGGTCCGGCGACCAATGCCGGTATTTTCATCGCGGGTTCGCGATCGCCCACCAAGTGGGCACGGGTGGTATCGTCCGAATTCGGGACGGTCCTGTCAATTCCCGTTTTATGGGGGGGCAGGGCTCCGAATCCGGATTGGCGTTCCGTGACACGGATGGGGGGAAACCCGCCTCACGAGGTCCTTCGGTCGCCGCAAAGGAGCGCGACCATCGGAACGATGGTCGCGGGGGCTCCCTCAGGATGAAACACCTTTAATAGAGAGTGTCATCCTGAGCGCCCTAAAGGCGCGAAGGATCTGGTGATGAGGCACGAACCATGACACCCCTGTCATCTGGATTCGGAGCCCTGTATGGGAGGGCAGGGTCGGGGCCGGGACCCGGTCCGGGGCTGGGCGTGCCGCAGGTCAACGCCGGGCCGGCGCACCTGTTCGCCATGCCGGAGCCCCACCCGGTCCAGCTTCTGCTGATCGCGGTCATCACGCTGATGGCCACCGCGTGGGTGGCGGTCGGCCCGCACGCGCCCCTATCGTGCGGACCCTTCGATCGGGGCGGAGGCGGGCGAGACCGGGCCGCACACGTCTGCGGCGCCTGAGACGGCCCGGCGCAGGCTTTCGCCGATCCGCGCGGCGAGGCGGTGGCTTGCGCGGCCGAGAGCAGCGGCGGCGGCGGCGCCGTCCGCGCCTTCAAGCGGCTGCGAGCCGGCCCAGCGGCAGACGTGCGCCGAGTCATCGGAGAGCGATCGCAGTGTCCAGGCGCCCGCGACGGCGGCCGCCTGGCCGGGGATGGCGTCGAACCGCTCGACCCGCAGCGACAGCCGGTATCGGGGCAAGGCCGTCGCGCCCCCCGGGACCGGCGCGTCATAGGTGTCGGTGGCCCGCACGGACTGCCAAAGGCCATCGGCGACCACCTGCTTCAGGTCGTCGGCGACGGGCGCCAGCCAGCGGTCCGTTTGCAGCACGGTGACTTGGCCCCCCGGGTCCTTGAGCACGATGCCGTCCCGCGCCACGCCTTCCGGCACGGCGACCGGCAGGATCTGGACGAGCACTTGGGGCGATGCCGAGTCGTCCCCGGCGACATCGGCGGCCCCGGGGGTGGTCAGCGTGTGGTAGCGCACCGGCGGCGAGGACACGCACCCGATCAGCAGGGATGCGCACAGGATGGCGCGCGCGATGTGGGGGCCGGCGGACATGGTCATGCGGGGCATACGGACGCCTTCACGGGATGACGGACCCCCATCCTACCCGTCAGTGGGGCGGCCCGTCAGCAACGCTTCGGGATTCCGTTCCAGGCTGTCGGTGAGGGTCCGGATCGAGCGCGCGGCTTCGGAAACGGCGCGCAGGGCCTGTCGCGCTTCCTGCTGCAAGGGCGCATCGCCGGCCAGGCTGTCCTCGATGGTCCCGAGGGTCTGGTTCAGGGCGCGGCCCGAGCGGGCCAACTCCGGCAGGACCGCCGTATTCAATGTGTCCGCCAGAGCCTCCAGCCGCGCCAGGGCGGAGGCAAGCCCGGTCATCACCCGGCCCACATCGGGCAGCGTCTCGCGCTCCACGGCCGCGACCACCGTATCCAGCCGGGCCAGGGTGGACTCCAGGCCCGCCATGACGCCCTGCACGTCCTCCGCGAGCGTATCGAATGGGATCCGGGCGAGTTTGCGAAACACCGTCTGCACCTGGTTTTGCAGCTCCTGGAGATCGCTGGGAACGGTCGGCAGTTCCGGCGGCTCGCTGTCCGGATCGAAGGAAACGGGGTCCGCGTCCGGAAAGAAGTCCAGAGCGACGTAAAGTTGGCCCGTGAGCAGATTGCCCGAGCGCAACTGCGCCCGAAGCCCCCGGTCGATCAGGTCCGCCAGCACGGCCAGCCTTTCCTCGGGGGTCGCCTGACGCGAAAACGTCTCGATGTCGCCGCCCAGGCGCTGCGGATAGGTGTCGGCCACCACCCGGGCCGTGAAGGCGCCGCTGACGGTGTCGTACTCGACATTCATGGACCGCACGCGCCCGATCTCCACGCCTCGGAAATCCACGGCCGCGCCGATGGACAGGCCCCGCACGCTCTGCGGGAAGTGCAGGACCAGCGTCTGTGGATCACTGTCCGGGGCCTTCAATGCCGCCGTCCGGTCGGAGGCCAGCGCGAACGCGTGCCCGTCGGCGGCGGGCTCGGCATGGCTGGCGAAGGTGGGCGTCTCGAACGCGACGCCGCCGAGCAGAATGGTGGCGATGGACTGGGTGCGCAGCGTGACCCCGGATGCATCCATCCGGAGGTCCACGCCGCTGGCGTGCCAGAACCGGGTTTCGCCCGTGACCAGCCGGTCGTAGGGCGATTTCACGAAGACGCCCAGACTGATGCGGTTCCGGTCCGGGTCGAGCGAGAAGCGCTCGACCTGCCCGACCTGGATTCCGCGGAAATACACGGGCGATCCGATGTCCAGCGATCCGAGCGCGTCCGCGTTCAGAACGAAGCGTGTCCCCGGCGCATCGGAGGCCACGACGGGCGGTTCTTCCTCGCCGACGAAGGCGGTCTCCGGCGTGTCGCTGGGCCCCGGATCGACCGCGATATAGGACCCCGACAGCAGGGTCCCCACACCCGTGATGCCGGAGCCCGCGAAGCGCGGCCGCACAACCCAGAACCGGGTGCCCTCCACCGCGAACGATTCGGCCCGCTGGACCAGATCAATGGTGGCCACGATCCGCGACCTGTCTTCGCTCAGGGCGACATCGGTGACGCTGCCGATATCGACGTCGCGATACTTGACCTTGGTCGTGCCCGCCTGGATGCCATCGGCGGAGGCGAACGACACCGTGATCGTCGGGCCGCGCTGCGCCAGCGTGTTGACCACCAGCGCCAGACCGATGAGAGCAGCCGCCAGCGGGATCCCCCACACAAGGGACGGCCGGCCGCGCCGGGGTTCGACGATCCGCGGTTCAGAAGCGCCGGTGGGGCGCGTGGCGCCGGTCTCGTCATCAGGCATGGTCGGGGTGTCCGTGTTTGTCCCAGAGCAGGCGGGGGTCGAAACTGCTGGCGGCGAGCATGCTGAACACCACCACGGCGCCGAAGGCCGCGGCGCCGGGGCCGGCCTCGACGGTGGCCAGCGATTTGAACTGCACCATGCCGGCCATCAGGGCCACGACGAACACGTCGAGCATGGACCATCGTCCCACCAGTTCCACCACGCGGTGAATCCGGCTCAGCCGATGGGCATCGACACCCGTGGCGCGTCCGGCCCAATAGGCCAACGTGGCCAGGGCGCCCATCTTGGTCATGGGAATGACCACACTGACCGCGAAAATGAGCACCGCGAGTTCGGGCGATCCCGAGGACCAGAAGTAGGCCACGCCGCCGATGATGGTGTCCCGAGAGGTTCCGAACAGGGTTGTCGTCTGCATCACCGGCAACAGATTGGCCGGGACGTAAAGGATGGCCGCCGCGATCAGGTAGGCCCAGGTCCGCGCCAGGCTCTCGACCTTGCGGGGATGCACGGCGGCGCCGCAGCGGGGGCAGCGCACCGGCGCCGCGCCGACGCCCGTGGCATCGCACACGCTCCGGCAGACCAGACAGGCGCGCAGGCCCGCGGACAGGGCCTTCATGGCGTCCCTCCCGGCCGGGGTTCGGACCGCCACAGGACACGCAGATCGTAGGACAGAATGACGGCAAGCAGGGCCGTCAGGGCGATGAAGGCCCAAAGGGCCACCCCCGGCACGACGTCCGCCATCCGGGACAGCTTGATGAGCGAGACCAGCACGCCCAGCATCAGGACCTCGATCATGCCCCAGGGTCGCAGGGCCTGCAGCGTCCGCAGGAGCGGAGCAAAGAACGAGGGGCGCCGGTCCATCCTGACCGCCAGCAGGATCAGGAACAGGGCGAGCAGATCGAACAGCGGAAACAGCCACGCGGTCACGAACACCAACGCGGCGGCCAGGGGCTGTCCCTCCGTCCACAGCGCGGCCACGCTGCCCAGCAGCGTCGCCTCGTTGGTGACGCCCCGCGCCTGCAGAACAAGAATCGGAAACGTGTTGGCGAGCGCGAAGACGACCAGGGCCGCCGTCACGACGGCCAGCATGTGGTCCGACCGGCGCCGGGGCTCCCGGTAGAGGGTCGCGCCGCATTGGCGGCACTGGGCGCGCTGCCCGGCCCGCAGCGGGCGACGGATATGCAACTCGTCGCACTCCGGACAGGCCGCGAGGGTCGCCTCGGCCACAGTGGTCATCCGTACCTCGTTTGATCCTGCGGGCCGGGACTCGGAACCCGTCCGGATCACGGTCCCCGCCGCGTCGTGGGGTCGACGCAGCCGCGCCAGCCGGTCCGAGGAGGCGACCGGACGGCCCCCATGAAATAAGTGAGGACGGTGCGCGTGTCTGCCAAGCCGTCCGGTCCCCGAACACGGCACGCCGTGGGGCGGGAGTGGAGCCGGATGCGCCTTCTCGGCGACGAAGCCGACCCGTCCGCTGGTGCCGTCTACCGGGCGGGGACCGCGCCCATCGGACCCATGGCGTCGAGCAACTCCAGGTAATGCTCGCGGGTGATGAACTGCTGCGCCTTGGGCAGGCCGCTCGGGTGCATCAGCGGCAACAGGGCGTGCTTGTGCTCGGCGTTGCCCTCCTCGCTGGACTTGTTGAGCGCGCCCCGGCCATCCGGATCGAGGCGCATGCCCTCGATCCCGTCCATGCGGGTGTTGAGGGTGTCTTTCACAACACGACAGCGCTCCCCCGGGGTGGCGGCCGCGTCCGAGGCGGCCGGGATGTGGTCCAGACCGAAGACGTGCCCCAGTTCGTGGGTCACCGTGCCCATCTCGTGGACCGGCGTCTTGCCGGAGTCCGGGCCGACCAGGGACATGGCGATGGTGGGAAAGGCGAAGTCGGGCGCGGACCCGTCCCAGTCGCGGCCCAGGTCATAGTTGGCCGCGCCGCCCAGGCCGATCCACTCATAGGGCATGAAGACCACGGTGGCGTCATAGTCCGCGCTCATGCCCCCCGCCGCCATGCCGTCATGCACGGCCTTCAGAAGATGGTCGCGGACGGCCTGGCGGGTGTCGCCGACCACAATGTTGAACAGGCGGAGCTGTTTTTCCGTCCAGGTCTCGTCCGGGCACAGGCGGCTGTCGTCCCCGGTGAGAACGTCGGGCAACCCATCGGCTTCCAAGCCGGGGAACCGGCCCGCCAACTCGTCGTGCAGGTCGGGGCCGACCGTGACCTCGCCGGCGTAACTGACCGTGACATCCTGGACGGGGAACTGCTGCCGGGCGAACCGTTCGGCCTCGCGGGCCACGCGGCGGCCTTCCTGCATCATGGTGGTCGGCACCGCGTTGCGCCACGGGCCGACCTTGGCGAACACGTAGCCGACCCGCAACTCGCGCTCCAGGGGATGCCACTCCAGCGGTTCGGGTGCGGAAAAGACGCGCGGCGTGCCGCACTGGCGCGCCGGTTCCACCTCGACCCGCACGGCGCTCGCCTCCTCGTATTGCGGCGTCCAGCCGAACAGGTTGACGGTGTTTTCGGCCATGCGGATTTCCCGGGGCGTGTAGGTGTCCGGCCGCTTGATCCGCATGTTCACCAGCTCCGGGGCCAGCGGCGGCCCGTCGGGATCGTCCGCGTTCCTGGCGCGCACATGGGCGCGGAAGTCGGTGACCTCCCAGCCGTCGGCGATGTCCGGGTCCGGGGCCCACTTCACATAGGTGCGGATGACCGCCGGCTTGTCGCGCACCAGCGGGGCGTCGATGGCCACCTGAAACGTGTTGCTCTCGATCCCTTCCCGGGCGCGCAGGAAGGGGGGCAGACCCTCGACCGTCTGGATGTCGTCCAGATCCACCATGGTCTCGAACGTGAAGACCCGATCCGTGGGGAGCGTGGCGCCCTCCGCGCCGCGCGGGCCGGCCGCGCCGCCGGGGACGGTCACGCGGTAGCGCACGCCGTCGCGCAGGATGGCATCCGGGACCACGACGATGGTTTCGGCATCCGCCAGACGTAGAGCAACATCCGTCCGGCGCATGGTCTCGCCCCCGGCGCCGTCGCCGTACGCGGTCTCCACGCGCACCGCGCCCGGCACCAGCGAGGCCGGGTCCAGCGGCCGGTTGAAGGTCAGGCGGAGGCCCGGCGTCTCCCACGAGACATTCGAGGCCTGCCGCGCGGGCGTGTGTTCGATCAGCTCCAGGGTCGGGCCTGAGGCATTCCCGGATCCGCTCGCGGCGGCCTGGGCGATCTCGCGGGTGGACATGGCATAGCCCATGCGCCGCATGTTGGGGGCGGCGAAGCGGCCGTTGACCCGCAGCGTGCGCGGATCGGTCTGGCGTTCGACGATGCGCACGCCCGCAAGAAGCCCGGTCTCGTTCCCATAGCGCCAGACGCGGCTCGTCCACTCCCGATCCACCGGGCCCGACAGTTCGAAGCGGCCGATGACCGCGGTTTCGGTGATCCGCTCGATGGTGACCGTGCCCGTGAGCGTGCCGCCGTCGATCTCGGTGCGCGTGCCGGCCTGGGCGACACGGCGCATGTCGCAGCGCCAGTCGCGCATGAGCCGGCCCTCGGTCGCGTCCAGGGGGATGCCGATCCGGTCGAGCATGGTGAGATGGGTTTGCCGCAGCGACCGGCAGATGGCCTTTTCCTCGGCCTGTCGGCGGGCCTGTTGCGGCGAGTTGGGTGGTCCGTAGGGCACCCAGCGCGTGTTTCCGGTCCAGGCCGTGTACAGGCGCATCGGATCGCCGTCGCCGTCCGCGCCGACCGCGCGGGCCTGATAGGAGCCGCCGGCTTCCAGGTCGCCCGGCCCGGCATCCGTCAGCGCGATCACCAGATGGGCGCCGGCGTTGCGGGGCCAGCCGCCGACCCCGTCATGACGCAGGGTCAGGGGCTCGTGCAGGCTGCCCCCCTGGAAGGCGATGGCGTTGGGGCTGAACACCTCGAACACCGCGCGTCGGGTGCCGCCAGCGGCCACCGGCACGTCCACGGCGCTGTCCATGGCCCCTTCGAGAAACTCGGCCATGCCCGGGCTCAGGCCCGGAACGCCCTCCGTCCCGCCACGGCGCACGGCCGACAGGTGGCGGGCGCAGGCCGCGCCCCCGGCCGCGACAGCGCCCGAGAACGACAGGCTCGCCTGACCCGGCATCAGGTCGGCGTTGGCGCCCCCGGCGAACGCCTCCGGGTTCAGGTTGCCGAAGGCGTCGCCCGCGCGCGGCGGGTTCACGGCCTGGATCATGCCCGCGACCGAGCACACCGGCTCGGCCGGGGGCCGCGTGGCCGGGCAGTCCCGGTCCTGGGCCGCCAGCGACCCGGGCAGCAGCGCGAGCGCCGCCGCCGCGCGGGCCAGGAGACGGAGAGGGAGACCGGGGCGGGTCATTGCACCCCCAGGCCGCCGGTCATGCCGCGCAGATCCATGGGCTCGGCCGGTAGCACGAAGTCCCCCGCCGGTCCGGCCCCGTCCAGGACCTCCAGCACGGCGAATCGGTCCCCGAAGGTGAGCGGCGCCAGCCCCCGGTCGTCGAGCGCCGTCATCAAGGGGTTCGGCGGTTCGTTGGCCACGGTGCGGCTGAAGCGCATCTTGACCGCCTGGTGTTCGAGCAGGCGCGGGTGATCCGTCAGCACGGCCGTGCTGGTGTGCGTGGTGCCCTGCGTGTCCCGCCAGGTGACCTCGTACACGGTGCCGTCGATCCCGGCCACGGTGCGGCGCTCCCCGGTGTCCGTGATGGCGTCGATGCGGGTCGGGAAGACCATCCCGGTGTTCCGGGACGCGCCCTGCGCCCCGGACGCCCCGGCCATGCCCGCCAGATCGCTGATCGGCAGCACCATGATCCGGCCCCCGGCGTTGGTGATGGAATAGACGGTGGCGTCCTTGAGCAGCATGGTGGCGTCCACGCCTTCGACCTCGACGCGCAGGGTGTCGCCCTGCCAGCGGTCGGTCATGGAGACGCGGCCCATCTTGCCGGCGTCCGCCTCGTAGACGACGGTGCCATCGGCGAGCGCCGGTGCGGTCATAGCGATGAGGGCGAGCGGGACGGTGCGGATCAGGCGACGGAGCATTGTCTTCCTCCTCTGTCATACCGGCCCGACCGGGCCGGCGCCGAGAAGCGGCGGAGGCGATGGCCCGGACGTGTCCGGGGCATCGCCGATCCTTGGTCAAGGACTGACCCGATGGGGCCGGGGGGTGTCGGGGGTGACGGTCCCGAAGGCCCTGGCCTCGGCAGTGCCGCCGGGGGCCCCGGCCGATGCGCCTCGCATGGCTCAGTCCCCTTCGGTCTGGATGGCCAGATGGCTAAAGGCCCCGGTCACGGTCGTGGCGGGCACGTCCTCCTTCGGGGTCTCGACCATCCGGACCTGGAACGTGCCCGACGCCACGCCGTCTTCGGTGCGGAGTGTGCCGGTTGCCGTGGCCGGCGAGGTGCCCACCCGAATGGAGACCGGCTTGCCCGGCCCCGCCTCGAACGGGCCGTCGGGATGGTCCTCGGGGAAGGCGAAGTTCAGGCTTGGGCCCCACTTCCCAAGCGTGATGCGCAGACCGTCTCCATCGGTCTTGGCGGTGGCGGGATAGAGCAGGGAGACGAACGGGTCATCCATCTCCTCGGCCATGATCTTCAGCACGCCGGTGATGTCCTTGACCTGGACTTCAGGCGCGAAGGTGTAGGGCAGCGCATTGAACCGGCCCGACACCTCGACGGTTTGGGGCTCGCCCTCCAGCGTGGACAGGCGGACGGTGAAGTGCCCGGTCGCGGCCTCGGTGTCGCGGCGCTCCAGCACCAGTTCGCCGCCCGGCTGGCTGGCGAAGGACGGCGGCCGCTCCGCCTGCGGGCCGACATCAGGACGGCTCATCCACAGGTTCGCCGAAACGGCGGCGTCGTCCGTGATCGGCCCAAACGCATGGGTCCCGGGCGCAAGGTCAGCCGGCAGGCTGAGCGACAGCGTCGTGTCCACCGGGTGCCCCTGCCATGTGGCCGCGCCGGACAGCGAAATGCGCCACGGGCCCCCGGCGTTGGTGCCCTCGATCTGGCCGGTGTATTCTGATCGGTTGCAGGGCGCATCCGCGCGCTGCGGCGCGGTCTCGCCCGTGGCCGCCCCGCTGAAGGTCAGGCGGTAGGCGGCCGCCGCGAGCGATCCGTCGTCCCGGGTGGTCGCAAGCGGCTCGTGGCCCGGGTCGGCCCGGCAGGCCGCCGAGTCGATCGCCACCGCGCCGTCCCGATCCAGCCAGACCAGTTTGGCTTGCGGATACCCGACCACCCAGAGCGGCGCGTGCTCACCCAGGCGCGGGTCCTCGCCCTGATAGGTGATGTCCGGTCCCTTGCCGCAGATGTTCCCGCCCTTGGCGACGATCAACGGCAGCAGGCCGTTGGTGTAGGGGGCCAGACGCTCGGGCGCGCAGAGACTCAGGCGTCCGCTTGCGCCGGGATCGACCTGCACAGCGCCCTCTGTGTCGATCCAGACCAGCCGCCCCAGGCTCCGCGCGGGATGGACGGCGGCCCGCCCGTCATGGAAATCCCCGGCGCGGTCGATGGCCGCGGTCTGGCCCTCCGGCCACGTAATCTCGCGGATGGCCCAGTCGTTTCCCTCCAGCGCGCCGTCCCAGAAGCCGGTTTCGCCGTTCAACGTCAGACGGGCCAGCCCGTTCCGGACGGGCGCGGCATCCGCCAGAACGAACTTGTGGGGGAACACGATCTCGCCCGTGCGGTCGATATAGCCGTGGTTGTCGGGCGACAGCGACGCGGGCGCGACCCCGTCGGCGAACGCGCCGCCCCCGGCGAACTCGGGGGCGATGGCCCAGGCGCCGTCCGTGTCGATCCAGCCGGTGCGCGGGCGCTTGTGCGAGGCGTCAGGCCCCAGTGTGACGGCGGCCAGCCCCTCGCTGAAGGATCCCAGCTCGGCCACGGTTGCGCCCTCCAGGGCCGGCGGGTCCCAGCGGGTGCCGTCGCGGGTGATGTAGTGCGGGGTCCCGTCCGCCGGGGTGACGGCCGAACACCCCTGGGAAAACGGCTTGTAAGGCGAGAGGGGATAGGCCGTCTCACCAACCACGACACCGTCGGCATCGCGCGCGCCGGGCCGGACCACCCAGGCGCCGGTGGTGTCGATCACGCCCCAGCCCTCGGCCGTTTCCACCGCCGCGCGCCCTTCGGCGAAGGGCCGGACCTGCCGCCATTGCGGCGCCAGCGCCCATGTGCCCGTCCGGTCCACATAGCCCCAGTCCGCGCCGTCCGGCAGCGGGTAGAGGGCGGACGGCGCGCCGTCCGGCGTCGTGGGCGTTCCGCACGGACCGGCGACGGCCGGAGTGGCAAGCGTCGCGCCCACCAGGACGGCGCTCGCGCCCATGAAGAAGTTGCGCGTCCGCATCATTCGGTCCCCCTGATTTCCACGCGCCGGAAGCTCACGACGGTCTGCTTGTCGCCCCACGTACCGGTGAACAGCGCGGGCGCCCCCGCGCTGCGCAGCATCTGGACGGGCTGGGTCTCGATCACTTGCGGTCCGCCGTCGGTCATGGCCCAGCCGTTCATCTCCAGCCGGGCGGTGTATTCGCGGCCGGACTTGGCCAGCACCAGCCGCGCGCCCTTGGTCTCGAAATCCTCCAGGATGCGCGCCAGGTCATAGCCGCGCGTGTCGCCCGCGATTTCCACCGAATCGCTGGTGTCCGTGCCGCCGGCCATGCTGGTGACCTGAAGGTGCATGTCGTCGTTGGAATTGCCCTGCCGATACAGCCGGGCGACGACATGGGTGTCCGGGTCCTGGAAGCGGCCGACCTCGATCACCGCCTTGCGCCCGCCCAGGGTCTGCACCTCGCCCATCTCGGCGGTGAAGTCCGCCGCGATCTCCCAGTCGCCGTCGGGCAGGTCGGCCCCGGTCCAGCGGAAAACGTTGGGCTGGTCCGCATCGTCGATGTTGCCGGATCGGACGGTCATGGTGACCAGCGTGCCGCCATCCAGGATGAAGTGCTGCGGCGAGGGGTTCTGGACCGTCCAGGCGTCACCCAGGGCGTCGCGCTCGAACTCGTCCACGGCCAGCGGACCGGCCGGTTCGGGGTCGGGCGCGGGCGCCGGTTCGGCGACCTGCCGCAGGGCGTCGTTGAGGCTGTCGGCGTCCGAGGCCGGCAGGTACCGGCCCCCCGTCGCCTCGGCCAGACAGGCAAGCTGTTCGGTGCTCTCGGCGATGTCGAAGCCGATCACATGCGCCCGCAGGCCGGTGTTGCCGCCTGCCAGCGACTCGCCCAGGGCGCACAGGTCGGCGCCGCAGTTCTCCAGGCCGTCCGTCACCACGATGACCGACGCCGGGCCGCCGTCGCCCAGGGCGTCGGCCGCTGCCCGGACCGAGCGGCCCACCGGCGTCTTGCCGCGCGGCGAAACACCGGCCATGGCGGCCTCGACAGCGGCCGCATCCATCGGTCCCGGCGCGATCAGGGTCTCGATGTCATCGCAGTCGCCTTCGCTGCGGTGACCGTACGCCATCAAGCCGAGATGGCGGCCGGTCGGCCAGTCCGCCAGCATGCGCCCGATGGCGTCCCGGGCGATCTCGATCTTCGCGGTGCCGTCGATCTGGCCCCACATGCTACCGGATCCGTCCAGCACGATCATGGTCGTGCCCTGGGAGTCGTCCGCCTGTGCGGCGGCGGGGAGGCCGGCGAACCCGAGGGCCGCGCTCAACATCCAGGTGAGGGGCAGTCTCATCATGGGGCGTCCTTTCCCGCAAAAACCTGAGTGATGGGGTGGAGCGTAGGGGCGGCGCGCGCGTTCCGTCTTGGTGCAGATGCACTAGAGACGCCGCGACCGACGCAGGAGGCCCTGATGGAGATCGACGAAACCCTGGCGCGCCACATCGCCGATGTGCAACGGGGGCTGTTGGCCGTTGACCTCGACCCGTCCCGGGTGCAGGCGCTGCTGGCGGACATCGGCGCATTGGTTCACGCGGATGCGGCCATGGGGGCCTGGCTGAACGAGGGTCAGCCCTGGCTGACCACCTGGCGGGCCGGCCCGCAGATCGCCGCCTACATGGCCGAGACCTTCGCGGGGGTGGACCGCGAGGGCAACATCCGGACGCACGATCCGGACCTGGATCGGGTGAACCGCACCCGGCGCGGGCTGGGCACCGGCATCTATCATGAGCGGGAGTTCGCTCACCGCGACCGCATCGTCGCGGCGCGGTATCACCGCGAGGGCTTCGGCCCCGCCGGCATGCATCACGTCATCGGCATGACCGCGCGCCTGTCGGTGGGCGAGGCCGTTTTCGCGTTCGGCTACGACGATGGCGACGGACTGGCGCGCGAGGAAGACCGGATCAAGGCTGTCCTCGCCTTGCTGCTGCCCGCGTTCGAGCAGGGATTCCAGGGTCTGGACCGGCGCAGCCGGCACCGCGAGCGCCTGGAGAAAGCCATGGCCGAGGCCGATCTTCCGGCGCGGATCGTGGCGGGGGACGCGCCGCCGCCGGCGGATGCGCTGCTGCACCTGCCCCTGCCCGAACTGACGACCGGCGAGGCCCCGACTCCGTATCTGGCGGTCTCGGGGCCGGATGTGGAGCATCTGGCGGCGCGGCTGGCGGCGTGCTTCGACCTGACGGAGCGCCAGACAGCGACGGCCCGCCTGCTGCTGGCGGGGCGCTCGACGGCGGAGATCGCCGCCGATCTGGGTATCCGCCTCAACACGGCCCGCCGCCACTGCGAAGCCGTGCTGGACAAGACCGGCGCGGGGCAGCGCCACAGGCTGGCCGTGATCGCGGCCCGACAGGGGCGGTGCGGGCCGAACGGCTGTGCAACCTGATGTCTGGAAATTTTGTTCGTGGGGGCGCACCTGCGTGCCCATCCGTGGGGCGCGCCCCACGGATGGGCTACCCTCCAGTCCGGTTTTCTCACTCGCCAAAGGAGACCCGGATTGCAGGACACTCAGGGTAAGGTCATCGCCGCGCTGATGGAACAGCTCATCCAGACCGGGCCGGAGGGCATGGCCGAGGCGTTCACGGCGCTGTTCAATCTCGCCATGCGGATGGAGCGCGACCGGCACCTCGGCGCCGGCCCCTACGAGCGCAGCGACGGGCGCCGGGGCTACGCCAACGGCTACAAGCCGAAGAAGGTGGACACGCCCGCCGGCACCGTCACCGTGGCCGTTCCCAAGAGCCGGGGCTGCGACGAGCCGTTCTTTCCGCAGTCCCTGGAACGGGGGCGACGTGGCGTCGGCGCAGAAGCCGAAATGACCGGACCGGAAGGGGGGCGCCCTTCCACCCGCCTCCCCTCTGCCGGGATCGTCGCGACGTGGAGGTCTCCCATGACCGTCCGCACATCCAAGAAAACCGTCACCTTCGCACACCCC
>NZ_WIVE01000179.1 GCF_009601025.1 Roseospira navarrensis | reverse complement strand
CTGCCATGTGGCGCCGGACAGGACGGCCCGGCGCGCCGCCCGCAGGCCGGCATGGTCGTCGCTGACAATGAATTCGACGCCGCGCAGGCCGCGGTCCACGAGGTCGTTCAGGAAATCGCGCCAGTGGACCTCGGCCTCGGACAGCGCGGCCGACACGCCCAGAAGACGCCGCCGGCCGTCAGGGCCGACGCCGATGGCGGACAGGATGGCGGCGTCCCGGACGATGCCGCCATCGCGCACCTTCTCATACCGGGCATCGAGGATCAGGTATGTCACCGGGTCGAGCCGGCGTGTGCGCCAGGCGTCCAGTTCGTCGTCCAGCAGGGCGGCGGCGCGGCTGACCTGGGTCGAGGACAGGCTTTCCAGCCCGAATTCCTTCATCACCTTGGCGGCGTCGCGGGTGGAAACGCCCTGGACGTACATCTCGGCGATCGCCAGCATGATGGCGCGCGAGGAGCGTCGCCCCCGTTCCAGGGACTGCGGAAAGAACGGCTCGTCGCAGCCCCGGCTCTTGGGAACGGCCACGGTGACGGT
>NZ_WIVE01000178.1 GCF_009601025.1 Roseospira navarrensis | reverse complement strand
CTCCTGGGGATCGTCACGACCAAGGGACCCACCACCTACGATATGTTGATCGCGCCGGAAGCAAAGGGATAAGCCATTCAGCACATTCGAAATCATTAATCGCGCCATTTTCATAGAAAAAAGCCATTGCGGCACGAAAATCTTTGTTGCCATGCTGCCCCTGCTTTCCTGCACCCTTGTCTCTAATGAGTTTCTTGAAATCTTCACCACGCTTAAATGCTAATCGCCTGCCGTTCATTGACACTTCATCGCAAAAGAAAAATTCGACATTATCTAGAATAAATTTCTTGAAACTCTCAAATATAGCCAATATCAAACCTGCATAAATGAACTGATTTCGGATTTCCCGGCCGTCACATTCAAATATATTCTGAAGCTTTCTTGACTTGTTTCCAGAATTCATTGCACTTCCTACTGACGAAGAATCCCACGGCGCATCCTGAACCAGTCACTAACGTTTGGCTTGATCCGAATTTTTTGGCTCAAATAGCGTTCGCTATGCATTCCCGGATTTGGTATCATGAAGGATACCGAACGCGGGAGGCGGGCATGGATCGGGACACGTT
>NZ_WIVE01000177.1 GCF_009601025.1 Roseospira navarrensis | reverse complement strand
GTTCACGTTATGTTCTACGCCGTTTCAGGCCACCTGTCACCACATGATGTGGTCCCGGACTCAAAGGGATAAGCCTTCTTTGTTATTCGCCGACTGCGGATGCACCTTGAGCCCGAAGGGGCGAATGGCAAGAGGATATGAGCCGATCTTGAGACCCCGCCAGCGGGTCGAATGAGTCGCGAATTTTTGTAATACGGAAACTCCGGCCGGGGAGTTTTTGTGGTACAAAATCCATCTTGCCTCCCCACTAAAGTTAAAATGACACCGATTCACTACTGGCAAGTGTTCATGACTTGTAGCATTCTTCAATTTCATTTGGAATATGGCTCCCTGGTCATCAGAGCGTGTGAGGGTCTGCCGGCGCACTGAACGGCGTTCTGAGACATTCTTTTGCCCAGGTGGCGGAACCCTCTTCGGCGATGCTAGAAAATGAATACAGTGGCCGCTGAGGCGGCCTGACGGGCATACGAGGCGGGAGGCAAAGCCATGGCCGGCGTGATCGACTACGGCGATATATCCCCGGTGTGGGAGCTGGAACCCGGGCTGTGTAACCTGATGTCTGGAAATTTTGCACGAGGGGGCGCACCTGCATGCCCATCCGTGGGGCGCGCCCCACGG
>NZ_WIVE01000176.1 GCF_009601025.1 Roseospira navarrensis | reverse complement strand
TCCTGGGCATCGCCACCACCAAAGGCCCAATCTCCTACGATATGTTGATCGCGCCGGAAGCAAAGGGATAAGCCTTTTCTCCAGATACGATGAACTTTACCCCACCAACTATGCCCTTCCTTTCTTCTACAGCAGCGCTGGAATAACATTCTGAAGCCTCAATAAAATTGGCTTTATCCTGAATTTCCGATTCAATAACTGCCTGCTCTTTTTTAAGGGCTGCAATTTTTTCTTCTCTCGCCTTTTGCTCCTCAAGCTGATGCATTCTTTTTTGATACTCTTCGTCAGAAATCTCCTCTTCCCGCTGCAGAAGGGCTGCAAAACCAACAATCATGGAAATGCCCCATCCGTATCCGAGGCCGTATCCCCATCCCCCAGCGGAATTAGGGCCGCTCGCGAAGTAAGTGTCAGCAATGGAGTATTGATGAGCCTGTGCGCGCGTCAGAGGAACAACTGATTTAATAATCATTTGATTTTTGTCACAATAATCAGAAAAATCATCTAAGGCTACTTTCAATTTATCGTTGCTTGGATTCCATCTGTGATTTACCCATACACCATCTCTAAATTTTTGGCTCAGTTTGCGTTAGATATGCATGCTGGTTGTTTGGGCGAGATAAGTCCGGCGATGCATGCCAGGATTGCACGGG
>NZ_WIVE01000175.1 GCF_009601025.1 Roseospira navarrensis | reverse complement strand
TCCTGGGCATCGCCACCACCAAAGGCCCAATCTCCTACGATATGTTGATCGCGCCGGAAGCAAAGGGATAAGCCTTTATAAAAATTGTGATATGAACTACGAATGAAGAAGATCCGGGCTTTATGTTTTATAAAATTTGACAATATCAAATAAGCGATCCGATATATATTTCCCATCTGCTACGTTCACTGTCGCCACCGTGAGCCAGCCGTCTTCACCGGTGATGCGATGGAGCGCCTGCCGTCCCTCGGCTCCCTTTAGGTCGGCGTGGTGGGGAAACAGCAGGGTCAGGCGCGGGACGCTGTACAGCCGGCCATAGGCCATCATCTGATATACATCGGCCTGGCTGATCCCCCGCTTCGGATCAGCGACATTGGCCGCAATGCGTTTCCACTTGGTGTCGATGATGTGCACCACTCGGCCGCCCTCCCGGATGAGAATGTCCGGCCGGGTCTGGAACAGGCCCTGTTCGGTCTCGACATCCGTCAGACAGAACAGGCCGCCCCCCTGCAGTGTGACGGTCAGGCCTGTTCCGACCAACGCGCGGCGGATCAGACGGCCGAGGTATTCCTCGAAAGGCTTATCCCTTTGCTTCCGGCGCGATCAACATATCGTAGGAGATTGGGCCTTTGGTGGTGGCGATGCCCAGGA
>NZ_WIVE01000174.1 GCF_009601025.1 Roseospira navarrensis | reverse complement strand
CCGTGGGGCGCGCCCCACGGATGGGCATGCAGGTGCGCCCCCTCGTGCAAAATTTCCAGACATCAGGTTACACAGCCCCGACACGGGTCAGGAACCGCAGTTGTTCGACGGTTTCGACGCCTTCGCCGGTGACGCGACAGCCAAGCCGGTGACCCAGATCCACCAGTCCGCCGACCAGGGCCTCGTGGTCGGCATCGCCAATCGCGGCAATGAACGAGCGGTCGAGCTTGATCTTGGAGATGGGCAGGTAGTGCAGATAGCTGAAGGCGCTGAACCCTGTTCCAAAGTCGTCGATGGTCAGCGTGAAGTTGCGGGATTTGGCGCCTTCGACAAAACGCGCCGTTTCCTGGGAGTCGTAGCGGAACAGGGTGCTTTCTGTCAGCTCAAGCTCAAGCGCTTCGGCCGCGATGCCATATGTTTTCAGGATGCGGTCAATTCTTTCAAGAATGCGCGGATTACTGAGTTCCTTGGCCGAAAGGTTGATGGCAATCTTGAGGTCCAACCCCTCATCACGCCAGGCCCGAGTCTGCCGCAATGCCTCTTCGAGAATCCGCCCGCCCAACGGAATGATCTGGCCTGTTTCTTCGGCCATCGGGATGAAATCGTCCGGAAGGCTTATCCCTTTGAGTCCGGGACCGCATCATGTGGTGACAGGTGGCCCGAAATGGCGCAGAACATAGAGTGAAC
>NZ_WIVE01000173.1 GCF_009601025.1 Roseospira navarrensis | reverse complement strand
CAGATTTTCCAGGACTTTCCACGTCTGGCCACGGCCATCATGTGGGGCGCCTCCCGCGACGAGGCGATGGTGGTCGAGCATCTGGTGAATATCGGACGGCGAAGCGCGATCGAGCGAACGGCCCACTTCTTTCTGGAACTGGGGCAACGCCTGGCCCTGATCGGCCATGTGACGAACAACGGATTCGCGTGCCCGCTCAATCAATACGTCCTGGCCGACGCGCTGGGGCTCAGCGCCATCCATGTCAACCGCATTCTCAGGCAATTGCGCGAACGCGGGCTGATTACCCTCAAGGCCCAACAGGTGATTATTCTCGATCTGGCGGGGCTTGAGAAGTTGGCCGGCTTCGACAGCGGCTATCTCAATCACAGCCACCGCGAGGCGTGAGGCCGGCGCCAGACGCCGCATCGCGCGCCAGCGCCGCCTCCAGGTCGTCGGGATCGACCGTCAGGGTTTGCGAAAGCCCCGGAGTCCCTGGCGTCGCGGGCAGGTGGAACAGGGTCTGGACCCGTCGATAGGCTTCGAAGGACACGCCGTCCAGGCGCTCCTCGTCCGTTTCCACGGTGTAGGTCCCGGGTTGGAGCACC
Organism: Roseospira navarrensis; assembly: GCF_009601025.1. GTDB lineage: Bacteria > Pseudomonadota > Alphaproteobacteria > Rhodospirillales > Rhodospirillaceae > Rhodospira > Rhodospira navarrensis. The sequence goes on along the minus strand of NZ_WIVE01000173.1, from coordinate 100 downwards.
TCTTCGAAATCACCGAGCGTGAAGGGGTGTGCGAAGGTGACGGTTTTCTTGGATGTGCGGACGGTCATGGGAGACCTCCACGTCGCGACGATCCCGGCAG
>NZ_WIVE01000172.1 GCF_009601025.1 Roseospira navarrensis | reverse complement strand
CGCGTCTACATCAACATGGAAAACCGGGATGACTGAAGCGCCTCAGACCGAATTTCCATCCCTCAGGTTGCTCAATCGGCGCACCTTGCTGGAATGGCAATCGCTGCCCTATGGCGACGACCCGACTAACCTCGCCACTATCCCGGCGGCGGCGGCGGATCGGTTGGCGGCCGTGGCGGCGGCCTCCGGCTTCGCCGGCCGGGGCGAAACCGGTGTGCTGGAACACGGCCGGCGCGCCCTGCGCGCCCGCAACGTGGTCGGCGTCATCGCGGCCGAGGGCTGCACGCTGGAGATCCTGCCCAAGATCGACGTGGTGGGGGAGGACGAGGGCGACGCCGGCACCGCAGCCATCCGCCGGCGTCTTGTGGACATGCTGGCGGTGGCACTGGACCTGCGCATCGACGTCGGCGCCATCACCGAGTTGGCGTGGCAGCGCGAGACCCTGCTGGAAATCCTGATCCGCGTCTTTGCCGACCACCTGACCGACGCGGTACGGAAGGGCATGCCCCGCCGTTACGTGCGGGAGGAGGACGACCTTCGGGTCCTTCGCGGCTCGCTGGACACGGTGCGCCAGTTCACCCGACACGCAGTGAACCCGGCGCGTCTGGCCTGCCGGTTCGATAATCTAGGCTCAGTTTGCGTTAGATATGCATGCTGGTTGTTTGGGCGAGATAAGTCCGGCGATGCATGCCAGGATTGCACGGG
>NZ_WIVE01000171.1 GCF_009601025.1 Roseospira navarrensis | reverse complement strand
CCCCAGGCGACCCCCAACATACACCCGACGCGGGGTGGAGCAGTCCGGTAGCTCGTCAGGCTCATAACCTGAAGGTCGTAGGTTCAAATCCTACCCCCGCAACCAATAAAATCAAGGGCTTAGCGCCGACGCGCTAGGCCCTTTTTGCTTCCTGGGGACAAAATGGGGACACTTGGAGCCAATCATTGTCCCCATGAGCCAACCCGCTTCAACAAGCACGGCGCGGCACGGCCGTGCCATTTACCGATCAAAGAATGCTGTGGCGGCCTTTCCCGAAAGCTTGTTGCTAGGTTACCATGAAAGCGGGCCACTTGAGGGATAGGGCAGTAATCATCCTTTAATAGTGAAAGGATGAATCAACATAGGGAGGACATGTAATGGCAACTCTAAAAATAGAAACTGTAAAGACAAAAACGAAAGGTGGGTATGATGCCGAGATTACTGGTATCGACCCTACCGATACCGATTGCCTGAGAGGGACGATAAATACGCCAGCGAAAGGCATGGAAAATGGTAAGTGGAATCTCGGTGGAATCTGCCGGGATAAGGCCGATGAGTGCAATATAATTCCAAATAGCGAAGAAATAACAGATGTCATCGACACCGCAAAACGGTTGGGATGTAAATGATTTAAGGCTTATCCCTTTGAGTCCGGGACCACATCATGTGGTGACAGGTGGCCTGAAACGGCGTAGAACATAACGTGAAC
>NZ_WIVE01000170.1 GCF_009601025.1 Roseospira navarrensis | reverse complement strand
CTCCTGGGCATCGCCACCACCAAAGGCCCAATCTCCTACGATATGTTGATCGCGCCGGAAGCAAAGGGATAAGCCTTGTTATTTTTTCCACAAAAGTTGGAGGGCCGCAATCGTATTTTGATATTGGAATCCCAAAGATTAGCAACTATTACTTATTAGATAAATGGTACAATGACGAACGCGATGGGTTAGTTCGTGATTTTGTCGGCCCCTCCATGGATACTGGATTCCGCGTCTCAACAAAGGCAACGCCTAGAAAATGCACAGTGTCACTGGAGGCTGCGCTCCTGCTATCACTTGTCGTGCCTCCAAAAGAATACGAGAATAAGATTGTTTTGCGGTATGAAGGACGGGAAACCCTCAAGGGCGTCATCGGCGGCCGGCCTTATCCGATTTTTTGGGCAGACACTCATCTGGATGATGAGCTTTCAAAGATGGAAGACAATTTAAAAGGACCAAAAAGACAAGATGCATCGCACATAAGACAGTTTTGCTCTGAGTTTATAAAAGAGAATGAAGAGTACCTATTTCGACCCTTTGTACACGAGAGCACAGAGCCCCTCCTGAATATTAAACCTGAAAATTACGAAAACCATCTCAATCACACAGTTACGCAGTGGAAGAACGAGAAAGAAAAACTGGATACAGAAATAAGGCTTATCCCTTTGCTTCCGGCGCGATCAACATATCGTAGGAGATTGGGCCTTTGGTGGTGGCGATGCCCAGGAG
>NZ_WIVE01000016.1 GCF_009601025.1 Roseospira navarrensis | reverse complement strand
GCGCCTTGCGATCCAAGCTCTTCATGGCCGCGCTCTCCGCCGTGCGATACAACCCCGACCTCAAGGCCTTCTACGAACGGCTTATCGGAAACAAAAAGACACCAAAAGGCGCACTCCTCGCCGTTGCCAGAAAGCTCGTCACCATCGCAAACGCGGTCCTCCGGCCTCAGCCCGAACCCGCCACAAACTGAGTTGATGACACACTCTTAATAGAGAGTGTGTCATCCTGAGCGCCCTAAGGGCGCGAAGGATCTCGTGATGGGGCACGAACCATAACACCCCTGTCATCTGGACTCGGAACCCTGTCGCGCGGCTCCCCTTCACTCGGCCGCCACGTCCGCCAGCAAAGCCCCCAGGTCGGCCGGGTCCCACCAGCAGCCTAGCTGTTCGCGCAGCCGCACCACTTCGCCCACCACCACCACGGCCGGAGCCGCCACCCCGTGGGCATCGCGGTCGGCGACCGCGCGTCCGAGGGTGGAGACCACCACCCGGTGGTCCGGGGTGGTCGCCGAGCAGATGAAGGCCAGGGGCTCGTCGGGCGAGCGGCCGCCGTCCATGAGGCGCTGGACGATGATCGGCAGGTGCTTGACCGCCATGTAGATGACGATGACCGACGCGCTGCGCGCCAGCGCCGTCCAGTCCAGGGTGTCCGGCACCGAGCCGGAGGCGGCGTGGCCGGTGACGAAGGCGATGGCCGCGTTGGTGTCGCGCGTGGTGGCCGGGATGCCCGCATAGGCCAGCCCGCCGATGCCGGCCGTGATGCCGGGCACGACCCGGAACGGCACGCCGGCGGCGACCAGGGCGCGGGCCTCCTCGCCGCCGCGTCCGAAGATGAACGGATCGCCCCCCTTCAGCCGCAGCACCCGCCGGCCCGCCCGGGCGAGCGCGATCAGCCGGTTGCTGATGTCGGGCTGGCTGGCCGAGGGCTTGCCGCCGCGCTTGCCGGCGAACACGATCTCGGCGTGGGCGGGGGCCAGGGCCAGCACGTCGGTGTTGACCAGGGCGTCATGCACGACCACGTCGGCCTGGGCCAGCGCGTGGGCGGCGTGCAGGGTCAGCAGACCGGGGTCCCCCGGTCCGGCGCCCACCAGCCAGACCCAGCCGGGCTGGAACGCGGGCATCGCAAAGGGGACGGAAAGGGCCATGGGGTCCGGTCGGTCGGAGCGAGACGATATCGGCATGGATCCGGTTTTACACCCGGCACGGCGGCAGAACCAAGAGGGTTCGGACCCCCGGGATGCCGCAGGATGATGCCACAGGACGGCCCGATGGAAAAAGGCCGCCGCCCCGATATGGAACGACGGCCTCCTTTACGCGCGGCCCGGACCCCGGGCCGCTTCAGGCATCCGGAGATCAGGAGGCGCTGGACCCACCCGCGGGCTTCTTCGGCGCGGGCTTGCCCGCCTCGGCCTTGTCCATCATCCCCTTCATTTCATCCAGGGTTTCGGTGAACCGCTTGTTCAGCAGTTCGAAGACCTCGTTGTTGGACTTCGCCAGCAGTTCCGACATCTCGCGCATGTTGGAGATCATGCGCTCGAAGCCCATCTTGGCCATGTCCGTCTGGCGGGCAATGGCGTCCTGCGGGTCCTTCATGTCGCCCATGGACTGCGCGGTCTTGGCGTATTCTTCCATGCTCTGACGGAGAAGTTCGGCCTGACGCTGCATCACCGCCTGCATGCCCTCGAACGCCAGACGATTGGCGTTGGTCAGGGCTTCCACGTTCTTCTTCTGGCTGGCCATGATGGCGTCCAGGTCCACACCCGGAACCTTCATGTCGGCCAGATACTTGGTGAAGTCGAAATCGAAAAATTCGGGCTGCTTTGCCATTGGTTCTCTCCGACTGGTCCGGAAGCGGGGGCGGGGGAGCGCGGGCGCCCGGGGCTGGTTTCGGCCTGTCGGCCACATGCCCCGGCCCACGCCGTAACGATTACACCTTAAAAACAGTTCCCGCCGGAGTCAACGGGATTTTGTGCACTGCACAAACCCGTAATGGTGTAGTGCGGGATCCGGTCCCGCGCGTCACGCTGGGGCGTGTCCCGATGACGGACGGTCGTCGGGCCCGGGGGCGTCCTCCGGGGTCCAGGCGGGATCGGCGTCGGGCGACGGCGTGGGGGCCGCCTTGCCCTTGCCCTTGCCCCGCCCCTTGCCCCGGCAGGGGATCACCCGGCACAGGGTGCCGACGACGCTTTCCGCGCGGTCCAGGTTCTTGTCCAGGGCCGCCATGGTGCGGGACAGGTCCTCGGTGTCGTCCTCGGTCCAGACTCGCATGGTGGACAGGTAGACCGCCGCCAGCCCCTTGCGCGTGGCCAGACCGCCGAAGCCGTCGGCCGGCAGGCTCGCCGCCTCCAGCGCCAGGCCCATGGAGTGGTAGACCCCCTGCATGGACACCACGAAGGTGCCGGGGTCCGCCGGCAGGTCCTTGATGATCGCGGCCAGCCCGGCGCGCCAGGGCGACAGGGCGTCGAAGCGGCGCATCAGCATGTCGAACAGGCGGTCCCGCGGACCGTCCTGGTCGGTGAAGGTCAGCGCTTCGTCCAGCATGGCCGCGTCCACATGGTGGCCCATGGCGCGCAGGACTTCATTGCGCGAGCCATGAACGCGCAACGCCGCGTTCAGGGGCACGCCGGCCCGCTCGGCGATGGCCGCCATGGTCAGGCGGCGCCAGCCGTCCTCGGCGGCAAGGCCCAGGGCGGCGTCGATCAGACGGCGGGAGACGTCACCAGTTGAGGTCGTGTCGTTCTCTGCCATGGATGCCTTCCGTTCGACGTTCGAGTGCGCGGTCATACAGGACACGTCCCGGCGCCGGTTCATCCCGACTCCGGTCGCACCCTTTTGGGCGCGGGCGCGCGGCCGTGCCCGCTCAGTCACCCCCCCATGTGGGGCGATCGGTGTCGCGGCGCAACCGGGGCCGCCCGGCGCGGGTCCGCCTACAGGCGTTCGGAAATCCAGATGGCGAGGCGCGAGCCGCCCTTGATCGCCCGCGACAGCAGGGGATAGCCGGGCGCCTCCTCGGCGCCGTTGCGCAGGCCGATGTCCCGGTGCTCCAGTTCCTCCTCGCGGAAGCGCAGGATGGTCTCGCGCAGATCGGCCTGATCCTCGCCCAGCTCCTCGGCTTGCCGCGCATAGTGGCCGTCGATGGCCTCTTCCACCGCGACCGTGCAGGCCATGGCCGCCTTCTCGCCCATCAACGCGGTGCCCGCGCCCAGGGCGAAGCCCATGACGTGCCAGACCGGCGTCATGGCGGTCGGCCGCACCCGGTGCTTGCGGACGAGGCCGTTGAAGGTGTCGAGGTGGACCTGCTCCTGATCGCGCATGTGCTTGAGCACGGCGGCGTTGGCGGTGCGCCGGCCGAGCACGGCCATCTGGCCTTCGTAGATGCGCACGGCGCCGTACTCGCCGGCCTGATCCACGCGGATCAGGCGCTCCAGCGTCTCGCGCGGACCGCGCTCGCCGGGCAGGCGGCCGTGACCGCCCCGACGGGGCGCGGCGGCCGGAGTCTCGGGGGACGGGGTGTCGCTCATGATTCTCTCCAGCGGGCCGGCCGGCGGACGGCCGCGAAGGCCAGGACCGCCAGCCCCAGGGACATGATGACATTGTAGCCGGCCAGCGAAATCCCGAACAGGGACCACGGCACGGCATCGCAGGGCACGATCTCGGGCGCGTCCAGCGCCGCGTTCAGATCGGCCAGACTGGACGACAGGCTGGGCGGGGCCGAGGCCCCGCCGCCGCATTGCGGCGTGCCCTCCCACCAGTGCTGCTCGACCCCCACGTGGAAGCCGGCCAGCACCATGTTGGCCGCGAAGGCCACACCGATCAGGCCGGTCAGGACCCGGGCCGCCTGCCCCGGCATCGCCGGCACCAGCGCCAGCGCGGCCAGGACCATCACCACCGCCGGCGCGATGCGCTGATAGAGGCACAGCACGCAGGGCTCGATCCCGAAGACATGCTCGATGACCAGCGCCCCACCGAGCAGCCCCAGCGAGACGACCAGGAACAGCAGCGGGACGAGGCGCACACGGCGCGCGGGGGCGGAGGACGGGGCGAGGGACGCGGTCATGCTCTGTCTACGATCTGGGGGGCGGAACGGATCGGCGCGCGACAACAGGGCCACGCCGCGCCCCGGTCCGTCAACGCCGGAGGCGCGTCACCAGCAATTCTCAGGATGGAGGGAGAGCGCCGGTTGCGGCCGGTGCCGGCCTGTTCTCCTCCCCCCTTCGGGGGGAGGTTGGGACGGGGGCGCGTTCATGTCCGCGCGGCCCCCACTTGCCGCATCAACCCCACTTGCCGCACCAACCCCACGGGCTTTTTCAACCCCACGGGCTTTTTCAACCCCACCCCAGCCCTCCCCTATCCAGGGGAGGGAGTCCGGTTCGCGCCTGGACCTCCCAGCAGGACCCTTCGGAGGCAGCGCGGCCAAAATGAGAACTGCTGGCGCGTCACGACCCGATGACGTGGGCGGCGACCTCGCGGCGGCTGCCCCGGGCGCGGTGCTCGACCACGTAGATGCCCTGCCAGGTGCCCAGCACGGGACGGCCCTCCAGCACGGGAATGGAAAGCTGCACGTTGGTCAGCAGGGTGCGGATGTGCGCCGGCATGTCGTCCGGCCCCTCCGTGCCGTGGCGGTACAGCGAGGGGTCGCGCGGCGCCAGCACCGCCAGCCGGTCGGTCAGGTCGGCCAGCACGTCGGGGTCGGCGTTCTCGGTGATGGTCAGCCCGGCCGAGGTGTGCCGCAGCAGCAGGGTGAGCAGGCCTTCCTGCACCCCGCTGTCGGCGACGAAATTCAACACCGCGCCGGTGATCTCCACGAAGCCGGTGCCGCGCGTGGGCACGGCGATCATCCGGGAGGACTGGTGCAGCATGGGGGACCTCCAACGAGAAAACGGACGCGCGGATCGGCTGAAGCCTTCGGGGTCATTCCGGTGTCCATGGGGGCGAGGGAACGACGTCCGGGCTCCTTGGGAACGGTCCGGGCGGGAGTACAACTCCCGCCCGGCTTGGGTCAGGGCGACGGGCTCAGGGCAACGGGATCGCTCTCGCAGGTCTTTGCAGCGGATCGGAGACCCACGCTCGAGATCCTTCAGCCGCTTCGCGGCTTCAGGATGACATCCTATAATTTTAGTGTGTCATCCCGAGTGAGCGAAGCGAGACGAGGGATCTCGAGAGGCCTGCTCAGGCGGCGCGGAACAGGCCGTCATGTTAACCTGAACCCGTTGCCCTGCGGCTTGGGTGATGCGACCCCGGAGACCGAAGCGGACTACCCCCCGTACAGGGCCTCCAGGCGCTGGCCGTACTCGGCCCGCAGGACATGGCGGCGCACCTTCATGGTGGGGGTCATCTGGTCGTTGTCCACCGTGAAGGGCTCGGGGGCGATCATGAACCGGCGCACCTTCTCGATCTGGCCCAGCTTGGCGTTGACCCGCCCCAGGGCGTCGGAGACCGCCTTGCGGAGGTCGGGATCCTCGGCCAGGGCGGGCAGATCGCCCTCCTTGCCGCTCTTGGCCTTCCAGCGGCCCAGCCACTCCTCGTCGGGCACGATCAGCGCCACCAGATGGGGCCGCTTGTCGCCGTAGACCATGGCCTGTCCGATCTCCGGCTCCAGGCACAGCAGGCCCTCGATCCGCTGCGGCGAGATGTTGTCGCCGCCCGAGTTGACGATGATGTCCTTCTTGCGGTCGGTGATCTGGATGCAGCCGTACTCGTCGATCACACCCACGTCGCCGGTGTGCAGCCAGCCGTCCGCGTCGATGGCCGCGCGCGTGGCCTTCTCGTTGTTCCAGTAGCCTTTCATGACGTTGCCGCCGCGCACCAGGATTTCGCCGTCGCCGGCGATATGCACCTCCACGTCGCGGATCGGCGGCCCGACGGTGTGCATCCGCACCCGCCCGGGCACGTTGCAACTGATGACCGGCGACGATTCCGTCTGGCCGTAGCCCTGCAGGATGGGCACGCCCAGGGAATGGAAGAACAGCCCGACCTCCACGTTCAGGGGACCGCCCCCGGCCACCATGGCCTTCAGGCGCCCGCCGAAGCGCTTGCGCACCTTGCCGCGCACCAGCCGGTCGAGCACCGCGTCAACCACGCGGTCCTTGAGAGTCAGCCGGTCCGGGTGGTGGTAGCGCTTCAGACCCAGTTCGTGGGTGCGCCAGAACAGTTTGCGCTTGCCCTCGCTCTGGCTGTCCAGGCCGCGCAGCACGCGGGTGCGCATGGTCTCGTACAGCCGGGGCACGGCGGTCATGATGGTGGGCCGCGCCTCCTGCATGTTGGTGGCGAGCTTGTCCAGACCCTCGGCGAACCAGACCTGGGCGCCGATGGAGATGGGGAAGTGCAGGCCCGCGGCGTGTTCGTAGGAATGGGACAGCGGCAGGAAGGAGAGGAACACCTCCTTGCCCAGGCCGATGCCCTTCAGCAACGCATACGCGCCCCGGCAGTTGTGCAGGATGTTGGCGTGGCTGAGCATCACGCCCTTGGGCGTGCCGCCGGTGCCGCTGGTGTAGATGATGGCGCACAGGTCGTCCGGCTCGATGGCGGAGACGGTGGGCGGGCGCGGTCGGCCCCGGTAGCGCGTGACCAGATCGTCCCAGGCCAGCACATCCAGGCCCGTGTTCTGGTGGCGGGGCAGCGGCTCGATGGCGATGATGACCGGCGTCTCGTGGGCCTGGCTCGCGGCCTCCAGCGCGCGCGGCGCCAGCTTGGCGGTCGAGACGATGAACGCCTTCGCCCCGCTGTCATCCAGCACATGCAGGTGATCGGCCACCGTGTTGGTGACGTAGCAGGGCGCAACCACGGCCCCGGCCATGAGAATGGCCAGGTCGGCGATGATCCATTCCGGCCGGTTCTCGGACACCAGCGACACACGGTCGCCCGGCTCGATGCCGTGATCCCGCAGGGCGTTGGCGAGGGCGACGGCCCGGACCTCCACCTCGGCCCAGGTCAACGGCGTATAGGTCCCATCCACCTTGCGCCACAGCATGGGCTCGCGGGCGAACCGGCGGGCCTGATTGAGAAAGACACCGACGAGATCGGTCTCCCGATCGAAGTCGGCGGCGCGGCTCCTGGAAAACAACACGGACGAGTCTCCCGGTGGTCCGGATCCGGTGTCCTCGTGAACCCGGATCGTCTTGATCTGTTGGGCGCTATTCAGGCGTGCCATTGTACATCGCCCGGTGCGGCGGGGAAGGCAAGAGGCAGAGACCGTCAGGACTGAAACGACGGTGGACGCGGCCCCGGCGCGTCACCATATCCCGGGCGTCAAAAGGGAGACTGCTGCATGACCGAGGCCTATTCCACTCCGATGGCGCGGCGCCTGCCCGAGGGCGGGGGCCCCGCGGCCGGCCATCCGACCCCGGCGTCCGAAACGGGGGGATCGCTGCCGGGTTGGGACCTGTCGGACCTGTACCGCGGCGCGGACGACCCGGCGCTGGTCGCCGATCGTGACCGGGCGGACGCCGAGGCGCGGGCGTTCCGCGAGCGATACATGGGCGCGGTCTCCGATCTGGACGGCGAGGGGCTCGGCGCGGCCATCGCCGAATACGAGCGCATCAGCGAGACGCTTTACCGCCTCATGTCCTTCGCCCAGTTGCGCCACGCCACGGCGCAGACGGATGCCGAGGTCGGGCGCTTCTATCAGGGCATGCACGAAGCGGTGACGGAGATCTCGTCGCACCTGCTGTTCTTCACGCTGGAGATCAACCAGCTTGACGACGACGCCCTGGCCGCGCGCCTGAAGGCCCCGGCGGCCGCCGCCTACGCGCCGTGGCTCCGCGACCTGCGCATGTTCCGGGACCACGAACTGCCGGAGGCCATGGAGCGTCTGCTGCATGAAAAGGACGTGGCCAGCCGGTCCGCCTGGGTGCGGCTGTTCGACGAGACCCTGGCGCACATGCGCTTCGACATCGACGGCCAGTCCCGCACCGTGACGGAGGCGCTGGACCAGCTCTCCGACAGCGACCGGGCGCGGCGGGAGACCGCCGCCAAGGCCGTCGGCAAGGGGCTGTCCGGCGAGGTGCGGCTGTTCGCCCACATCGTCAACACGCTGGCCAAGGACAAGCAGATCGACGACCAGTGGCGCAACTACGCCCACCCCATGGCCGCCCGCAACCTGGCCAACCAGGTCGAGGATTCGGTGGTGGACGCGCTGGTCTCGGCGGTCAAGGACTCCTATGCCGACACCGCCCACCGCTACTACGCCATGAAGGCGCGCTGGTTCGGCCTGGACAAACTGGCGACCTGGGACCGCAACGCGCCCCTGCCCGACGCCGAGGACCGCCGCTATTCGTGGGACGAGGCGCGGGACACCGTGCTGCGGGCCTACGACGGCTTCAGTCCGCGCATGGGGGACGTGGGCCGGCGCTTCTTCGACAACGCCTGGATCGACGTGCCGCCGCGCCCGGGCAAGACCTCCGGCGCGTTCGCGCATCCCACCGTGCCGTCGGCCCATCCCTATCTGCTGCTCAACTTCATGGGCCGCACCCGGGATGTCATGACCCTGGCCCACGAACTGGGCCACGGCGTGCATCAGGTGCTGGCCGGGCCCAAGGGCGTGCTTCTGGCCGACACGCCGCTGACGCTCGCCGAGACGGCCTCGGTGTTCGGCGAGATGCTGACCTTCCGCGCCATGCTGGACGCCGAGACCGATCCGCGCCGCCGCCGCACCATGCTGGCCGGCAAGGTGGAGGACATGCTCAACACCGTGGTGCGGCAGATCGCCTTCCACGAGTTCGAGCGCCGGGTGCACACCGAGCGGGGCGAGGGCGCCCTGTCCGAGGAGCGCCTGAACGACATCTGGATGGAGGTTCAGGCCGAAAGCCTGGGGCCGGCGTTCGACTTCGACGACGGCTACCGGGTGTTCTGGAGCTACATCCCGCACTTCATTCATACGCCCTTCTACGTCTACGCCTACGCCTTCGGCGACTGTCTGGTGAACAGCCTGTACGCCGTCTACCAGTCGGGTTCGGTGCCGGGCTTCCAGGACAAGTACCTGGAGATGCTGGCGGCCGGCGGCACCCTGCGGCACCGCGAACTGCTGGCGCCGTTCGGGCTCGACGCCGGCGATCCCGGGTTCTGGCGTCAGGGGCTGGGCGTGCTGAAGGGCTTCATCGACGAACTGGAGCAGGTCGCCTGACATGGCCGAACACGACAGACGCGAAGCCAACAACATCGGCGGGCGCGTGCGCCGGTATGCCCAGGTGTCGACCACCATGGGCGGGTTCGCCGCCCGCGCGGCGGGCGAGCGCTACCTGGGCATGAAGTTCGACAAGAGCCGCCAGGGCCAGGAGCTGCGCGAGGCGCTGGGCGGGCTCAAGGGGCCGCTCATGAAGGTGGCGCAGATCCTGTCCACCATCCCGGAGGCGCTGCCCGAGGACGTCGGGCGTGAGTTGTCCCAGTTGCAGGCGGACGCGCCGCACATGGGCTGGCCGTTCGTGCGCCGGCGCATGAAGACCGAACTGGGGGCCGACTGGCAGTCCCGCTACGGCGCATTCGAGCCCACCGCGGCGGCGGCGGCCTCGCTGGGGCAGGTGCACAAGGCGACCCTGCACGACGGCACGCCGCTGGCCTGCAAGCTGCAGTATCCGGACATGGCCTCGGTGGTGGAGGCGGACCTCAAGCAGCTCCGCTGGATCATCACGCTCTACCGCCGCTACGACACCGCCATCGACCCGAGCGACATCCACGCCGAGATCGCCGAGCGGCTGCGCGAGGAACTGGACTACGCCCGCGAGGCCCGGAACATGGCGCTGTACCGGCACATGCTCGACAAGGTGCCCACCGTCCACGTGCCGCGCGTCATTCCGGAGCTGTCCACCCGCCGGCTGCTCACCATGACCTGGATGGACGGCGCCCGGCTGCTATCGTTCGTGGATGAACCCGCCGAGGTTCGCAACGAGATCGCCATGAACATGTTCCGGGCGTGGTACGTGCCGTTCTACGAATACGGCGTCATCCACGGCGATCCGCACCTGGGCAACTACACGGTCCGCGAGGACAGCAGCATCAACCTGCTGGATTTCGGCGCGATTCGCGTCTTCCGGCCCAACTTCGTGAAGGGTGTCATCGATCTGTTCTTCGCCCTGCGCGACGAGGATTATGACCGGGCCGTTCACGCCTACGAATTGTGGGGCTTCCACGACCTGGACCGTGAGTTGATCGAAGTGCTGAACCTCTGGGCCCGGTTCATCTATGCCCCCCTCATGGAGGACCGCACCCGCCGCATCCAGGAAACCCACGGCGGCAACCAGGGCCGATCCGTGGCCGAGGGCGTGCACGAGAAGTTGAAGAAGCTGGGCGGGGTCAAGCCGCCGCGCGAATTCGTGCTGATGGACCGCGCGGCCATCGGGCTGGGCTCGGTGTTCCTGCATCTGAAGGCGGAAATCAACTGGCACCAGATGTTCCGCAACCTGATCGACGACTTCGACGTGGACCGGCTGGCGGCCCGTCAGGCCGAGGCGTTGAAGGCGGCGGACCTGAACCTGGCCGACGACTCCGAGCCGGGCGCGCGCCCCAAGAGCGCGTGAGAGGCGCGCGTCGGGCGGGGCCGAGGGACCGGAGCTCATTGGAACACCTTTGATCTTGACCGGTTCCAGTCTGTCGGGTTGTATCTGAAACGAAGAGTTAAGAATTGGTCCGCCTTGCTCCCGCGCGGTTCGTGGCATGGGGGCGGAACGGGCGGACGGAACAGCACGGACATCGAGCGTGCGCGGGAAAGAACGGCCCGCGCGCCCGCTCCTCGCGGGGTTCGGAACGCGGGGCGCACCGCCAGGGGGCTGCGACACCGGACAGGCCGGACTCCACCGTTATGGAGTCCGCGACCGGCGGGGTGACGCGGCCCTTGATCCATGACGTTTGAAGACTCGGGGGGCTGAACCCGGGCAATCCGCGCCCGGCCGGGATGGCGCCGGGGGGACGGGGGGCTGACGGGGGCACACGGTGGACCCGAGCGCCCGTCCATCTTTCAATCACGGCTGCCTTCGGAGGGGCGGCTCGGCGGCGGCAACGAGCGATGGATACGCATGAGGGGCTTTCCTGCCTGTTGGTCGAGGACCATGCGGCCGACGCGCATCTGATCCAGTATCTGCTCGACGAGGCGGACGGGACGGCGCTGTCCTTCACGCACGTCTCGACGCTGGCCGAGGCCCTGGGCCTGCTGGCGCGCGAATCGTATGACGTCATCCTGCTGGACCTCAGCCTGCCCGATTCGCGGGGTCTGGGCACGCTGGAGACGATCCACCACGCTCGCGCCGACATCGCCATCGTGGTCCTGACCGGCCTGGACACGACCGAGGTGGCCATCGGCGCCGTCCAGCGCGGCGCGCAGGACTACCTCATCAAGGGGCGCGGCGACGGCCAGACCGTCAAGCGCGCGATCCTCTACGCGGTGGAGCGGCAGCGGGCCAACCAGCGCCTGTTGCTGGCCGAGGCCGCCTTCCGCAACATCGACACCGGCATGATGGTCACCGACGCGGCCGGGCGCGCGGTTCGCGTCAACGCCGCGTTCACGCGCGTGACCGGCTTCACCGCCGACGACATCGTGGGCACGCGCCCGAACATCCTGCATGCGGGCGTGCACGAACCCCGGTTCTACGAGGACCTGTGGGGCCAACTGCGCGAAACCGGCGCCTGGGAGGGCGAGATCTGGGGCCGCAGCAAGGACGGCCGCATCTATCCCGAATGGCTGCGCATCAACGTGGTGACCGACGCCGCCGGGGGCACGGCCGGGTATGTGGCCATCTTCAGCGACATCACCTTCCGCCGGCGGGCCGAACAGGACCTGCTGCGCCAAGCCACCACCGACCCGCTGACCGGCCTGGCCAACCGCCAACTCTTCAACCGCCTGCTGACCAGCACCATCGAGCAGGCTTCGCGCTACCAGCGCGAGGCCGCGCTGCTGTTCATCGACCTGGACGGGTTCAAGGCCATCAACGACACCCGCGGCCATGCCGTGGGAGACGCGGTGCTGCGCGAGATCGCCGTGCGCCTGCGCCGCTCGGTGCGCATCTCCGACGAGGTGGCCCGTCTGGGCGGCGACGAGTTCGTGGTCATCCTGCCCGAGGTGACGGGCCGCGACAGCACGGCGGCGGTGGCGGAAAAGCTGGTCCACGAGATCCGGAAGCCGTTCGCCGCCAACATCGACGGCACGCACCTGACCGCCAGCATCGGCATCGCCATGATCCCGGACGACGGGGTCAGCCAGGACCGGCTCGTCGAAGCCGCCGACGCCGCCATGTACGATGCCAAACGGTCCGGGAAAAACACGATCCGGTTCTTCTCGGGACGGGCCGCCGCGTGCTAAGACTCCGGCTTGGAGAGCGCGGGACCCCTGGGCTTCATTGGCGTCAGGAACCGCCGAACCGCGTTTCGGCTGGTTCTCTCTCCTCAGGCTTGTGGACTCAGGGGCCAGGCCGGCAGGGCCGGGGCCGCCGCGTGACGGAGTTCGGAACGGTTATGGACATCCTTCTTGTCGAGGACAACCCGGGCGATGCACGACTCGCCTCGGAGGCCTTCAAGGAAGGAGGATCGGAAACCCGGCTGCATGTGGTCCAGGACGGGCTGGAGGCGATGGCCTTCATGCGGCGTCAGGGACATTACGCCAACGTGCCGCGGCCGGATCTGGTCCTGCTGGACCTCAACCTGCCCCGCAAGGACGGCCGGGAGGTCCTGGCCGAGATCAAGCAGGATGCCGACCTGAAACGCACGCCCGTGATCGTGCTGACGACCTCGCAGGCGGAGTCGGACATCCAGCACGGCTACGATCTTCATGCCAATTGCTATATCGTCAAACCCGTCGATTTCGATCGGTTCATCGAAGTGGTCCAGGGAATCGAGAGTTTCTGGCGCAAGATGGTGCGCCTGCCGACGCAATGACCGCGCGATCGACCATCGCTGAGCCACCGACCCTTGCCGACGGGCGTGTCGGCCGCGTTTGGAATTGATTGGTTGAGGCGGGGCAGGTATCACCGGAGCCGATGACGCCGCCCCCGGTCCCGTTCCGGGGCCGCCCCGGGCCATCGGTGGAGCGCGCGCGATCCCCGGGCCGCCTCGTCGTGTCGGACCCCAGAACCGAGGAACCGCAGACCCATGCTCTCTCTCACGACCGCTCTTGGCACCGTTCTGAAGACGACCCGTCACGTGGCTCTGGTCGGCGGTCTCGCGCTGGCCCTGACCGCCTGCGACGATCCGGAAACGCTGCAACAGGAATACCTGTCGCGCGGCAAGGAACTGTTCGAGGCCGGGGACTACTCCCGGGCGGGGGTCGAGTTCCGCAACGTCCTCCAGATCAACCCGAAGGATGCCGAAAGCATCTACTATCTGGGCATGATCGCCGAGAAGAACGAGGATTACCGGACCGCCTATCGGTTCTTCAACACCGTTGCGCAGATGGACGAGACCCACGTGAAGTCCCGCCTGCGCATGGGCCAGTATTCCCTTCTGGGCAATCAGGTCGAACAGGCGCGCGCGCAGTATGAAACGCTGCTGACCCTGGCCCCCGAGGACCGGGAGGTGCGCATGCTCGGCGCCGGCATCGCCCTGAAGGACGGCGACCTGCAGACGGCCGAGCGCCTGACGGCCGAGGTGCTGGCCGAGGAGCCGGACTCGGTGCAGGCGACCTCCATCATGGCCGGCATCCTGTTCGAGCGCGACCAGCCGGACCAGGCCATCGAGCGGGTGCGCCAGACCCTGGCCGAGAAGCCCGAGGAAAACACCCTCCAGGCCCTGCTGATCCGCCTGCTGGTTCAGACCGGCAAGCTGGACGAGGCCGAGGCCCAGTACCGCCAGGTCATCGCCCAGTCGCCCGACGAGTTCCAGCCGCGCGCCGATCTGGCCCGCTTCCTGTTGCAGCGCCAGGACACCGAGGGCGCCATCCAGGTGCTGCGCAACGCCATCGCCGCCCATGTGGCGCCCGAAGACGCGCGCCTCATGCTGGCCAGCATGCTCAACGGCCTGGAGGGACCGGACGCCGCCATCGCGGAACTGCGCGCCGGCATCGAGGCCCGGCCGGACGCCTCCGTCTACCGCTTTGCCCTGGCCGAAACCCAGTTCCAGTCCGAGCGCTTCGACGCCGCGCGCGCCACCCTGACCGAGATCGTGGAGCGCGCCGGCACGGAAGAGGACGGCCTGAACGCCCGCACCGCGCTCGCCCGGCTCGCCCTGTCCGAGGGCAACCGGGAGGAGGCCGACCGCCTGATCGCCGAGGTCCTGGAGATCGACCCCGAGAACACCGGCGCGCGGTTCGTGCAGGCGCAGATGAACGTGAACGACGGCAACCTGGAAGCCGCCGTTTCCGACCTGCGCACCGTGCTGCGCGGCAACCCGGAAAACACCGAGGCCCTGGCGCTGCTGGCCCGGGTCGAACTGGCCCAGGGCGATGCGGCCCTGGCCACCCAGACCCTGAACCGCCTCGTCCGGGTCAATCCCTCCGATACCGAGGCGCTGCAGACCCTGGCCTCGCTGCAGGCCCGTCAGGGCGACCCGCAGAGCGCGCTCAACACGCTCGACCGGGCGCTGGGTGTCACGCCGGACGCGGCCGGACTGCTGGGGGCCAAGGCCTCGCTGCTGACCGCCGAGGGCCGCTTTGACACCGCCGAGGAAACCATTGCCGCCCTGAAGGCCCTGCCAGAGCAGGACAACGTGGGCCAGCTTCTGCTGGCGCGCCTGCGCCACCAGCAGGGCCGCTACGAGGACGCCTTCCAGGGCTTCGAGGCGGTCCGCGCCCAGTCGCCCGACTCGATGGTCGCCATCACCGGCGGTGTGCGCGCCCTGATGGCCGCGGGCCAGCCCGACCGGGCGCTCGACCATCTGGCCTCGATCCGGACCGAAATGCCGGAAAACCCGGCCTTGGCCCAGCTTGAGGGCGATCTTCTGCTGGAACAGGGCCAGCCGGAGGACGCGGCCGAGAGCTTCCGGGTCGCCCTCGAGTTCGCCCCGCAGGCGCCGCGCGCCTATGTGGGGCTGGCCCGGACCCAGCGCGCGGACGGCGACATGGCCGCCGCCATGGCGACCCTGAAGGACGGCCTGGAGGCCGCGCCCGAGAGCATTCTTCTGCTGATGGAACTGGGCTCGCTGCAGGCCTCGCAGGATGACCACCGGGCCGCGCTGTCGACGTTCCGCAAAGCGGCCACCACGTATCCGGACAACGCCCTGGCGGTCAACAACTACGCGTCGTTGCTGGCCGCGCTGGAGCCGCAGAACACGGCCGAACTGACCGAAGCCCGGGCGCTGCTCGACCCGTACCAGCGGGCCCAGAACCCCTACCTGCTGGACTCGATCGGCGCGGTGCTGCTGCGTCTCGGCGATGCCCGTCAGGCCCAGGCCTACCTGGAGCGGGCGCTGGCCATGAAGGGGGACATGCCGGAGGCCCAGTATCACCTCGGGCTGGCGCTGCTGAAGCTGGGTGACCCGCACGGCGCTGTGACGCGACTTGAGCAGGCCGTGAACGCCGAAGAGCCCTTCCTGGGCATCGAGGAGGCCCGCGACGCCCTGGCCCGCGCCCGCCAGCAGGCGGCCGCCGCGCCCTCTCCCACGCCGGGGCTGGACGCCACCACCCCGGCGCAGTAGGCCGGTCCGAGCCCCGTCCCGGTGGGACCACTTCCCAACCGGGCCGGGCTTCCCATATCCCGCTTCAGGGGCGGCGCGTCGTCTGGCGCGCCGCCCTTGTCATGCTGATCGGCGACGAAAAGGAAGCCCCTCCGTCGGCCGACATCACGGGACACCGGAGGCCAGCCATGCCGCATCGACCGACCCGCTCCGCCGCTCCCCGGATCCGCGCCGCGCTGGGCGCGGCCGTGGCGGCGCTCGCCGTTCTGGGCCCCTGGAGCGCGCCCCCCGCGGCCGCCCGCACGGTGGAGTCCGAGCAGCACGCCTTTACGGTCACGGTGCTCACGGACCAGCTTTCCTATCCCTGGGGCCTGACCTTCCTGCCGGACGGCGCCGCCCTGATTACGGAACGCACCGGCGCCCTGCGCCTGTGGGCGGACGGCGCGCTGGACCCGCGCCCGATCGCCAACGTGCCGGAGGTGTGGTCCACGGGGCAGGGGGGGCTGCTGGACGTGGTGGCCCATCCCGCGTTCGCCGAAACCGGCTGGATCTACCTGTCGTTCTCTCATCCGGACGGTCGGGGAGCCGCCCACACCCGGGTGGTGCGCGCCGTCTTCGACCGCGCCGCCCATGCCCTGCGCGACGTCACGGTGATCGTGGACGCCGTGCCGGTGGGCCGGGGCGGACGGCACTTCGGCTCCCGGCTCGCCTTCGGCGGCGACGGCACGCTGTACGTGACCACCGGCGAGCGCGGTGACCGCCCGCGCGCCCAGGACCTCACCGATCTGGCCGGCAAGCTGCTGCGGCTGAACCCGGACGGCTCGGTGCCGGAGGACAACCCCTTCGTGGGGCGCGACGATGCGCGGCCCGAGATCTACGCCTACGGCACCCGCAACGCCCAGGGCATGGACGCGCACCCGGACACGGGCGTGATCTGGTTTCACGAGCACGGCCCGCGCGGCGGCGATGAACTCAACGTGGCCGAGGCGGGCGCGAACTACGGCTGGCCGGTCATCACCTACGGCATGAACTACAACGGCACCCCCATGGGCGAGGGCACCCACAAGCCCGGCATGGAACAGCCCGTGTATTACTGGGATCCGTCCATCGCGCCGTCGGGGATGACCATCTATGACGGCGACGCCTTTCCCGACTGGCGCGGCGACGTGTTCGTGGGCGCGCTCAAGTATCGTCTGCTCGCCCGCCTGGAGATGGAGGACGGCGAGGTGATCGCCGAGGAACGGCTGCTGAAGGACGCGCTGGGCCGCATCCGCGCCGTGGAGGTGGGACCGGACGGCGCGCTGTACCTCCTGACCGACGCCGCCGACGGTCGGCTGGTGCGGCTGGCCCCGCCGGATTGATCCCCGCTACCGGCCGCGCCCCCGGCCGGTCCGCGCGCCCTGTCTCGCCCCCTGGGCCAGACGCAGCAGCACGCGCGAGCACACCACCTCCGGCGGCGGGCCGAAGCTCTTGCAGTCGGCCTCGGCCTCCAGCAGCAGGTCGAGGGCCTGGCCCAGCCGCGCCCCGTCCCAGCGCCGGACCTGGGCGGTCAGGCGGTCCTTGTGCTTCCAGATCGGCGGCGGCTTCAGGGACGAGACCGCCTGCTCCGGCGAGCGCCCGGCGGCGACCCCGCCGGCGGCCAGATGCAGCCGCTGGAAGTGGCGCGAGACCGCGCGCAGCACCGGGATCGGCCCGGTGCCGCCCTTCAGCAGCCGGTCCAACACCCGTTGCGCCTGGGCGTCGTCGCCGTCCGCCACCGCCATGGACAGGTCATCCAGCCCCAGCGCCGCGCTGTCGCCGATGCAGGCGGATGCCTCGTCCAGCGTGATCTCGCCCGGCTCGCCCTTCAGCGTAACCAGCTTTTCCAGTTCGGCGCGGGTCAGCAGCCGGTCGCCACCCAGGTGCCCCAGCAGAAAGGCCATGGCGTCCCGCTCCAGCGACATGCCGTGGCGGGCCACGGTGTCGCGGATGACGTCCTCCAGCGCGCGGCCGTCGTCGGCATAGCAGGGCAGGGCGGCGGCGGCGTCCGCGCCCTCGCACAGCTTGCGCAGGCTGGAGCGCGGCCCCAGGTCGCCGGCCATCACCACCACCAGGGCGTCGCCGGGCGGGTCCTCCAGGAAGGCCGTCAGGGTGCGGGTGAAGGCGTCGCCGGCGTCCATCACGCGCACCACCCGGCGCCCGCCCATCAGGGACTGGGCGGCGGCCTCGTCGGCCAGCCGGGCCGGGTCCTCGGTCAGCCGTGCGGCGGGGACCTCGGTCACGCGGAAGGGATCGGCGATGTCCGCCACCACCGTGCGCGTCAGGGCATCCACCCGCTCGCGCGCAAGCCCCCGGTCCGGGCCATAGACCAGCACCGCCCGCGCGGCCGGGTCGGGGCGCTTGAGGAATCCGGGGATGCTGGCGGGCTTGATCTTCATGAGGGTCCGGGGGCGGCGCGGGCTGCCCCAGCAGTACCAGACGCGGGAGCGAGGGACCAGCGGCCCGGGTGCCTCCTTTGCAGGCACGCATTTCCAATTGACGGGAAACTCATCACTGGTGCAGCCTTTTTCCGGGGCGCGATCGGGGCGCACCACCCGACGGGCCGGGGCCTTGCGGGTGGATCGGGGCAGAGGGGGCAGACCATGGGGCCGAAGGCATCGGCGGCATTCGACGAGATGCAGAAGACCGCGACCAAGGTCCGCGCCCCCTATCAGACCTACGCCAAGTGGCTGAAGAAGATGCCGGACGACCTGCTGTCGCGCCGGCATGCCCAGGCCGACATGCTGTTCCGGCGCATCGGCATCACCTTCGCGGTCTACGGCGAGGCGGCGGGCAGCGAACGCCTGATCCCCTTCGACGTCATCCCGCGCATTCTCAGCCGCGACGAATGGAAGGTGCTGTCCAAGGGCGTGTGCCAGCGCATCGAGGCGCTGAACCGCTTCATCCACGACGTCTACCACGACCAGGAGATCCTGAAGGCCGGCAAGGTCCCGGCCGATCTGGTCCTTCAGAACGACCTGTTCCGCGAGGAGATGAAGGGCTTCACGCCGCCGGGCGGGGTGTATGTCCACATCGGCGGCATCGACGTGGTGCGCACCGGCGAAAGCGAGTTCCACGTCCTGGAGGACAACCTGCGCACGCCCTCCGGTGTCTCCTACATGCTGGAGGACCGGGACGTCATGATGCGGCTGTTCCCGGACCTGTTCGACACCTATTCGGTCGCCCCGGTGAACCACTATCCCCAGGAGCTTCTGAAGAACCTGCGCTATGTGGCTCCGCCCGCGCGCGACGAGGACCCGACCGTGGTGCTGCTCACGCCGGGGCAGTTCAACAGCGCCTATTTCGAGCACGCCTTCCTCGCCGACGAAATGGGCGTGGAGCTGGTGCAGGGCCAGGACCTGTTCGTCGAGGACGACACCGTCTACATGCGCACCATCAAGGGGCCGCGCCGGGTGGACGTGATCTATCGCCGCATCGACGACGACTTCCTGGACCCCAAGGCCTTCCGCCCGGACAGCATGCTGGGCGTGCCGGGCCTGTTCGCGGCCTATCGCAAGGGCCGGGTGACGCTGGCCAACGCCATCGGCACGGGCATCGCTGACGACAAGGCGATCTATCACCATGTGCCGGACATGATCCGCTTCTACCTGGGGCAGGAGCCGATCCTGGCCAGCGTGCCCACCTGGTTCCTGAAGCGCGAGTCCGACCGCAAGTACGTGCTCGACCACCTGGCCGACCTGGTGGTCAAGGAGGTCCACGGCTCCGGCGGCTACGGCATGCTGGTCGGCCCCAAGGCGAGCACGCAGGAGATCAGCGCTTACCGCGAGCGCATCATGGCCGATCCGGGCAACTTCATCGCCCAACCCACCCTGGCCCTGTCCACCTGCCCCACCTTCGTGGACCAGGGCATCGCGCCGCGTCATGTGGACCTGCGGCCGTTCGTGCTGACCGGCGAGAAGACCACGGTCGTGCCCGGCGGCCTGACCCGGGTCGCGCTGCGCGAGGGCTCGCTGGTGGTGAACTCGTCGCAGGGCGGGGGCACCAAGGACACCTGGGTGCTGGAGCGCTGATATCATGCTGAGCCGGACCGCCGAAAACCTCTACTGGATGGCCCGCATGATGGAGCGGTCCGAGAACATGGCCCGCATCCTGGACGTCAGCCACCGCATGTCTCAGTTGCCGGGCGGCCAGGACGCCTCGCGCGAGTGGCTGCCGGCGCTGGTCATCTCCGGCCAGCACGAGGACTATGAGACCAAGTACGCGGATGTCAGCGCGGGGCACGTCATCGCCTACATGGCGCTGGATCCGGACAACCCGTCGTCGATCCGCAGCACGGTCCGGGCCGCGCGTGAGAACGCCCGGGCCGAGCGGAACATGCTGCCGACCGAGGTGTTCGAATCCATCAACAGCACCTGGCTGGAGATGCAGGACATCCAGTATTCCCGGCTGGTCGAGCTGGGCTACCGCGAGTTCTTCGAGTGGGTGAAGGAGCGCAGCCAGTTGTTCGCCGGGGTCATCGGCGGGTCCATGCTGACCACCGACGCCTACTTCTTCACCCGCCTGGGCGTGATGGTGGAGCGCGCCGACAACACCGCCCGCCTGCTGGACGTGAAATATCACGTGCTGGTGCCGGACGAGGACAAGGCGGATGAGGCCGTGGACTACTACCAGTGGGGCGCCCTGCTGCGCGCGCTGTCGGCGTTCAAGGCCTACCGCATGATCTACCGCGACAGCATCAAGCCGCGCCAGGTGGTGGACCTGCTGGTGCTGCGGCGGGAGTTTCCGCGCGCGCTGCACGCCTGTTACGCCGAGATCGTGCCGATCCTGGAGACCCTGAGCGCCGAGCCCGAATGCCAGCGCATGGCCGGGCAGATGTACTCCCGGTTGCGCTACGACCGGCCCCAGGACGTGACCCGGCGCGGCCTGCATCGCTTCCTGACCGACTTCGTCACCCGCAACGGGCAACTGTCCAACGAGATCGCGCGGTCGTTCCTGTTCGTCCCGGCGGATTGAGGCCGGCTGCGCGCCGGTCTCCGGTGGGCGGCTTCGCGCCGAAGGCGCAAGCCGCCGCAAGCGGTCCCGCATCCGGCGGATTGCCCGGCGATGCCGGGCTAATCCGCCCTACAGGCTCGCACAGGCCGTTCGGGCCGTCCGTAGGGCGGCTTCGCGCCGAAGGCGCAAGCCGCCGCAAGCGGTCCCGCATCCGGCGATTCGGGCCGTCAGTTCCCGAACAGCGAGTCGAACGGGATCGAATAGTTGAGGGTCACGTTCTCCACGCCCGGGTTGCTGTCACCCAGGTCGGCGTTGGAGATGTGGTGCGCGGCGATCCCCAGCCGGCTGCCGTCGTCGAACTGCCACGCGGCCTCGATGCCCGAGCGGAACTCCAGCGGATAGCCCAGGTCGCGGCCGGCCCCGGCGCTGTACAGGCCGAGGGCCGCATTGGGCGTGACGATGAAGTTCTCGCCGAAGTACACGTCCAGCCCGAAGCCGCCGTAGCCGTAGACCGAGCCCAGGTGGTTGACCTCGATCCCGGTGAAGGGCGTGAACCGCCACAGCTTGTAGGGCAGCCGGGCCTCCAGTCGGATCATGCCGGTGGTCTCGTTGCCGTCGTCTTCCCCGTTGTCCACGTAGACGTTATGGCCGCCGACGCCGAAGGTCACACGGAACGGCTCGTCCGGCCCCGAGGCGAGGATATCGTTGCCGCGAATGGCGTCCCCCACCAGGCCCGCCGCGACGACCGCGGCCGCCGAGCCGGCCAGCATGTTGAACAGCGCATCGGCGTGCGCGGGTGCTGCCGGCACGGTGCCGACGGATACGGCCGCCAGGGCACCCGCCCCCGCCAGGAGTGCCTGAGACTTGGTCGCCATCCGCGGTGTTCCCCCACTATCAAGGCTGGCCGTTCCGTCGGGAAAACGGGGGCGATACCTCGACCCGGCCCGGGAACGGTCACGGACAGACACCTACTCCATCCCGCGCGGGCGTTCAAGTCGCGGCGCGGTGCCTAACGGCAGGTGCCCAGACCCTCGGGACTCAGGTGAAACGCGAAGGACACACTGCGGTCCGGGGCCAGGGTCAGGGGCAGGTCCCGCACCGTCACCGAGGAAAGCCATCCCTCCGGCGGCGCGGCCCCGACCATCCCGGTCAGGGTGGTGGCGATGGGGTCCGCCTCCAGCGCACCGTCGCGCAGGGCCGCCGCCTCGCGCGGGGACAGCAGGATCAGGCAGGCGCCCGCGCCCGGCACCCCACCCGGGGGTCGCCCCGGGGGCCGCCAGTGGGGATAGTGCCGCGCGAGCATGCGGGCCTCGGGAAAGGCCGGGCGCAGGTTGGCCCCCCAGTCCAGCGACGCGGCGACGATGGTGCCGTCCGAGAACCCGGCGGCCCGCACGGCCTCGGCCGCCCGGTCTGCGGGCAGCAGGGGCAGGCAGCGGCCGCAGCCGGCGGGCTCGATCCAGGCGCGGTGGACGGCCGTCCCGGCCAGCAGCACCAGGGCGAGCCCGACCAGCCCCCAGCCCAGCGCGCGCCGCCGCCAGGGCGCCAGGGTCAGGCCGCGCGCCCGCATCCACAGCAGCGGGATCGCGGGCATCACCAGCGCGGCCGGCATCAGATAATGATAGCGCAGCCGGTGCCCGCCGGAGGCCAGCACCACGGCCAGCGTCAGCGCCATGGCGGCGGCCACGTACACCAGCAGCACCCGATCCCAGCGCGGCGTGCCGGGCGTGGGTTCCGCACGCCCCCCCCACACCCGCCGCCAGGGCACCAGCGCCAGCGCGAGCACCAGGGGCGGCGCCATGCCCGCGATGGGGTCCGCGACCACGTTGAGCAGCAGGCCCGGCATCGCCTCCAGCCAGCCCACCGGCTCGCCCCGGCTCGTGATGCTGGCCACGCGCTCGGTCAGGGAGCTGTCCTGCCCCAGCCGCCAGATCAGGTGCCCCGGCACGGCCAGCAGCGGCGCCACCGCCGCCCACAGCACCCGGCGGTCGAGCAGGGCCGCGCGGGTCGCGGGCTCGGCCAGGGCGGCCAGCCCCAGCGCCAGCACGAACACGGCGATGGTGTACTTGGACAGCGCGCCGACGGCCAGCGCCGCCCCCAGCGCGACAAAGCGGCCCGCGCCCGGGCGCTCCACGACGCGCACGGCGGTCCACAGGATCAGCGCCGTGGCGGTCAGCAGCAGGGTGGTGTGGGTGAAGTGGCGCGCGCCCTCGAACCCGAACAGGGCCGTCCCGCCCACACCCGCCAGCGCCCCGGCGGCCAGGGCGGCATCGCCGCCCGCCATGCGCCGGACGGCGTCGTACAGGGCCAGGACCCCAACGACGATGATCCCCCAGCGCAGCAGGATGGAGCCCGCCAGGGACGGCCCGACGGCCTCGGTCACCGCCATCTGAAGCCAGTTGTAGAGCGGCGGCTGTTCGACATCGTAGCCCCAGGCCCAGCCCTGGGCGAACAGCATGCTCTCCAGCTCGTCGCGGCCCAGCCCGCTGGACAGCCCCAGCGTCAGCGCCAGATGCCCGAGCACCAGGAACAGCCCGAGCGCCCAGCGCCCGCCGGATGTCGCCAGCGGCCCGCCGACGATGGCCCCGGCGGTCATCCGCCCGCGCCGAGCGTTGCGGCCACCGCGCCCAGCCGCGCGAACGGGCTTTCGTCCCGCGCCAGCGAGAGCGTGCCGGCCTTGCGCAGCCCCTCGCGGCCGAAGCGCTCGCGGACGAACTCGACCAGCCAGGACTCGCCCTGGGCGTGGCGCGCCTTCGCCCGACGGCCGTCCGCATCCAGGTGGGCGGCGTGGGCGTCGATGGTCGCCACCAGCTCGTCAATGCCCTGCTGGCGGCTGGCCGAGACCTTCAGCACGGGCACATCCCAGTCGCTCCAGTGCTCGCCCAGGCTGAGCGCCCCCACCACATCGGCCCGGGCGCGCTCGGCGGCGACCGCCATGTCGGCCTTGGTGACGACCACGATGTGGGGGATCTCGGCGATGCCGGCCTTCATGAACTGCAGGCTGTCGCCCGATCCGGGCTGGACGCAGAACAGCACCGTGTCGGCGACGCCGACGATCTCGGTTTCCGACTGGCCGACGCCGACCGACTCCACCAGCACGATGTCATACAGCGCCCGCATCAGCACCATGGCCGCCGTGGTCAGCCCGGCAAGCCCGCCCAGATGGTCGCGCGCCGCCATGGAGCGGACGAAGACGCCCTGATCCTCGGGGTTGTTCTTCAGCCGGGTGCGGTCGCCCAGCAGCGCGCCGCCGGAGCGCCGCGACGAGGGATCGACCGCGATCACGCCCACGGTCTGGCCGCGCCCGCGCCAGGTGTCGATCAGGCCGCTGATGAGGGTGGACTTGCCCACCCCCGGCGGGCCGGTGATGCCGACCACATGGGCGCGCGGCGCCCGATAGGCGGCGCTGAGCAGGTCGGCGGTGTGCCCGCTGTCGGGCTGGCTTTCCAGCATGGCCAGGGCGCGGGCCAGGGCCGCCTTGCCGCCGGCGGCGACCTCGTCCAGGGTCAGGGCGTCGAGCGCGGCGGGCATCTGTTCAGGCATGGCGCGTCGCTTTCTCCGGTCGGGCGGGGGGAGCCAGGGGACGGGTACGATCCTGCGTGTGTAGGCATCCCGCCCCGGGTCGTCAACGCGCCCGCTCCTTTACGCAGGGCGACAGGCTAAGGTTAACGGCACCCCTCCTGCGAGGCTTTGCAGCGGTTCGGAGACCCACGCTCGAGATCCTTCAGCCGCTTCGCGGCTTCAGGATGACATCTATTCGTTTTATTTCGTCATCCCGAGCGAGCGAAGCGAGACGAGGGATCTCGAGAGGCGTGCTCTGCCGGCGCGGACTGCGCCGTCATGTTAACCTGCGCTCGTTGTCCTGCTCCTTTACGGCACTCGGCCCATTCGCATGCACACCAAACCGGCGCGACGGCGAAAAAACATCAAAAATCCTCCGCGACCGCGCCGGCGGGCCGAAGGCCCGGAGCCGCGCGCCCCGCAGGGGCGCTGCGGCGAAAGTCCTGTCATCAGTGCGCGTGCGCCTCGCCCGGATGGCCCATGCCCTCCTTGATGCCGAAGTGGATCAGCAGCACGTTCGCCGGCCACGCGGCCAGAAGCCCGGCGCTGAGCGACACCAGCAGGCCGGTCCAGAACAGCGGCTCGCTCATGCCGGCGCCGCCCGCCAGCCAGATATCCACACTGATCGCGACCACTTCCATGACGGTGATGGAGATGGTCTCGCTGACGAGGGTATCCTTCAGGGCCACGGGGAAGGTCTCGCCGGCGGCCATCAGCGGGCCGATGGTCAGGGCGAACCCGGCCACGTAGGCGAGCGCGAAGCTGACCGCCCCGACGGCCAGGGTGCCCAGCGCCAGGATCCCGGCGGCGATGATGACGCCGGCGATCTCGCCGATGCCGCATCCCGCGTAGCAGTGCGACACCGACCGAAAGGCGCGCCGGGACAGGCTGTCGCGGGCGATCTGCGCCCGGCCGGACCAATAGTACACGGCCAGTCCGATCGGCCCCGAATAGGACACGGTCAGGATCCAGACCCAGCGCATCAGCCCGTGGGTCTGGGGATTGCGGGTGCGCAGGTCGTACAGCAGCCAGACGACGCACAGGGCGTTCAACGCCACCCAGACGGACAGCGTCGCCGGGTGGTTCAGCACGGGCACGAGGGCGGATCGGATCGCGTCCATGAGCACTCTCTCCCAAGGGTGAAGTCCGGGGGCGGGGCTGTTGCCACAACGCGCCCGACGGTGCGCGCGTTCCCGGGTCCCGGGGGTGCCTCCAGGTTTTGGTTTGCGGCGCCCCGCCGGAGGGACTAAACACCGGGGCACCATGTCCCGCCGCCAGACAGGTCCGTCATGACCATGACCGACACGCTTCATCCCGCCCTGCTGCCCAACGGCCTGAGCGACGGCCTGCCGCCGCGCGCCGAACGCGAGGCCGACGTCGTGGACGGCCTGATGGCCTTCGTCCGCGCGTTCGGCTACCGCCGGGTCAAGCCGCCCCTGATCGAGTTCGAGGACGGCCTGCTGACCGGGGCCGGCGGCGCCCTTGTGCGCGACACCTTCCGCGTCATGGATCCGGTCTCGCAGCGCATGATGGGCGTGCGGCCGGACTTCACGGTGCAGATCGGCCGCATCGCCACGACGCGCCTGCGCCATGACCCGCGCCCGCTGCGCCTGTGCTACGCCGGGCAGGTGCTGCGGGTGAGGGGCACCCAGCTCCGGCCCGAGCGCCAGTTCACCCAGGTGGGGGCCGAGCTGATCGGCGCCGACGGCCCGGCCGCCGAGGCCGAGGTGGTGGTGCTCGCCGCCGAGGCGCTGGAGGCCGTGGGCGTCGTGGACGCCACCATTGACCTCAACCTGCCCACCCTGCTGGGCGTGCTGTGCGAGGCCCACGCCGTGCCCGACGCGGTGCGGGCGGCGCTGCGCCCGGCGGTGGATCACAAGGACGTGGCGGCGGTGCGCGAGGCCGCCGCCGAGACCCCGGCCCTGGGGGCGCTGCTGGTGGCGCTGATCCAGGCCACCGGCCCCGCGCGCGAGGCGCTGGCGGAGATCGCCGCGCTCGACCTGCCCGCCGAGGCCGCCGCCCGCGTGGCGGCGCTGGGCGCGCTGGTGGATCGGGTCGAGGTCGCGCACCCCGGCCTGACCCTGACCGTGGATGCGCTGGAAAGCCGGGGGTTCGAGTACTACACGGGCGTCGGCTTCTCGGTGTTCGCCCGGGGCGCGCGCGGCGAGCTGGCGCGCGGCGGCCGCTACCGGGCCGGCCCGGAGGACCGGGGCGAGCCCGCCGCCGGGTTCACCCTGATGATGGACGCGGTGCTGGATGCCATCCCGGAGGTGGAGGCGACGCGCCGGGTGCTGGCCCCGCTCGACCACGACCGGGCGGCGGCGGCGCGGCTGCGCCAGGACGGCTGGGTGGTGGTCCAGGCCCTGGACGAGACGGCGGACCCGGCGGCGGAGGCGCGCCGGCTCGGCTGCGACTCCGTTCTGGGCGCCGCCGGCCCCGAGGCCCTGGCTTCGGCCTGAGCGCCCGCTTTCCCTTGACACCGCCCCGTCGGCCTGCATCGTCACGCGGGACAGAACGGTCGTGACCGGGGAGGCAGGCTTTGGCGCTGGAGTTCCACGAAAACACGCTGCGCATCGGCGAAACGGACGTCTACCACGTCACCGCGGGCGAGGGCCCCCCGCTGCTGCTGCTGCACGGCTATCCGCAGACCCACCGGGCGTGGCGCGCGGTGGCCGAGCGGCTGGCCGACCGCTTCACGGTGATCCTGCCCGACCTGCCCGGCTATGGCCGCAGCCGGGGGCCGGCTCCCGATCCGGGCAACGTGGCCTATTCCAAGCGGGCCATGGCCCGGACCATGGTGGGCCTGATGGCGGCCCTGGGCCACGAGACCTTTCACGTCGCCGGGCACGATCGCGGCGGGCGGGTGGCCTACCGTCTGTGCCTGGACCACCCCCGCGCCGTGCGCCGTCTGGCGGTGGTGGATATCCTGCCGACCTCGGATGTGTGGGCCATGATGACCGCCAAGCGGGCGCTGGCGACGCACCACTGGCTGTTCCTGGCCCAGCCCGCGCCGGTCCCCGAACGCATGATCTCCGCCGACCCGGCGCTCTACATCGGCCACCTCCTGGACCGCTGGGTGGGCCGCATCCGTCCTCTGGATCCGGAGGACCGCGCCGCCTACATCGCGCAGTTCGAGGACCCGGCCGTGGTGGCGGCCACCTGCGCCGACTACCGCGCCGGGGCGACCGTGGACTGGGCGCTGGACGAGGCGGACCGGCGGGCCGGCCGGCGTATCCTGTGCCCGACCACGGTGATCTGGGGCACGGGCTATCTGGCGGACAAGATGGGGCAGTCGCCCCTGACCACGTGGCGCAACTGGTGCGAACAGGCGACGGAGACCGCCTTGCCCTGCGGGCACTTCGTCATGGAGGAGGCCCCGGACGCCTGCGCCGACGCCCTGCGCGCCTTCATGCTCGGCCCGGCCGACGGCGACGGCATGATCGCCTGAGGCCGCGACGCTGCGCCGGACGGGGCTTGCAGCCCCGTCCGGACCGTTTTCCCTTGCGACAGGGATGAACGGTCCGGGCGGGAGTGCAACGCCCGCCCGGCATCACCGACCACCTCCACCAGAAGCAAGGCATGGCTTGGGGAACACGTCCGCCTTCCAGATCGAGCGGCCCGTCCGCGGCAGCAAAGCGTTCCTGCTCGGCCCGGCCGATGGCGACGGCATGATCGCCTGAGGCCGCCCCCGTCGCGCCCCCGTCGCGCCCGCCCCCCGGAAATTCCCGGCCGGGGGTTGAATCGCCCGCCGGATACGGTCAGGTTAAGACAACGCTGATGGGGCCACCGGCGTGTTTCCGGCTGATCCCCCCCATGGTTCGCCCGGTCCACACGGACAACCGGACCCGTTCCACGCCCCGTCATTCCACTTCATCGATGCGCAAGGGAGGGTCCAGTGGCGACTGTCACTCTGACCAAGGACAATGTTGAAGACGTCATCCGCTCGGACAATATGGTCATTCTCGACTTCTGGGCGGACTGGTGCGAGCCCTGCAAGAGCTTCGGCCCGACCTTCGAAAAGGTCAGCGAGGACCATCCGGACGTGACCTTCGCCAAGGTGGACGTGGACGCCGAGATGGAACTGGCCCAGAGCTTCGGTGTGCGCTCCATTCCCACGGTGGCCGTGCTGCGCGATCGCGTCGTGCTGTTCAATCAGGCCGGCGCCCTGCCCGAAAGCGCGCTGGAAAGCGTGGTCGAACAGGGCAAGGCCGTGGATATGGCCGCCGTGCACGATGAAATCGCGCGCAACGACCAGGGCGGCGAAGGCACCGCGACGGCCTGAGCCCCGGCGGCCCAAAGACATCCCCCGTCAAGACCGCGAGGCGGCCCGGCACCGGGCGGAGGTGCCGGGCCCTCGGCTCTTGATGTCTCCCCCCCCGACCCCGCGCGGTGGATGAAGCGCTGTCGTCCACCGCACGCACGAGATCCCACCGGACCCATTCAGACATGACCCAGCAGGACCGGCCCGCTCCCCGGGGGCGGGTGTTGATCGTCGCCGGCTCCGATTCGGGCGGCGGCGCCGGCATCCAGGCCGACATCAAGTCCGTGACCGCGCTCGGCGGCTTCGCCATGACCGCCATCACCGCCCTGACGGCCCAGAACACACGGGGCGTGCACGGCGTCCACGGCATCCCCGTGGACTTCGTCGTGCAGCAGATGCGGGTGGTGCTGGACGACCTGGGCGCCGATGCCGTCAAGACCGGCATGATGGGCCTGCCGGATGTGATCGAGGCGGTGGCCGACGCGCTGGCCGATCTGGCCCCGGATGTACCGCTGGTGGTGGACCCGGTCATGATGGCCAAGGGCGGGCACGCCCTGCTCGATCCCAGCGCCGAGGCCACGCTGCGCACCCGCCTGGTGCCGCGCGCCACCGTGCTGACCCCCAACGCGCCCGAGGCCGAAGCCCTGACCGGCCGCCCCATCGCCACCGTGGCCGACCTGGAAGAGGCGGGCCGCGCCCTGCTCGACATGGGGCCGCGCGCGGTGCTGATGAAGGGCGGGCATCTTGAGGGCGAGACCGTCACGGACCTGCTGATCGGCCCGGACGGCGTGGTCCGCATGGACGCGCCCCGCATCGCCTCCACCGCCACCCACGGCACCGGCTGCACGCTGGCGTCGGCCCTGGCCTGCGGCATCGCCCAGGGCCTGCCGCTGGAGCAGGCGGTCAGCCGCGCCCGCGCCTATGTCCGTTGCGCCATGGAAACCGCGCCCGGCTTCGGCAGCGGCCACGGCCCCATGAACCACGGCCACACGGTCGCGCCGTTTTCGGGGTGAACCGGGCGGTCTCGACCCGAGCGGCCGCCCCTACTCGATCTTGATGCCGTGATCGCGGGCGAAGGCGCGCAGGCCCCGGCGCGGGTTCGGGTCGTCCGACTCGGCCAGCGCCGTGACATAGGCCGTGACCTCGCGCGTGTCCATCGAGCGCAGCATCTGCTTGACCGGCCCCACCCCCTGGGCGGCCATGGACAGCGAGCGGTATCCCAGCCCGATCAGCGCCATGGCCTCGATCGGGCGCCCAGCCATCTCGCCGCAGACCGTGACCGGCTTGCCCGCCGCCTCGCACAGCCAGCGCACGTCGCGCAGCAGCCGCAGCACGGGCACCGACAGCGGATCGTAGCGCCCCGAGACGCGCGGGTTGCCTCGGTCGGTGGCGAACAGGAACTGCAGCAGGTCGTTGCTGCCCACGGACACGAAATCCACCTCGGGCAGCAGTTCCGGGAACTGGTACAGCAGCGACGGCACCTCCAGCATGGTGCCCACCCGCACCTGGCGGGGCAGCAGGCCGCCGCGCGCGCGTTCGCGCTCCACCTCCACGTCCAGCAGGCGGCGGGCCTGGCGGAACTCCTGCACGGTGGCGATCATGGGGAACATCAGGCGCAGGTCCTGCCCCGCGCTGGCCCGCAGCAGGGCGCGGATCTGGGCGCGCAGCACCGCCGGCCGGTCCAGCGTGATGCGGATCGACCGCCAGCCCATGGCCGGGTTGTCCTCGCCGTCGTTGGTCCAGTACGGCAGCAGCTTGTCCCCGCCCACATCCAGGGTGCGGAACACGACGGGCTTGCCGCCCGCCTGCTCGCGGATCTTCTGGTACAGCAGCGTCTGGGTGGCCACGTCCGGCAGGCTGGGCCGGGTCATGAACGGCAGTT
This sequence comes from Roseospira navarrensis, assembly GCF_009601025.1. Classification (GTDB taxonomy): domain Bacteria; phylum Pseudomonadota; class Alphaproteobacteria; order Rhodospirillales; family Rhodospirillaceae; genus Rhodospira; species Rhodospira navarrensis. Next base: position 38,471 of record NZ_WIVE01000016.1, on the reverse strand, counting down.
CGGTGCGATACAGGCCGACGCCCATGGCGCCGGCGTCCTCCAGATGGCCCATGTCCATCAGCAGGCCGGCGTTCATCATGACCCGCACCGACACACGGTCGCGGGTCTCGAACGGCAGATGCCGCTCGGCGAGATAGACCTGCCGCCGGGCCTGCCGGGTCAGCACGCTGCGGCTGAAGGTCTCGCGCACATCGTCGCTGGGGCGAACGAACACCTGCCCGTTGTCGGCGTCCAGCGCCACCGTGTCGAAGGGCGCGATGCGGGTGAACACGCCATCCAGCCGCCCGATCACCGGGATGTCCAGCGCGCGCGCCACGATCACGGCGTGCATGGTGGGCGCGCCCTCTTCCATCAGCACGCCGCGCACCGAGCCCCGGGGGTAGTCCAGCAGCTCCGCCGGGCCCAGCGAGCGGCAGATCAGCACCGTATCGTCGGGCAACTGCGCGTGCGCCGAGGTCATGCCCTGCCCGGTCAGGTGCAGCAGCAGGCGGTTGGCGAGGTCCTCCAGGTCGTGCAGGCGCTCGCGGATATAGGGGTCGCTGGCCTGGGACAGCCGCACCTTCATGTCGTCGTCCACGCGGCGGACGGCGGCCTCGGCCGTCAGGCCCGAGCGGATGGCGTCGGAGATGCGCGACACCCATCCGGCGTCGTCGGCGAACATGCGGTAGGCTTCGAGGATCTCCCGGTAGTCGCCGCTCAGGTCCACGTGGGTCTGGATCAACTCGTCAATGGCGTGGCGCAGATCCTTCAGCGCCTCGCGCAGGCGGCGCAGTTCCTCTTCCGGGTCGTCGTTCAGCAGGCGCTCGATATGCACCTTGGGGCGGTGATAGACCGCCGTGCCCAGCACGCCGCCCGGGTTCAGGCCCAGGCCCTCCATGCGGAAGGGCAGCACGGCGTTGCCGGTGACCGGCCCCAGTTCGTCGCGCGGAATCAGGTCGGTGCCGGCCAGCAGTTCGGCCAGCACCATGGCGACGGTTTCCAGGGTCTCGATCTCGATGTCCTGGTACGGCCGCCGGTCCCGGTTCTGCACGGCCAGCACGCCGATCACCTGCCCGCCCCGGATCATGGGCACACCCATCAGCGAGGCATAGACGTCCTCGCCGGTCTCCGGCCGATAGGCGAAGCTGGGGTGGTCCCAGGCGTTGGGAGCGTTGAGCGGGCGGGCGCGGGCGGCGATCTCGCCCACCAGACCCTCGCCGACGCGCAGGCGGGTGACGTGGACGGCGTCCTGCGACAGGCCCTGGGTGGCGAACAGCTCCAGCACCTCGCCGGCCCGCATGACGTAGCAGGAGCAGACGTCGGAGCGCAGTTCCTCGCCGATCAGACGGACCGTGCGGTCAAGGCGGTCCTGCACCGTGCCGCCGCCGGCCATGTACTCGCGCAAACGCCCCAGCAGGCGCCGGCCGGTATCGTCGGCGAACGGCATCAGGGAACCGGGTCGGCGATGGGGACCGGGTGCGGCGCACCGCCGGCGCGTTGGGTCAGCGCGGCTTCGGCCTGGGCGATCAGGGTGTCGATGATGACCCGGGTCGGCTGCTCCTCCCTGACCAGACCGACGCTCTGGCCGGCCATCAGCGAGCCGTTTTCCACGTCGCCGTCGATGACCGCGCGGCGCAGCGCGCCGGCCCAGAAGTGCTCGATCTCAAGCTGGGCCGTCTTCTGATCCATCTCGCCGGCCTGGAAGCGGGCGATCACGTCGCGCTGGGTCTGCATGAACAGCTCGGTGCCCTTGTTGCGCAGGGCGCGGACGGGGATCACCGGGAAGCGCGGGTCCACCTGCACGGTGGGCATGGCGTCGCGGGCGTTGGCCTTGATGAAGGCGGCCTTGAAATTCGCATGCGCGATGCTCTCGGTGGCACAGACGAAGTGGGTGCCAAGCTGCACGCCGGCCGCGCCCATCTCCAGATAGGACACGATGGCCTCGCCGCGGCCGATGCCGCCGGCCACGAACACGGGCACCTGCTCCGCCACCTCGGGCAGGATCTCCTGCGCCAGCACGCTGGTGGAGACGGGGCCGATGTGCCCGCCGGCCTCGGTGCCCTCGATGATGAGGCCGTCCACGCCCGACTTGATGAGCTTGCGCGCCAGCGCGGTCGCCGGGGCGAAGCACAGCACGCGCGCGCCGCCGTCCTTCAGGCGGCGGATGGCCGGACCGGAGGGCAGGCCGCCGGCCAGCACCACGTGCCCCACCCGCGCCTGTTTGCAGACGTCCATCAGGGCGTCCAGCTCGGGATGCAGGGTGATGAGGTTGACGCCGAACGGCTTGTCGGTGAGCGCCTGGGTGGCGTCGATCTCCGCCGCCAGCAGGTCCGGCCCCATGGAGCCGCAGGCCAGCACGCCGAAGCCGCCGGCGTTGGAGATGGCGGCGACCAGATGGCGCTCCGAGACCCACGACATGGCCCCGCCCATGATCGCGGTCGGCGTGCCCAGCAGGGCGCAGCCGCGCGCCCACAGGCGGTCCAGGGTCTGGCGAGAGGTCTCGGCGGGGCGGGTGGTCATGGGTGTCGGGTCCGGTGGCTGGGGGCGGAGCGGCGGGCGAGGCGCGCGGGCGCGCCCCCGTCCGGCGGATCGGTCGGCTCAGGCGGCGTCGAGCCCATAGGCGGTGTGCAGCGCGCGCACCGCCAGTTCGGTGTATTCCTCGGAAATCAGCACGCTGATCTTGATCTCGGACGTGGTGATGACCTGGATGTTGATGCCCCGGTCGGCCAGCGCCTTGAACATGGTCTGCGCGACGCCGGCGTGGCTGCGCATGCCGACGCCGATGACCGAGACCTTGACCACGCCGTCATGGGCGGCCAGGGCCTTGTAGCCCAGCTCCTCCTGACGGTCCTCCAGCAGCCGCACGGCCTTGTCCCGGTCGCCGGTGGGCACCGTAAAGGTCAGGTCGGTGGAGTGGCCGTCGTCCGACACGTTCTGGACGATCATGTCCACGTTGATGTTGCCCTCGGCCAGGGGGCCGAAGATGCGCGCGGCGACTCCGGGCAGGTCCGAGACCTTGGTCAGGGTGACCTTGGCCTCGTCCCGGCTGTAGGTGATCCCGCTGACAAGTTCCTTTTCCACGATCTCGTCCTCGCCGCAAACCAGGGTTCCGGGCACGGTCCAGTATTCGGGCCAGCTATGGCGCACCTGAACCCGCACCCCATACTTCATTGCCATTTCCACCGAGCGCGTCTGCAACACCTTGGCCCCCAGCGACGCCATTTCCAGCATCTCCTCGTAGGTGACGCGGGCCAGCTTGCGGGCCTTGGGCACGATGCGCGGGTCGGTGGTGTAGACACCGTCCACGTCGGTATAGATATCACAGCGGTCCGCCTCCAGGGCCGCCGCCAGCGCCACCGCCGAGGTGTCCGAGCCGCCGCGCCCCAGGGTGGTCACGCGGTTGTCGGTGTCCCCGATGCCCTGGAAGCCGGCCACCACGGCCACCTGCCCCTGCGCCATGCGCTCCAGCAGGGTGGTGGTGTCGATGTCCAGGATGCGGGCGCGGCCGTGGGCCACATCGGTCCGGATGGGGATCTGCCAGCCCATCCAGGAGCGCGCCTCCACCCCCAGGTCCTGCAGCGCCATGGACAGCAGGCCCACCGTGACCTGCTCGCCCGTGGAGACGACCACGTCGTGTTCGCGCGCGTCGTGCATGGCCGAGACATCGCGGCACAGGCCCACCAGACGGTTGGTGTCGCCGGACATGGCGGAGACCACCACGGCGACCTCGTTGCCGGCCTCGACCTCGTCGGCGACGCGCCGGGCCACGGTCTTGATCCGCTCGATGTCCCCGACCGAGGTGCCGCCGAACTTCATCACGATACGCGCCATGGCTGGCCTGGTCCTTGTCTATCCGTGTCTGTCCGAGGCTGACGATCGGCCGGTGGGCGGAGAGCCGGCGGGCGGTGGCGCCCCACCGAGGCCCCCGGGACCCGGCCGCCGGGGCGATCCGGTTGCCGCCGTGCGCGTATCCCTGTAAACGGGTCGCATCACGGGGCCGTCGGGCGGCCCCTTCATACCCGCTCGCCCTTCCGGAGGCAAGGCCATGGGCCGCCGCCGGAGACCTCGTCGCAGCCTGTCCGGAGACCGCCGCCGCCATGTCCGCAGCCCCCGCCTCCAACGCTCCCGCCAGTTCCGCGGTGGACGCCGAACTGGCGAAGTTCGCCGCCATGGCCGACACCTGGTGGGACCCCGACGGCCCGTTCAAGCCGCTGCACACGTTCAACCCGACGCGGCTGACCTACATCCGCGACAACGCCGCCGAGCGCTTCGGGCGCGACATCGGCCAGCGCCATCCCTTCGCCGGGCTGCGCCTGCTGGACATCGGCTGCGGCGGCGGTCTGCTGTGCGAGCCCATGGCGCGGATGGGCTTCGACGTCACCGGCATCGACGCCACCGAGAAGAACACGAAAATCGCCGCCGTCCACGCCGAACAGAGCGGCCTGGACATCGCCTATCGCTGCGCCACCCCCGAAACCCTGGTGGCCGAGGGTCGGACCTTCGACGTGGTGCTGACCATGGAGGTGGTGGAGCACGTCGCCGACGTGGACGCCTTCCTGCACAGTTGCGGCGCGCTGGTGGCGCCGGGCGGCCTGCTGATCGGGGCCACCCTGAACCGCACCGCCAAGGCGTTCGCGCTGGCCAAGGTGGGCGCCGAGTACGTGCTGCGCTGGCTGCCCCGGGGCACCCACGACTGGAAGAAGTTCGTCAAGCCGTCGGAGTTCGCGGCCGGCCTGCGCGCCGGCGGGCTGGCGGTGGACGGCTTCGCGGGCATGACCTTCAACCCGCTGGCCCGCACCTGGTCGCTGACCCGCGACCTGGACGTGAACTACATGATCGCGGCCCACAAACCGGCTTAAAGGCGGGAGCGGGGCGGGGCGGGGCCGGTCCGGCCGCTGCCCCGCCCGCCGGGATCGCGCTACTCCGCCGCCGGGGTCAGCCAGGGGAACTGGGTGGCGCGCCGGTCCTCGAACGCCTGGATGGCGTCCGCCTTCTCCAGCGTCAGGCCGATGTCGTCCAGGCCGTTGAGCAGGCAGTGCTTGCGGAACGGGTCGATGTCGAACGTCACCACGCCGCCGTCCGGCCCGCGGATCTCCTGCGCCTCCAGATCCACGGTCACGGTGGCGTTGGCGCCGCGCCGGGCGTCGTCCATCAGCTTGTCCACGTCCTCCTGCGGCAGGCGGATGGGCAGGATGCCGTTCTTGAAGCAGTTGTTGTAGAAGATGTCGGCGAAGCTGGGCGCGATGATGCAGCGGATGCCGAAGTCCAGCAGCGCCCACGGCGCATGCTCGCGCGACGAGCCGCAGCCGAAGTTGTCGCCCGCCACCAGGATGGACGCCCCCCGGTACGCCGGCTGGTTCAGCACGAAGTCGGGCGCTTCCGCCCCGTCGTCGTCATAGCGCATCTCGAAGAACAGGCTCTTGCCCAGGCCGGTGCGCTTGATCGTCTTCAGGAACTGCTTGGGGATGATCATGTCGGTATCGACATTGACGATCGGCAGCGGGGCGGCGACTCCGGTGAGGGTCTTGAACGGCTCCATGGCGGGTCCTTTCCTGAGCATGTGTTGGCCCGTTCTAGCGCGCGGGCCCGGCGGTTCAAATGGCGCGCTGACCACGCCCAATGTGTCGTGTCATCCCGAGCCGCCAACGGCGGCGAGGGACCTCGGGAGGCAAGGAGACCAAGCCCCTGCCGCATGCCCAGGCCCGAGATCCTTCGCCCCTTTCGGGGCTCAGGATGACGATCCGGATTCATCGCCGCTCAGCGATGAACGGATCACTCAATGCCGGAAGTGGCGCATGCCCGTGAACACCATGGCGAGGCCGGCCGCATCGGCGGCGGCGATCACCTCGTCGTCGCGCACCGAGCCGCCGGGCTGGATCACCGCCGTCGCCCCGGCCTCCACCGCCGCCGTCAGGCCGTCGGCGAAGGGGAAGAAGGCGTCCGAGGCCACCACCGAGCCCTGCGTCAGCGGCACCGTGATGCCGGCGGCGCGGGCGGCGTCGTCGGCCTTGCGCGCGGCGATGCGGGCGCTGTCCACGCGGCTCATCTGGCCGGCGCCGATGCCCACGGTCACGCCGTCCTTCACATAGACGATGGCGTTCGACTTGACGTGCTTGCAGACCCGGAAGGCGAGCAGCAGGTCGGACATCTCGGCCGGTGTCGGCGCACGCTTCGTGACCACCTTCAGGTCGGCCTCGTCCACCCGGCCGGTGTCGCGGGTCTGCGCCAGCATGCCGCCGGCGACCGACCGGATCGTCAGGCCGGGCGTGGTCGGGTCCGGCATGACGCCGGTGATGAGCAGGCGCAGGTTCTTCTTGACCGCGAACACAGCCTTGGCCTGATCGTCGGCGTCGGGCGCGATCACCACTTCGGTGAAGATGCTGGTGATGGCCTCGGCGGCGGCCCGGTCCAGCGCCCGGTTGACGGCGACGATGCCCCCGAACGCGCTGACGGGATCGCAGGCCAGCGCCTTTTCATAGGCCCCGCGCAGGGTCTCGCCGACGGCGACGCCGCAGGGGTTGGCGTGCTTGATGATGGCCACCGCCGGGTCGCTGAACTCGCTGACCAGATCAAAGGCCGCATCGGTGTCGTTCAGGTTGTTGTACGACAGTTCCTTGCCCTGCACCTGATGGGCGTTGGCCACCCCCGGGCGCGCCAGCCCGTGGACGTAGAACGCGGCCTCCTGATGCGGGTTCTCGCCGTAGCGCAGGGACTGCTTCAGGCGGCCGGCGGCGACCAGATGGCGCGGGAAGGTCTCGCCCACCTCGCCCGAGAACCAGCGGCCGATGGCGGCGTCATAGGCGGCGGTGCGCCCGAAGGCGCGGGCGGCGAGCAGACGGCGCAGGTCCATTGAAACGCAGCCGCTGTGGGTCTTCAGGTCCGCGAGCAGGGCCTCGTAGTCCTCGGGGTCCGTCACCACGGCGACGGCGGTGTGGTTCTTGGCCGCCGCGCGGATCAGGGCCGGGCCGCCGATGTCGATGTTCTCGACACAGGTGGCGAAGTCGGCGCCCTTCGCCACCGTGGACTCGAACGGATAGAGGTTGACCACCACCAGGTCGATGGGCGCGATGCCGTGCTCGGCCATGGCGGCTTCGTGCTCGGGGTTGCCGCGCAGGCCCAGGATGCCGCCGTGGATGGTCGGGTGCAGGGTCTTGACGCGGCCGTCCAGCATCTCCGGGAAGCCGGTGTGGTCCGACACCTCGGTGACCGGCGCGCCGGCCTCGGCGATGGCGCGGGCGGTGCCGCCGGTGGAGAGGATCTCGGTCCCGTGGCCGTGCAGCGCCTTGGCGAGCGCGGCCAGCCCGGTCTTGTCGGACACCGAGATCAGCGCGCGCCGAATCGGCACGAGGTCCTGGACGGGAGCGGCGGGCACGGCGGTGGGGGCGGACACGGGCGGGATCTCCGGCGTTGTGGACGGGGTCGGGTGATGATCCGGGTCCTATACCAAGACGCCCCGGCTTGGAAGGCGAAACCGCCCCGGGACCGGGTCCGGCCGGGACGTCAGGGGGCCTCGTCAGATGCGGCTGACCTCAGCCAAAGTGCATACCCGAAAGACCGGCTGTTATGACTTTTGATCGAATTGTATGGACATGCAGGTTTGCCGTACAATCCTCTAGTGTCAAAGTCTGTATTGGATACACTTCGGCAGTAAAGCGGGCCACTGGTTTCGGCGTATTTGGCGCGAAGTCTGTGAAAATTGTCTGTTTTTCCTGCCCTGCCAGGACAACGAGTCCATGTACATGACATCGATCGCCGACAGCCTGGACGGCTTCCTGTTCCGCCTGGCCAGCGCGGAATCCGCGTCGCAGGCCTGGCAGGAGGCGCTGGGTCACTTCCTGCCGCTCGGGGTGACGGGCCTCGTCAACCTGCGGTGCGCGCCCCGGGCGGGCGGCTGCGAGGGAACCCCCGCGCTGCTGGCCGAGGCCGATCCGGCGGTGGTGGAGGCCTGCGCCCATCCCTCGCCGGTGCCGCGCGATGCCGTGCTGGCGCATCTGGCCACCGCGCTGGGACCGCGCGTGATCGCGCCCCTGGGCCCGAGCCGGGCGCGGTCGAACCACGCGACCGGCGTCCTCGACGCGGCCGCCGCCGCCGGATACGACGGACTGATGGCGGTGCCGGTCCGGTACTGCTCCGGCACCTGCGTGTCCGGGATGGTCCTGCTGGTGAAAGGCGACAGCGTCCGCCTGGACGCCCTCTTGGAGGAGGGACAGGTTCCGCTGGCCTTCGCCGCCATCCAGACGCACATCCGGGTCGCGCAGTTGTCGGGGGCCCTGCCGGGCAACGCGCCCCGGCTGACCCGCCGCGAACGCGAGGTGCTCACCCTGAGCGCCAAGGGTCTGACCACCCGGCAGGTGGGCGAGGCGCTGGGGATTTCCATTTCCGGCGTGAACTTCCACCTCGCCAACGCGGGCAAGAAGCTGGACGCCAACAACCGAACCCACGCCACCAGTCTGGCCATCTCCGCCGGCCTGATCGCGGTCTAGCCCGGAGTCCGGGGCGCGCGGTCTTCCGGCCCCTCCGGACCAGCGATGCAACGGGCCGGTGTCATCGCCGGACCCGGCGCGCGGCGCGCTTCCGAAAAAAAGAACGGGCGCCCGCCAAAGGGGCGCCCGGGGTTGAAGACCCTTCCGTATCCGCCGCCGGTGCTAGAACTGCACCCGCATGTTGAGGCCGAAGCTGGTCGCCGACTCGTCGGAACGCGCCACTTCGGTGTTGCCGAAGGCTTCGACGAACAGGCCCTCTGTCCAGATCGCGCGCACACCGCCGCCCAGCACCGAGCCGAAGCGGTCGTTGTTGCCTTCGCTCACGAAATCGTATTCCAGACGGGCCGAGACGAACGGCTCCAGCGCGCCGCCGTCGGTCTCGAACATGTAGCCCACGTCGCCCGAGGCATAGACCTGCGCGAGCTGGCTGTCGTCGGGCTCGATCGTCGTGCCGCCGTTATTCTCGTACGAATCGAAGGTCTCGTAGCTGTATGACAGACCGGCGAAGGCGTTGGTGGTCACGCGGTCAAAGGCGTTGTTGTACGCCACGTTGCCGGACGTGATGAAGCGGTGGGACATGAAGCCTTCGCCGTCGCCCGCGGCCCAGTGCATGGAGTTCAGGCCCGGGGCGTACGAGCCGAAGGCGTTCAGCGAGATCGAGTCGGTGACCAGATAGGCCCCGTACAGGGTGGTGTTGATGTACGTGACCAGACGGGTGCGATTGCTCTTGAAGTCCACCTCGACCCGCTCGAAGCCCAGGCCCGCGCCCACCATGAAGCGGTCGGTGTAGCGGTAGTCGGCGCCGCCCATGAAGCTGAGCTGGTTGCCCCAGAAGTCGTCGGACGAGGTCCGGTCCGAGAACATGGTGCCGGACCCGTCGGCCCAGATGCCGAATCGGCCGATGGCCCACTCGCCGATGTCGCCGCCCGCGAGGCCCGTGAGCGACGCGCCGCCCTCGTCATCGGACAGCCCGCCGCCCTGCGCCAGGGAGGTGCCGCGCACCGCGCGGGCCAGGGTGGCCGCGCGGTTGGCGATGTTCATGACCAGCGTGCGGGTGCTGATGCGGGTGTTCGTCTCCGACGAGTCCTCGATCGCGCGTTCCGTGGTGGCGGTGCCGATGCCCAGGGCGTTGAAGAAGCGCTCCCAGTCGGCATCGGTTTCGGATCCAATCAGGCCCGAGAAGATGATCTCGCCATCGATGGACCAGACCTGGCTGGTCTCGCCCGTGGAGATGTACCAGTCCTTGCCGTTGATGATGCCGCCCGACGTGATGCCGTCCGGATCATACGAATCGAGCCAGTTGACCGAGTACTCCTGTGCGAACGCCGGGGCGCCCACCGTCAATACGGCGGCGGCCGCAAGGGCCGCCAAGGTTTTCCTGGAAAACAGGACAGTGCTGCCAGACATGGAACGCCCCCGTCGCTTCGAGCCCCTGTGTCGCCGGTGCGACACATAAAGAGTCGTCGGAAATATCACAAAACCGGCACAATTCGGTCAATGGCGTTCCGACGGACTGGTTGGAACGATCACGACACGATGCAAAATCACCACACTGGTGTCGGCCGGCCCCTCCGATGCCGGGGCGGTCAATGAATGCTGTGTCCGCCGTGCGGGCTGTCGAGGGAAAAGGCGGGAATGCGGACCTCGAACATCTCGTTGGTGTCGGGCCAGCGCATCTTGTAGGTGCCCTCCATGAAGCCCGACGCGGTCGAAAGCGGGCAACCGCTGGTGTACTCGAACACCTCGCCCGGGGGCAGCACGGGCTGCAGGCCGACGACCCCCGGCCCCTCCACCTCCTGCACGTGGCCGTGCGCGTCGGTGATGATCCAGTGCCGCCGCATGAGCTGGATGGTCGCGGTGCTCTCGTTGCCGATGGTCACCTGATAGGCCCAGACGAAATGCCCCTCGTCCGGCTCCGACTGGTTCTCCAGGAACAGGGGCGCGACCGTCACCCGGACGTCGTGCGTGGTGGCGCTGTACATGGCGAGGCGGCTCCCTGGGCGGCGGACTCATCCTTCGGGCTCTGCATATCTAGGACAGATCCCCGTCCGGTTGAACCGTCCCGGCCGACGCGCGCCGATCGACGCCCCGGAAACGGGCGGGTGTTGCCATCATGTCGGCGTGATTTCGGGCTTTGGTGGAGTCTGCTCCGGGCCCCGCGGCCCCGTGGGCGGTCCGACAGGAGGGGAGAAACGAGCATGACGCAACAGGCTGACGGGACCCGGGATCGACTCGGGCGAACCGCCATGATGGCGCTGGCCCTGACCGGGGCGGCGATCGGACTCGCATGGCCGGGCGCACCGGCCCGCGCGGAGGCGGAGGCCCCGGCGGGCAGGTGCCTCGCCATCGTCGAGCAGAGCGAAGCCGCCGCCATGGACGGCCAGGGCGGCGGGAGCACGGGCCTGGGCGGCGCGGTGCAGCGCCTGTTGGGGCCATCTCGGTCGGCCCAGACCCGCACCGCCCCCATGGCCGCGCCGCCGCCGACCGCCGAGGTCGCCCCGATGCCCTCGATCGCCCCGTCTCCGGTCCCCCCGTTGACCGCCATGGACGAGGCGGTGGAGCGCGACCGTTTCCGCGACGTGCCCCTGAACGGCGTGGTGCGCGTGACCGATCAGCCGGTCTCGACCTTTTCCGCCGACGTGGACACGGCCTCCATGGGCGTGGTGCGCCGCTTCATCCGCGACGGCGACCGGCCGCCATCGGACGCCATCCGCGCGGAAGAGCTGGTGAACTACTTCGACTATGCCTACCCGCGTCCGTCCACCGCCGCCGATCCGTTCGCGCCGTCGGTCAGCGTGATGCCCTCGCCCTGGGGGGCCGGGCGCGACCTGATGGTGATCGGCATCCGCGGCTGGTCGCCGGAACGGACCGAGCCGCCCCCGGCGAACATCGTGCTGCTGGCGGACGTGTCGGGCTCCATGCACGGGCCGGACCGGCTGGGGCTGGTCAAGCGCTCCATGGCGCTGCTGGTCGATCAGCTTGACGGCGACGATTATATCTCGCTGGTGACCTACGCCGGGGCCGACCGGGTGGTGCTGGAGCCCACCCCGGCCGACGACAAGGAGACCATCTGCGGCGCGCTCGGCACCCTGACGTCGGGCGGCGGCACGGCGGGGTCGAAGGGCATCGCCACGGCCTACGGGCTGGCCGAGGAGAACTTCCGCAAGGGGGCCGTCAACCGCATCATTCTGGCCACCGACGGCGACTTCAACCTGGGCGTGATCGACGACGGCCGCCTGGAAGACTACGTCGCCCGCAAGCGCGAGACCGGCATCTATCTCAGCATCCTCGGCGTCGGGCGCGGCAACTACAACGACAAGACCATGCAGCAGCTCGCCCAGGCCGGCAACGGCATGGCGGCCTATCTGGACTCCCTGGCGGAAGGCCGCCGCGTGCTGGTCGAGAAGCTGACCGCCCAGCTTCAGCCCATCGCCGACGACGTCAAGTTCCAGGTCGAGTTCAACCCCGCGAAGGTGGCCGAATACCGGCTGGTCGGCTACGAGACCCGCGCCCTACGCGAGGAGGACTTCGCCAACGACGCCGTGGACGCCGGCGAGATCGGCGACGGCCATGCGGTCACGGCCATCTACGAGATCGCCGCGCCCGGGTCGGCGGGGCTGCGCCTGCCCGAGCGGCGGTACGGCGACGACGGCAGCGCCGCGCCGGCGGGCGGCCGGGACGCCGAGATCGCCTTCCTCCGCCTGCGCTGGAAGGACCCGGGGGCGACCGCCTCGCGCCTGATGGAACGGGCGGTGACCGAGGCCGACCGCGCGCCCATGGCCCAGCAGTCGGACGACGCCCGCTTCGCGGTCGCCGTCGCCGGGTTCGCCCAGATCCTGCAGGACAACCCGGCGGTGGGCGATTACGGCTTCGGGGATGTGGCCGAACTGGCCTCCGGCGCCCTGGGCGACGACCCCCACGGCCACCGCGCGCGCTTCGTCGAATTGGTGCGCACGGCCATGACACTGAACTGACGGCGCGGGAGGCGGTGAGACGCCGCTTATAGCGGCGTCTCACGCTCCTGGGGCGGGAAAGGCGCGCCGTAGGCCTCGGCGTGGAGCGCACAGTAGGCGTCCCAGACCGGCTGGGCCGCCGTCTCACCCCGGGCGCTGCAGCGGTCCACCGCCTCGTTCCACAGGTCGGTGTCGGCCAGGAACCGGGCCCGGTCGATGTCGATGGCGACACCCCGGGCATTCGTGACATAGGTGTGAAACATGCGGATGCTCCCGTGTGGAGGCCGGTTCACCGCCGATCAGTCATCAAGGGTGAGGATGTCGCCGGCGCCGGGTGGGCGGTCATAGGGCACCAGCAGGTCGGCCGCGCCCTCGGCGTGGGTGGCCTGCTCCGCCGGCCAGCAATACACGTCGCCGGTGCGGGGGTCGGTGATGCGCCGGACCGCCTGATGCCCGGAGGCGCGGATCATGTCCCGGACCTGCTCCGGCGTGGGATTGCGGATCGCGTCAACCATCGGCCCGGCCCTCCCGACGGGCGCCCGGCGGGTCGAGCGCCACCATGCGCGCCGCGATCCCCGTGTCGGGGCGCAGCACCTCCGGATGGGCGCTGACCAGCGCGGACAGCAGGTGCCAGGCCCGCGTGTCGCTGGGGCAGACCTCATAGGCGGTGATGAAGTGCCCGGCGGCCTCCGGCCAGCGGCCTTGCGCCTGCCGCACCAGACCCAGGTTCTTGAAGGCGTTGTGGCGGTCGGGGTTGAGGCGGATGGCGGCCTCGCAGTGCGGTTCGGCCTCGTCGAAGCGCTGCATCTGGATCAGCGAGAACCCCAGATTGTTGTGCCCGAAATAGGCCAGATCCCGCGCCGACGGCGCCGCGTCCAGGGCGTGCCGGTACTGGGTGACGGCCTCCGGCCAGTCCTGGCACCGCTCGGCTAGACTGCCCAGCAGCAGGCGCGCGATGGCCCGTTCGTTGGGCGCCGTCGCCTGGGCGAGCCGCTGTTCATAGGCGGTGCGCTCGGCCGCCGCGTCGGGCCGGGCCAGGGGAGCATCGCGCATGGCAAGCCTCCGTGGATGGGGAAACGGCCTCCAGTATACCGGGACGCGCGCGCACGTATAAGTATTTTTTTCCTTGGAATTGTTTATTTTTAGTGCGCTTCGTCCAGAGACTCGGCCTCGCCCCCGTCATGGTGACTTGCCCGCGCCCACGGCTTGACTTGGGCGACTGCGCGGGCGCAAGACAAGTTCCAGTATCAGTGCCATCGTCGCAGACGCGGGATCACCGGCCCGCCGCGCCGCCCAGTCTCCCGCCAAGACCCGGGGCTCACGGGCTGGGGATTCCGGGCCGTGGCGCGGTGTCCGCCCCCGGATCGGCTTGATTCGGTGGCGGCGACTCCCCATCCTCTTAAGGTATGCGGGGCCGGAATGACCCGGGCCCGACTCGATCCGGCGGTGCCGTCGGCACCCCATGGAGGGCAACACCACCAGACACCAAAGACCAGGGTCTCGACGTCGGGAGAGGGCGGCGGGAGCAGGCCTGTCTTTTGGTCAGCCGGTATCCGGGGCTGACCCCTGCCAGATCGGATCGCAGGACACCGCAGGGCATGGACCATCCCAGCGCCCCCCGCCCCTGGTCGAACGGGAACGGGGAGAGGTGGACCATGATCCTGCACATGCTCCTGAAACGGATCCTGCGCGAGGGCGCGATCACTTTCATCGACCACAAGGGCCGCGCGCGGCACTACGGCGGGCCGCCCATCCACACCAGCGCGAGGACCGGACCGGCCCCCGGGCCCGTGACCCTGCGGGTGACCGATCCGGCCTTCCCTCGCCGGTTCCTGGCCGGACCCGAGATGGCCATCGGCGAAGCCTACATGGACGGGACCCTGATCCTGGAGGAGGGCTCGGTCTACGACATGGTGGCGACGCTGGTCCACAACGTGTTCCGCCACAGCCGCGACAGCCGCTTCATCCGGCTGCATTGGGCCGTGAACCGGGCGCTGCGCTGGCTGCACCAGCACAACCCGGTGGAGCGCGCCCAGCGCAACGTCGCCCACCACTACAACCTGTCGGCCGAGATGTATCGGCTGTTCCTGGATACGGACCAGCAGTACTCCTGCGCCTACTGGCCGCCGGGCGTGGAGACGCTGGAGGACGCCCAACTCGCCAAGAAGCGGCACATCGCCGCCAAGCTGCATCTGCAACCGGGCCTGTCCGTGCTGGACGTGGGCTGCGGCTGGGGCGGGCTGGCGCTGCATCTGGCGCGGGAACACGGGGTGAAAGTCACCGGCATCACCCTGTCCACCGAGCAACTGCGCGTGGCCCGCGAGCGCGCCCAGGCGGAGGGGCTGTCCCATCTGGTGGCGTTCCGGCTTCAGGACTACCGCCATGTGACGGAGACCTTCGACCGCATCGTCTCGGTCGGCATGTTCGAGCACGTGGGTGTGAACCACTACGTTGCGTTCTTCAGGCAGACCCGCCGCCTGCTCAAGGAGGACGGCGTCTTCCTGTTGCACACCATCGGCCGGGCCGAGCGTCCGGGCGGCACCAACGCCTGGCTGCGCAAGTACATCTTCCCGGGCGGCTACACGCCGGCCCTGTCCGAGATGAGCGATGCCCTGGAGCGGGCCGACTGGGTCATGTGCGACCTGGAGGTGCTGCGCGTCCACTACGCCGAGACCCTGCGGCACTGGCGCGAGCGCTTCGAGGCCCAGCGCGAGCAGGTGGTCGCCCACCTCTACGACGCGCGGTTCTTCCGCATGTGGACGTTCTATCTGGCGGGCTGCGAGGCCGTGTTCCGCTTCGACCGGCAGGTGGTGTTCCAGGCGCAACTGACCCAGGCGCTGGATGCGGTGCCGATCACCCGCGACTACATCACCGACGAAGAGCGCCGGAGCGCCGCGCGCCACGGCCAGGACCGCGAGCGGCGCGGACCGACGCTGGTCAGCAGGGCGAGTTGACCCCGGCCCCAAATCGGGGCGCCGCCTGCGATCAAAGAAAAAACCGGCCGGCGGGGGGAGACATCCCGCCGGCCGGGGCCCGCGCCGGACCGACCCGGGGGCCGGACCGCGCGGCGAAAGGGTGTCGTGCCGCGATCAGGCCCCCCGGCCCAGCATGCGGGTCAGGGTCTCGTCCTTGTTCAGCACGTGATGCTTCACGCCGACGGCCGCATGCAGCGCCACGGCGGCGACCATCGCCCAGCCGACCACCTCGTGCACCAGATGCGGCAGGGCGGCCTGGGCCTTGTCCTCGCCGATCGGCGGAATGGTGAACAGGCCCAGCACGCTGACCTCGTGGCCGGACAGGATCGACATCATCACGCCGGACACCACCAGCACGCCGGCGCCGATCAGCAGCAGCGCATGCATGCCGGCGCGGGCCAGGGCCTCGGGCTTGCTGGTGCCCTCGATGGGGCCCGGGCGGCTCTTCTGGGTCCAGCGCCAGATCACCATCCAGCCGATCAGGACGGCGGAAACGAGGCCGACCTGTTTGTGCAGCGGCACCAGATAGGGCCGCGCCGACTCGGGCAGCACCTCGGCCAGCAGCAGGCCGGTGACCAGCAGGCCGAGCACGACGGCGACCAGGACCCAGTGGTTGAAGACGGAGACGAGACCGAAGCGGTCCCGGGTATCGCGGATGGCCATGAAAAGACCTCCTTCGCCGGTTGGACATCGCGCGGGCCGACGCCCGCGACTCATGGGCCCACGGGTATCCCGTTCCGGCGGCGCGCGCATTGACAGGAATCATGCGACCCAGCCGGGCGACTCTTCCACGGCGGGCCCGGCGTCCGCATTTTTCGCGACGACCTGGAGTTTCGTCGTGGCATTGTGGGATGGGCCGCCGTACGGTGCCCCGCTCCTATGGATGCTTTAAACAGGTGTATACTCTCATGACGCTCGCTGATTGCCGGTTGTCGCGGTCCGTCCGCACCCTGGCCGCGCCCCTGCTGGCGGCCACCCTGGCTCTGACCGCCCTGCCCGCGCGGGCGGCCGACGAATCCCTGACCATCCTGCTCGACTGGTTCGTCAATCCGGACCATGCGCCGCTGGTGGTGGCCAAGGAGAAGGGATTCTTCACCGACGAGGGTCTGGATGTGGACCTGGTGGCCCCGGCCGATCCCAACGACCCGCCCAAGCTGGTCGCGGCCGGACAGGCGCTGCTCGCCGTGTCCTATCAGCCGCAGTTGCACATCCAGGTGGACCGGGGCCTGCCGCTGGCCCGCGTCGGCACCCTGGTGGCCACGCCGCTGAACTCGGTGGTCGTGCTGGCGGACGGCCCGATCGAGACGCTCGCCGACCTGGAGGGCCGGACCGTGGGCTTCTCGGTCGGCGGGTTCGAGGACGCGCTGCTGGGCGCCATGCTGGAGGACGCCGGCGTCAGCCCGGACGATGTGACCCTGGTCAACGTCAACTTCAGTCTGTCGCCCTCGATCCTCTCGGGGCAGGTGGATGCCGTGGTCGGCGCCTTCCGCAACTTCGAGCTGAACCAGATGGACATCGTCGGCCAGCCGGGCCGCGCGTTCTATCCCGAGGAACACGGCGTGCCGGTCTATGACGAGCTGATCCTGGTCGCCAACACCGACCGCCTGGACGACCCCCGGCTCCCCGGTGTGCTGCGGGCGCTGGAGCAGGCGACGGCCTACCTCATCAATCACCCCGACGAGTCCTGGGAGATGTTCATCGGCGCCTATCCGGACCTGGACGACGAGTTGAACCGCCGCGCCTGGGCCGACACCCTGCCCCGTTTCGCCCTGCGCCCGGCGGTGGTGGACGGGCCGCGCTACGCCGCCTTCGGGCGGTTCCTGGCCGACCGGGGCATGATCGAGGCCACGGCGCCCGTGGAAAGGCTGGCGGTGGACGTCCGCACGCGGTAGACGGGACGGCTCATCGCCCCCCGTCCCGTTGTCCGGATCCCTGCCATGACCCCCGGTGCCCGGCTGGCCGCCAGCCTCGACCTGCTGACCGAGATCGCCGCCGACCCGCGCCCGGCCGATGCCGTGGCGCAGACGTTCCTGCGGGCGCGGCGCTATATGGGGGCGGGCGACCGCCGGGCGGTGACGGAGCGGGTCTACGGCCTGCTCCGCCGTCACGCCCGGCTGGGCTGGTGGACCGGCGACGGCAGCCCGCGCGAACGGCTGATCGCCGATCTGGTGCTGACCGACCGGCTGCCGCCCAAGGCCATCAAGGCGCTGTTCACCGGGCAGGGGCACGACCCCGAGCCCCTGACCTCGGCGGAGCGTACGCTGGCCGACCGGCTGGTGGGCCAGCCGCTGGAGCCCCGGGAGATGCCCGAGGCCGCCCGCCTGGAACTGCCCGACTGGCTGCTGCCGGCCCTGACCGAGAGCCTGGGGCCGGACTGGCGGGCGGCGCTGGCGGCGCTCAATGCCGAAGCGCCGCTCGACCTGCGCGCCAACACCCTGAAGACCGACCGCGACGGCGCCCGCGCCGCCCTGGCCGAAGCCGGGATCAAGGCCACGGACGGCCCGCTGGCGCCCCTGGCGCTGCGGGTGGCGGGCCGGGTCAATCTGGCCGCCACGGCCCCCTTCCGGGACGGGCTGGTGGAGGTGCAGGACGCCGGCTCCCAGGTGGCGGCCGCGCTGGCGGGGGTGACGCCCGGGATGGCGGTGTGCGACCTGTGCGCCGGGGCCGGCGGCAAGACCCTGGCCCTGGCCGCCGCCATGGCCGGGCGCGGCCGTCTGGTCGCCTGCGATGTCTCGGCCCCGCGCCTGGACCGGGCCAAGGTGCGCCTGCGCCGCGCGGGCGTCCACAATGCCACCCTGCATGTGCTCGACGAGACCGGCCGCAAGTGGCTGAAGCGCCAGACCGGCGGGTTCGACCGCGTGCTGGTGGATGCGCCGTGCAGCGGCACCGGCGCGTGGCGGCGCAATCCCGACGCCCGCTGGCGGCTGGCGCCCGAGTCCCTGGAGAGTCTGGCCGCCGAGCAGGACGGCCTGCTGGCGCGCGCGGCCCGGCTGGTCAAGCCGGGCGGCCGCTTGATCTATGTGACCTGCTCGGTGCTGCGGGGCGAGAACGAGGACCGCGTGGCGGCGTTCCTGAACGGCCCGGCGGGCGAGGGCTTCACGGCGGTCCCCGTCGCGCGGGCCTGGGGCGAGGCGGGCCTGCCCGCCGAAACCTGCCCGGTCGGGCCGGACGCTACGGCCCTGCGCCTGTCCCCGGCCGACCACGACACCGACGGCTTCTTCGTCGCCGTGCTGGAAAAGGCGGCGGAGGGGGCAGACCGGACGGGTCCCTCCCCTGCGTCGTCCGTTTGATCGGGTGACCCCGAGTCATCGGGTCGCCGTATCGGGCCGGGGCCGCAAGCGGGGAGCGGAGGCCGGTTCCGCCATCCGCCTCGCCGTCCAGGGCTCCGAACCCGGATTACGGTTCTGTGACACTGATTGGGTCGAACCCACTTCTCGAGATCCTTCGGTCGCTTCGCTCCCTCAGGATGACGCACTATTAATAGAGTGTGCCATCCTGAGCGCCCTAAGGGCGCGAAGGATCTCGTGATGAGGCACGAATCATGACACCCCTGTCCTCTGGATTCGGAGCCCTGTCTCCCCGTCAATCATCCTTGCAAATCCGGCACATCATGCCATATTTGCAAGGATGATACCGCGCCGCCTGACCGAAACGCTGCTGGCCCGTCTTGACCAGTTTCCGGCCGTCGCTCTGCTCGGCCCGAGGCAGGTTGGCAAGACGACCCTGGCCGAATGGATCGCGGAACGGCGGGAGAGCGTCTATCTCGACCTCGAATCCCCGCCCGACCGCGAGAAGCTCGACGACCCCGTCTATTACCTCTCCGGCCATTCAGACAAACTCGTCATCCTCGACGAGGTTCAGCGCATGCCGGAGCTGTTCCAGGCGCTGCGCGGCCTGATCGACAAGGGGCGGCGCAAGGGCCGCAAGGCCGGACAGTTCCTGCTGCTCGGCTCCGCGTCCATGGACCTGCTGCGTCAGTCCGGGGAGAGTCTGGCCGGGCGCATCGCCTATGTGGACCTCAACCCGCTCGACGTGCTGGAGGTCGATCCGGCGGCGCGTGAACGTCTGTGGGTGCGCGGCGGTTTTCCGGACAGCTTTCTCGCCGACAGCGACGAGGCCAGCACGGTCTGGCGCGAGGCCTTCATCCGGACCTATCTGCAACGCGACATCCCCGACCTCGGCCCGCGCATTCCGGCGGAGACTCTGCGGCGGTTCTGGACCATGCTCGCCCATGACCAGGGCGGCTTGCTGAACGCCGCGCATCTGGGCCGGGGGCTGGCCGTCGATGGCAAGACCGTCGCGCGCTATCTCGACCTGCTGGTTGACCTGCTGCTGGTGCGCCGCCTGCCGCCGTTTCATGCCAATGTCGGCAAACGCCTCGTCCGCTCGCCCAAGGTCTATGTCCGCGATTCCGGCATCATCCACAGCCTTCTCGGGCTCGGCGATCGCGACGCCGTGCTCGGCCATCCGGTGGCGGGCGGAAGCTGGGAGGGTTTCGTCATCGAAAACCTGCTGGGCGCGGCGCCGGCGGGCACGGAGGCAAGTTTCTACCGCACCACCGCCGGGGCGGAGATCGACCTCCTCCTTGATCTCCCCGGCGGGACGCGGTGGGCCGTCGAGATCAAGCGCGGCCTGACCCCGAAGCTTGACCGCGGTTTCCATCATGCCTGCGACGACCTGAGACCCGACCGATCGTTCATTGTCTATTCCGGCGACGACGAATACCGGAAGTCCGGGGACATCACGGTCATCGACCTGCGCGGCCTGTGCGCCCGCCTCCTGGCATATCCCGAAGCCCCCTGATGCCGCCCGCCGGGACGGCGGGCGGCCCCGGAGCGCGCTACTCCGGCGCGTTGAAGTTGGCCGACTGGGTGGTGGTTTCGCCCGTCGCCGCGTTCTCCACCCGGAACGTGAACGGGGTCGCCGCGCCGTCCAGCGTCTCCGGCGGCGCCGACACGTACACCCGGAACGAGCCCACGCTGTCGCCCGTGACCGGCAGGGTCGCCCGCGCGTCCTGGCCGGGATCGGTGTCGTAGCCGATCACGTCCATCTCGGCCTCGGGCAGACCCTCGACGGCCAGCACGAACGGCGTGTCGATGCGCTCCATGTTCAGGATCTTGACGGTATAGCCGTTGCGGATCGAGCCATCCGAGAGTTGCACATAGAGCGGGCTGCGCTCGGCCTGGATGTTCACCTCAAGCCGTGAGCGCGTGCTCAGCGCGACCGCCATGACCACGACCGCGATGGCCAGGGCGGCGGTGTAGATCAGGGTGCGCGGCCGCAGCCAGCGCACGGTGACCGGCTCGCCCTGGACGCGGCGGGCCTGGTTCTTGACCGAGTCGAACCGGACCAGCCCCCGGGGCAGGTCGAAGCGGTCCATGATGCTGTCGCAGGCGTCGGCGCACAGGCCGCAGCCGATGCAGGCGAGCTGGGTGCCCTTGCGGATGTCCACGCCCGTGGGGCAGACCTGATAGCATAGCGTGCAATCCACGCAGTGGCCGCGCTGGCTGAAGTCCTCGGTCTTGCGGGCCTTGCCGCGCGGCTCGCCGCGCCACGCCTCGTAGGTCACGATCATGGACTCGTCGTCCACCATCGCCGACTGGAAGCGGGCATAGGGGCACATGTAGATGCACACCTGCTCGCGGGCGTACCCGGCCAGCAGGAAGCAGAAGCCGCCCACCACCGCGATGGTGCCGTAGGGCGCCAGCCCGGTGTCGAAGGTCAGGATATCCAGCAGCAGAGAGGGCGCGTTGCCGAAATAGAGCGTGAAGCCCAGCCCGACCAGAAAGGCCACGCCCAGCCAGGCCGCGGTCTTGACCACCTTGCGGCGCAGATGGGCGCCGGTCATCCGGCCCCGATCCTGGCGCATGCGGGTGCTGCGGTCGCCCTCGATGGCGCGTTCGATGGCCACGAAGATGTCGGTGAACACGGTCTGGAAGCAGGCGAAGCCGCACCACACCCGCCCCAGCAGGGCGGTGACGAAGAACAGCGAGATCGCCGCCAGCACCAGCAGGCCGGTGAGGTAGTAGACCTCCTGCGGCCAGATCTCGATGGCGAAGAAGTAGGCCTTGCGCCCCGGCATGTCGATCAGGATGGCCTGATCGGGCGCATCCGATCCCCGGTCCCAGCGCAGCCACGGCCCTATGAAGAAGATCGACAGCAACACCCAGTTCATCGCCGTCTTGATGCGGCGGAACGGGCCCTCGCTCTTGCGGGGGTAGACCTTCTCGTAATCGCCGTAGAGGGAGATTTTCGCGGGCTGGCCGTCCGATCCGCCTGTTTCGCCCGGCTTTGCGCCGCCGGTGGCCGTCCGGGCCACGCTGTCGGGTGCCGTCATGCCTGCTGACCCTTTTCCTGATCGCACGGCCCCAGGATCACACGGCGGCGCGCACCGTCCGCGATCCGCCGCCGCGCCCCGGGGGCGTGGAGTCCGGCCGCACGCCGGACCGTGTATGAGGAAACTCTGTTACGCTCCTGTCCCGGACCCCACATTGATTTCGATCAAACCGAACCCATGCCATCGGGCAGGGTCACCCCGATCGCTGGGCGGGCGTGACTGGTGGGCCCGCTCTAATCCGCCCCGAAGACGTAGCGGCCGTCGCGCACGGTCACGTCCGGCGGGCGGCCGGTGTCCTCGAACCAGCGGGATCCCTCGGCCAGATTGGCCCAGAAGCCCGCCCAGGGATGATCCGCCCGCGCCGCCAGCGCCTCCGGCGTCAGGCGGAACGGCAGCGCATGGACCCGCACGAAGGGCTGGCCGTGCTCGAAGGCCGCCGTCATCAGGGTCCAGATCTCGTTGATCGGGTCGTTGCGGTCCGCCCCGATCGGCAGCAGGCGCTTGCCCATGGCGAAGCACCCGATCGACACACAGTCCCCGTGCACCATCAGCGCGCTGCCGGTCCAGCCCCGGGCCTGCTCAAAGGCGTTGGGGTAGCCCAGGTTGAATGACAGGTGAAAGCGGCTGTGGGGGTTCATCCGGCCCGGCGGCACGAAGTAGAATCCTTCCGGCGCCTGCCCGTCGCCCTCGGCGGTCTTGGGCCCCAGATCGCCCGAAACGGCGCAGACCGGCCACGTCCGGAACAGAGTGAACGGCCCGCCGGGCGCGGTCTCCAGCCAGGCTTCCAGCACCCGCTCGTGCTTGAACACGCGCAGGAACACCGGCGCGCCCCAGGGCAGGTCGGCGGCCGCCACGTCGGCCTTCAGGTCCGGGGTCACCCGCGCCATGGCCTGCGCGGCGCGCGCGCTGGTCGGGACCTGGGCGTTTGCCGTGCTGTCGCCGTCCATGGCCCCCAGACTCATCGCCAGTCCCAGAAGGATCGGGACCACCCATCGCCGCCGCATGCTCTCTCTGCCTGTTCTTCCTGTGCCGTGGCCTCAACGGTCAGCATGACGCCGGACTGGGGCGAGGCAAGGGCGACCGCAGCGGCGCCGCGAGGCGCGGCGGAGGCGACGCCTCCTAAACCGAAAACGACGTGCCGCAGCCGCAGGTGGCGGTGGCGTTGGGATTGCGGATGGTGAAGGCGGCGGCCATCAGGTCCTCGACGTAGTCCACGACCGAGCCGCCCAGCAGCTCCAGCGAGGCCTCGTCGATCACCAGACGGATGCCGTGCTCGGCGAACACGCGGTCGTCCTCGGCCACCGTGCGGTCCAGGTCGAAGCGGTACTGGAACCCGGAGCAGCCGCCGCCATCCACGATCACGCGCAGCATCAGCGCGGGGTCGCCGCCCTCGCCGTCGATGAGCGTCTTGACGCGGGCGGCGCAGGCCGGGGTGATGGCCAGCGCATCGGGCGCGGGCACCACCTCCTCGGGGGCGGCGGCGTCGGGGCGGTCCGAAGTCAGGGTCTCGGTGGCGGCCATGGCGGGATTCCTGGTCTGAGGGCCGGGGACGGCAATCATTTCGGGCCAGATGTAGGCACGCCCGTCCGTCCTGTCGAGGCCCCGGCGACAGCGCCCGGGGCCACGGGTTCAGAGCACCATGTCGGCCCTCAGGCCTTTCGGTGCGGCCCCGCCGAGACCATCCCGCGAATCCGGAGACCGGACGGGACGGCACCCCGGGACATTTTTCCGCCCGGTCCGGGCCGCCCCTCTGGCGTCGCGGTCGCCGCCCGGCCCCCCTCCCGACCTCCCCCATCAATGGGGCAGGAGTCCGGGTCCACGCAACGCCCACCGGACTCCCTGCCCAGGGAATGCCTATCTGATTCACACGTCTTCAGGGAGGGCGCTGGATGATCCGGCAGCGTCGGATCATTCACCACCAAGACACAAAGAACACCAAGAGCGCGGCTCAATCATCATAGGGATCGCCCTCCATCATCGTGCCGGAGACGGCCGCTCCGGTTCGAAAAATAGGAGTGGACGTGATCGCCATGGAATGGGGAGGGCTGAGGAGGGGGTGAGGAGCCTGACCACCACCATCCGGAAATCCGCCGCGTGGCGGCAATGCGGCGGGGTGCCCCGCCCTACCGCGTCACCCCGACCCCTTGGGCTTGCCGATCGCGCGTTCCATGGCGTCGGCCACGGTCCGGATCACCTTGACGCGGGCGTGGCGCTTGTCGTTGGCCTCGACCAGGGTCCAGGGCGCGGTGTGGGTGCTGGTGCGCTCCACCATCTCGTTGATGGCGTGCTCGTAGGCCTCCCACTGTTCCCGATTGCGCCAGTCCTCCTCGGTCAGCTTCCAGCGCTTGTACGGGGTCTCTTCGCGGGTCTTGAACCGGGAAAGCTGTTCGTCCTTGGTGATGTGCAGCCAGAACTTGCACAGCACCATGCCGTGCTGCACCATCTGTTCCTCGAAATCGCGGATCTCGGCGTAGGCGCGCGCCCACTCGTCCTCGGCGGCGAAACCCTCCACGCGCTCCACCAGCACGCGGCCGTACCACGAGCGATCGAACACGGTGACCCGGCCGGCGCGGCCCAACTGGCGCCAGAAGCGCCACATGTAATGCTGGGCGCGTTCCTCGTCGGTGGGCGCGGCGACCGGGATCACCTGCACCTGCCGGGCATCCAGGGCCTGCGTCAGGCGGCGGATGGAGCCGCCCTTGCCGGCGGCGTCCCAGCCCTCGAACACCAGCACGGTGGACACCCCCTGGACCCGGGCCCGGCGCTGAAGCAAGGCAATCCGCCCCTGCTGCTGGGCCAGGCCGGCGCGGTAGTCCTTCTTCTCCAGGGCGCTGTCCATCTTCAGGGTGTCGAGCACGGTCGGCAGCCCCGCCACCAGATTGGGCAGCACCTGCCCGCCCATCCCGGCGCCGACACCGGCGGCGGCCCGCGCCCCGGGGCCGGTCGCATCACGGGCGACCAGGCTGGCGTAGGCCTCGGTCCGGGTCTGGCGCTGCAGACGGCGGCGCTCCAGGTGGTGCAACAGGGCGTCGCGCAGGCTGAACAGCACGGTCAGCGCCCGGTAGCGGTCGTCCTGGCCCTCGACGATGGTCCAGCGCGCCGCCGACACCGAGGTGCGCGCGATCAGTTGTTCGGCCGCGCGGATGAAGGAGTCGTACATCTCCCAGTTCTTCCAGTCCTGGGCGGTGACGCGCCAGCTCTGGCGCGGGTCCTTCTCCAGCGACTTCAGGCGCTTCTTCTGGGCGTCCTTGCCCAGGTGCATCCAGAACTTCAGGATCAGCGCGCCGTCGTCGGCCAGGGTCTTTTCGAACGCCTGCACCCGCGTCATGCGCTCGTCAAAGGTGGTGTCGTCGATGGCGGCGGTGGCGAACTCCATGAAGGGCCGGGAGTACCAGGCCGACAGAAACTGGCCGATCCGCCCCTTGGGCGGCAGGTCGCGCCAGAAGCGCCAGAACTCGGGGCGCTCGCGCTCCTCGTCCGAGGGCGGCCCGTAGGCCCGGGTGACGATCCAGCGCGGGTCGAGCCATTCATTGAGCAGGTTCATGCTCTCGCTCTTGCCGGCGCCCTCCACGCCGGCGAACACCAGGATCACCGGAAAGTCCGCCGCGCGCAGGGTCTGCTGCAGTTCCAGCAGTTCGATGCGCAACGGTCCGGCCTGACGGTCGAACTCTTCCTTGCTGACCTTGCGGCCCAGTTCGGCAGTGCGGAACATGGCGGCCTCCCCCTGGCGTCGGACGGGCGAGCGTAACGCCGGAACCCCCGCGATGTCATGGGATTGTCGTGGGTCGCGGTCGGTCGCTTGGGGGTGGGAAAATTCGGAGCGCTCTGCTAGGGTGTCGCCACCCTGGAGGGCAGGTTTCCCCCGGCCGGGCCTTGTTTCGCGTCCGTTGCGATGGGGCCCGCCGGTTGGATGGGAGGAAGGCGCGTCGGACCCCCCGTTTCCCGACGCGAGTCGTCCTGCGCGGAAGCCGCCTCTCAATCGTCACATCAAAGACAAAGACCCGTCCCCCGGACCGCGTCTTCGAGGAGGAACACTGAATGGCTGTTCGTGTTGGCATCAACGGCTTCGGCCGCATTGGACGTCTCGTGCTCCGCTCGCTGCTGGAGCATGGCCGCACCGACATCGAGGTGGTGGCGATCAACGACCTCGGCTCCGCGGAGGCCAATGCGCACCTTCTCAAGTATGACACCGTCCACGGCGTGCTGCCCATGGACGTGTCGTCCACCGAGGATTCCATCGTCGTCAACGGCAAGGCCATCAAGGTCCTGGCCGAGCGCGACCCGAAGAACCTGCCCTGGGGCGACCTGGGCGTGGACATCGTGATGGAGTGCACGGGCATCTTCACGGACCGCGACAAGGCCGCCTTCCATCTGGACGCCGGCGCCAAGCGCGTGCTGGTCTCCGCGCCGGCCAGCGGCGCCGACCTGACCGTGGTCTACGGCGTCAACCACGACCAGCTCACCGCCGCGCACACCGTGGTGTCCAACGCCTCGTGCACCACCAACTGCCTGGCTCCGGTGGTCAAGGTGCTGAACGACCAGTTCGGCCTGGTGCGCGGCTTCATGACCACCATCCACAGCTACACCGGCGACCAGCGCACCGTGGACACCCTGCACAAGGACCTGCGCCGCGCCCGCGGTGCGGCCGACAACATGATCCCGACCTCGACCGGGGCCGCGAAGGCGGTGGGTCTGGTGCTGCCCGAACTGGCCGGCAAGCTGGACGGTGTCGCCATCCGCGTGCCGACTCCGAACGTCTCGCTCGTGGACCTGAAGTGCGAGCTGACCAAGTCCGCCAGCGCCGACGAGATCAACGCCGCCATGACCACCGCCGCGGCCGGCCCGCTGACGGGTGTGCTGGACGTCAATACCGGGCCGCTGGTCTCCAGCGACTTCAACCACAATGACTTCAGCTCGGTGTTCGACGCCACCGGCACCAAGGTGATCGACGGCACCTTCGTCCGCGTCATGAGCTGGTACGACAACGAGTGGGGCTTCTCCACCCGCATGGCCGACACCGCCATCGCGATGGCCAAGACCATCTAGCGTCGGCCGTCCGAGGGAAAAGACCGCGACGGCGGACCGCCCCCAGGGGCCTCGCCCGCGTGCCCGGGTCCGGGTGCGCGGGCGCGGTCTGAAGGGGTGCGGCCCGTCTGGCCCGCTGTGATCCGGAGAGACGCTCATGCCCGAGTTCAAGACCATCGACGACCTGGACGTGAACGGCAAGCGCGTGCTGGTGCGCGCCGACCTGAACGTGCCGGTCCGCGACGGTGTCGTGACCGACACCACCCGAATCGACCGCTCCGCCGAGACCATCAAGGCCCTGATGGACAAGGGCGCGTGCGTCGTCATCATGTCCCACTTCGGCCGCCCCAAGGGCCAGCGCAATCCGGACTATACGTTGCGTCCGGTGCTGGAGCCGCTGTCCCAGGCGCTGGGCGGGGTCTCCGTCGCCTTCGCCGACGACTGCATCGGCGCGGGCGCCGAAACCCTGGTCAACGGCCTGGCGCCCGGCGACGTGGCGCTTCTGGAAAACGTGCGCTTCCACGCCGGCGAGGAGAAGAACGACCCCGCGTTCGCCCGCCAGTTGGCCGAGCTGGGCGACCTGTACGTCAACGACGCCTTCTCGTCCGCGCACCGCGCCCACGCCTCCACCGAGTTCCTGGCCCAGTTGCTGCCCTCGGCCGCCGGCCGCCTGATGGAAGCCGAGTTGAAGGCGCTCGCCAAGGCGCTGGAAAACCCGGTCCGCCCGGTGGCCGCCATCGTCGGCGGCGCCAAGGTCTCGTCCAAGCTGGACCTGCTGAGCAACATGGTCGCCAAGGTGGACATGCTGGTGATCGGCGGCGGCATGGCCAACACCTTCCTGCACGCCCAGGGCGTCGAGGTCGGCTCCAGTCTGTGCGAGAAGGACATGGCCGACACCGCCCGCGCCATCCTGGAGAAGGCCAAGGCCGAATCCTGCGAGATCGTGCTGCCGGTGGATGCCGTGGTCGCCGCCGAGTTCAAGGAGGGGGCCGCCAACGAGACCGTGGACATCAACGCCGTGCCGGCGGACAGGATGATCCTGGATGTGGGCCCGCTGTCCGCACAGACGGTCATCCAGAAGCTGGCCGGCTGCAAGACGCTGGTCTGGAACGGCCCCATGGGCGCGTTCGAGATCAAGCCCTTCGACGCCGCCACCAACGCCGTCGCCCAGGCGGCCGCCAAGATGACCGCCGAAGGGACGCTGCTGACCGTGGCCGGCGGCGGCGACACCGTCTCGGCCCTGGCCAACGCGGGGGTGGGGGACCAGTTCTCCTACGTCTCCACGGCCGGCGGCGCCTTCCTGGAGTGGCTGGAAGGCAAGACCCTGCCGGGGGTCGCGGCCCTGAAGGATTGACCGGCGGGGCCGGTCGGGCCGGCGCGCGCGGGGCGCCGCCCCAGGTGGGGGCGGTCCTCCACGCGCCCGGCATGCCGATCGCGCCCTGTGGTCGAGCGGAGTCTCCTCCTTGCACGTCCTCGTCCTCGGCGCCGGGGTGATCGGCGCGACCACCGCCTGTCTGCTGGCCCGGGACGGGCACGCGGTCACCGTCGTGGACCGCCAGCCCGGTCCCGGCCTGGAGACCAGCTACGCCAACGGCGGCCAGCTCGCCGCCAGCCACGCCGAGCCCTGGGCCGGGCCGCACGTGCCGCGCCTGCTGCTCAAGTGGCTGGCGCGCGCCGACGCCCCGTTGCAGGTCTGCTGGCTGCGGCCGGACCCCGCCCTGTGGTCCTGGATGCTGCGCTTCCTGCTCAACTGCCGACGCGGCGCCCAGACCCGCAACATGGAACGGGCGGTGCGCCTCGCCCTGTACAGCCGGGAGCGCATGGCCGTCCTGCGCGAGGCCATCGACCCGGACTACGACGCGCTTCAGACGGGCATCATCCACATCCACCGCGACCCACGCGGCTTCGCGCGGGCGCGCGCCGTCGCCGACGTGATGACCCTGGCCGGGCTGGAGCGCCGCCCCATCTCGGTGGACGAGGCCGTGGCGATGGAACCGGCGCTGGCCCACGCCGCGCCCTCGCTGGCCGGGGCGTTCTACAGCCCGGGCGACGAGACCGGCGACGCCCACCGCTTCACCAGCGCCATGGCGGCCGAGGCGCGGCGGCACGGGGCCACCTTCCGCTATGGGGTGACGGTGCACGGGCTCTATCGCTCGCTGAGGACGCGGCGCGCGGTCATGGGGGCGACGACCAGCGACGGCCCCATCTCCGCCGACGCGGTGGTGCTGGCGCTGGGCAGCCATTCGCCCCGGGTCACCCGCACCATCGGGCTGGCGCTGCCGATCTACCCGGCCAAGGGCTATTCCATCACCCTGGACACCCGGGGGGCCACCGGGGCCCCCACGGTCAGCCTCATCGACGACGAGGTGCGCATGGTCTACGCGCGGCTGGGCGACCGGCTGCGCTGCGCGGGCACCGCCGCCTTCGAGGGCTGGACCACCGACATGAACCCGGCCCGGGTGGCCCTGACCCTGCGCAACGCCCGCGCCCTGTTCCCCGAGGGCGGCGATTACAGCAACCCCGAACCCTGGTGCGGCCTGCGGCCATCCACGCCCGATTCGGTGCCGCTGCTGGGGCCGGTGCCGGGCCTGGACAACCTGTTCCTGAACACGGGGCACGGCCATATGGGCTGGGCCATGGCGGCGGGCTCGGCCCAGATCACCGCCGACCTGATCGCCGGGCGGGTCCCGGCCATCGACATCCGCGGGCTGGGCCTGCACCGCTTCGCGCGGATGTAACCGCCCCCCGCGCGCGCGGGCCTTGGACGGGCCGCCCCGCGTTCCCACCTCGACGGGGAGAGTGCAGTCCCGCTCGGCGACCAGCCTGGTCTGGTCGCCGAGCGGCCGGCGCGACCGCGCCGGCGCCGCGAAGCGGCGGAGGCGAAGAACCGGGCGAGTCCGGTTCTTCGCCGATCAGGAGAACAAGGACCCCCCGCCCATGACGGCCCTGACCTGGCGGTTCGACAACAGCTATGCCCGCCTGCCCGACGCCTTCTACACCCGCCTCGGCCCCACGCCGGTGCGCGCGCCCCGGCTGGTGATCTTCAATCACGGGCTGGCGGCGACGCTCGGCCTGGCTCCGGCCGACGCCACCCCGGACGCCGACACCCTGGCGGCCCTGTTCGCCGGCAACGCGCTGCCGGAGGGCGCGACGCCCCTCGCCCAGGCCTACGCCGGGCACCAGTTCGGGCACTTCACCATGCTGGGCGACGGCCGCGCCATCGTCCTCGGCGAACACCTGGCCCCGGACGGCCGCCGGGTGGACATCCAGTTCAAGGGCTCGGGCCGCACGCCCTATTCGCGCATGGGCGACGGCCGCGCGGCGCTGGGGCCGATGCTGCGGGAATACGTCATCAGCGAGGCCCTGCACGCCCTCGGCATTCCCTCCACCCGCAGTCTGGCGGTCGTGGCCACGGGCGAGCCGGTCTACCGCGAGGATGCCCTGCCGGGCGCCGTGCTGACCCGGGTCGCGGCCAGCCATCTGCGCGTGGGCACGGTGCAGTACGCCGCCGCCCGGCGCGACACGGCGGGGCTGGCGGCGCTGGTGCGCTATGCGATCGAGCGCCACGACCCCGACCTGTCCGAGGCATCGCCGGACGCCCAGGCGCTCGCCCTGCTCGGCCGGGTGGCGGCGCGGCAGGCGGACCTCGTGGTGGACTGGATGCGCGTCGGCTTCGTCCACGGCGTCATGAACACCGACAACATGACGCTGTCGGGCGAGTCCATCGACTACGGCCCCTGCGCCTTCATGGACGCCTATGACCCGGCGACCGCGTTCAGCTCCATCGACCACGGCCGTCGCTACGCCTTCGGCAACCAGCCGGCCGTCGCGCAATGGAACCTGGCGCGGCTGGCCGAGGCGCTGCTGCCCCTGATCCACACCGACGCCGATCAGGCGGTGACCCGGGCGGAGGAGGCCATCGGCGCGTTCCGCGACCTGTACGAGACCCGCTGGACCGCCATGATGCGCCGCAAGCTGGGGCTGCCGGACGCCGCGCCGGAGGACGGCAGCCTGATCGACGACCTGCTGGCCTGGATGCAGGAGACCGGGGCGGACTACACCAACACCTTCCGGACCCTGACGAACGCCGGCACGCTGCCCGGCGCGGCGGGGTCGCATCCGGACGACCGCGCCCGGGCGTGGCTGGACCGCTGGCGGGCCCGGCGGGGCGAGGCGGACGCCGCGACGGTGGCGGCGATGCGCCGCGCCAACCCGGCCTACATCCCGCGCAACCACATCGTGGAAGACGCCCTGGCCGCCGCCACCCAGCGGGATGATCTCGCCCCCCTGCACGCCCTGCTGGCCGTGCTGGCGGCCCCCCATGAGCCCCGCCCGGGTCTGGAGGCCTACACCGCCCCGGACCCGGCCGGCCCCGGGCGCTACCGCACCTTCTGCGGGACCTGACGGCGGCGCCGGGGCAGGGACAGGGCAACCGGGTGAAGGCACGTTTGGCGACCGGCGAGACCTTGTAGGGCGGGTTCGCGCCGAAGGCCCAACCCGCCGTATCGCTGCCTTGCGGCGGGTTGCCCCGCCACAATTTCCCCCTGGGAAATGGGCGGGGCGAACCCGCCCGACATCCGATGGCCTCGGCGGCGCGGGCACAGGGCGACGGGCTCAGGTGAACGGGATCGCTCTTCCAGGTCTTTGCAGGGGGTCGGAGACCTGCACCCCGAGATCCTTCAGCCGCTTCGCGGCTTCAGGATGACATCCTATCATTTTAGTGTGTCATCCCGAGTGAGCGAAGCGAGACGAGGGATCTCGAGAGGCCTGCTCAGGCGGCGCGGAACAGGCCGTCATGTTAACCTGAACCCGTTGCCCTGGGCGCGGGCATTCAGGGCTTGACGCCTCCGTCCCGGATCGCCATCGTCTCCCGTATGTTCACGACCCTGCCGATCAGGACGCTGGCCCTACGCCTGGACCTCTCGCTGGCTCTAAGCCGCTAGCGAGCCCCACCGTGCGCGTGTGCTCCGCACTGCCCACGGCCCGTCCAGAGCCCCGCCGTCCCGCAAGGTCCGCCCCATGAGCTCCCATCCCGACCGTCCGGCCGATCCGGGCCGCCCGTCTCCCGCCGCGCCTGTCGCGCGTCCCGCGCCGCCGCGACTAGGGCGCGGTCGCCGGCCCGCTTCGCCGTGGCCCGCCGGCGGCCGTATCACGGCCACGCCCCGATTCCTGTAGATGATCCTGTAGACCCGGGCGACAGACGCCCCCGCGACGACCGGAGACCGTCCCATGCGAGTGGACCCCACCACCAAGTACAAACCGTTCCCGCCCATCGCCCTCCCCGACCGCCGCTGGCCGTCGGCGACCATCACCCAGCCGCCCATCTGGGCCTCGGTGGACCTGCGCGACGGCAACCAGGCCCTGGTCGAGCCCATGGGCATCGAGCGCAAGGCGCGGCTGTACAACGCCCTGGTGGCGATGGGCTTCAAGGAGATCGAGATCGGCTTCCCGGCCGCCTCGCAGACCGATTTCGATTTCGCCCGCTACCTGATCGAGCACGACATGGTGCCCGAGGACGTCACCCTTCAGGTGCTCGTGCAGGCGCGCGAACCGCTCATCCGTCGCACCTTCGAGGCGCTGGAGGGCTGCAAGCGCGCGGTGGTCCACGTCTACAACTCGACCTCGACGCTGCAGCGCCGCGTGGTGTTCGGCATGGACCGCCCCGGGATCATCGACATCGCCCGCCAGGGCGCCGAACTGATCCACCGCCTCGCCGACGAGACCGACACCGAGATCGTCTACCAGTACTCGCCCGAGAGCTTCACCGGCACCGAACTGGACTTCGCGGTGGAGATCGTCGAGGCGGTCATGGATGTCTATCAGCCCACGCCCGACAAGCGGTTGATCGTCAACCTGCCCAGCACGGTGGAGATGGCCACCCCGAACGTCTATGCCGACCAGATCGAATGGTTCTGCCGGCACGTGAAGAACCGGGACAGCCTCATCATTTCGGTCCACCCCCACAACGACCGGGGCACCGGCATCGCCGCCACGGAACTGGCGCTCATGGCCGGAGCCCAGCGCGTCGAGGGCACCCTGTTCGGCAACGGCGAGCGCACCGGCAACGTGGACCTGGTCACACTGGCGCTCAACATGTTCACGCAGGGGATCGACCCGGGCCTGGACTGCTCCAACATGCCGGAGCTGGTCCGGATGTCCGAGTACTGCACCCGCCTGCCGATCCATCCGCGCCACCCCTACGCCGGCGAACTGGTGTTCACGGCGTTCTCGGGCTCGCACCAGGACGCCATCAACAAGGGCCTGCGCGCCCTGCGCCAGTCCAACAGCGGCGTGTGGGAGGTGCCGTACCTGCCCATCGACCCGACCGACGTGGGCCGGACGTACGAGGCCGTCATCCGCATCAACAGCCAGTCCGGCAAGGGCGGCGTGGCGCATATCCTGGAGCGGGACCACGCCCTTCAGATGCCGCGCACCCTGCAGGTCGAGTTCTCCGGCGTGGTGCAGCACATCACCGACGAGAGCGAAGGCGAGGTCACGGCCAAGCAGTTGTGGGACATCTTCGAAGGGGAGTACCTCGCCCAGCATCCAGGCGACATGGCGCTGAAGGAATACCGCACCGTGCCCGACACCCACGCCTCGGACGTGCGCGTGCTGGACGCCGTGCTGAGCGTCAGCGGCCAAGAGCGGAAGATCAGCGGGCGCGGCAACGGCCCGCTGGATGCCTTCGTCGATGCCCTGCGCCAGGACCTGGGCATGGCGCTTGAGGTGGTGAACTACTCCGAGCACGCGCTCGGCGTGGGCGCCAACGCGCAGGCCTATGCCTATGTGGAGATGAAGGCCGAGGGGCACGCGCCCATGTACGGCGTCGGACGGCACACCAACATCGTGCAGGCCTCGCTGAACGCCATCCTGTCGTCGGTGAACCGGGTGCGCCGCCTGAACGCGGCCGGCAGCTCGGGCGGGGCGCGCTCGACCCAGAAGGTCAAGGAGGACGCCACCGCCACCACCACCGCCGGGGCGGCGGAGTAGGCGCGGCGGCGGGGGATCCGGCCATGATGCCGGGCGGGCGGTGATCACCCGCCCGAAACCCTGGCATCGCGCCGCCTTCGCCGGTCCTCGCGAACCCCCTTTCGTCAGCCTGCCGACGGGATCGGCCGAGTGACCAACGCTCCGTGTCCTTTGTGCCTCTGTGGTGTGTTCCCCGGTTCGGCGGCGCAGGGTTCACCACAGAGACACGAAGAACACAGAGCGGTCCGCGTATCGACGCAACCGGCAAAGGTCAGCAGCGGCGGCGGACACAGCCCGAAAGAGACGGCGAGGGACGGACCCTCTCACCGTTGGACTGAGGCGCCACGGAGTCCCCGCGGGTCTCCGCCGTCGGCGGGTTGCCCCGCCGCGTTTCCCAAGGGAAACGGGCGCGGCGAACCCGCCCTACGGGTCTCCGCGATGGCCGGCGCCTAGATCGCGCCGGTGTCCGCGTCCTGGTGCTCGCCCGTCCGCTCGGCAATGATCTGCTGCAGCGAGACCAGCAGGGCGTCGCGGTCGAACTTGGCCACGTAGTCGTCGAACCCGGCCGCGCGGCCGCGTTCCAGGTCCTGTTCGGTGGCATGCGAGGACAGGGCGATCAGCGGCAACTCGGACCAGTTGGCCGTTTCGCGCACCGCCTCGGCGAACTCGAAGCCGTTCATCTCCGGCATCTCGATGTCGCTGATGATGGCGTCGTAGGTCTTGCCGCGCTCGTGCAGGTCCAGGGCCTCGGCCGCGCTGCCCACCGTGGTGACGTTGAAGCCGGCGGCAGACAGCAGCGGGCTGAGCAGGTTGCGGAAGAACGGGCTGTCATCGACCATCAGCACCGACCGCGCCTTGCCGCCGCCCTGCTCCTGGCCGTCCAGGCTGCCGAACCAGTCGCCGAACGCCTGGGTCAGATAGTAGCCGGTGTCGATGATGTCGGTCGCCTTGCCGTTCAGGACGGCCGTGCCGATCACGCCCATCTGCTCGGCCTTCAGCTCGACCTTCAGGTGCTCCTGCACGATATCGACGATCTCGTCCACCATCAGGCCCATGGAGCGCTCGCGGTCGGAGAACACGAGCACCGGCTGCCGGCCCTCGGTCTTCATGCCCATCATGCCGTCCACGCCGATCAGCGGCATCAGCTCGCCCCGGTACTGCACCACCGGCTTGCCGTAGCTGTATTCGACCTTCTCGACCTCGATTTCCTCCAGGCGGGCCACCAGCCCCAGCGGCACGGCCTTCAGCTCGTTGGAGCCGGCGCGGAAGATCAGCAGCGAGGTGGTGTCGGTGGCCGTATGGCCCTCGCGGGCGGTCATGGTCTCGGCGGCGGCGCCGGCGGTGCCCATGGTCGTCTCCCCGATCGCCCCGGCGATGCCGTTGGGGTCCAGGATCATGATGACGCTGCCGTCGCCGAGGATCGTGTTGCCCGAGAACATGCTGATGTGCCGCAGGATGGGCGCCACCGGCTTGACCACGATTTCCTCGGTGTCGAACACCCGGTCCACGATGATGCCGAAGGTATAGGTGCCGACCTGGGTGACGACGATGAAGGTCTCGTCCTGGCCCTTGACCTCATCCTCGATGCTGTCGCGGTCCTCGTCCAGGCGCAGCAGCACGGCGAGCGAGGTGAGCGGCAACAGGCGGTCGCGCAGGCGCAGCACCGGGGCGCGGTTGATGCGCTCGATGCGGGTTTCGGACTTGTCGGTGACGCGCACCAGTTCCAGGACCGAGATCTGCGGGATGGCGAAGCGCTCGCCCGAGCTTTCCACGATCAGGCCGGACACGATGGCCAGGGTCAGCGGGATCTTGATGATGAAGGTGGAGCCCTTGCCGGGCCACGTCTTCAGCTCGACGGTGCCGCCGATCTTCTCGATGTTGGTGCGCACCACGTCCATGCCGACGCCGCGCCCGGAGACGCTGGTGACCTTCTCGGCGGTGGACAGACCGGCCTTGAAGATGAACTGGGCGATCTGCTGGTCGCTCATGGCCTCGATCTCGGCCTCGCTGGCGAGACCGTTGGCGACGGCCTTTTCCTTGATGCGCGCCAGATTGAGACCGCGGCCGTCATCGGAAATCTCGATGATGATGTGCCCGCCCTCGTGATAGGCGTTCAGCTTGATGATGCCCACCTCGGGCTTGCCGGCGCCGAGTCGCTCATCCGGGTACTCCAGACCGTGGTCGCCGGAGTTGCGCACCATGTGGGTGAGCGGGTCCTTGATGAGCTCCAGCACCTGCCGGTCCAGTTCGGTGTCGGCGCCGAACATCTGCAGGTCGATCTTCTTGCCCATTTCCGTGGCCAGGTCGCGCACGATGCGCGGCAGCTTGGCCCAGGCGTTGCCGATGGGCTGCATGCGGGTCTTCATCACGCCTTCCTGCAGGTCGGACGTGATGTGCGACAGCCGCTGCAGGGGGGCGGCGAATTCCGAATCGTCGCTGCCCCGGACCATCTGGAGGAGCTGGTTGCGCGTCAGCACCAGTTCCGAGACCAGGGTCATCAGCTTTTCCAGCAGCTCCACGTTGACGCGGATGCTCTGGGCGGCGACGGATTCCTTCTTGGCGCCGTCGCCGGCGGGGGCCTGATCGGTCTTGGCGGGCACGGCGGCCTTGGCGGGCGGGGCCTTCTTGGCCTTGGGCGCCTCCGCCTTCGGGGCGTCGGCCTTGGGGGCCTCGGCCTGCGGGGCGGCCGCGCCCGGATCGTCGGGGATGCCGGCGGCGGCCTTGGAGGCCTGGGCGGCGGCTTCGCGCGCGGCCTCGGCGGCGGCCTCGGCGGCGATTTCCTCTTCCGTCGCGGCGCGCTTGCCCTTGTTCAGGGCCTCTTCCACCTCGGCGAGCAGTTCGGCGGCGACCGGGTATCCTTTGTCGTCCTGGACCGGACCGCCGCCCGAGGGCGCGGGCTCGGCCTTCGCGGCCGGCGGCGTGGCGGCGGCGGCCGGGGCCGCGTCGGCGATGGAGCGGCCGGCGGCCAGGGCGTTCAGTTGCTCCTTCAGGTCCTGGTCGGTGCCCTCGGGCTCCGATTCGGTCTGCTCCAGGTGGTTCAGGATGTCCTTGATGCGGTCGATGGTGTGCAGGATGACCGTCACGGCCTCGGCCGAGACCTCCAGTTCCCCGTCGCGGAACTTGCCCAACACGTTCTCGCCGGCGTGCGCCAGACTCTCCAGGCGCGGCAGGCCGAGGAACCCACAGGTGCCCTTGATGGTGTGCACCAGCCGGAAGATGTTGGAGAGGATGTCCCGGTCGTTGGGGTTCTGCTCCAGGTGGACCAGTTCCACGTCCAGCGTGGCCAGGCTTTCCGAGGTCTCGGTCAGGAATTCGCTGAGCAGATCATCCATATCGGGATTCTCCTCTGAGCCCCGGAGGCGGGCGCGGCGACCGACGTGCCGGCCACAGACATCCGAGGGGCGATGGGGGGCCTGCCTTCTGGCAGCGGAAAAAGGGCCGCAAGGCGGTCATCACCAAGGCGGTCAGCACGAAGCACGGAAAAACAGGGCACGGAAAGACAGGGCATACGAAACCGGACCATGCCGCACGATAGTCCGGTGACTTATACCACGAGAATCCTTTCCGGAAAAATAAAGGATCCGGTTGTTGTGCGCGGTGGGGCGGCCGGGCTGACCCGGGTCAGCCACCCGCCCGCCCCAGGATATGCAGCACGCCCGGCAGACGCTCCACCCGCAGCCCGAACCCGAGCGCTCGCGTCAGCCGGCCGGCGTAGACCGCCTGGACGGTCATCGGATCCAGGTCGCCGTCGTCGGTCCCGGCGGCGCCGTCGGTGAGCGCCCCCAGCGGCGCTTCGCGCGGCGCGCCCGGCCCGCTGGCCGTGACCTCGAACGATCCGCCGCCCTGGTCGGTGACCGTCAGCCGCTCGCAGCGGGGCACGGCGTCCAGCGCGGCGAGGCACAGGTTCAGCAGCACCTGCACCCGCGCCCGGATGGCGTCGTCGTCGCCGGTGCCGACCACGCCCCAGTCCAGGCTCGGCGCCCGGGCATGGCCCGCCCGCGACATCAGGTGGGCGGCGAGCAGGGCCTTGGCCTCGCTGGGGGCGAGGCCGCGCCCCGTCGGCGCGCCCAGCACCGCGCGCAGCAGCCGCAGGCGGGCGGTGGCGCTGGCCGCGCTGTCGGACAGCAGCGCGACCACCTGGGGGTCCGCGCCGCCTTCCTCGGACAGCAGCTCCGCCCCGGACCCGATGGCGCCCACCGGGCCGGCCAGATCATGACACAGGCGGGTGCACAGCCCCTGCGCCAGGCTCAGGGCTTGGTCCTCGGTCGGCATGGCGGTTCCCCCTCGGCTGGGCGGCGACGGCGGCGGCACCGGGGGCCAATGATCCGCGCCCCCGGCTTTGGTCGAGGGGATTGGTATAGTACGCCGCGCGGGTCGCGCCAATCCCGGCCCAATCCCCGCCAGGGCTCCGAACTGGGATTGCCGTTCCGTGACACGGTGGAAGGGGACCCCACCTCACGAGATCCTTCGGTCGCCCCCGGCGACGCGTCGCGTCGCCGCAAAGGCGCGCGACCATCGCAACGATGGTCGCGGGGGCTCCCTCAGGATGACCCCCTAAAATTGAAATGTGTCATCAACTCAGTTTGTGGCGGGTTCGGGCTGAGGCCGGAGGACCGCGTTTGCGATGGTGACGAGCTTTCTGGCCACGGCGAGGAGTGCGCCTTTTGGTGTCTTTTTGTTTCCGATAAGCCGTTCGTAGAAGGCCTTGAGGTCGGGGTTGTATCGCACGGCGGAGAGCGCGGCCATGAAG
>NZ_WIVE01000169.1 GCF_009601025.1 Roseospira navarrensis | reverse complement strand
GTCTGTCCGGTGTGCGGCGGCAAACGTGGCTGGGCGCTGGAAACCAAGGCGTGGACCACGGAGTGCGCCGACTGCGGTCGGCAGACCTCGGTCACGGCGGGAACGGTCATGCACCGCAGCAAGCTGCCCCTGACGGTGTGGTTCTGGGCGGCGTATCTGATGGCGACGCACTCCAACGGCATCTCGGCCAGCCAGATCCGGTCGCAATTGGGGCTGGGCTCCTACAAGACCGCCTGGCTGCTGTGCGCCAAACTGCGCAGCGCCATGGTCAACCCGGAGCGCACGCCGCTGTCCGGTCTCGTGGAGATGGACGAGACCAGCATCCCCTTCAGAACACACGACGATCCGCCCGCCGGTGGACAGGGGCGCAGCCACCAGGGCAAGATGCTGGTCGCAGGCGCCGTAGAGGTCACCAACGGCGGGCCGGGCCGCATCCGCCTGCGCGCCATCCCTGACTTCTCCGGCAAGACGCTGGCGGCTGTCGTGAAAGACACCCTCGGACCCGGTTCCACCATGAAGACCGACGGATGGACCGGCTACGCTGCGTCCGCCGATGTCGCCCACGATCCTCACGTGATCGGCTCCATGGCTGCCCATATCGTGCTTCCCTGGATTCACCGCGTCTTCTCCAACCTGAAGGCCTGGGCGCTTGGCGTCTACCACGGCCTGCGGCGCAAGCATCTGCAAGCCTACCTCGATGAGTTCGTCTTCCGCTTCAACCGCCGCCGCACCCGGCACGCAGCCTTTCG
>NZ_WIVE01000168.1 GCF_009601025.1 Roseospira navarrensis | reverse complement strand
GCTGGAATTCGAGCAGGGATCGAGGAAACTTGCTCATGGTCGGGCTCCGGAAATGGCGTGCGTTCACGTTATGTTCTACGCCGTTTCAGGCCACCTGTCACCACATGATGTGGTCCCGGACTCAAAGGGATAAGCCCTTGCCATCAATGAGGCTCTCTCTGACGTACTTGACCGTCACCCTGACGCAGACCTCCTGAATCTGTCTGAAGAAGAGCGCTTAGTTGCCATAGAGAGCTATATTGCATTTGATGTTTTCAACCGATTTGATCTGGATGTTGGAAAGCACCTTCGGGAAAACGCCCCCGGTATCGGCTCGGAGCTATCTCGCCTTCGCGAAGTGAAAGACTATATACGAGAAACTGTCTCTGAAGCCTTTCGCGATGCCCGAACAGCAGCCCATTCACTTGATTCGGCACGTATTGGTGAGATTGCGCGCTCGACCCTGCAGGAATCTTTTGAAGTGTTCGAGGGGTATCTGTCATGAAATTGTATTGCGCCCCTCTTGATCGCATCAAGTCCAATACAGCGCAGCATGAATCGCCGGTCGTGCTGTTTGGTCGTGCTGACACGCCTGACGCTGTGTCAATTGGGGCCACGGCCCTGGATCGGCTCACTCGAAAGGGATTGGTCGCGGCACCCCGAGCCTGGGATCTCCTCTCAATCGCACTTTCCGTTAGGCTCAAATAGCGTTCGCTATGCATTCCCGGATTTGGTATCATGAAGGATACCGAACGCGGGAGGCGGGCATGGATCGGGACACGTT
>NZ_WIVE01000167.1 GCF_009601025.1 Roseospira navarrensis | reverse complement strand
CGCAAGCATCTGCAAGCCTACCTCGATGAGTTCGTCTTCCGCTTCAACCGCCGCCGCACCCGGCACGCAGCCTTTCGGTCCCTACTGGGCATCGTCACCACCAAAGGGCCCATCACCTACGATATGTTGATCGCGCCGGAAGCAAAGGGATAAGCCTTTACCGAAGTCGCGTCTCTCTTCGGAGTGTCAATGATGGCGGCGAATATTCGCGCGAGAGCTCTTGGCCTGAAACACTGATATGGACGTTAATACTTTCCCAAAGTTTCTACAGCCAACACTGAGATTATTTCTCAGCGTTGACCTTGTTGGCTCAACTGCGCTCAAGCAAGCCGGTTCTTTTCCGATTAAAAAACCAGATGAAGACTCAACGCTCTCGGAACTTGGCGCTGAATGGTTTAATGAGGTAGCCGAGTTCTATAGAAAGATAGAGGAGCTTTTTACGCGGGAGTGGGACCACTACAAGGCTACAGTGGCAAATAAATATGATTGGCCTGTCGGAAATGATCCAGAGTTTTGGAAGATAAATGGCGATGAAATAATATATTTCAAAGAGCTATCCGAATCAAGAGAATGCTACGCCACTTTTGTTTGCTGGCTAAATGTGGTGGAACAATTCAGATCTCACTTAGCGGGCAACCGCTCCCCACTAGATGTCAAAGCATCTGCTTGGCTCGCTGGTTTCCCAATAGCCAATTCTGAAGTTATTTTAAGGCTTATCCCTTTGAGTCCGGGACCACATCATGTGGTGACAGGTGGCCTGAAACGGCGTAGAACATAACGTGAAC
>NZ_WIVE01000166.1 GCF_009601025.1 Roseospira navarrensis | reverse complement strand
GTTCACGTTATGTTCTACGCCGTTTCAGGCCACCTGTCACCACATGATGTGGTCCCGGACTCAAAGGGATAAGCCTTTGAGTTTATATTTTTTGTGCAGCGCTCGCAAATTATCCATAAAACTAGGATTGTTATAATGCCCCTTATCAACAATAGAAGAAATACGGCGCAGTTGAATTTTATTGTCCCCAATGTAATCGTCAAGCGCTTTCATGTCACTGAAAATCGAGCAAAAATCTGGATTCTTTTTCAAATCCTCAAAGCACCGTATGTAAGTTCCCTTGTACTGCATAATAGATTCGAAATTTCCCTTTGATCGTACAAATGTTTTGTCGCCAAATACGTAGAAATCAATTGTATTGTGTATTGTAAATCTGTCCTTATTATCAATATCAAGCCTATAATTCTCAAATACAACAGAACTAACATTTATTCTCTTTTTCGTCTTCCAATCTAAATCAGATTTTTTGACAGCGTACAAAACTTTGTCATCAACAACAACTTTAATGCAATAAAATACAGCGTTTGTGATATGCTCCACTTTTGTAATAGATTTTTCTTTATCATACTGTGCACACTGCTCCATAATCAGACCGGCATTGGTCTCTAATGTATCAATCTCAAGCATACTGGCCTCATTATTCTGAGAAAGAATAGAATATGTAATAACCTCTGTTATTTTCGAAATCTCTTTAAGGGCTTATCCCTTTGAGTCCGGGACCACATCATGTGGTGACAGGTGGCCTGAAACGGCGTAGAACATAACGTGAACGCACGCCATTTCCGGAGCCCGACCATGAGCAAGTTTCCTCGATCCCTGCTCGAATTCCAGC
>NZ_WIVE01000165.1 GCF_009601025.1 Roseospira navarrensis | reverse complement strand
GTTCACGTTATGTTCTACGCCGTTTCAGGCCACCTGTCACCACA
This sequence comes from Roseospira navarrensis, assembly GCF_009601025.1. Classification (GTDB taxonomy): domain Bacteria; phylum Pseudomonadota; class Alphaproteobacteria; order Rhodospirillales; family Rhodospirillaceae; genus Rhodospira; species Rhodospira navarrensis. Next base: position 816 of record NZ_WIVE01000165.1, on the reverse strand, counting down.
TGATGTGGTCCCGGACTCAAAGGGATAAGCCTTTTATCTATTTTAATTGAGCAACAAGAAGATTACACCGGGGATCCAGTTACCCTACAGGACTCTCATTTTGAAACAATAATAGTTGATTCAGAACTGGATTTTTCTGCAATTAGGCTGTCGCATTGCACAATTGGAACAATAGGGATCGGCCGAAACTCTAAATCAATAGATTCTAATAAATACCCCCAATTTTATAACTGTCTTATTGAAAGAATTGAAGGAGCCGCGTCCCAACACGATGTTCCGGCTGGTATGTTAATAGGATCGACTTCAGTTGACGCTTATTCAGCATTTACTGCAACAAACGATGCCGTGATGAAATCGACTCTTCCAGAGCCTGTAAAGGTCCTTCTAACGGTATTGAGAAAGCTATTTATGCAGCGCGGAACCGGGAGACAGTACAGCGCGTTACGTCGCGGACTTCCACCTAAACTAGTAAAGTATGTTGACCCGGTCATAACAGAAGTCAAGACCGAGACATTTGCGGAAGATGTTTACTTGGGGAATCGCACTATTCTTGTCCCAATCAGATCACGCACCGCCGATGCATATGCTATCATAAACGGGCCAAATACGTCGCAGCACTCCTTGATCAAACGTGTTAGGCAGTTGTGACACACAACTCAGCCCTTACCCAGAATCCGAAATTTTGACGAATCTGACATAGATATTCCTATTCTCTAGGTATTTCAGCTTTATAAGGTGGAAGGCTTATCCCTTTGAGTCCGGGACCACATCATGTGGTGACAGGTGGCCTGAAACGGCGTAGAACATAACGTGAAC
>NZ_WIVE01000164.1 GCF_009601025.1 Roseospira navarrensis | reverse complement strand
CTCCTGGGGATCGTCACGACCAAGGGACCCACCACCTACGATATGTTGATCGCGCCGGAAGCAAAGGGATAAGCCATTCGCCGTATTGACTGTATTTGTTTTGCTGCTCAAGGGCATTCTTCATGCTGCCGTACCGCATGTAAAGGTTGTAGAAGGGGTCCACGGGTGAAAGCACGACCCGGGTCCCCGAGGTTTGCGTGGCAGCCTCCGCCGAACAGGTCTCTTCTGTACTCGCGGGCTCGATTTTTTGCGTTCCCATGGCCTGAAGTCCTGGCGCTGAGTGTTGATGGTCACAGCGGGCGGACCCGCATGTCTTGATGCGCGTCCGACACTTGGCTTCGTCATGACGTGCCGTGTTGAACGCTTCGCCCCCCTGGTTCAGGGATTGATGGGTCGAAGGGCCCGAAGAGGTCCAGCCGGCACCTCGCGGTTCCTAATTTTGCGTCGCATCGGCATCGCGTTTCGCCTGGGCCATGGCATCCTTCAGGTTCGTGTATTTGTACTCTTTGTAATGGAAAACATCGGCCGGAATACGCGTAATACCCGCGCAGCGCATTTCGGCGTCCGTAATGGGTGCGTTCTTGTCCAGGCGGGCGGTGTCGATCTTTTGGCGTTCCATGTCCTGGTCTCCACTGGTTCAGGGGTGCCGGCTCCCTCTGATACCGGCCGACTGGGCCGGGGCCCTCGGCGCCGCATCGCGGCGCCATCCAAGAGGTGGCCGCCCCTAGGCGGCCGGGGCGCCGCATCGCGGCGCCATCCAAGAGATGGCCGCCCCTAGGCGGCCGGGGCGACCCTCAGATGGGGCGCGTCGAGTTCCTGCCCTTGATGATGCGGTCGATCAGCTCGGCCACATCCCGATG
>NZ_WIVE01000163.1 GCF_009601025.1 Roseospira navarrensis | reverse complement strand
GGTACAGACCGGCTACCTAGGTAACAGAATAGACCGGCAACATGGGTAACAGGTCCACTGGCTGGCGAGGAGGGCTCTCGCCATGCCGTTTGCAGAGACCAGTGCCATGGATTTGCGGGTTCAGTTTGTTGCGGCTTGCCTTGCCGGTGAGGAGACGATGACAGAGCTGTGCGCTCTTTACGGCATCAGCCGGAAGACGGGCTACAAGTGGCTGTCGCGGTATCGATCGGAGGGGCCTTCGGGCCTTGAAGACCGCAGCCGGGCACCACTGCATCCCGGCTGGTCCATTGAGGATGAGATCGCCGCGCGCCTGACCGAGGTCCGCCGGGCCCATCCCTTCTGGGGACCTCGCAAGGTTCTTGGCTATCTGAGGGCCAGGGATCCGTCGATCACTTGGCCGGCGGCAAGCACGGTCGGTGATCTGTTCCGGCGGGAAGGCCTGAGTGAGCCGCGCAGGCGACGGCGGTCCCGTGCCCCGGTCGGGGAGTCGCCCCTGACGCCCTCGGACGAACCGAACCGGGTTTGGTGCGCGGACTTCAAGGGTTGGTTCCGAACGCAGGACAACACGCGGTGCGATCCTTTGACCGTGACGGACAATCACAGTCGTTATCTCCTGGCTTGTGAGATCGTGGCGCCGACGGGAGCGGGGGTGCGTCCGGTGCTGGATCGGCTGTTCCGGGAACACGGCTTGCCGGAGGTGTTTCGCACTGACAATGGGACGCCGTTCGCGGCGCCCAGGGGCGTTGCGGGGTTGGGCCGGCTATCGGTGGAGTTGATCAAGCTGGGCATCAAGGTGGAGTGGATCGAGCCTGGATGCCCGCAGCAGAACGGGCGCCATGAGCGCATGCACCGTACTCTGAAGGCAGAGACGGC
>NZ_WIVE01000162.1 GCF_009601025.1 Roseospira navarrensis | reverse complement strand
TTCGTAGAAGGCCTTGAGGTCGGGGTTGTATCGCACGGCGGAGAGCGCGGCCATGAAGAGCTTGGATCGCAAGGCGCGGCGGCCGCGGCCGGTGGCACGGTGGCCGGACTTCTTTCCGCTATCCTTGGGGTGGGGTGCGAGGCCGGCGAGACTGGCCGCCTGGCGCCGGGTCAGGGTTCCCAATTCCGGCATGAAGAGCAGCAGAGTGCGCGCCGCCACGGACCCGATCCCCTTGATTTCCATCAACTTTTCCTCGGCTTTGGCGAGGGGCTCATCCGCCTTCATGAGGTCGTTGATGCGGCTCTCGATGTCTTCGATCTGGTGACTGAGGAACGCGATGTGCTCCTCGACCATCGCCTTGATGACCTCGGCATTGGGGCCCTTGAGGCGGTTCAGCTCCTGGGTCCGGTCTCTCACCAGGGTCTCGCGGCGCCGCGCCAGGCAGAGCAGGGTCTCGCGGGTCTTCTCCATCGGAACCCACGGCGCCAGCCTTGCGCCGCGCTCCAGGCCGTAGCGGGCGATCCACAGGGCATCAATGGCATCGGTCTTGGCCTTGACACCATAGGAGGCAATGAAGGCCTTGATGCGGGCCGCATCGGCCCGGTGCGCCCGCAGGCCCAGGTCAAGGGTCACCCCGAGCAAGGTCCGTTCGTACCCTCCGGTGGCTTCGCAGACCACCAGATCGACCGGCCCGAAGGCCCTCAGCGCCGTCTTCAGGTCTTCGGCGGTGTTGGGAACGGTGCGGATTTCTCCATTCGTCCCCAGGCAGAGCGTCACGGTGTCCTTGCTCACATCGGCGCCGATCACGGCCTCGACAGGATGTGCTTGGTTTGTCATGATTTTTCCTCGGCTTCGGATTGTCTGCGGGCATATCAGGCCCCAACAACTCAACAAGCGACGAAGCCGGTCCGGATCGCGGATCACGATGACAACGGGCAAAGACCCCATCCTGAGACGATCACACGATCCGGTGCGGGGCCCCGGG
>NZ_WIVE01000161.1 GCF_009601025.1 Roseospira navarrensis | reverse complement strand
AAGGCTTATCCCTTTGAGTCCGGGACCGCATCATGTGGTGACAGGTGGCCCGAAATGGCGCAGAACATAGAGTGAACAAGCGTCATTTCCGGAGCCTGATCATGAGCGCGTTTCCCCGATCCCTGCTCGAATTCCAACGCCAGTTCCCTGACGAAGCCGCCTGCGCGGCGTACCTCGCGAGACAACGCTGGCCCGAGGGATTCGTCTGTCCGGTGTGCGGCGGCAAACGCGGCTGGGCGCTGGAAACCAAGGCGTGGACCACGGAGTGCGCCGACTGCGGCCGCCAGACCTCGGTCACGGCCGGGACGGTCATGCATCGCAGCAAGCTGCCCCTGACGGTGTGGTTCTGGGCGGCGTATCTGATGGCGACCCACTCCAACGGCATCTCGGCGGTCCAGATCCGGTCGCAACTGGGGCTGGGCTCCTACAAGACCGCCTGGCTGCTGTGCGCCAAGCTGCGCAGCGCCATGGTCAACCCGGAGCGCACGCCGCTGTCCGGTCTCGTGGAGATGGACGAGACCACCATCCCCTTCCGAACACACGATGATCCGCCCGCCGGCGGACAAGGGCGCAGCCACCAGGGCAAGATGCTGGTCGCGGGCGCGGTCGAGGTCACCGACGGCGGGCCGGGCCGCATCCGCCTGCGCGCCATCCCCGATTTCTCCGGCAACACACTGGCGGCTGTCGTGAAAGAAACCCTTGGACCCGGCTCCACCATGAAGACCGACGGATGGACCGGCTACGCTGCAACCCCGGATGTGGCGCACGATCCCCATGTCATCGGCTCCATGGCCGCCCATATCGTGCTTCCCTGGATCCACCGCGTCTTCTCCAACCTGAAGACCTGGGCGCTCGGCGTCTACCACGGCCTGCGGCGGAAACATCTGCAAGCCTACCTCGACGAGTTCGTCTTTCGCTTCAATCGTCGCCGCACCCGACACGCAGCCTTTCGATCCCTCCTGGGGATCGTCACGACCAAGGGACCCACCACCTACGATATGTTGATCGCGCCGGAAGCAAAGGGATAAGCCAT
>NZ_WIVE01000160.1 GCF_009601025.1 Roseospira navarrensis | reverse complement strand
GGCTCAGTTTGCGTTAGATATGCATGCTGGTTGTTTGGGCGAGATAAGTCCGGCGATGCATGCCAGGATTGCACGGGGAGACGGCTGGGTCGGCAGAACGACGAGGTGATACCACGCAAGGTAGCTGTCGAGGTATCTGGTGGCGATGCCGCGATGGCGCCGGAACAAGGCCTTCAGCCGTTCATGGCGGCTGTTGACGGTCTGAAGGTGGAGGTCGCCCCGCACCCGCTGGCCGGCGCTTCGGTTCAACGCCTCATGGGTCACGCCCAGCCGGGCCGCGCACGGCGGATAGGCAGTTCCGCCGTCGCTGACCAGGAGGGCATCCTTGTCGATGACCGGGGCGAGGTGGTCGGCCAGGGCCTCGCTGGTGACCGCATCAAGGACGGTACTGAACGTGGAGCCAGACCGATCAGCCGCCACCAGGATGGGCACCTGTTCCCTGGACAGCCCCCGCTTGGCCGCCTTTCCGCCGCGTTTGCGGGGCTTTCGGTCCAGCTTCCGGTCTCCCTTGCGGCTGTCGAGCATGTAGGTCTCGTCCGCCTCGACAATGCCACGCAGTTTCGAAGGGTCGGTTTTCGCCGCCCGCAAGAAGCGGTGGCGCCAGCGAAACGCGGTCGTGCCCGCCACGCCGCACCGATCCGACGCCTGCTTGATCGTCTCGCCCGCGCGTAGGGACTCCGCAAACGCCGTCCACAGCGCCTTGTGCCGCAGGCGGGCCAGGGGTGTGCCCGTCAGAGCGTTGAAGGTCTTGCCGCAGCCCCGGCAATAATAGCGGCGCAGTCCATTCGACCGCCCGCGAATGACCGCACCCGGGGTCTCGCAATGGGGGCACCGGCGCTCCGCGCCAACGCGCTGCTCCAGCATCTCTAGAAGGCTTTCCAGAGACGACGGCCCCTCCAGGACACGGGCCGCCTCGGCCCTCTGCTCCGGCGTCAGCCCATCCATCTCGGAAAGCCAAACCAAAAACGTGTCCCGATCCATGCCCGCCTCCCGCGTTCGGTATCCTTCATGATACCAAATCCGGGAATGCATAGCGAACGC
>NZ_WIVE01000015.1 GCF_009601025.1 Roseospira navarrensis | reverse complement strand
GCGCCTTGCGATCCAAGCTCTTCATGGCCGCGCTCTCCGCCGTGCGATACAACCCCGACCTCAAGGCCTTCTACGAACGGCTTATCGGAAACAAAAAGACACCAAAAGGCGCACTCCTCGCCGTTGCCAGAAAGCTCGTCACCATCGCAAACGCGGTCCTCCGGCCTCAGCCCGAACCCGCCACAAACTGAGTTGATGACATGCTCTATTAATAGTGCGCCATCCTGCGGGAGAGTCGCGACCGCAGGACCTCGTGGGGCGGGTTTCCCCCCATCCGTGTCACAGAACGGCAATCCGGGTTCAGAGCCCTGAGGAGTCACCCCCGCCCTTTCCCCTCGCCGTCCGCCCGCGCCCGATGCTCCGCCACCACCCGGCGCAGCCGGGCCTTGACGTTCGCATCCGAAGGATCCAGGCGACAGGCTCGCGACAGCGCGTGCCCCGCGTCCAGCAGCCGCCCGGCCGAGGCATGCACCGTGGCGAGCCCCTGCCAGGCCACCGGCGCGTCCGGCCGCAGGGCCACCACCTGCCGGGCCGCGCGCAGCGCCATGCCGTGGCGCCCGGCGAGACGCGCCACCTCGGCCCACTGGTACCAGGCTTCGGGCGAGACCGGGCGCACCTGCGCCGCCCGGCGGCAGGCGGTCTCCGCCTCGGCGAAGGCGGCCAGCGCCCCCAGCACGGCACCGAGCGCCACCAGCGCCTCGGGATGGGCCGGGTCCGCGACCAGGGCGCGCCCGCACAGCTCCAGCGCCTGACGCGGACGCCGCCAGCGCAGCGCGAGCCGGGCAAGCAGGGTCCAGGCGTCGGCATCGCACGGGTTCTCGCGGGTCCGCGCCCGGCAGAGGGCGGCGGCGCTCTCCAGGTCTCCGGATCGCCAGGCCAGGATCGCCGGCGCGAGCCCCGAGCCCGCGGACGCAGCCCCGAACGGCGTGGGATCGGGATCAGGATCGGTCATGATGCGGGTCCCCCCACGGGCGGCGCCGACGCCGGACGGGACCCGCTGCGGGCCAGACGTCGGGCCCCGATCATGTCCACCAGCTTGAGCCGCAACTGATCCGGCCGCACCGGCTTGCGCAGGACCGGCAGGCCACCCCGCGCGGCCTCGCGCAGTTGCTCGCTGTCCAGGTCGCCGGTCAGCAGGATCGCCGGGATATGGTGGCGGAAATGGCTGCGGGTCAGAGCCACGGCCTCCACCCCCGTGCGGCCGCTGGGCAGACGCAGGTCCACCAGCATGACATCGGGCGCGGGCAGAGTCTCGGTCAGCAGCGCTTCCGTCAAATCCGAAAGGCCCGCGAACGCCGAGACCCGGTGCCCCCAGCCCTCCAGAAGCAGGGTCAGGCTCTCGCGAATGGCCCGGTCGTCATCCAGCACCACCAGATGGGTGGGCCGCCGCATCGACTCCCCCGGGGCGGTCTGTCCGGACTCCGCCGACCGTCCGGCCTCCTCGTCCTCGGCCGCCGCCTCGACCGCGCCGCCCGCAGCCGCAGCCGCGCCCGCGTCCTCGGCACCCGGCGTATGGCACGGCACCAGCACCGAGAAGCGCGACCCACGGCCGGGCTCCGAGTCGACCGTCACCGTCACCCCCAGCAACCGCGAAACCCGCGAGACGATGCCGAGCCCCAGACCCAGCCCGCCGCCGCGACCGGAGCCACCCCCGGGCCGGCCGCCGCTGTCCACCACCTGATGAAAGTCCTCGAAGATCAACTGGCACTGGTCGTCGGGGATGCCGGGGCCGGTGTCGATCACATCCAGGCGCAGCATGCGCCCGTGATCCACGCGCCTGCCGCCGACCAGCACCCGCCCACCCTCGGGCGTATACTTCAAGGCATTGCCGATCAGGTTGCGGAGGATGACCTCCAGCAACGAGGGGTCCGTGAACAGGGTCAGCGACGGCGGCACGAGCCGCAGGCGCAGGCCCGACATCTCGGCCACCGGCCCGAACTCGTCACCCAGCCGCCGCAGCAGCCGCCCGATCTGGAACGCCCGCTGGTCGGGCAGCACGGCCCCGCCCTCCAGACGGGAAATGTCCAGCAGAGTGTTCATCAGCTCCGACAGCGCGCCGAGCGCGCTTTCCATCTTGCCGAGCACCCCTTGCTTGAACGCATCGTCCTCGCGCCCCGACAGCACCGAGACGAACAGGTTCAACGCCTGCAGGGGCTGGCGCAGGTCGTGACTGGCCGCCGCCAGGAACCGCGTCTTGGCCAGCAGCGCCTGTTCGGCGGCGGCCACGGCCTCGTGCAGCCGCGCTTCGGCTTCAACCTGCCGGGTGATGTCCTGCACGTGCAGGATGAAATGGTGCGGTTGGCCGTCGCCATCGCGGGCCAGGGCCAGACTGACGCGGCCGCGCACCACCTGCCCCTCGGGCCGCAGGTACCGCTTCTCGGCGGTGAACACCCGCACGTCCCCCGACAGCAGACGGCGGGCCGCTTCCAACTCGACGTTGTGGTCCTCGGGATGGGAGACGGCCGCAAGGTCCAATTCCAGCATGGCCGCCTCGGTCCGGCCCAGGATGCGGCACAGGGACTCGTTGACCTCCATGAAGCCCCCGTTCAACGAGACCATGGCGATCCCGTGCGGCGCGGCCACGAAGGTTTCCCGGAACCGGCTCTCGCTGGCCCGCAGCGCGTCCTCGGCGGCGTGGCGCCGGGTGGTGTCGGCGATCTGGGCGACGATCTCCATGGGGGTGCCATCCGGGCCGCGCGCCAGGGCGGCCGTCATCCGCACCCACAGAATGGAGCCGTCGGAGCAGATGAACCGCTTCTCGGCGTCATAGGGCTGCAGGCTGCCGGCCAGCGCCTCGTCCAGCCACGCCATCTCGCCCGGCCAGTCCTCCGGATGGGTCACCGACATGGTGGAATGCCCCATCAGGTCTTCGGCCGTGCATCCCAGCATGCGGGTCAGGGCCCGGTTCACGCGGCGCCACCGCCCGTCGGTGTCGAGCAGCGCCATGCCGTAGGGCGCCTGTTCGAAGGCGTTGCGGAACCGGCGGTCGCTGCGGCGGTCACGGCCCCGGCCGCCGGGGGCCACGCCCCGGTCCTCGTACACCGCCAGCACTGGAACGCCGCCGCCCACCCCGGGGCCGCTGCCCGCCATCGGTTCCATGGTGCACCGGACCAGTTCGTGAACGCCCTCGGCGTCCGGCGGCGCGGTTTCGGTCACGGTGCGGGCCGTGGTCTCGCGGGTGGCCGGGTCGAGCAGCGCCACCATGCGGTCACGCCGCGCCTGCGCCAGCCGGTCGGGCAGCAGGGTGAAGTAGTCCACGCCCGCCAGCGCGGCCGGTCGGCCGTCGCCCAGTTGGTCGGCGGCCGCCTGGTTGGCCTGCACGATGCGGCCGGCGTGGTCGAGCAGGACCACCGCCTGCGGCGACAGGTTCAACAGCGGGTCGAGCCTTGTTTCACCCATGCGCCGCGTGTCTCCCCTCTCGTCTGCATGGTCCAATATGGCCGGACCGGGAGGCGCAGCCCCCCGGTCCCCGGCCGACGGGCGGGTTATTTCTTCTTGCCGCCCTTCGCCTTGGCGCTCTTGCCCTTGCCCGCCTTGGCGGGTTTCGCCGCGGCCTCGTCCTCTCCGGGATCGGCGGCGGGCGCCTCGCCCTCGATCATCTCCCGCACCAGCCGGTCCAGCAGACGCACACCGAAAGCGGTGCCGCCCTTGGGCACCGTCGGCGTGTCCCTCTTGGACCAGGTGACGCCCGCGATGTCGATGTGCGCCCAGGGGGTTTCCTTGATGTAGCGCTGCAGGAACTGAGCCGCCGTGATCGAGCCCGCCTCGCGGTTGCCGACGTTCTTCATGTCGGCGATATCGGACTTGATCATCTTGTCATAGGCATCGCCCAGCGGCAGGCGCCAGCACTTCTCGCCCACCGCCGTCCCGGCCGAGGCGATGGCGGAGGCCAGGTCGTCGTTGTTGGAGAACAGACCGGCGTGCTCGCTGCCCAGGCTGATGACGATCGCGCCGGTCAGCGTGGCCAGATCGATGACATGGCTCGGCTTGAACTCCTGCTGGCAGTACCAGAGCGCATCGGCCAGCACCAGCCGCCCCTCGGCGTCGGTGTTGATGACCTCGACGGTCTGGCCGGACATGGTGGTGACCACATCGCCCGGACGCTGGGCGGTGCCCGACGGCATGTTCTCCACCAGCCCGCAGATGCCCACAACGTTGGCCTTGGCCTTGCGCCCGGCGAGCGCCTTCATCAGGCCGGCGACCACACCGGCGCCGCCCATGTCCCACTTCATGTCTTCCATGCTGGCGGCCGGCTTGATGCTGATGCCGCCGGAATCGAAGGTCACCCCCTTGCCGACGAAGGCGATCGGCGGGGCCTTCTTGTCCTTCGCGCCCCGGTACTCCATGACCAGCAGGCGGGGCGGCCGGGCCGAGCCCTGGGCGACGCCCAGCAGCGCGCCCATGCCCAGCTTGCGCATCTTCGCCTCGTCGAGCACCGTGATCGACACACCCAGATCGTCCAGATCCGCCACGGCCTCGCAAAAGGTCTCGGGGTAGATCACGTTCGCCGGCTCGCTGACCAGACGGCGGGTCAGGACCACGCCCTCGGCGACCGCGTTGGCCGGCCCGAAGGCCGCCCGCGCGCCGGCGGCGTCATCGCACAGGATGGTCAGGGTCTTGAGGGCCGGGCGGTCCTCCGGCGGTTCGGTGGTGCGGTACTTGTCGAACCGGAAGCCGCCCAGCGTGGCGCCCAGGGCGGCATGACAGGCCGCATCGGCCGCCGAAATCGCGGCCTCCTTGGGAAGGTCCACGGCCAGCGCGGCGGTTTCATCGCCCAAGCCGCCCAGAGTAGCGACCGCCGTTCCACCCAGGGCCTCCATGGTGGTCGCCGTGATGGCCTCCGGCTTGCCCAGCCCGACCAGCACGATCCGGTCCAGGGTGATCCCGTGCGGCGCCGTGACCACCAGGGTCTTTCCGGTCTCGCCCTTGAACCGGGCGGCGGCCAGCGCCCGGCTGAGCTGGCCGCCCGTCAGTTCGTCGAGGGTGGAGGCGGTGGCGCCCAGCGTCTTGCCGTCCAGCACCCCCACGACCAGGGCGCCCTTGGCGGGAATGTCAGGCTTGGCGAACGAAATCTTCATCGGGTGTTCCTTCGGTCATGCGGACGGATGGCGGCGCCTGCGCCGCACCTCGTCCCGCAGCTTTGCAAATCCCGCGCGCGCGGAAAAGGGGAACCGAGTCCGTCGGTCGGATGAGGCCGGCGATGCCCGGCCCTGGGCGCGCAAAATGAAAGGGTCATCTCGGGACATCGGGGTCGGGTCGTTTCCGGACCGTGGCTGTCAAACGAGACAACCCCTCCCCATTCCATGGGGAGGGAGTCCGGTGGCGCCTCGTGGACCGGAACGCCTCCCCCATTCATGGGGGAGGTCGGGAGGGGGTTCAGGTGTGAAGCGCAACGCCAGAGGGGAGGGGCCAGGGCTCGAAGACGCACCGGGTTCGGGTGCCGCTTCACTCTGCCTCCCGACAGTCCGCGCCGCTTCCTGTGGCTCGGGATGACAGTGAGCGGAGAGGCGCGGCGCGGCGTCCCCAATGCACGTCTCCGACCCGGACGAGCCCGGTTCATCGCCGATCAGGCCATAAGAAAACCCCGGCCGCGAGGGCCGGGGCGAGAGAGTCGGAGAGGTTTCACAAGAAGGAGACATCCACATGTGAAGGACACCATGCGTGCAATCACGCCCTTCACCTCAGGAGACGAACCACGACATCACAGGCGGTTCAATGACCGGGAGAGGGTATCGCGATCCCGGCGCCGGGACCAATGGTGCCTCGTCAGTCGTGGGCTGCGAAATCCGCATGGCCGTCGATCAACCGCCGCAACGGATCGGTCTCGCCCCGTCGGCCCGCCTCGGGCCCGCCGTCATCCTCGACCGACAGGGGGCCGGGGACCGGAACGGCCTGCGGCAGGAACACGCGCACCGTCGTCCCCCGGCCCACCGTGCTGTCCAGGGTCAGACGGCCGCCGTGTCCGTCCACCAGTTCCTTGACGATCGCCAACCCCAGCCCCAGACCCGGATGCCCGCGCGTCAACTGGTCGGCCACCTGGTGAAAGGGCTCCAGCACCTTTTCGATCTGGTCGGGGGGAATGCCCGCGCCATGGTCCTGGACCTCCAGGCAGACCATGCCCTGCGGCCCGTCGTGAGAGGTCCGCAGGCGGGCGGTCACGACGCTGTCGGCGCCGCTGAACTTGATCGCGTTGGACAGCAGGTTGTCGAGAATCTGGCGCACCGCCTGCGGGTCGGCGAAGCAGGGCGACACACCGGGGGCGACGTCAACCGCCAGCCGAATCGACTGGGCCGCCGCCACCGGACGCATGATGGCCACGCTGTCCTTGACGACGGGCGCGATGTCGATGCGCTCGGGCTTCAGGGACAGCCGCCCGGCCTCGATCCGCGACAGGTCGAGCACCCGGCCCACCTGGGCGAGCAGGCTCTGCCCCGCGCTGAGAATGTAGTCCGCGTATTGCCGCACCTTGGCGTTGCGACTGTCCGGATCCGGCCCCATGCCGATGCCGCCGCTCAGCATCTGGGCGAACCCGATGATGGCGTTGAGCGGCGTGCGCAGTTCATGGCTCATGGACGAGAGGAACTGGGTCTTGGCGGCGTTGGCGGCCTCGGCCCGGGCCTGGCTGTCGCGCAGGGCGGTGTTGGCCCGCACCAGCTCGCGGGTGCGCTCCGCCACGCCCTGCTCCAGCAGCACGCGCTGCGCCACCAGACGCTGACTGAGCACGGCCAGCGCCACCGCGCCGAACAGGATCGCGGCCGCCATGCCCCAGGGCACCAGCCGCGACAGCAGCGGGCGGAAGGCCGCCTGACCGTGGAACCCGACCCACCAGACCCGCCCGGCGAAGTCGAACCGCTCGACCGCTTCCAGCGGCGCCTGCGCGACGCCGTCCCGGAACACGGGACCCGAGACATGGAACAGGGCCGGATCCCCCAGCGGCGGCGGGCGCCGGGGCATGGTCCCGCGCAGCACGTTCGTGACACTGCCCCCGTCCCAGATCGCCACCGACAGATCCGCGTTGGCGATCCGGTCCTGGACCTTCTCCGCCAGCCCGATGGACGGACTGTAGCCCATGGCCACGAAACCGACATGACGACCGCGCCCGGACCTGCCAGCCGCCATGCCCCCGGAGTCGCCGCCCGGCTCCCCCCATGACGCGGCATACCACCAAGGCCGCGGCGCCCCCGCACCCGGCATTGCCTGCGCGTACAGAGGGGCGACGAGCAGCACGCTGGACCGGGGCTCGGGCCGATCCTGTGTCAGCAGCACCGGCGCGGACGCGATCACGCGGCCTTCGCCGGCGGCCCGCCGCATGGCCGCCCGGCGGGCCGGGTTGGTGAACATGTCGTAGCCGAGCACGCCCTGTCGGGCCTCGGGGGGCTCCACATAGATCGCCGGAAATCCCAGGGCCGTATCCGAGTCCGGCCAGATGCGGAACGGCGGGTATCCGATCGCCCTCAGGGTCTGGGTTTCATGGGCCATGTGCGCCAGGAACCCGGTCGCGTCCCGCCGATCCACCCGGGGCGCCAGAGCAACGGCGCGCAGCGGGCCGCCCGGGTCGATCCCCGGGAAGCCCCGGACGAACTGGTGAAAATCCGACGCCGTGGAGTCAGGGCGGGCGGTCCAGAACGCCTGCGCGGCAACCAGCCGATCCAGCGCGGCGGTGGCGTCGTCCCGAACCGCTTCGGCGCCCAGGGCCACGGCCGAGCGGAAGTCGGCCGAGGCCCGCGCCTGCTCCGCCTCCTCCACGCCCAGCCCGACGACCGCCGCCCCGCCGAGTCCGGCCAGGATGAGCGCCAGTCCCGGAGCCCATTGCTTCAACGCCCGCCCTACGCCCATAACACACCGTCTTCGCGGTACCGCCGCGGCGGCACGCCCACATCCCCCATGACCCCTTGACGCTACACGCTTCAGCCCGGTGGGGCTACAGCGTTCCGCCCCCGTCGGTTGAGGACGGTTCGGCGGCATCCGCGGCCGACACGGCCTGCGACAAGGCCCACACCTCCAGGGTCCAGTCCCGATATCCGGCCTCGATATGGCCCAGGTACGCGGGCACCGGCGGCCCGCGCCGTGCGTCGATTTTCACATAGGTCAGCGCGGGCATGGGCCGACCGTGGGCATCCACCGCCGTCAGACTGTGCCGCCGGTAGCGCCCCTCGTGGATACCCTCGATCCGGTCCAGCGCCGCCTCGCAGGCCTCGGTCAGGCGGTACACCGCGCCCGGCACGCACGCCGAGGGCGCCGGCACGATGGTCGCAACCCGCTCGAACCGGAGCGCCCAGCCGGGCGCCCAGGCCCGCCACAAGGGCCGGGACGCGGGACACCGCCCGGCCATGCGCGTCCGGCTGAGGTTGGAGCCATAGGCGAAGTACAGCACACCCGGCTGCGCCTGATCTCGCAGAGGCACGGCTTGCCCTTGTTCCGTCACGCGATCCGGGCAGTATAAGGGACTCAGTCCCTCGTCGCACCACCCGGAAGGTCCGCCCATGCCCGCACTTGATCGTCCGCATCCGGCCGTCCCCCTTCATCCGACGCGGCGGCGCGTCCTGGCCGGTCTGGCCGCCGGGGCCGGTCTGGCCGTGGCGGGCGGTCCTCTTGCCGGACGCGGCGCCGCGTGGGCCCAGTCCGACATCGTGTTCGAGCGGGGCCGGGTCAGCATCGTGACCCACGACGGCCGGCGCTATCCGTTCACGGTGGAGATCGCCCGCACCCGCGCCCAGCGCGCGCGAGGCCTGATGTACCGCCGCGAAATGGCGGCCGATCATGGCATGCTGTTCGATTTCGACGGCGTGCGGCCGCGCGCGTTCTGGATGAAGAACACCTACATTCCGCTGGACATCCTGTTCCTGGAGGCGGACGGCCGCATCTGGTCCATCGCCAGCGACACCACACCACTGTCCGAGGACAACATCGTCGCGGACGGTCCGATCCGCGCGGCCCTGGAACTGAAGGCCGGCACCTGCCGCCTGCTCGGCATCGAACCGGGCGACGATGTGCGCCACCCCATGTTCGGCGACCCGCCGCAGGAGTGAGGCCAACTGGTGAGGGTCCGGCTCTCGCTGGCTCTTTGGCGTCAACCTGAGTCGCTGACAGCGGCGAAGGATCTCGGAAGAAAGGGTGACTCCAGGCCGGCAGACGCACACCCCGGCCCGAGATCCTTCGGTCGCTCCGCTCCCTCAGGACGACACCTTGATTTTTTTCGGAGCGCCCGTCCTGACGGTCATTCCTTCTTGCAGCAGGAAAGCGACAGGCCGGCGCGACTGCGCCGGCGCCGCGAAGCGGCGGAGGCGATGAACCGGACGAGTCCGGTTCATCGTCGATCAGTATCACGCATCGTCGCGGGTGACGTTCGCGCTGGCCTTTTCCGTCCAGCCGCCCTGCTCGGTCTGCTGCCAGTAGTGCAGTTCGTGGCCGGCGTCCCGGCCGGTGCGCCAGCGGTCGCGGGCGGCGGCCACGGCGGCCTCGTCGCGGCCGTCGAACAGGTCCAGCACACGGTCCCAGCCGCCCGCGTCGGCCACCGTCATGCCCTCGGTGAGCACGGCGAGCGTGGCGCCGTTGGGGCGCTCCTCGCGGTCGCTCAGCCAGATCGGCTGGTGTTCGGGATAGCCGTCGTCGCGGCATCCGTGAGGCAGCCAGCTTTTGGGGTCGAACGTCCACAGCAGGGCATTCAGCGCCCGCACCCGATCCATGGAGGCCGCCAGCACAAGAACCCGCGCCTCCGTCCGGTAGGCGCGGGTCAGCAACAGCGGCAACGCCCGTTCAAGGGGCCATTGATACAGGTGATAGAAGTCGAGGCGGGCCATGCGTGCGCCGGCCGCGCCGGATCCCAGGGGACCCGGCGCGGCCGCTCCCGAATCAGTCCTCAAGCTTCAGGGCCAGGAACGAGGACGTGGATCCCTCGCGCTGGACCAGCATGAGCACCGAACTGCGGCCGCTGCCGCGGGCCTCATCGACGGCCGCGCGCACGTCGTCCGGGGTCTCGACGGGGCGCTGGTGCACCTCGACGATGACGTTGCCGGGACGCAGACCCTTGGTCGCGGCGTCGCTGTCCGCGTTCACGTCGGTGATGACGACGCCGGACGCGCCCTCGGGCAGGTCGAACTCCTGGGCCAGGTCGCCCGTGAGCGGGCGCAGGGTCATGCCCAGCACCGTCGATCCGGTGGTGTCCGGCGTGGCGCTGCCGGGACCGCCCGGACCGGACTCGTCCGAGGCCAACAGACCGGACTCCTCGGCGGCTTCCAGTTCGCCCAGTTCCACCTCGACGGTCTCCCGCTCGCCGTTGCGCCAGACCTCGACCGGCACGGACGCGCCCACCTCGGTCTCCGCGACGATGCGCGGCAGCCGGCGCATTTCCTCGATGTCCCGGCCATTGAAGGTCAGGATCACATCGCCGGCCTGGATGCCGGACTCCTTGGCGGGGCCGCCCTCGGTGACGGAAGCGACCAGGGCGCCCGCGGCGGCGTCCAGGCCCAGGCTGTCGGCGATCTCCGGCGTCACGGTCTGGATGCGGACACCCAGCCACCCGCGCCGGGTGCGGCCGTATTCCTTCAGGTCGTTGATGACCTGCTTGGCCAGATTGGCCGGCACGGCGAAGCCGATGCCGACACTGCCGCCGGAGGGGCTGAAGATGGCCGTGTTGATGCCGATCACGTTGCCGTCCATGTCGAACAGCGGACCGCCCGAGTTGCCCCGGTTGATGCTGGCATCGGTCTGGATGAAGTTGTCATAGGGCCCGGCGTTGATATCGCGGGCGCGGGCGGAGATGATGCCCACGGTCACCGAGCCGCCCAGGCCGAACGGGTTGCCGATGGCCATCACCCAGTCGCCCACGCGAGCCACCTCGGAGTCGCCCCACCCCAGCGCCGGGAGAGGCTTGTCGGCCTCCACCTTCAGCAGCGCCACATCCGTCTTGGTGTCGCGCCCGACGATCTCCGCCTTCAGGGCGGTGTCGTCGCTCAGGGTCACGGTCACCTCGTCCGCGTCGGCGATCACGTGATTGTTGGTCACGATGTAGCCGCTGGCGTCGATGATGAAGCCGGAGCCCAGCGACGTGGCCTGCCGCGGCCCGGGCATCGGGCGCTGGCCGTGCCGGTCAAAGAACTCGTCGAAGAAATCGCGGAACGGGGAGCCCTCGGGGAAGTTCGGGATGGAGGGTCCCCGCTCGGGGTCGATGGACTGGGTGGTCGAAATGTTGACCACCGACGGCAGAAGCTGCTCCGCCATGTCGGCGAAGCTCTCCGGCGCCGGGCGCGCCTGCGCCTGCACCGGCGCGGCGATGGTGGTCAGAACAACCGCCAGCGCCACGACAGCGCTGACGATCCAGACGGCCACGGCGCGATGCTGGCGGTCAGCGGCCAGGGACCGCGCGACGACTGGGGAACGAGAATGGCGTGACACGAGAATACCTCCCGGAAATGGTGGGGCGGATCAGACCTGTTGCTCCGCCCCGTCTTCCATGATCGGGTCATGGGGTCGGCCCTGGCGCGGCGGCAGCGCACCCGGGTGATGTAGGCTGCGGGGCGGGGCCAATCAACCGACCCCGTGCCGCGCGACTGCCCGGACCGTCGGTCGGACCGACGGCCTGGGACCGCCCTGGGACCCGGATCCCAATACAGGATTGAAATACGGCGAATTCAGGGAGTTTGGATGAATTCTCCGTCAGACTCCGGCAATCTCCGGAGACACCGGGACCCAGGTTCAAGACCGTGTCGGTCAGATCAGGAGTTGGTCTTCATGGAAACCGTGTCCGAAACCAGATGCTTCGACGGCGTGCAGGGCGTCTATCGCCACGAGTCCACGGCGACGGGCACGCCCATGCGCTTCGCCGTCTATCTGCCACCCCAGGCCCGCCGGGGGCCGGTGCCGGTGCTGTGGTGGCTGTCGGGCCTGACCTGCACCGAAGAAAACTTCATCACCAAGGCCGGGGCGCAGCGATACGCCGCCGAGCACGGGCTCGCCCTGGTGGCCCCGGACACCAGCCCGCGCGGGCTGGACCTGCCCGGGGAACACGACGCCTATGACTTCGGCAGCGGCGCGGGGTTCTACGTGGACGCCACCCAGGCGCCCTGGGCCTCGCACTACCGCATGGACAGCTACGTGACCGAAGAGCTGCCGGCGCTGGTCGCCGCCCGCTTTCCCGTGGACCCGGCCCGACAGGGCATCTTCGGTCATTCCATGGGCGGGCATGGCGCCCTGGTCATGGCGCTGCGCGATCCGGATCGATTCCGCTCCGTCTCGGCGTTCGCGCCCATCGTTTCGCCCACCCGGGTGCCATGGGGCGAAAAGGCCTTTGCCGGGTATCTGGGCGACGATCGGGCGGCCTGGACCGCGTATGACGCGGCCGAGCTGGCGGCGGACTCGGCGTGGCGGGCGCCGATCCTCATCGACCAGGGCGACGCCGACCCCTTCCTGGGGACCCAGTTGACCCCCGAGGCGTTCGTGAGCGCCGCGCAGGCCGGCGGCATCCCGGTGACGCTGCGCATGCAGCCGGGGTATGACCACAGCTATTATTTCATCGCGTCGTTCATGGCCGATCACATGGCGCACCATGCCCGCCTGCTGGCGCGCTGAGGGAGCGCGGCTCGAACCGCCCTGCCCCGGCCGCTAGCGGTACGGATTGTCCGTATGCTCCAGGAAGTCGCGGACGTAGCGGCCGACGCCCTCTTCCAGGGACGTGAACGGCTGGTTGTAGCCGGCGGCGCGCAGCCGGTCCATGTTGGCCTGGGTGAAATACTGGTACTTGTCGCGGATCGCCTCGGGCGTGTCCCGCCACGCGATGGCGGGCTCGCGCCCGAGCGCGCGATAGACGGCCGAGGCCAGATCCAGAAAACTCCGCGCCTGCCCGGTGCCCAGATTGAACAGCCCGCTGACCTTGGGCGACGACAGCAGCCACAGCACCACGTCCACCACGTCCTCGATCCAGACGAAATCGCGGGACTGGCCGCCGTCGGGCACGTCCGGGCGGTGCGACCGGAACAGCGGAAACGGCTCGCCCCGGCGGGCCACCGGGTGAACCTGGGCGACCACGCTCATCTGCCCGGTCTTGTGGTACTCGTTGGGGCCGTAGACGTTGAAGAACTTCAGGCCGGCCCACTGCGGCGGGGTCACCCGGCCGGCGTCGATGTCGGCCCGCACCCGGCGGTCGAACAGATGTTTGGACCAGCCGTACGGGTTCAAGGGACGCAGGCGGGCCAGCGCCTCGGGCGAGAAATCATCGTCAAACCCGGTCGCGCCGTCGCCGTAGGTGGCCGCCGAACTGGCGTACAGGAACCGGGTCTGGTTGCGCGTGCACCAGGTCCACAGGTCCAATGACAGGCGGAAGTTGTTGACCAGGATGCGGTCCACGTCCGTCTCGGTGGTGGCCGAGATCGCGCCCATGTGGACGATGGCCTTCACCGCGCCCCGGTGGTGCTCCAGGTAGTCCATCAGGTCTTCGGGGCGGATGATGTCGTGCAGCGCCCGCCCGGCGATGTTGCGCCACTTGGCGCCATCCCGCAAACGGTCGGAGATCACGACCGGCCCCAGGCCCCGCGCCTCCAGGCCCGCGACGATGTTCGATCCGATGAAGCCGGCGCCGCCGGTGACGATATACATGGCGGCAGAAGGCCCCCTCGCTCCGGCTGTTGTCAAGAGACGGTTCGATCCCCATAGTCTGGGTCGGTCCTTGACCCCCGGAGCGCGAAACCGGCCCGGGGCAAGGTGTGTTTCAGCGGTGCCAGGGATGGGAGTGTCACAATGTCCAGCGGGGGTCCCAAAGTTCTCGACGATCTGAGCCGGCTTGCCGGAGGGGCGCTGGGCGCCGTCGGGGGGCTGCGCAGCGAGATCGAAGAGCTGGTGCGCCAGCGCGTGGAGCGCGTGGCGAACGAACTGGACCTGGTCACGCGGGAGGATTTCGAGATCGCCCGCGAGATGGCGGCCGAGGCCCGCGCCGAGAACGAGGTCCTGACGGCCCGTCTCGCGGTGCTGGAGGAACAGGTGGCCGACCTGACCAAGGCCGCCGCCGGCGGCGGAACCAAGGCGAGCACCGGAGCCAAGACCGCCCGCCGCAAGACCGGGAGCGGCGGCAAGGCCGCCTCCGGGGGCGATGCCGGGTCCGACAGCGGATCCGAGTAGGGCGCGGCCGGACCCATGCTGCATCTGGATGCCGACGCGCTCGGGCGCGCGCTGCCGCCGCGCGCGCTTGTCGAGGCCCTGCGGGGCATGTTCAAGGCCGGGGCGGACGCGCCGCTGCGCCATCACCACACCCTGCCGTCGCGCGATGACGAGCGCCCGGGCACCCTGCTGCTCATGCCCGCGTGGCAGGCCGCCGGCCAGGGCTACATCGGGGTCAAGGTGGCCACGGTGTTCCCCGACAATCCGGGCCGTCGCGACCTGTCCGCCGTCACCGCGCTCTATTATCTGGCCGAGGGCGGCAGCGGCCGGCCCCTGGCCCTGATCGACGGCACATTGCTCACCCGCCTGCGGACGGCCGCGGCGTCCGCGCTGGGCGCGGATTATCTGGCCCGGCCCGATGCCGAAACCCTGCTGGTCGTAGGCACCGGCGCGCTCGCCCCCCACTTCATCCGCCATCACGCCGCCGTGCGGGACTACCGCACCGTCCTGGTGTGGGGGCGCGACCCGGCCAAGGCCGCCGCCGTGGCCGAGGGCGTGACGCCGGACCTGCCGGCCGGCACGACCGTTTCGGCCGTCCCGGACCTGCGGGAGGGCATGGCGGCCGCCGACGTGATCTCCTGCGTGACCTCCGCCAGCACGGCGGTGGTGCCGGGCGCAGACCTGCGGCCCGGCCAGCACCTGGACATGGCCGGCGGCTTCACGCCCCTGATGCGCGAGACCGACGACGAGGCCATGCGCCGGTCCCGGGTGTTCATCGACACCGAAGGCGCTCTGGTCGAGTGCGGCGATCTGGTCGATCCGCTGAAGGCCGGGGTCATCACCCGCGACGACATCCAGGGCGATCTGTTCCAGTTGACGCGCGGCGAACGGCCCGGGCGCGGCCGCGCCGACGAGATCACCATCTTCAAGTCCGTGGGCACCGCCCTGGAGGATCTGGCGGGGGCCGCCCTGGCCTACGAAACCGTCTCCGCCTGAATCGGGCTGGCCAAGCCGCGCCCCGCGCTCCAGTATAGCCACACACCTGATAGGGGCATACTGGAGCGCAGAAGAGGGGCCGAGCCATGGCGGTGCGCA
This sequence comes from Roseospira navarrensis, assembly GCF_009601025.1. GTDB lineage: Bacteria > Pseudomonadota > Alphaproteobacteria > Rhodospirillales > Rhodospirillaceae > Rhodospira > Rhodospira navarrensis. The sequence continues at coordinate 55,032 of NZ_WIVE01000015.1, read as the reverse complement.
CGCATACCCGGAAGAAAGTGGAAATGCTGGTCGAGCGGCCGCTGCTGAAGCGGGTGCTGGAGGTGGTCAAGACCAGCGGCGCGCGGCGCTACACCGTTCTGCCGGCGCTGGAGGGGCGCGGACTCGACGGGGCCTGGCAGGACGGACAGCCGGTGGACGCCCAGCACATGGTGCAGGTGGTCGTTTTGACCAACGAGGCCAAGGCCGACGCCATCCTGGAGGGCATGGGCGCCCTGCTGGAAACCTGGCCCGGCGTGGTGTGCGCCTCGGACATCCAGGTGCTGCGGCCGGAGCGATTCACCTAGCGTCTCGGCGCGGGCATCTTCAAGGTCCGGCCCGAACCATCACGCAGTTTCCCGGTTGCTCGGACGGGGCCGAACGGTCATCGTCGGACCCTGTTCATATGAGACCCGCTGCGCGAGGAACCCCGTCCATGTCCCTGTCCGTCGCCATCCAGATGGACCCCATCACCCATATCGACATCACCGCCGACAGCACCTTCGTGCTGGCGCTGGAGGCCCAGGCGCGCGGCCATACCCTGTGGCATTATGGCCCACGCGACCTCAGCTTCCGGGACGGCAAGGTGCTGGCCCGCGCTCGCCCCATGGAGGTGCGACGTCTGGCTGGCGATCACTTCACGCTGGGCGACTCCGCGGTGCTGGATCTGGCCACGGTGGATGTGGTGCTGATGCGCCAGGACCCGCCCTTCGACATGGCCTACATCACGGCCACCCACATCCTGGATCACATCCACCCGCGGACGCTGGTGGTCAACAACCCGACCGAGGTCCGCAACGCGCCGGAAAAGCTGTTCGTGTGCCGCTGGCCGGACCTGATGCCGCCCACGCTGGTCAGCGGCGGCCTGGCCGAGATCAAGGCCTTCCGCGAGGTCCACAAGGACATCATCGTCAAGCCGCTGTTCGGCAACGGCGGCGCCGGCGTGTTCCACCTCAAGCCCGGCGACGAGAACCTGGGCGCGCTGGTCGAAATGTTCGGCTCGATCTCTCGCGAGCCGCTGATGGTGCAGCGCTATCTGCCGGAGATCCGTCAGGGCGACAAGCGCATCATCCTGGTGGACGGCGAGCCCATGGGGGCCATCAACCGCATCCCGGCGGACGGCGAGGCGCGCTCCAACATGCACGTGGGCGGGCGGCCCGTGGCCACCGACCTGACCGCCCGCGACCGCGAGATCTGCGCCGCCATCGGCCCGGACCTGCGCGACCGCGGGCTGATCTTCGTCGGCATCGACGTGATCGGCGACCACCTGACCGAGATCAACGTCACCTCGCCCACCGGGCTGCAGGAGGTGGCGCGCCTGGGCGGGCCGCGTCTGGAAGTGGCCCTGTGGGACGCCATCGAGCGGCGGGTGATGCCGACCGGGGGGTGACCGCCCCCGGTCTCGGCGGGAACCCGGGTCACCCCGTCATCTGCCGGGGCCCCGCAACGAAGCCGGGCCCCGCCAGTTCCGGCCCCAGCGGCAGGCCCCGACTGCGGGTGACGGTCGTCACCAGCGCCAGCACCCGCTGGCTGAGGGCCACGGCCGTCGCGGCCAGCGAGGCCGTTTCGTCGCGAGACCCGCCCCCTGCGGCCCGTTCCGGGTTGCGCACGCGGAGGGCCGTGGCCGGCAGGGTGTCCAAATCGCCCAGACCGGCCACATCGTCTTCGTCCAGGACCCCCAGTTCCATCAGGTCCATCGCCAGCAGCGCCGGATTGTCGGTCGCCAAAGGCCGATGCCCCGCATCCACGATCAGACCCTTCAGCGCCATCGCTGTGGCATGGTGCGCCGCGAGGCACGCCCAGTCCGCATGGCCGGCCTGCAGGGACCAGTGCGCATGAACAAGATCGTTCCGGGCCTGTCGCAGCCAACTGGTCGCAGCGTCTCGCGGTGACATCCCAATGCCCTCCGACGATGAATCCCCCCCATCGGTCAAGGATCGCAACAGTCCGGCGGCGCGGTCAATCGGCGCATTGGAAGGAGACGGCGCGAATCAAAAGGATCGGGCCTGTCGGTGGGTCAGGGCCAGAGCGGCACCGCGTCGGCGCGGAGATCCGCCACCATGCCGGCGTCGGCGTCGGCCTCTCCTGCCCCGTGCCATTGGGCGGGCGGAACGACCAGCACATCCACGGGCCGGTCGATGTCGGCGAACACACCGGACTCGAACGCCTCGCGCGCGCCGATGACCACGATGTCGGCGTCCGACAGACCGTCGAAATCCCCCCGCGCCACCGATCCCACCAGCATCACGGCCTCGATCCGCGCCGGATCACGGACGGCGGCGGCGCAGGCCGCCCGCAGCGCCGCGATCAGACCGTCGCGAACCCTCTCTCGGGCGTGTTGCAGGGCGGGCGCGCGGGTCATGCGCCGGTCTCGCCCAGAACCGCGCGCGCCCAGTCGAGGACGCGACCGGCGGTCTCCACGGCCTCGTCCACGCGACGGGGGCTGATGGCATCCCCGGGCGCCGTGAGGCCGTCGCCCAGCGGATACCGCGCGGTAATGCTGTACTCGGTGAGGGCGGAGAGGTCGCCCAAGCTGGCCAGGGTGCCCGCCTCCATCACTCCCGACTGCACCAGACGACGCGCCAGCGCCATCAGGTCATGGACCGACGGCGGTCGGGTTCCCTGGTCGATCAGCGCGGCCTTGAGGGCTTTCTCGGCGCACTGCTGGGCGGCATTGCAGGCCCATTCGGGGTCCCCAAGCTCGGCGGAACGACGAGCGTGCGCCAGATCCCGCTCCGCCTGCCTCAGCCATGCCGTTGCCCTGCGATCCGCGATCATGCTCCTGCCCTACCCGAAGATCACATCCGGCAGCCAGGTGGCCAGTTCCGGCCAGGCCGCGAGCACACCCAGCCCGATAATCTGGATCAGGATGAACGGCGCCACGCCCTTGTAGATGGACATGGTCCGGATCTCCGGCGGTGCGACCCCGCGCAGGTAGAACAGCGCGAAGCCGAACGGCGGCGTCAGGAACGAGGTCTGCAGGTTCATGGCGATCATCACCCCCAGCCACACCGGGTCGATGTCCATGCGCAGCAGCACCGGCCCGACGATGGGCACCACCACATAGATGATCTCGATGAAGTCCAGGAAGAAGCCCAGCACGAACATCACCAGCATGACCACCAGCATGGCCCCGAACACGCCGCCGGGCAGGTTGGTCAGGAACTCGTGCACCATCTCCTCGCCGCCCAGGCCCCGGAACACCAGCGAGAACAGGCCGGCGCCCACGATGATGACGAACACCATCGAGGAGATCATCAGGGTCTGGCGCATGACCTCCTGCAGGATGCCCATGGACCACACCCGGCGCAGGCTTTCGCCGATGCCCAGGAAGACGATCCCGGTGCAGACCACCGCGACCCAGATGCCGATCATGTCGCCCTGCCCGATGGTGTCGCGGGCGACGCGGAGGTCCACCCAGCGGGCCAGCATCAGCATGACCACCAGCGCGGCGAAGGTCAGCATGATCGGCCACCGGCGGCTATGCTCCAGTTTCATCCCGCCCAGCAGCAGGGCGCCCACCGCGCCCACGGCGGCGGCCTCCGTGGGGGTGGCCACGCCCGTCAGAATCGAGCCCAGCACCGCCACGATCAGGATGACGGGCGGCAGAAGCGCGTTGGCCAGGGTCTGGATGGTCTCCCAGGCGCTCATGTCGGCATCGGCCTCGTCCCGGATCGAGGGCGCGGCCTTCGGGCGCAGCCATGCGGTCAGCGCCACATAGGTGATGTACAGCACGACCAGCCCCAGGCCCGGCAGCAGGGCGCCGGCGAACAGGTCGCCGACCGAGACGGGCTCGGGTGACCAGTTGCCGATCGCCCGCTGGGCGTCGGTGTAGGCGTTGGAGATCTGGTCGCCCAGCAGCACCAGCACGATGGACGGCGGGATGATCTGGCCCAGCGTGCCGGCGGCGCAGATGGTGCCGCACGACAGGGCGGGATCGTAGCCCCGGCGCAGCATGGTGGGCAGGGACAGCAGGCCCATGGTCACCACGGTGGCGCCGACGATGCCGGTGGAGGCCGCCAGCAGCGCGCCGACAATGCACACCGAAATGCCCAGGCCGCCCCGCAGCGTGCCGAACAGCTTGCCCATGCTGTCCAGCAGGTCTTCGGCGACCCGCGAGCGCTCCAGCATCACCCCCATGAACACGAACAGGGGCACCGCGATCAGCACTTCGTTGGTCATGGTGCCGAAGATGCGCTGGGGCATCGCCGCCACGAAGCTCATGTCGAAAGCGCCGATGACCCAGCCGATGATGCCGAACAGCAGGGCCGAGCCACCCAGCGTGAAGGCCACCGGAAACCCGCAGATCAGAAACAGGCAGGTCCCGGCGAACATGATGAGCGCGAAAATCTCGCGTTCGAGGAGGCTCATCGCGCGGCCTCCCCGCTTCGGGCCGACGTGTCCTCGTCATCGACCCCCGCAAGGGTCAGGACCGAACGGGCGATCATGGAAAGGCCCTGCAGGATCACCAGGCCGCCGAACACCAGGATCACCGATTTCAACAGGTAGATGCCCTGAATGCCGCTGGTCTCCTTCGATCCCTCCAGGACCCGCCAGGAGTTCGCCACATAGCCGAACGAGACCCACAGGATCAGCACACAGAACGGAATCAGGAACAGCAGGCTGCCCAGCAGGTTGACCAGCGCCTTCCGGCGCGGCGAGGCCTCTCGGTAGAACACGTCCACGCGCACGTGCCCGTCCATCAGCAGCGTATACCCGGCCCCCACCATGAACAGCAGGCCGTGCATGTATGTGATGCTTTCCTGCATCCAGATGAAGCCAAGCCCGAAGACGTAGCGCAGAACGACGACCAGGAACTGCACCAGCACCATGATGAGCGCCAGCCAGGCGACCGTCTGTCCGACGCCCCGGCTGAAGCGGTCTATGGCACGAGCCAACGCGGAGAGCGAGGACACCGCCAACTCCTATAGCTGCGATGAAAGGGGGTGGTCCGGGGGGCGGACGCCCTTGACTGGCGTCCCGCCGATACGGGGAACGGCGCCCCCCGCCTGTCCCGAGGGAAGGCAGGGCGCGCCGCCCAGGAAGAGGGCACGCGGGGAGCCCCCCGCCGCCGATCAGCCCTTGGTGTACTCGTAGGGCAGCTCGCGGGCGTTCCAGTACGCCTGGTCCGCGATGCGGGCCCAGCCCATGGCCTTGGTCCGGAAGTCCAGGAACGAGTCGTAGACCTTCTGCGTCATCGGATCCTCGGCGGCGACCTCGGCCACCACCTCGCCGGCGGCCCCGCCGATGGCGGTCATCACCTCGTCGGAGAACTTCCGCAGTTCGACGCCGTGCTCGTTCACCAGCGTGTCCAGCGCGTCGCCGTTGCGGGCGTTGAACTCGGCCAGGGAATAGTCGTTCTCGGCGGTGGCGGCGGCCTCGATGATGGCCTTGTCCTCGCTGCTCAGGCCGTTCCAGACATCCAGGTTGACGCCGCCCGACAGCGTGGTGCCCGGCTCGTGGAAGCCCGGGTAGTAGTAGAACTTGGCGACCTTGTAGAAGCCGAACGCCAGGTCGTTCCAGGGGCCGACCCACTCGGTGGCGTCGATGGCGCCGGACTGCAGCGCCGGGAAGATCTCGCCGCCGGGCAGCGACACGGCGGCGGCGCCGATGCGGCGCAGCACCTCGCCGCCCAGGCCGGGCATGCGGATCTTGAGGCCCTTGTAGTCCTCCAGGCTGTTGATTTCCTTGTTGAACCAGCCGCCCATCTGCACGCCGGTGTTGGCCACCATCATCGGCTTGATGTTGAAGCCGGAGGACAGCTCGTCCCACAGGGCCTGGCCGCCGGCGTGGTGGATCCAGGAACTCATTTCGGTCGCGGTCAGGCCGAACGGCACCGCGGCGAAAAAGTTGAACGCCTTGGACTTGCCCTGCCAGTAGTACTCGGCCCCGTGGTACATGTCGGCCGTGCCGGACGACACCGCGTCGAACGCCTCGAACGGCGGCACCAGTTCACCGGCCGCGAACACCTTCACGGTCAGGCGGCCGCCGGACATGGCGGTGATGCGCTGGGCCAGACGCTCGGCGCTGGTGCCCAGGCCGGGGAAGTTCTTCGGCCAGGTGGTCACCATCTTCAGTTCGCGCATGTCCTGCGCGATCGCGGGCGTGGCCAGCGTGGACGCTGCGGCGCCGGCACCGGCGACGGCGGCGCCGGAGAGGAACTCACGACGTTTCATGGACAGTGTTCTCCCTCGATCTGTTGCGGACGGCCGCACCGTCCGATTGCCCGTCCGCCCCCCGGCTGAAACGGGCCCGGGGCGCCGGTGGGTGGTCCCCCGTGCCGTCCCCGAAGTGGTTCGTCCGCAGCATACACATGGACGGGAACGGGGAACAATGGCCAGGATCGGACGATCAGAGTAAAACAATCGATCGCACGACGTCTCGCGCACCGCCCGGTCGTTGCGCGGCCCGTCCGAACGCGCCCGGCCCCGCCCTCACCCCGGACTCAAGCAAAGGACCGCTCTCGTCCATGACCCTGATCGCCCTGTTCACGGATTTCGGGCTGGACGGCCCATACACCGGCCAGATGAAGGCCGTCCTGCACGCGGCCGCGCCCGATGTGCCCGTGGTGGACCTGTGCGCGGACGCGCCCCTGTTCGACCCCATGGGCGCGGCCTACCTGCTGGCGGCGCTGGCGCCGATCCTGCCGAGAGAGGCGATCGTCGTGGGCGTGGTGGACCCCGGCGTGGGTTCGGACCGGGGCACGATCATGCTGGAGGCCGACGGCCGCTGGTTCGTGGGACCGGACAACGGCCTGTTCGCGCTGATCGCCAGACGGGCCGAGACGGTGCGGGCCTTCCCCGCCTTTGCGGCCGAAGGCGCGGTCAGCGCCAGCTTCCACGGCCGCGACATCTTCGCCCCCGCCGCCGCCCGGCTGGCACGGGGGGAGCGTCCGGACGCGGCGACCGCGCTGCCCCCGGGCACGGTCGATCGCCCCGACTGGCCGGACGACCTGGACCGCGTCGTGTACGTGGACCGCTACGGCAACGTGATGACGGGCCGCCGGGCCTGGACCCTGAAGGGCGCGACCGACCTGATCGCCCACGGTCGCCCGGCACGACGGGCGCGCACGTTCTCCGACGTCCCCGTGGGACAGGTGTTCTGGTACGAAAACGCCAACGGCCTCGCCGAACTGGCCGTCAACCAGTGCCGCGCCGACACCGGCCTGGGGCTCAAGGTGGGCGACCCGATCACGGTGCGATGATCCGCCGGGCGATCACACCCGTGCGCGGTAGGCCTTCAGTTCCGGCAGTTCCAGGACCTCAAGGGCGCGCTCGTGGGTTGCCTCCAGCACCACCGGCGGGGCCAGCCCGGCCTCGAACGCCTCAAGCCAGCGGGTCGCGCACAGGCACCAGCGGTCGCCCTGCTTCAGGCCGGGGAAGCCGAACTCCGGCCGGGGGGTGAGCAGGTCGTTGCCCGCCCGTCGGCTGAACTCCAGGAACTCCAGGGTCATGACCGCGCACACGGTGTGCGCGCCCATGTCCGCCGCGCCGGTGTTGCAGCAGCCGTCGCGAAAAAAGCCGGTCAGGGGGCGCATGGAACAGGGTTCCAGGCGTCCGCCAAGCACATTGCGAGGGTCGGCGATCTGGTTGGGCATTGCGTCAAGGTCTCCCGTCCTGTGCCGGACTTAATACCAGCGGCGGGTGAGTGTGACTCACCCACCGAACGGCACCGGCCCTCTCCCCCACCCGACCCCCCATCGGATACTCTCGTGGGGGGTCGGGTGGAGGAGAAGGCGGGCCACGGACTTCAAGGGTCATCATCAGATGCCGGTGGTGGTACGGAGCACCGCCGCGTGCGGACCATCGGTGTCCCGGCCCTTATCGCGCAACGCCGCCGGCCCGTGCATCGAGCAGCGACGTTTCGGTCTTCAACTCCCGCAGCACGAAGCTGGAGCGCGAGTGCCGGATACCGGGGATCTTGTACAGGGTCTCGCGCAGGAAGCTCTCGTAATGCCGCGTCCCCGCCACCGCCACGCGGATCAGGTAGTCATAGTCGCCCGTCACCAGATAGGCCTCCATCACCTCCGGGATGTCCGCCAGCACCTGCCCGAAGCGCGCGAGCGTGTCCTCGTTGTGGCTTTCCAGCGTGACGTTGATGATGACGGTCTCCGGGAACCCCAGGGCCTCGCGGCTGAGGCGGGCGCCGTAGCCGATGATGAACCCGCGCGCCTCCAGCGCCTTGACCCGCTTCCAGCACGGGCTGGGCGACAGGCCGACGCGCGCCGCCAGATCGGCGTTGCTGATGCGACCCTCGGTGGACAGGGTCCGCAGGATGCGGCGGTCGATGGCGTCCAGTCGAACCGACGACGGGCCGGCGTCGGAGGACTCGTCCGGAGGTGACATGAGCGGCCTCCCGAGCCGGCGGGAAAGAATGTGCTCCCGGAATATGCGCCGTCCGCCAAAGGATTTCCAGAGCGCGTGACATCGGGGAAAACTTCAGCACCCGCTTTCCCGCCATCCGGAATAGAGTGGGGACAGGATCACACCCCCGCACAGGACCACTCCCCATGTTCGACACCGCCGCCGTGCTGGATCGCGACCCGGCCCCGACCTTCGACACCCCGTCCCACCCCGGCCGGCTGCGCTGCCGGATCGAGGGGGCGCGCGATCCCAACCTCCTGTCCCGCATCGTCGGGGAGCTTTGCCGCCGGTCCTGCGTGCCCGAGCACCTGGAGTCGGCCCCGGTGCCGGGCGATCCCGAGGCGCAGTGGGTGACCCTCTCGGTCACGCTGTCCGGCGCGCAGGAGGCCGCGCATCTGGCGGCCCGGTTCGCCTCCTGGCCCGTGGTGCGCACGGTGCAACGACTGGAGGGGTAGACCCGCTGGTCCTCCTGCCCGGGCACCCCCACATGTGTCCCTGAACCGATCACCAGGGCTGAAGGGGGCCGCGCCATGGCGGGATCACGGACCGGCACGACCAAATCGATCAACGTGGCCCTGCAGGGCGGCGGCGCGCACGGGGCGTTCACCTGGGGCGTGATCGACCGCCTGATCGAGGACGACCGGATCGACATCGACGGCCTGTCCGGCACCAGCGCCGGGTCGATGAACGCCGTCGTCTACGCCTACGGGCGGATGACGGGCGGGCGGGACGGCGCCCGCGCCGCGCTGCACGACTTCTGGGCGGACATCAGCCGCGCCGGCGACCGCTTCTCCCCCGTGCGCATGCTGCCCTGGGAGCGCTGGACCGGGTCGTGGAACATGGACGCCTCGCCGCTGTACCTGGCGTTCGACGCCCTGACGCGGGCGGTCTCGCCCTATGTCCTGAACCCGTTCGACTTCAACCCGTTGCGCGACGTGCTGACCCGCGCCGTGGACTTCGAGCGGCTGGTGCACTGCGACTGCGCCCGCCTGTTCATCAGCGCCACCAACTTGCGCACCGGCCGGGTGCGGGTATTCACCGCGCCGGAGATGACGGCCGACGTGGTCATGGCCTCGGCCTGCCTGCCGTTCCTGTTCCGGGCCGTGGAGATCGACGGCGAGGCGTATTGGGACGGCGGGTACATGGGCAATCCGTCGCTGTTCCCGTTCTACTATCACACCGGCACCGACGACGTGCTCATCATCAACATCAACCCGATCGAGCGCCAGGAGGTCCCCCGCACCGCCCCGGACATCATGAACCGGGTCAACGAGATCAGCTTCAACAGCCCGCTGCTGGGCGAGATGCGGGCCATCGCCTTCGTGCAGAAGCTGATCGACGAGGACTGGCTCAACGACGCCCACAAGGGCAAGCTGCGCCGCGTGCGGTTCCACGCCATCCGGGCCGATCAGGTCATGTGCGACCTGTCGGTGGCGAGCAAGTTCAACACCGGCTGGGATTTCCTGTGCGACCTGCGCGACCGCGGCCGGGCCGCGGCGGACTCCTGGATGCAGGCCCATTTCGACGATGTGGGCGCGCGCTCCACCGTGGACCTGCACCACGACTACCTGGGGCCGGACGGCTCGGTCGGTCCGGATCCGGTCGCGGAGGCGTCGGCAGATCCGTCGGCGGATGCGGCCGCCGCCGGGCGCACCAGTCCCCAATAGGCCAGCGCGGACGCCACCCCCATCACCGCCATGATGGTGGTCAGGGAATGGGTGGTGCCGTCGTGCAGCGCGCCCACCAGATAGCCCGCCGTGGCCCCGATGGTCATCTGGATGAAGCCGAGCAGCGAACTCACCGCGCCCGCGATGCGCGGGAACGGTCCCATGGCCCCGGCGGTGCCCAGCGGGATGATCCAGGCCGTCGCGAAGAAATACACGCTGATGAAGGGGATCAAGGTGGCCAGCGACTGCAGCCCCAGCCAGGACAGCACCGCCGCCGCCCCGCCCGCCACGACGGCGAGCGCGGTCCCCAGGGCCAGCAGCCGGTCGATGCCGACGCGCCCGCTCAGGCGACCGCCGCTGAAGGCGCCGATGATGTAGCCGACAACCACCGCCATGAACGCGAACCCGAAATACTGCGGCGGCAGACCCAGCACATCGATGATGACGAACGACGACCCGCTGATGAACGAGAACAGCCCGGCGAACCCGAAGCTCACCACCAGGGTGTAGCCCAGGAACGTCCGGTTGCGCAGCAGCAGCCCGAAAGTGCCGATCACCCGCGCCGGCCGGAGGGCGCCCGGGTCCTTGTGCCGGTTGGTCTCGCCCAGAAGACGCCAGGTGGCGACCAGGACCGCCACGCCGAACAGGGTCAGCAGCACGAAGTTCGCCCGCCAGCCGAACAGGGTGAACATCCAGCCGCCGACGATGGGCGCGATCGCGGGCGCCAGGGCCATCGCCGACGCCATGGTGGACAGCATGCGCGCGGCCTGGGCGCGGTCATGCACGTCGCGCACCACGGCGCGGCCGATCACCGGCCCGCAACAGGCCCCCACCGCCTGGAAGAAGCGCGCGGCAATAAGCGCGTCGATTCCGTCGGCCACCAGACAGGCGATCGAGGCGGCGACGTAGACCAGGATGCCGCCGAGCAGCACCGGCCGGCGTCCGAAGCGGTCCGCGAGCGGTCCATAGATCAGCATGCCCACGGCGAATCCGGCCATGAACATGGACAGGGTGAGCTGGGCGCGGCTGACGGACGTGCCGAACGCATCCACCATCGCCGGCAGCGACGGCAGATAGAGGTCCGTGGAGACGGGACCGAACGCCACCAGGGCGGTCAGCAGGACGGCGACGGTGCGCGAGCGGGGATCCGGAAAGCGGCCGCGCGCGGCGGCCATCGCCGGGTCGGCCGCGCCCGCCGGAAGGTCATCGGTCATGGGACTGGCGGTCTTTCGGGGTCTCGGGTCCGCGCCACCGCGCCCGCTGGCGCGGACCGGGGCCGAGACCCGTTGTGCCAACGGCCTCTGACGATGACCGTTGACGTCCGTTGCCGGCCCTCTCCCCCACCCGGCCTCCCACAGGATACTCACGTTGGGTGGCCGGGTGGGGGAGAGGGCCGGTGCCGCTCGGCGGATGAGTCATACTCATCCGCCCTTTTTCACGCGGCGTCCTCGTCCTTGTTGCTGCCACGGCTGGACGAGGAGACATAGGCGACGGCCGCATGCTCGGGGCAATACGGCTTGGCGGGAATCGCGGGCTTGCCGCAGAAGTGGAAGCCCGGCTCGCGCGGATCGCCGATCGGCCATCGGCAGGTGTGCGCGGACAGGTCGATCACGGAGCGGATCTTCGGTTCCTGCTTGGGCTTGGTCTGCTTGGCCCGCTTGATCGGAGACGGCCGGCCCTTCAGCCCGAGACGATGCGCCTTGCCCACCACGGCATTCTTGGACACGCCCAGGGCCTTGCCGATCTCGCCGGTGGTCAGCCCCTCCCCCCAGAGGCGTTTCAGTTCCTCGACCCGTTCATCGGTCCACACGACGGTCATTTCGACTTGGTCCTCCACGGAAAGCGTGCACTGACACGCGCTTTATCAACCAAAGGCGTCCGGCCCGACTGATGGCCGCCCTCCTGCCCATCATTCGGAGTATATCATCGGCCAGGGAGCCCCGTCACCATGCTGGGGCAACCCGTGAGCCCGGCCCCAGACGTCCCGACCCCGGCGGGTCGATCCCGGCCCGGGCCGCTCGCGCCCCGTTCGATACCGCACCTGGAGACACAGCGCCATGGCCACCATCACGCCGCCCGCCGCCCCCGAAGAGAACCCGCGCGTCAAGGCGGTCTTCGACGACATCCGCGCCACGCGCGGCACCGACTTCATCAACAATGTCTGGCGGTATCTCGCCTTCGACCCCGCCCTTCTGGAGAGTGTGTGGTCCGAGGTCAAGGCGGTGATGGCCACGCCCTCCGCGATCGACCCCAAGACCAAGGAGATGATCTACGTCGCGGTCTCCATCGCCAATGGCTGCGGATACTGCACCCACTCGCACACCGCCGCCGCCAAGGCCAAGGGCATGACCCCCGAAGAGCACGCGGATCTGCTGCGCGTGGTGGGTACGGCATCGCGGCTGAACGCGCTGCTCGGCGCCATGGACGTGCCGGTGGATCCTGCGTTCCAGGCGGATGGCTAGCCGTCGAGCCGACGCGACTCGCCGGAGTGGGCGACAAGTCGCCGGCTATTCATTCGGGATCACGGCGCCGTCGCGGTCGATGGTGAAGCCCGGCCGCACCCCGGCGTCGCCCAGACTGCCCGGCGGCGGCCCCCAGGGCATGCGCGGCAGCGGCATCAGGGCGATGGGGCCGGCCCACAGCATGCCGTCCCGCAGCACCACGGGGATTTCCAGAACCGGCTCTCCCTCCGGTCCCGGTCGGGACATCGTGCCCAGGACGACCTTGGCCATGGTGGCGTCGCGGCCCCGCATGACCCCCTCGCGGGCCAGCCCGTCGATGGTCTGCAGGAAGCCGGAAACACGGGTCCGCAGGGTCCCTTCCGGCTGAAGCGCCATGTCCAGGGCCAGCGACCCGCCCGCGTCCATGGTCAACGGCGCCCACTCCACGAACAGGCTGTTCACGCGCAGGCGTCCGTCCTCGGCCTTCCAGGACCGCAACGCCGTCTCCAGCGGTTCGGTCAGGTCCAGCGGACCCATCACGTCGGCGTCCAATCCGGCGGTCTGCACCGTGGCGGCGAACGGTCCCTCGGGACCCGCGGGCAGGTGCAGGCCTTCCAGGCGGCCGGTCAGGGACTGGGACACCTCTTCCGGCACGGCATCGTCAAAAAACCCCTTTTGTTGATTCGCTGTATACGCAACGTCAAGCGCGGCCAGGGTCACCGGCCCCTCCGGCCAGGCCGGCGACTCCACCACGGCATCCCGCACGGTCAGGCCCACCCCGTCCGGCGGCCCGTCGAAGCGCAGGGCCATGGTCAACGTGGCCTCGCCCGCCAGCCCGCTGAACCGCAGGGTCCGTCCCCGGGTCGGCACCGTGACCTGATGGGGAGCCGCGTGCAGGTGAACCGTCAGCTTCGACGGGTTCCAGGGCGCCACCTCGAACCGGATCCTTGGGGTACTCCAGGTCCAGCCCCCGTTTTCCGGCGTGGCCTGCGCCCGCATGTCCTCGACCGTGGCCGTGACCTTCAGAGGAAAGCCGCCGATCTCGGCCGGCCCGTAGGTCACATCAACACCGGCCGCCCGCTGTTGGGCCACCCAGGCTTCCAGGCCGCTCTGCATGCCGCGCGCCGTGACCACCCAGGCCCCGCCGTACCCCAGCAGCAGCAGCCCGAACAGGATGTTGGCCAGCACCAGCGGAGACAGCCGGAAGCGCCGCCGCCGACGGCGCGTCTTGCCAGCCGGGGCGTCCCCTTTGCCCGCCGCGTCGTCTTCCGGAGCGCGCGCCGCCTTGCCGTCGCGTCCGGCTGGTCCCGTTCGGCGATCCGCCGTCTCCCGGCGGCCTCCCCGCGCGGACCCGGCGGTCCGGTCTGAGCTGGATCGCGGCTGTCGCATGTCGAGATCTCCCGTGTCGCGGCGAGGGGTTGGCATGCCCCCCCGGGGGTGATGGTATACACGACCCCTGGGTGCGATCGCATCGGTCAATCGGCGGCACGGTTCCGTCGCGGCAGAACACGGGAGCGGACATGACGGGCAACGGAGCCATCGGGGACCCGGCGACGACCACCGAAGGGGACGGGGCGTATTGGGTGTTCGGATACGGGTCCCTGATGTGGAATCCCGGGTTCGTCTTCGAGGATCGCCACGCCGCTTTGCTGTCGGGCTATCACCGCGACATGTGCGTGCTGTCCCTGCGCTACCGGGGCACGCCCGAGCGTCCGGGCCTCGTCCTGGGCCTGCGCGGGCGCGGCTCGTGCCGGGGCATCGCCTACCGGGTGGCGCCCGAGCGGTGGCCGGAGGTCAGCGCCTATCTGCATGAGCGGGAGATGACCACATACGCCTATATCCCCCGCCGGCTGCGGGTGCGCCTGGACGACGGCCGCCGGGTCATGGTGCACACCTATGTCGCCGATCCGCGCCACGACCAGTACGCCGGGCACCTGAGCCTGGAGGACCGCATCCGCCTGCTGCGCCAGGGCGTGGGGCCGAAGGGCTCGGCCCGGGACTATCTGGCGAGCACGGTGGAGCATCTGGACGCGCTGGGCATCCGCGACGGCCACATGCATGATCTGCTGGATTACGTGGACGGCCGGCGGGCGGCCGGCGGCCCTGTTGCGGTTCGATGAAGACTGACGAACGGCCGCGACCGCCGCATTGGTCCGCGCGCCGGTCCTGGACTAGGCTACCCTGCCGTGGGCACACCGCCCCGCCCGCGCGGCCCCCGCCCAAACAAGGATGACCCGCTGCCATGGCCACCATCACCTATATGGCCCAGATGCTCGACGCCGCCGCCGGCCCGGATGCGACCTACGAATTCGAGGCCGACGACACCCTGTTCGACCGCCCGCGCATGGAACTCATCGCCCGGTTCATGGACCACGTGGATCACGTGGAGTTGCCGAAGGAAGACGTCGGCTACGAGATCTACTCGGCCTTCAAGAACCGCGACCTGAAGGTGGTCACGGCCATGGGCGCCCTGCGCCTCGCGCACGGCGACATCCCGTTCATGGTGATGATCTCACCGAAGAAGTAGGCGCGGCCCGTCCGGGCCCGGGCGTCGCGACGACGCCCGGGGTGCCGGATCGCGGGATCGGTCAGGCCGAGGAGCCGTCCGCCGCCGGGCCATCCGATGCCTCGGCCGCGCGCTCGCCATCGGCGCCCTTGCCGCCCGAGGATGCGGTGCGACGCGGATTGCGGCGGCTGCGGCGGGGCGGCGCCGCGTCCTCACCCGCCGTGGCGGACGCATCCTCGTCGCCGGACCCGCTGTCCTCGGCGGTTCCGTCATCGCGCCCGGCCGAGCGGGTCGAGGACCGGACCGAGCGACGCGAGGTGCGTCGGCGTGGCGCCTGGCCCTCGTCCGAACGGGCCGACTCGTCCGCCCCGTCCTGGGCGTCGGTGTCACCGTCGCCGCCGGGCTCACCATCGTTGCCGGCCGACATGGTCCGCGCTTCGTCAGACGACGCGCCCCCGCGCGATGTCCCGTTGCCGCGACGGCCACGATCCCGACCGACCTGATCGCGCCCGTTGCCACGCCGTGGGGCGTCGGCGGCAAAGTCATCGTCGCCTTCGGCGTCGCCCGTGCCGTCACCGTCACGCCGCGAGCCGGAGCCCTCGAAGCCGCCGATGTCGTCGGCGCCGCCGTTGGCGTTGGAGGGCCGCGCCCCCCCGCCCTGTCCCGGACGGGCCGCATCCGCCTGGCCGGTCAGGGCCATGTAGACACGGTAATAGTGGTCGGCGTGCTGCAAATAGTTCTCGGACAAGACCCGATCACCCTGGGACCCGGCGTCGCGGGCCAGGCCGGTGTACTTTTCCACCAGCTGCATCGCATTGCCCCGCAGCCGGATCCCCGGCCCGTTGCTGTCGAAGGTCTGGTTCCTGTTCGGAGTCCGCTTGCCGCCACTTCCGCCGCCGACACGGCCGCGAGGGCGTCCCCTGGTGTTCGAGCCTTGTTTCATGAGTCCGTCAAGTTCGATTCGAGATGAGGTTCACATTCTGCCTGTATCACCGTCCGGAAGAACCGATGGAGCCGGATCGACACGGCATTCGGACCGCACTCCGGTCCTGTCCTGGCCGGGGGCACGCCCTCCGGCCCGTTCCAAGTGCAGCAGCCCCGATGGCGCTGGTTCCGGCCAGGGTCCGCCGTCCCTCGGCGGAGCGTCCTGCCCGACCCGATCCGGCCGAACCGCGGCGCCGTTCTCTCGGCCCGCGCCGGTCGCCGGACCAGCCCTGTCCGTCATCGGTTGCCCTGAGGACTGGACGGAAACCCATGCCCCGACTGGGGCGCCGCAGAGCTTCGCGCGACCTGTCTCTCGCGGGAACAGAGAGGGGACCGTTTTCGTCGGTCTGGAGCACCCAGGGCCCCGGACCACGTTCGGGCATCCTCGTCGCCTGGGTTGGGCGGGAAATTCCCAAGCCCACCATTCGAACGCCTGATTCGAAGACACCCGCGTGCATGGCTTATGCGCCAACGGGTTACGACGTGCCAGCAGGCGTGTCGGAAAGACCGTAGGGCGAACGCGGCGGCATTCCAAGCCTTTTTTCGCCGCACGTGCGTGATTCTTCCGCGTCACGGCAGGGCAGGCCCGCCCATCGCGCCCCGGTCGGGTCAGCCGTCGCGCCGGGCGATGACGCAGCGGTCGATCCCCGCCAGGTCCCGGACCAGGGCCGGCGCGCCCAGCCCGGCCGCGGCCACCAGGGCCGAGACGGCCGCCGCCTGTCCGGCCCCCACCTCCAGGGCCAGCCACCCGCCCGGTCCCAGCCGCGCCGCGGCGAGCGGGATCAGGGTCCGGTAGGCCGCAAGGCCGTCTGCGCCGCCATCCAGCGCCCCCCGGGGATCATGGCCGCGCACTTCGGGATCCAGGGTGTCCAGCGCGGCGGTCTCGATATACGGCGGATTGGACGCGATGACATCGAACGGCCCCGGCGCCTCCGCCAGTCCGTCCGCCCAATCGGCGCAGAGGAACCGGGCCCGGTCCGCGAGACCGTGCCGGCGGGCGTTGTCCTCGGCCACGGCCACCGCACCGGGGGCGATATCGACGCCGATGCCCCGCGCCCGAGGCAGATCCGCCAGCAGCGCCAGCACGATCGCGCCCGTCCCGGTGCCCAGGTCGAGCAGCGTCAGCGGCGCCCCCCGATCCGGCAGGCGGTCGAGCACGGCGGTCACCACCGTTTCGGTATCGGGCCGGGGCTCCAGGGTGTCCGGCCCCAGAGCGAGGTCCAGAGTCCAGAAGCCGCGCCGGCCCAGGATGCGCCCCACCGGCTCGCGCGCCGCCCGCCGTGCGACCAGCGCCGCAAGGGCGCAGTCCGCCCCCTCCGGGACGGGATCGCCCATCCGTACGGACAGAGCGCCCGGCGACGGCAGCCCCAGCACGTGCGCCGCCAGCAGCCGGGCATCCAGACGCGGTTCGGGCACGCCGGCTTCGGTCAGCCGGCGCACGACATCGGACAGGGCCTGCCCGAGCGTGGGCGCGGCGTCGGAGGAAGCAGGACGGGAAGACATGGCGACACCATGCGGCAGCGCGCCCGCGCCCGCAACGCCGAAGAGGGGCCCAGACCCCGGCCCGTGCCCCGGCGCGTTATCCGATCAGACCATCCCCGCCGACGGGCGCGACGACCGCATCCGCAATGTCGTGGCCGACGAACCCGTCGTAGATGGCCAGGGACCCCACATCGCCGCTCAGACTGCGGCCCCAGTCCGTACCGCCCAGCCACAGGTCGTAGCGGGAGGTCTCGACCAGGGACACCCCCGAAAGGACCTCGTCCGCCACCAGGGCGCCGTCCAGATAGGCCTGAAAGGCCCCTGTTGTCGCATCCACCGCAAATCCCACCGTGTGCCACTGGCCGTCGATCACGCCCGGATCCGAGACCGTCACGGTCTGACGGTCCCCGTCCAGGAAGGTGAAGGCCAGATCCCCGTCCTGCCCCAGAATCACCCCCATGTTCATGTGGTGCCAGAACAGGCGCGCGTCCTCGAACGGCGCGGCATCCGTCCGGAATTCGAAGAACACGCTGAGCTGGTCGGTCCCGGTCAGGCCTGATGTGTCCGAGAAGCTCACATACCCATCCGTGGTGTCCACGTAGCCCGGTCCGTCTGCGCCGCCACCGGCGTCGCGAACCATCGTGGCGCCCCCCTCCAGGGTCGCCGCCGCGCGGCCTTGGCCATCCAGAGCCTGCACCCCATCGAAGCTCAGGGCGGCCTGAAGCGACCCGGGTCCGGACACATCGGACGGGGCGCTCCACGGCGTCAGGGCCGACAGGACGGCGGCCGTCTCCCGATCCACATGGGCGTTGTAAATCGCCAGATTGTCCACGGCGCCGTCGAGACTTCGCCCCCAGGCCGTGCCCCCGAACCAGATTTCGTAATCCGAGGTCTCCGCCAGCGACACGCCACGCAAGGTCTCGCTGGCGATCAGCGCGCCGTCCATATAGGCCTGGAAGGCCCCGGTGTCGGTGTCGACCGAAAAGCCCAGCCGGTGCCAACCGCCATCGGTCAGGCCGGGGTCGGACACGGTCACGGTCTGACGGTCACCGTCCATGAATCTGAAGACCAGATCGCCGTCGTCCCCCAGGATCACGCCCACGTTCAAATGGTGCCAGAACAGGCGGGCCTCCTGACCCGGCACCGTATCGGCGCGAACATCGAAAAAGACGCTCAGTTGGTCCTGCCCCATCATGTCCGCGTCATCACGGACCCTGACATAGCCGTCGGCGGTGTGCACGGACCGGGATCCGTCCGCGTCAGTGCGCACGGCGGCTTCGCCTTCCAGGCTGACCGTGGCGGGGTCGTAGGCATCGGCGGCAAAGGCGAACCGGGTCTCGGGCTGCCCCGTTCCGCGCGGCGGGTCCACCGGATCGATCGGAGTGACCGGGTCCGCGACGGCGGCGGCCGAGGTCAGGACCTCGGGCACCGACGCGCCGGCGCCCGTCAGATAGGCGTCGAACGCGCTGTCCAACGCGCGCACGTCCGCCGTGTCGCTGGCGTTGGCCGACAGGGTCAGGTGCGACAGATACCCCAGAGCCCCGCCCTTCCAGACGTTACCGATATGGGGGTCCCAGGACGCCCGGAGGAGGGTCGTCCCGGAGATGTCGCCGGCGCCGACCAGCCGGCCGTCCACATAAATGCCCAACTCACCCGCCGCCGAGTCGTAGCTGACAGCCACATGGTGCCAGTCGGTATTCTTGAGGGCGGCCCCGCGCGTGACGATGGTCACGTCCTGGCCATCCTGCGTGGCCATCCAGACCGCGATCTCGGCCTTCTCCGTCACGGACACGGTGAAGGATTGATGCATCCGGAAGATGTCGCCTTCCCCGTCGAGCGCATAGGCGCGGCGCAGGCCAAAATCCAGCGTGAAGCCGTCCAGCCCGTAAAGGTGTTCGTTCGGCCCCAGATCAAGGTTCAGACCCTGCGTTTCGGACAGGTTCAGGGCGGTGATCCCTTCGACGGTGGCGAACACCGCACCTGACACGGCCGATCCATCCCCGTCGTAGAGGGAAAGGTCATCAATGCGGCCGGATTGAAAGTCGAGCGCCATCAGCACGCTGTCGCCGACGTGGACCTGGGTCAGATTGGTCGCCTGCGTGCCGTCGGCCCCGGTCACCGTAAGCTCGGCGGTGTAGAGACCGGGGACCTCCGTCACAAAGGCGGCGCGGGGCCCGGTCTGGGTCGCGACCTGGGTGCCCTCGGCATCGCGGATCGTCCAGGTGAAGGCCGCCGAATCGCCGGACACGGGACCGCCCGGCCCTCGACTCAGGCTGGCGTCGAACGTCATGGGTTCGCCCGTCAGCACCTCGTTGTCCTGAAAGTGGATGGCGGCGGTCAGGGCATCCGGCCGCGCATCGAAGCGTGTCAGGCTGGCGCCGTAGCCCGCGGCCGGGCTGCCGGGCAGGACCTGCAGATCCTCGGGCACCGAGACCGTGCGCCCGCCCAGGGAGTCCACGAACACGCTCTGGACGTAGTGCGGCGCATTCGGATCGGCGGCCTGCGTCACATAATTGTCGCCGAGCGAACTCCTCGGATCGCGCGTCTGCAGAACCGGCGGGAACGGCACGATATTGCCGGTGATGGACACGTTGAAGGACTCGCCATTGGCGTTGATCTTCGGGATCGCCACGGTGGCCGTATCCCCGTTCTCCGATTGCACGATGGTGTTGTTCCGGATCACCAAACCGTCGGTCTCGCCAACCGTGATTCCGTGCGCCTGAGACGCGTGGATGACGTTGTTCTCGATCAACACGTTCCGGTAGTACATGTCGTAGCCGCCGTCTTGGGAGTCCACGACCTCGTTGCGCATGAAGATGGACTGGGTCGCGTCCCCGTCGCCGCGATCCAGGATGTTCCCGCGAATCACCACGTTGGTGGTGGGGCTGGTGGTGCCGTTGGTCCAGAACTGGATGAAGTCCATGTGGCTCGGATCGTCGGGGTGCTTCCGGAAGTCGTGGAAGTGGTTGTCCTCGATCAGCACGCCGGTGACGGCCGCGAAGTTCACCCCGTCGGACGACATGTTGGAAAACGTGTTGCCGGTGACGGTCAGGCCATCCACTTGTCCGAAAACCGCGGCGCGATGAAACGTGTCGAACGTGCTGTCCTCAATGACAACGTCCCGGCTCGCGCGGACATTCAGCCCGAAGCCCGTGCCGTAGCCGTCCGCGTGGGAGCCGGTGCCACTGGCCACGTCGCCGGTGAAGCTGGCGTTGCGGAATTCGATGCGCGCCGCTTCGGTCACCGAGAAGGGCTTGGTCCTGGATGTGTCACCCTCAACAAACGTATAGGAAAATTCGATGGAGTCGAATGTCAGATTGATCGCGTCATGAATTCCCAGGCCGGACAACGTGGCAGGATTATTGGGATCCTCTGATACAATCGTCACGGTAGAAGACAAGTTTTGAAGATTCGGCGCTTTGCCACCGACCAGTTTCAGCGTGCCATAATGACCACCTTCAAGAATGATTGTCTCGCCACCTCTTATTTTTTCAATAATCGAATTCAGTTCTTCACTGTTCGTGGCGTGATAGGTTGTCATAGTCCCCTCTTTCTAAACTTGAATTTCAGGAGTTCGCCCATCTTCTCGGGCGTCGTCACAGAATTCCCCCCAAGGCCATATTTTTTTCTCACGAATCAGCTTTAATTTTTTGATTTGGCTTGGATTTTGATTTCAGGCGGCAGTTTAGCCTGAATTTTGGCATTATTTTGACCATGTTCAGACCGGGCTCACCCAGGGGGCGCCGACGGCCGCGCCACGGCCCACGTCTCCGACGATGGCGACTGGACTCCTTGGCCGACCCGATGGAAACAGTCCTGCAGCGAGGCGGAAGCCCGCGATCATGCGATCCGTCGCGCCGCCGGAATGGCGTGCTTGCACTCAGCGGCCAGTGATGGGACCCATGACGCCCGGACTCACAAGAACCGGCCTTCGACCCCAAGGACGGTTCACATCCATAGGCATATGAACGGGATGGTCAGAAGCACCTTGGTCCTCCTCGGCGGCCGCACCTCGGAAGCACTGCTGCGGTTCCTGCGCAATGTATTGTTGGCCCGCCTGCTCGGCGTCGAGGACTACGGCATCGCGGGCACGTTCGTGTTGGCCGCCAGCATGGTTGAGGTCGTGAGCGATCTGGCCCTCGAACGCATGGTGGTCCAGGACCGCGAGGGCAACAACCCGCGCTTCGTCTCCGCCATCCAGACGCTGGTGGTGATCCGCTCGATCCTCATCGCGGGGATCGTCTACCTGTGCGGCGATCTGCTGGCGCTGCTGTTCGGCTTTCCGGAATTGGGCTGGGCCTATCAACTCCTCGCCGTCGTCCCCCTCATCCGGGGCTTCTTCCACCTGGACATCATGCGCGAACAGCGCGGCATGCGGTTCGGACGGCAGGTGCTCGCCGAGTTCCTGACGGTGCTTGGCACGCTGCTGCTCCTGTGGCCCCTGGCCGCCTGGATCGGCGACTTCCGCGTAATCCTGTGGATCATCTGCATCGACGCCGGCGTGCGCACGGTCTTCAGCCATGTCCTGGCCTCGGAACGGTTCCGGCTCGGGTGGGACATTCCCATTTTCAAGCGCGCCATCCTGTTCGGCGCGCCCCTGCTGGCCGCGAACATCCTGATGTTCCTGAACACGCAGGGGGATCGCATCATCATCGCCAACCAGTTCTCCGCTTTTGAACTGGGCGTGTTCACCGCCGCCTTCACCCTTTTCATGACGCCCGTCAGCACCGGGGCGAATATCATGCGGCAATTGTTCCTGCCCCTGATTGCTCGGGAGCGGGACAACCCCGTGCTGTTTGAACGGCGCTGTTCCGAGACCCTCCAGGCCAACCTCGTCCTGGGCTGCGCCGTCATGATCGGCGGCGCCCTCATCGGCGAGCCGGCCTTTCTGCTCGCGTTCGGACAGGAGTTCGCCGCGGGTCTGCCGTGGATCGTGCCGCTCTGCGTGATGTTCGGGGCGCGCTTCGCCTCCGTTGGACCCGTCGTGGTGGCCGTGGCCGGCGGCCGCACCATAAACGTAACGATCCGCAACGCCGTCCGCATGGCGTTTGTGCCCGTTGCCCTTGGCATCGCAGTGTCAGGAGGGACCATTCTGGCGCTGATCTACATCGCCGCCGCGGGCGAGGTCGTTGCCTATGGCGTGGGCATCGCACTGGTCCGGTACCGACTGGCCCTAAGGAAAGCGACGAACCGCATGTGGCTCCCTGCAGCTCTAGCAATCGCGATCGCATCTGTGGTACTGTCTGCTCGAATGTTGCCATTTGACTATTGGTGGATCCAGGTGACCGCCACAGGGTTGCTCGTCTTTCTGTTTGCGTCTTGCGTCGATTTTTGGACCTGGATGTATCGTGGCGCTTCAACCCGCCTTAAGAAAAAGTTGGCTTAGTCAAGATCTCTCTTCTCCTTTTCTGGGGCGCAGAAGTATGTCCCCGTTGTTAGGAATTGGTGGCTTCGTTCGAGACAGAGTATTAATATCGCGTCTGTCGCGGACATAAAACAAGATCAATCACAAACGCTCAGACGCCTAGGAGAATGGTAATGATTAACAGGATCGCTCGAAAACTGGGCAACCTGACTTATGGTACAGTTGAATCTATCTTTCGAATTTATGAGCATTCTAATTTGAGCCGTGCTCCTGGATTGGCAGATATTCCAAAATACAAGAAGCGCCAGGGCGGACTTGGGACGACAACCTATGGAGAATGGTGCTATACAGTCGGGTTGTTTCAAGGCATTCTGAAGCTTGCCTTGCCTGCAGAGCGGCCCCTAAAGATACTGGATGTCGGATGCGGAGTCGGCCGCTTGTATTTGGCGGCACGCCCAAGCATGAACGAAGAAGACCATTATACTGGCCTTGATCTGAGCAAACGTTGCATTGACATATGCAAGAGCACATACAAGGAAGATAATGCGACCTTTGTCTATTACAGCACGAACAACTCATACTACAAGAGCAAAGAGGCAAACAACCTCCAGCCTTGGCCACTTGAGGATAACTCTTTCAATATGGTAACCGCGCTTTCCGTATGGACTCACCTGCGGGAAGAAGATTGGGTCTTCTACTTGAGTGAAGTCAAAAGAGTTCTTTCTCCTGGGGGGAAGGCCGTCATTTCATTCTTTGTCCTGGACAAGGACTATGACGCCGCGTTGCCGAGAAAAACAGATGAGATTTCACCATACTATCCCCAACAAAAAAACAAGTGGATATTCGATAAAGGTGCGTATGGAAGTAAAAATTGGCTGTGTCCTGCCTGGGTCAGCGTTCCGGAAGTTGCAATAGGCGTTCGGGAGCATGCCTTCCTGGATGCGATCGAGAAGGCCGGCTTGCGCATTTCTCGGTTTCACTCTGGATCCTGGAAAGACCAGCCGGCCCTTTTCTTCCAGGATATCGTCGAGCTTGAACACAAACTGGATTGATTTGGGCACACTTTTCAATGAACGCCCTGGCGCCGAACCAAGGGCACGCGCCCGCAGGATGAACAGCGGGACCGACGCAACGCACGCGACCGAACCGGCGCTGCTCCACCAAGGATCGCGGCACCTGTTCACCGTCGCCACGCAAACGCCGTCCTGCACCGTCGTCCCGCCCTGCCAGGATCACGCGCATCCCCTGCCCGTGCGCGGAAAGTCGTTGAGGCCACGCTACGTGTGCACTACAACTTTTCGCGGGACAACCGCGAACAGCAGGACCGGGGCCGTCGGACACACGGGCTCCGCCACCGCAACCGGGCAGGAGGGGTCTCGGCCGTGAACAAAGTAACGTACGATCAGGACGAGGGCCGGCGCTCCCATCCCGACCCGGTGGACGTGTACGTGGGCAAACGGCTGCGCACCCAGCGGCTGCACCTGCGCATGAGCCAGGAGCAACTTGCCCAGGCCGTCGGGGTGACCTTCCAGCAGATCCAGAAGTACGAGCGCGGGGCGAACCGCATCAGCGCGAGCCGCCTGTACGACATCGCCTCGGTGATGGGCGTGCCCATCAACTTCTTCTTCGATCATATCGAGGACTTCATCAAGGACCGCCCCCAGGGCCACGGCGTGGCCGAGCCGCGCCCGACGTTCGAGGCGCCCTCGACCGTGCCGACGGAGCAGATCAACCTGGTCACGGCCTACTGGAAGCTGCCGTCGGACGACATCCGCAAGAAGGCGCTGGCCCTGCTGTGCTCCATGTCGGGCCTGAAGGAAAAGAAGGGCGAACCCGTCCCCGACGACTAGGCCGCGCCCGCCCCCCTGCCTATCCGACCGGCGCGAACGCCAGATTCACGCGCCGGTTCTGGCGGCCCTTCTTCTCGATCTTGGTGACCACGACCGGCCCGATCTCGCCCGTGCGCGCCACGTGGGTGCCGCCGCAGGGTTGCAGGTCGATCCCCGCCACCTCCATCAGCCGCACCCGCCCGGAGCCCGTGGGCGGCGCGACCGACATGGTGCGCACCAGCTCGGGCTGGGCCGACAGCTCGTCATCGGTGATCCAGCGCATGGAGACCGGCGCGTCCCGCGCGATCAGGTCGTTGAGGGCGGCGGTCAGCCCCTCCTTGTCCACGGTCTTTTCGGGCAGATCGAAGTCCAGTCGGCCCTTGCCGTCGCCCACGCTGCCGCCGGTCACCCCGCCGGCCACCAGGGAACTGAGCAGGTGCAGGCAGGTGTGCATCCGCATCAGGCGGTGCCGCCGGTCCCAGTCGATCTCCGCCGTCACCGTCGCGCCCACAGCCGGCAGGACGGCGCCCTCGCCCGGCAGGTGGAGGATATCACCGCTCTCCGGGTCCTTGCGGGTATCGACGATGGGCACCTCCGTCCCCGCGCCGGCGACCACCAGACGGCCGGTGTCGCCGGGCTGGCCGCCGCCCATGGGGTAGAACACGGTCCGGTCCAGCCGGATGCCCTCCGGCGCGGCCGCGATCACCGTGGCTTCGCAGGTCGTGAGGTAGGAGTCGGTCCGGAACAGTTCCTCAGTCATGGTCCCCCTGCTCCATCGTCGCCAGCGCGCGGGCGTACAGCGCCCGGTCGGGATTGCCGCCCGAGAGGATCAGACCGACCCGCCGGCCGGTCAACCCCAGGGCATCGCGATAGCGCATCAGCCCGGCCAAGGGCGCGGCGCCCGCCCCCTCGGCGATGGTGTGCGCGGTGGTGAAATAGCGCCCCATGGCGGCCAGGATCTCGGCATCGCTGACGGTCAGCACGTCCGCGACCCCGGCCAGGATCGCCTCCAGCGCCGTGGGATTGGGCACGCGCACCGCGATGCCGTCCGCCAGCGTGTCGGCGCAGTCGCAGGGCACCGGCGCGCCGGCCAGGAACGAGCGGCGGTAGGCGTCCACTGTCTCGCTGACCACACCATACACCTTGGTCCGCAGGCCCAGGGCATCCCGGGCCGCGACCACGCCGCAAATGCCCGAGCCCATGCCGATGGGCACGAACACGGCCTCCAGGTCCGGGGCGGCGGTGAACAGCTCCAGCGCATAGATGCCCACGCCGGCCACCAGCCAGGGATGGAACGAGGGGACCGGGTGCAGACCGCGTTCGGCGGCCAACGCCTTGGCGTGATCCGACGCCTCGACGAAATCGGATCCGTGGACGATCACCTCGGCGCCATAGGCGCGCATGGCGGCGTTCTTTTCCGGGTTGTTGCACCCCGGAACGACGATGGTGGCCGTCAGCCCGACCCGGGCCGCCGCCAGCGCCACCGACTGGCCATGATTGCCGCGCGTGGCGCAGACGACCCCCGACACGTCCGGGCGTTCGGCCTTCAGGCGGGTCATGTAGACCAGCCCGCCACGCACCTTGAACGCGCCGGTGGGATTGTGGTTCTCGTGCTTGACGAGGACCTCGCAGCCGGTCGCCTCGTCCAGCAGGGGCCAGCGGGTCTGCGGCGTGGGACTCAGCAGGCCGTCCAGCAGGGCGCGGGCGGCCTCCAGCTCGGCGCGGCCCACCAGCGCGCGGCCGTCGGGTTCGGGCGCCTGTCGGGGCATGGCGGTCATGGCGTGATCTCTCCGGTCAGGACGGAAACGGCACGGCACGCCCCCCGGCTCTCGATCATTGTCTTACCTCAATCATCCCGGAGTGCGTGGATTGTTCCGCATTCCCAAGTCTCCCTTTGACATTGTTCGGCTGTCAATGCTTAGATTGTCATACTGACAATCGCCCTGAAAGGCCCCCGTCCCGCCATGAGCGACGCCGCCTGGACTCCCCGCGCGCTGGCGCCCGACACGCCGGTCTATCGCGCCATCGCCGATGCCCTGGCGGCGGACGTGGCGGACGGGCGCGTGCCCGCCGGCGCCCGCCTGCCCACCCACCGCGCGCTGGCCGAGTCGCTGGGGGTCACGGTGACCACCGTCAGCCGCGCCTATGCCGAGGCCGCCCGGCGTGGCCTGACCGAAAGCACCGTGGGGCGCGGCACCTTCGCCCGTGCCCCCCACCCGACCGAGCCGGCGGCCACCGCGCCGCCACGCGGGCCGCTCACGTTCGACTTCCCCCAGACGCACGCGCCCGGGGTGCCGGCGGACCCCGGCGCGCCGGTGGATCTGGGCCCCAACCTGCCGGTCCCGCTGGGCCTGGGCCGCCGGCTGGCGGAGACGCTGGCGGACCTGTCCACCGCGCCGGCCGCTCTGGCGCCGCTGCTGGACTACCACCTGCACCACGAGGAAACCCGCCACCGCGCGGCCGCCGCCGCCTGGATGGCGCGGGCGGGGGCGCACGACGACCCGGACGCCGTGGTCATCACGGCCGGCGTGCAGCACGGGCTCGCGGTGGCGCTGATGACCCTGCTGCGGCCCGGCGACACGCTGCTGTGCGCCACCCTGACCTATCCGAACCTCAAGCTGCTGGCGGACCGGCAGGGCGTATCCCTGCACGGCGTGGCGCTCGACGCTGAAGGGCTGGTGCCCGAGGCGGTGGACGAGGCCGCCGCCCGCACCGGGGCGCGCGCCCTGTTCTGCATGCCCACGCTGCAGAACCCGACGGCGGTTGTGGCCTCCTCCACCCGGCGGGAGGCCCTGGCAGGGGTCGCCGCGCGCCACGGCCTCGCCGTCATCGAGGACGACATCTACGGCCTGTTGCCGGCCGACCGGCCGCCGCCGCTGGCCGCGCTGATCCCCGCGCGCACCGTGTTCCTGACCAGTTCCGCCAAGACCCTGGCCCCCGGCCTGCGCACCGGCTTCGCGCTGGTGCCGCCGCCGTGGCGGGCCCTGTTTGCCGCGTGCCTGCGCGCCACCATCTGGATGGCCACGCCCCTGACCGTGGAGATCACCACCCGCTGGATCGAGGACGGCACCGCCGACGCCCTGGTGCAGGGCCAGCGCCGCGCCCTGGCCGCCCGCCTGGACCTCGCCGCCGAGGCCCTGGACGGCCTCCCCTGGCAGGGCGCACCCGGAACGCCCCACCTGTGGCTGCCCCTGCCCGCACCCTGGCGCGCCGAAACGTTCCGCGATGCCCTGACCCGGCGCGGCGTGCTGGTGCAGCCGGCCGCCGTCTTCCATGTGGGTCCCGGGACCATGCCGGAGGCCGTGCGCCTGTGCCTGGGCGCGGAGCCGGATCCGGCGCGGCTGCGGCACGCCCTGGGCGTGGTGCGCGCGGTGCTGAGCGCGGGCCCCGCCGCCCGCGCCATGGGGCCGTGAGGCCGCTTGACGCCGTCTTGTCATCTGGTCAGAGTGCCGCCATGACAGACCCCGCCTCACCCCCGGGATCCGGGCGCCCCAGCGACTCTCGGCAGGACTCCCGACAGGACCCCAGACAGGACCCCAGACAGGACCGCCAAGACCGCAGCGCCGCCGCGCTGCGCGCCAATCTGGCGCGCCGCAAGGCCCAGGTGCGCGCGCGGGCGGAAGAGCCGTCGGCGGCGGCCCCCTCCGACCCCCCGGACGACGGCGACACCACCGCTGACGGCGAGACCCGACCATGCCCGTGATGCCCGACACCTGGATCCGCCAGCGCGCCGAACGCGACGGCATGATCGAGCCGTTCGTGGACCGGCTGGAGCGGGCGGGCGTGATCTCCTACGGGCTGTCGTCCTACGGCTACGACGCCCGCGTCTCCAACGAGTTCAAGGTCTTCACCAACGTGGACTCGGCGGTGGTGGACCCCAAGCACTTCTCGGACAAGAGCTTCGTCAACCGCGACGCCCAGGACCACGTCATCATCCCGCCCAACAGCTTCGCCCTGGCGCGCACGGTGGAATACTTCCGCATCCCGCGCGACGTGCTGGTGATCTGCCTGGGCAAGAGCACCTATGCCCGCTGCGGCATCATCGTCAACGTCACCCCCCTGGAGCCCGAATGGGAAGGGCACGTGACGCTGGAGTTCTCCAACACCACGCCGCTGCCCGCGAAGGTGTACGCCAACGAGGGCGCGTGCCAGTTCATCTTCCTGCAGGGGGCCGAGCCCTGCGCCCTGTCGTACGCCGACCGCAAGGGCAAGTATCAAGGACAACAAGGTGTCACACTCCCCCGTCTCTGACGCGCTCCTCGCCGAGGCCCTGCTGGATCCGGAGCCGGCGGGCCCCGCCCGGGGGCAGACAGGAAGGACCCCAGGCATGGACCGGATCAGCATCACGGGCGGCGGGCCGCTCCTGGGCGACATCACCATCGGCGGCGCGAAGAACGCGGCCCTGGCGGTGATGCCGGCGTGCCTGCTGACCGATGCGCCGCTGACGCTGACCAACGTGCCCCGGCTGGCCGATATCGAGTCCATGACCAGCCTGCTGGGTCAGCACGGGGCGGCCGCCGATGCGTCGTTCGGCAACGGATCCGGGGAGTCGCGCCGCCTGGTCCTGCACGCGCGGACCATCGCCAGCGACACCGCGCCCTATGACATCGTCCGCAAGATGCGGGCGTCCGTGCTGGTGCTCGGCCCCCTGCTCGCCCGCCATGGCCACGCGCGCGTCTCGCTGCCCGGCGGCTGCGCCATCGGCACGCGGCCGGTGGACCTGCATCTGAAGGCGCTGGAGGCCCTGGGGGCGCGCATCGAGCTGCAGGGCGGCTACATCGAGGCGACGGCGCCCCCGGGCGGGCTGGTCGGGGCGGAGATCGTGTTCCCCACCGTGACCGTGGGCGGGACCGAGAACGCGCTGATGGCGGCCACCCTGGCCCGGGGCGAAACGGTAATCGAGAACGCGGCGCGGGAGCCGGAGATCGCCGACCTCGCCGCCTGCCTGACCGCCATGGGGGCGCGGATCGAGGGCATCGGCACGAACACCCTGCGGGTGACGGGGGTGCCCGCCCTGCACGCGGCGACCCATGCCATCCTGCCCGACCGCATCGAGACCGGCACCTACGCCCTCGCCGCCGCGATCACGCGCGGCTGTGTCCGCCTGCGCAACACCCGGGCGGACCTGCTGCATGCGGTGATCGAGGCGCTGGAGGAGACCGGCGCGACCGTCACCCGCCATGACGACGGGTTCATGGTGGATGCCCGCGACCGCGCCCTGGTCGGCGTGGACGTGATGACCAAGCCCTACCCCGGCTTTCCGACGGACATGCAGGCCCAGTGGATGGCCCTGATGGCCACCGCCGAGGGGGCGTCGATGATTACGGAAAGCATCTTCGAGAACCGCTTCATGCATGTGCCGGAACTGGCCCGCATGGGGGCGGACATCAACATCCACGGCGGCTCGGCCATTGTGCGCGGCCGCTCCCGGCTTTCGGGCGCCGAGGTGATGGCGACCGACCTGCGGGCCTCGGTCTGTCTGGTGCTGGCGGGGCTGGCGGCCGAAGGCGAGACCACCATCAACCGCGTCTACCACCTGGACCGCGGCTACGAAACGGTTGAAGAGAAGCTGGCCGCCTGCGGCGCCACCATCGCCCGCCTGCGGGATTGATCCCGCCATCCGTCACGCATCACGGCCGCGACCGAACAGCCCTCAGCCGCCCGGCCCGGTGGGCGGCCCGATATCATCGCGCACGCCCGCCGTGGTGTCGGCCAGGGTGCGGAGCGGTCCGGACTCGTCCTCATCCCCGAGGCGGCGGCCGCTGTTCAGCAGGCCGGCCGTGGAGCCCGCATCAAAGGCGCCGGCGTCCGGGTCATACCGGCCCGCCGAAAGGGCGGTGACGATGGGTGCGGCCGGTGCGGGCGCGTCTTCCTGCGCCGTCAGCAGGGCGGACATCATCTCCGGCGACACCAGACCCGACAGCGCCCGGGGCGGCCCGGACTGCAGTTCCGGCAGGCTGAGCGCATCGTCGGCGTTCGCGTCGAGTTGCGCGAACGCCTCGTCTTCGGTCAGGCGTGCGCCGCCAGGCCCCTCCGGCCCGGGGCCATTGGCCCGCATGTCCGCGAATTCGGCGCGCGACAGGCCCCCGCTGCCATCCGCGTCGGCGGCCTGGAACCGCTGGGCGAGCACCGTCCGCGCGGTCTCCGTCACGGCCGACCGATCATAAAGCGTGCCCAGGATGGCTTCGACAAGCATGCGCTGCCTCCGTTCCCCGATGGACGCCCCGAGGGGCCGTCGGTTCAAGACGCTGGCATTTGTCTTAATTTGGGCTCAGCGGGGCGTCCTGTCGAGTCCCTGTCGGGCCGGGCACGTGCAGGCGGGCGAGCTCACCCCCCAGACTGCCCACGATCACGTCCGTCCCGTCCCCGACGGGCACCACGAACGGCCGGGCGGGAAACGGCAGGCGGACGGTGGCGACCTCGGCCCCCGTATCCAGGTCCAGCCCGTGCAGGGTGGCGGCCATGTCCAGCACCCACAGGCGCGCCCGGTCGGCCTCGGGCTCGGCCATCACCATGCCCCAGTCGTCGCGGCCATCGGACCCGAACCGATGGGTGCGGGTGCGCCACACCCGCGCGCCTGAATGGGCATCCAGGGCCTCCATCCAGCCGGTGGGCGACCAGAAATAGACCCGGCCCCCGGCGACCCGCTGACTGTTGATGAAGTTGCCGGCGTCATGGCGCCACAGAATGGCGCCGTCGTGGGGAGTCAGGCCGTACAGGTCATCCTGATACCCGCCGGCCACCAGCACCCGGCCGTCCGCCGTGGCCGCCATCTGCCGCAGGTACTGCCACAGGCCGCCCCGGTCCACGGACCAGCGCACCGCCCCCGTCGCAGGATCCAGCGCGACCAGGCGGCCATCGCCCGCACCCAGGAACAGGGTGCCGCCCACCGCCGACGGCGCGTAATGGACCTTGGCGTTGCCCTCGACCCTGTGCCGCCACAGCGGCGTGCCATCCGCCGCCCGGAACGCCGCGAGGTCGGAGCCGTCCCCCAGGAAAAGACGGCCGTCGTGAAGGAAGGGGGCGCCGAAGGCCGTCTCGGGCCGGGCTTCCCAGAGAACGCGGCCGCTGGCGGCATCCAGAACGGCCAGGCCCGCTCGCCCGACCACCGCGACCCGCCCCCCGGACACCCGGGGGCGATAGTGCGCGGGTGTCTGCACCGTCGTCCGCCAGACCAGATCCCCGGCCAGGGTCCACGCCTCGGCCGCGCTGTCGCCGGCCGCGAACAGAGTGCCCGCGTCCAGCGCCGCCGGGACCAGGATCCCGTTGTCGGAGATCACGCGCCACACGGTCCGGACCGCATCACCCGCCGCCGCCGGCCCGGTCCAGGCCGTCACGTGCAGAAGCACCATCAGGGCCGGCAGAACCCCCCGACGGCCGGAGACGGGACGGCGCATCGCGCCGCCCCGCCCCCGCGCGCCGAGGCGTCCGATCAGTCGCACGGCGCGCCCTGGTCGATCCACTGCATCAGGATCTGCAGGTTCGGATGGTCCCGGTTCTCGCTCGGCTCGATTCCGGCGGGCATCCGGTTCTCGACCAGACGCTGGTACAGGGGCGAGCCCTCGGCATCACCGGGGAACACGATCCTGACGGGCGGCAGCCCCTCCTCCGCCTTGGCGATGGCGTCGGCGCCGAGCATGACGCCGTCGTAGCTGGTCAGGTCCAGTTCGTGGAAGCTGGGCGGCTCCTGGTTGGACATGTGGCACTCGGTACAGGCCTGGAACCCGCCGAAGGCGGTGCGGTCCTTGAACAGCGGCAGCACCGTCTGGCGGAAGACGTCGTCGTCCCGGGCGCCCTCGTCGATCCACTGCTTGACCGCGCGGATGTTGGCGGTGTCGGTGGGCGCATCGAACGGCACGCCGAAGGGCATGCGGTTGTTGCGCAGGTGGCGGCGCAGGCGGCTCTCAGAGGCCTTGCCGGGCTCGAAGATGACACGCTGCGGGGGCTCCATCGCGCCGCGCTTGATGCCCTCGCAGGTGGACAGGTCCAGGCCCCGATAGCTGTGCTGCGGCGTGTTGGACGAATGGCACAGCACGCAGGCCGCGCCCTCACCGAACGCATTCGGAATCCGCATCAACATGGAGATGTAATCATACGGGATGGTGATGTCCCGCTGCTGCACCAGACGCTGCACCGCGTATTCGGGGCCGGTGCCGTTGCCGTAGCGTTCGTCGTACGTGGCGTAGTAGTTTCTGAGCACGTCATCGGCGTGCTGGGACCCGCCGCCGTGTTCCGCCGCCTCGTCGTGGCCGTCCTCTTCCTCGTGTTCTTCAGCCTCGTCGTGCTCCTCGGCCTCGTCGTGCGGGTCCATGCCGCCCTCGCCGGCCGACCCGCTGTCGGCCATCCGGACAGGCTCGACATAGCCGGTGTCGACCGCGTGCGTCTCCCCCGCGTCCTGGGCGGCCCACGCCGCCGATGTGGTCACTGAAGCCCACACCAGGGCGCCGGCCGCGGTCCCCATGATCCCCATCAGCGGACGGTCCCACAGGCTCCCGAGTCCCCCCAAAGGGCTCCGCGCCGGACCGTGCGTCTCTCGTCTTTCCATGATCTGTCTCCCTGATCGCATAGGCGGAATGCGCCAGGGGAACCCTCACGGGAGTCCGGAGCCCCACGCCGGCCGCACCGCGACCGCCGCCTTCCGGACGGCTCAACCGACCGACTGGCCTGAGCGAAGCCATTCACTGACCGAAACCGTTCGCCACCCCCCTTGTGTCTCCCCCTGGTGCCTGTGGCGGGTTCCATCCTTGTTATTTTGTTCCCGCACCGTTCTCGTTACCGCAATCATATGTCGCGAATCAAGTCGTGACTTGTAAGAAAATGTGCTGCACCGCACCCACATTGCCCGCCGGCCGCGCGCGAACGCCAGAAAGCGGCCCCGCCCTGCGCGCATGCTTGGCAACCCGGGCCGTGGCCGTGCTAAACAGGCGTCGAGCCCGCCGGCCGGTCTCCGGACAGGGTCATCCTGTTCGGAGGCCGATCTTCCCCACCGTCCACCTGCCGAGCCGTTTCATGTCCCGGGACACACTGGTCATCGCGCTGCCCAAGGGCCGCATCCTGTCCGAAGCCATGCCGATGCTGCGCGCCGTCGGCATCGAGCCCGAACCCGCCTTCACCGATCCGGAGTCGCGGGCGCTGCGGTTCCATACCAACCATGCGCATATCGACCTGATCCGCGTGCGCTCGTTCGACGTGGCGACCTTCGTGGCCTTCGGCGCCGCCCAGTTGGGCATCTGTGGCCAGGACGTCATCATGGAGTTCGGCTATCCCGAGCTTTATGCGCCGCTGGACCTGGGCATCGGCGCCTGCCGACTGGCTGTGGCCGAACCGAAACACCTGAGCGGTCATGACGACCCCTCCCGGTGGTCTCACGTGCGGGTCGCCACCAAGTATCCGGACGTGACCCGCCGGCACTTCCAGGCGCGCGGGGTGCAGGCCGAATGCATCAAGCTGAACGGAGCGATGGAACTCGCCCCCGCCCTGGGCCTGTGCCGGCGCATCGTGGACCTGGTCTCGACCGGCAGCACGCTGCGGGCCAATGGACTGGTGGAGATCGAGCACATCGCCGACATCACGTCGCGCCTGATCGTGAACCGCCCGGCCCTGAAGACCCGCGCCGCCGAGTTGAACCACTGGATCGACGCCATGACCGAGGCCGTCAACAATGCCCGTTGAGCTGAACACCGCCGACCCCGACTTCGAGGCCGCGTTCGCCGCCCTGCTGGCGGCGCGGGCCGAGTTCGACACCAGCGTGGACCCCGTCGTCGCCGACATCCTGGCCGACGTGAAGGCGCGCGGCGATGCCGCCGTGGTCGAGTACACCCAGCGCTTCGACCGGGTGCATCTGACGACCGATGCCCTCCGCCTGGACGACGAGACCGTGGACGCCGCCGCCGGGCAGGTGGACGCGGAGACGCTGGCGGCGCTGAACGTGGCGGCGGAGCGCATCACCCGCTTCCACGAACACCAGAAGCCCACCGACATCGCCTTCACCGACCCGACTGGCGTGCGCCTGGGTCAGCGCCACACGCCCGTGGACGCGGTCGGGCTGTATGTGCCGGGCGGCACGGCGGCCTATCCCTCTTCGGTGCTGATGAACGCCATCCCGGCCAAGGTCGCGGGCGTGGGCCGGCTGGTGATGGTGGTGCCCACTCCCGACGGCATCATCAATCCGCTGGTGATGGCGGCCGCCCGCCTCGCCGAGGTGGACGAGATCTACCGCATCGGCGGCGCCCAGGCGATCGGCGCGCTGGCCTACGGCACCGGGGTCATCGCGCCGGTGGACAAGATCGTGGGGCCCGGCAACGCCTATGTGGCGTCGGCCAAGAAGCAGGTGTTCGGCACGGTCGGGATCGACATGATCGCGGGCCCGTCGGAAATCCTGGTGGTGGCGGACGCCGGCAACGATCCGGCCTGGATCGCCGCCGACCTGCTCAGCCAGGCCGAGCATGACGCAGCCGCCCAGGCGATCCTCATCACCGACGATGCCGACTTCGCCGCCGCCGTGGGCCGCGCCGTCGAGGGTCACCTGAAGACCCTGCCGCGCACCGCCATCGCCGCCGAAAGCTGGGCCCGGCACGGCGCGCTGATCGTCGTCGAGGACCTGATGGAACAGGCTCCGCCGCTGGTGAACCGGATCGCGCCCGAGCACCTGGAACTGGCCGTCGGCGATCCGGATGCCCTCGCCGCGCGGGTGCGCCACGCCGGCGCGATCTTCCTGGGCCGGCACACGCCGGAGGCCGTGGGCGATTACGTGGGCGGTCCCAACCACGTGCTGCCCACGTCGCGCGGCGCACGGTTCTCCTCCGGGCTGGGCGTGCTCGACTTCATGAAGCGCACCACGCTGCTGGGCTGCGATTCCAGCGCCCTGGCCACCATCGGGCCGGCCGCCGTGCGGCTGGCGGAGGCCGAGGGCCTGCAGGCGCACGGCCTGTCGGTCGCCCTCCGCCTGAACATGCCACGCCCCGACGCCCGGGACGGCGCGTGATGCTGGGGGCCGGCGCATCCGGCGGGACGTTCCGTCCCGACGAACGGCTGGTTGACGTCCGCCTGGACGAAACCACCCTGGTGCGCCGCCGGCCCGAGGTGGAACACGAACGCGCGGTGGCGATCTTCGACCTGCTGGAGGACAACAGCTTCCGCCTGAAGGGCGCGCGCGGGCCGTTCGTGCTGCACCTGAGCCTGGAGGACGACCGTCTGGTCATGGACGTGCGCGCCGAGGACGGCGCCCCCCTGCACCGCTTCCTGCTCTCCACCAAGCCGTTCCGGCGCATCGTGAAAGAGTACTTCATGGTGTGCGAGAGCTACTACGGCGCCATCAAGTCCGGCGCCTCGCCGTCGCGCATCGAGTCCATCGACATGGGCCGGCGCGGGCTCCACAACGAGGGCAGCGACCTGCTGCGCGAGCGTCTGGACGGCAAGGTGGAGATCGACCACGACACCGCGCGGCGCCTGTTCACGCTGATCTGCGTCCTGCATATCAAGGCCTGACCGCCGTGGACGCGCCCGTCGCCCCGCCGCCCCCCCTGCCCGGTGCGGTGCTGTTCGCCTGCACCCACAACGCCGTGCGCTCGCCCATGGCCGCCGGCATTCTCCAGCGCTACCACGGCACCCGCATTTTCGTGGACTCGGTGGGTGTGCGCCCGCGCGAGACCAACGGCTTCGCCATCGCGGTGATGGACGAGATCGGCGTGGACCTGACCCGCCACACCCCGCGCAGCTTCGAACAGCTTGAGGACGAGAACTTCGATGTCATCGTCTCGCTGTCGCCCGAAGCCCAGCACAAGGCCGTGGACATGACCCGGACCATGCATTGCGAGGTGCTGTTCTGGAACACGTTCGATCCCTCGCTGGCCAAAGGCAACCGCGAGGTCAAGCTGGACGCCTACCGCGAGGTCCGCGACCAGCTCGTCCGCCGCATCCTGGACCAGTTCCCCGTGCCCCGGATGGGGCAGGTGTAGGGGCAAAGGGCAGGATCTCGCGCATTACGCCGCCGCGGTCGGCGCGCCCGCGTCCGGCGCGGCGTCGCAATCCGCCGCCCAGATGTGCTCATGGACGCGGGCCAGGCTGTCGGCGCGCTCCAGCAGGGCACGCCGCTCGTCCCGGGTCAGCACCCCGGGCCCCAGGCGCATGGCGAGGACCTCGGCCCGCTGCGCCATCTCCGCCGAAAGCCGCGACTCCTCGCCGATCTCGGCCAGCAGGGCACAGTGGCGGGCGTTCGTCTCCGGCTCCACCAGCACGGCGCGGAAGCGGTCTTCCGGCGCCGCCGCCAGGAGGGCCTTGAAGCGGGCTTCATGCGCGTCGATCGCGGACAGCACCGGCAGCGGGTCCAGGTCCTCCGGAATCGTCAACGCGCCGCGCGACGGCCCCCAGCCGCGGGCTTCGCCGCTGTCCAGCAGCAGGCTGAGCACGGGGGCGCCCACCAGCCCCGCCAGCACGGGCACGAGCCACCAGCCCAGCGTCGGCGCGTAGAGCAGCACGGCGACGGTGGCCGCCACCCCGAGCACCAGCACGTCGAGGTTCGCCCGCACGGCGTCCGCCAGGGTCAGCCCGCCCGCCGTGCGACGCTGCGGGGTCCAGGCGACCTTGGAGCCGGTTAGGATGGCGATCACGAAGCGGGTGTGGCGCACCATCATCACCGGCGCGATCAGCGCGGACACCACGGTCTCGACCAGCGCCCCGCCCACCAGACGCAGCCCGCCGCCCCGCGCCCGCCGGCCGGGTCCATCGGCCAGGGCCAGCAGCAGCCCCCAGAGCTTCGGCAGGAACAGCAGCCCCATCATGGCGGCCAGCAGCACCGCCGCCTCGCCCTCGCGCGAGATCGGCCAGGTGGCCCAGGGCGTGCCCTCCTGGAAATAGACCGGCTCGGCCACCGACAGCGTCCAGCCCTGCAGGCCCGCCAGGATCAGGAACAGAAACCACAGCGGCGAGGTCAGATAGCTCATGATCCCGGTCAGCAAGTGGGCCCGGCTGACCCAGTGCAACCGTCGTGCGATCACCACATGGCCATGCTGCAGGTTGCCCTGACACCACCGCCGGTCCCGCACCATGAAGTCGGACAGGGTGGGCGGCGGCTCCTCGTAGCTGCCGGACAGATCCCAGGCCATTTCCACGCGCCAGCCGGCGCGCCGCAACAGGGCCGCCTCGACGAAATCGTGGCTCAGGATCTCGCCGCCCAGCGGCTCCCGCCCGGGCAGCTTCGGCAGCCCGCACCAGCGGGCGAAGGCGCTGAGCCGGATGATGGCGTTGTGGCCCCAGTAGTTGCCCTCGCCCCCGGCCCAGAAGGCGATGCCGGCGGCGCTGAGCGGGCCGTAGACATCACCGGCGAACTGCAGCAGGCGGGCGAACAGCGTCTGGCCCCGCACCAGCTTCGGCGGGGCCTGGATCAGCGCCGTGCGCGGCCGCGCATCCAGCCGCCGGGTCAGGTGCCAGATGGTGCGGGCGTCCAGCAGGCTGTCCGCGTCCAGCGTGACCATGGCGCCGTAGGCGCCGCCCCAGCGCTCCACGAAGTCCTTGATGTTGCCGGTCTTGCGGCCGGTGTTGTCGAGCCGGCGGCGGTAGTACACCGGCGGCAGGGCGGCGGGGTCGCGCGCGCTTTCGGCCCGCCACGCCTCGGACTCGGCCAGCCACAGGTCCGGGTCCGTGGTGTCGGAGATCACGAACACATCGAACCGCGACGCCACGCCCAGCGCCGCCAGATCGTCGCGCATGGCCGCCACCCCCGCGAACACCCGCGCGGTGTCCTCGTTGTAGACCGGCATGACCAGGGCGACGCGCGGCAGATGGGGCGCCAGACCGGCGGCCCGGTCCTCCGGGTCCACATGCAGGAGGTCGCCGCCCCGGATGCGATGGCCGGCCAGCAGCAGCGCTCCCGCCGTCAGCGTGCAGAACGACTGCGCCAGCCACGCGGCCAGCGGCACGAAGACCACGATCAGCGCCACGTTGAGCAGCGACAGGCCATTCGCGCCCAGCACCTGGACGAACGACTGAGTCGCCAGCAGCGTGATCGTCAGCACGCACAACAGGAACAGGCGGCGCCGGGTCAGCATCGCGAGCCTCTCTTCTTTGTTTTGATCGGCCATCAACCCGGACTCGTCCGGGTTGATGGCCTCCGCCGCTGCGCGGCGCCGGCCCGGTCGGGCCGGGTGGTCTTCATCGGCGATGAGCCGGATTCGTCCGGGTCATGGCCTCCGCCGCTGCGCGGCGCCGGCCCGGTCGGGCCGGGTGGTCTTCATCGGCGATGACCCGGATTCGTCCGGGTCATGGCCTCCGCCGCTGCGCGGCGCCGGCCCGGTCGGGCTGGATCACCCCGTCGGGCTCGGCAGAGCCAGCAGCACCATCGCGAAGATGGCCCCGGCGCTCACGAGGGCCCGCAGGGCCGGCAACTGGCCCACGAGCCGCCGGCCGCCACTGCGGGAGCGGTCGCCCAGGTCGGCCAGCGTCAGGGGATCCAGCGGCTGTTGCCGCATGGGCCGGCCCTGGCGCGCCGGCACCGGCGGAGCCGCCCCTGCGGGGCCGCGACCCGGCAGCGCCATGGTCATGCGCCGGGCCACGCGGATGACGGCCGGATAAGCCTGCTGGACCGCGGCGGGCCGCAAGCCGGCCATCACCTGGCGCGCGGCCTCGCCGGCGACCCGGTCGGCGGTGTCGGGGTCCAGGCGGTGGGCCTGGCTGAGGTAGACCCGGGCCTTGTCGGCCAGCAGACCCTCGAACGTGCGGGGTGAAAGCGTCATCATGGGTGGCAGTCTCCCGTCCTACGCAGCCGCCGGAGGCCGCCACTGCATGGTCCAGGTCTCCGAGATCGGCGCCCCGTCCCGCGCAAGATGGCACCGCAGGTTCATGGGGCCATGGCCGTTCGCGACGGTATCCAGGAACACCCGGACCCCGCCGGTGTGGTCGTTCAGCACGGCAACCGGGCGATCCATCCGGCCGCCATCGACCGAGGCGACCACCGCGACATCGTCCGGGGTGCACAGATTGCGCACGGGCCCGCCAACGAAATCGATCACCCACTTGCGCCCCAACCGGCGCATGGTTTCGTCCAGTTCGGTCGAGGGCAGACCGTAGTGACCGGCGCGGGTGTCCTCGCACCAGGCGCGTTCGGGCCGGGGGCCGTCCAGCGTCCAGTCGATATCGTAATCCATGGCCAGCGGCAGCCCCGGCTCGAACGGAATCGCCGGCTTCCAGAACGCCACGATGTTGTCCCGGGTCTCGTCCGGCGTCGGGATCTCCACCAGGATCACCGCGCCGTCGCCCCAATCGCCGTGCGGCGTGACCCAGGCGCTGGGGCGCCGGTGGTACTGGGCCTCCAGGTCCTGGTAACGGTCGAACTGCCGCACCCGCTGCATCAGCCCGAACCCGCCCGGGTTCGGCATCTGGAAGACGTTGACCTCCAGCCGGTCCGGATTGTTCAGCGGCCGCCAAAGCCACTCGCCGGACTCCGTCCGCATGCTCAGCCCCTGGGAGTCATGGACCCGGGGACGGAAATCCTCGACGCCGGCCCGGTCCACGGGCGCGAAGTCGAACATGCTGGTGAGGACCCCCATGCCCAATTGCTCCACGCGCCGGCGGGCGAACAGACGCGCCTGCACGGTCGTGCGGGTGGTCATGCCCGGCGTCACCTCGAATCGGTAGGCGCCGGCCAGCGACGGCCCGTCGAGCAGGGCATACAGCACGATCGACTCGGCCCCGGCCGCCGGCCGCTCCACATAAAGCTCGGTGAAGGCGGGAAACTCCTCGCCGTCCGGGCGCGCCGTGTTCACCGCCACGCCCCGCGCCGACAGCCCGTAGACCGCGCCGGCGCACAGGGCGCGGAAATAGCTCGCCCCCTGCAACACGATCAACTCGTCCATCACGGTCGGATCGTTGAGCGCGTACATCAGACGCAGCCCGGAGAAGCCCAGCTCGCCGAACGCCGACGCATCAATGCCGGTCCGGCCGAAATCGAACAGATCCGGCCGGTAGGTCTCCGGCGTGACCCGCCCGTTCTCCACCGTGTGCACGCGGACGGGCCGCTTCAGGTAGTGGCCCAGATGCAGCAGGTGCACCTCGAACGGGGACTCGCCGTGCCAGATGGCGCGGTCCCGGCGAAAGCGGATGTCGCGGATGTCGTCGTAGGTCAGGTCGGCCAGGACCTCGGGCAAATCGTCAGCCGGCGCTTTGTAGGTCGCGTTGGCCTTGGCGGCGGCGCGATCGACCAGGCGGGCGAAAAAGGTGGTCTCGTCCGGGGCGGCCACGACGCGGACCGGCGGCAGACCCGCGGCGGTCACACCCGCCAGACCGGCAAGCCCGGACAGCACGCGGCGACGGGAAAGATGGGGAGGCCACATGACGGACGACGACTCAGGCGACATGCTGGAACGGGCTCCAAGGGAGAGACGACGGGATCGGACGGACCTCAGCCGGTCCGGACGGATGCATACCATCGGCCGATGCCGGTGACACGCCCGCCTTTCGGCACACCGCGGATGACAGGCCCGGTTTGTGTCAGGACGATGGTGCCCGCGATACGGATTGCGTCAGCACTGTGAAACGCGGGCCGGGGTTCCTGCCGCGTGCGGGGGCGCCATGCCCCCAAGGGAAACACCGGGGTTGACGACTCAACGCACCGTTCGCTCCCGCGTTCCCCACTACCCCGCGAGGGCCGCGACTCACCGCCGCTCCAGGCGCTCCAGGAACCAGGTCAGCAGGCGACGCCACAGCTCGTCCTTGAGCACGGCGCCTTCGATCGCGGTATCCATGTTGGGATTGTCGTTGATCTCGATGACGAACACGCCGCGATCGTTCTGCTTCAGGTCCACGCCGTAGAGGCCGTCGCCGATGGCCCGGGTGGCCCGCACGGCGATGTCGATCACGTCGGCCGGCGCGTCCTCGACCGCGAAGGTCCGGAAACGGCCCTCGACCACCGAGCCGTCCGCCCGGTGGTTGATGATCTGCCAGTGGTTGCGGGCCATCAGGTACTGACAGGCGAACAAAGGCCGGCCCCCCAGCACGCCCACGCGCCAATCAAACGTCGTGGGCATGAACGCCTGGGCGAGCAGCAGATCGGTGTCCTTGAACAGCGCCCGGGCGCGTTCGGCCAGGGTGTCGCGGCTGTCGATCTTGTGCACGCCCCGGCTGAACGAGCCGTCCGGCACCTTCAGCACGAGGGGAAAGCCCAGCCGCGCCTCGGCCCGCGCTAGGTCGGCGGCCCCGGCGAGCACCAGGCTGTCCGGCATGGGCAGCCGGGCGGCCTCCAGCAGTTCCTTCAGGTAGACCTTGTTGGTGCAGCGGATCATGGACTGGGTGTCGTCGATGACCGGCATGCCCTCCTGCTCGGCCCGGCGGGCGAAGCGATAGGTGTGGGTGTCGATGTTGGTGGTCTCGCGAATGAACAGGGCGTCGAACTCGGCCAGCCTGGCGAAGTCCGTCTTCTGGATCGGCTCCACCTCGACGCCCATGCGCGCGCCCACCTGCGCCAGCCGCTCCAGCGAACTGGTCTTGGACGGGGCCATGGCCTCGCGCGGACTGTGCAGCACCGCCAGAGACCAGCGGGCCGGCACGCGCACCTTCGGGCCGCGCCACGCCCGGGTCGTGTAGCGGGCGAGCTGGTCGAAAAAGAACGTGCGCACCTCACCTGTGAGCCGCATGGGCGACAGCGGACGCAAGCGCTCAATTCGCCACCACGGGCCCGGGCGCACGGCGACCTCGATGATCGGGCAGCGGAACCAGTCGAACAGGAGACGGGCGAAGCGGGCATAGCCCGCGGCCTCGGCCTGGCCGAACACCACCAGCAGCTTGAACGGCGCGGACGGCGGGTCGTCCAGTTTCGGGACCAGCGCGTTCAGGCTCTCTTCCAGGTCGGGCAGCGCCGCCCGATAGAGCGCCTTGCGGCTCAACTCCAGCATGGTCTGCACGGTGGGCAGGGCGCGGTGGCCGCGCGCCTCCGCCAGCAGCGCGGCGTAATACCCGCTGCTCTGGTAGGCATAGCTGCGCGACAGGTTGATGATCCCGGGCCGCCGCCCTTCGAACAACTGCGGGCGGGCCAAGTATTCGCGCACGGTCATGACCTTGTGCGGCGTCTCCCCCTGGGGGATGTCGCGGCTCTGGTCGGTCAGAATCAGCCAGTCCGTCATGGTCGGGAACGGTCCTCAACGGGCCCAAGCACCAACGCCGCCTGAAGCCGATCGCGGCCGAAGCGGGCCATGCGGTCCAGTTCGCTCCAGGGAATCGGCAGATCCGCCGCGGCCAGCGGCGTTTCCAGGTCGTCGGGCTCCACCCACGGATCGTGAACGAACACCCGCCGCCCGTCATGCCCGAAGGCCAGCACCCAGTGCGGTGTGCGCGTGCCCAGCATGCGGTAATGACTGACCAGCAGCACGGCCACCCGGCCCGCGTCAAGCGCCGCGCGCAGGTCCTCCATGGAGAGGGCCGACTCGGTCACGGGCAGGCCGGCCGCCTCGGCCTGCTCGCGGAAGTCCACCTGGGTCAGGGCCATGATCTCGCGCTTGTCCGGATCGCGCACGCTGTCCAGGAAGTACGGGGGCGGACGGCTCACGTGGATGCGGACCGAAACACCCCGGCGAGCGGCCGCCAGCGCCAGCCCGAACGGCTCGCAGCCGCCATGCCCGGCCGCCATGAAGATGGTGGTCGCCTCGCGCCACAGGCGGAACTCCAGGCGCCGGTCCAGCGGGCGGGCCGGGTCGAGCGCCCCCAACCCCATCATCAGGGCCGCCGGGCCGCAGGTGAAGTCCGTCGTCTGCGCATAGTAGCGGGGCGCGGGATGCGCGGACCCAACGGGGCGGAGCGCCCGCTGCATGCGGACGGCGTCGGTCTGATCGGCGTAATAGCCCTTCAGGCGCCCGAACGGCCGATAGCCGAGACGGCGATACAGCGCCTGGGCGGTCGCGTTGTCGGCGCGCACCTCCAGGCGCAGCAGCACGCGGTCTCG
The DNA here is from genome assembly GCF_009601025.1 of Roseospira navarrensis. Classification (GTDB taxonomy): domain Bacteria; phylum Pseudomonadota; class Alphaproteobacteria; order Rhodospirillales; family Rhodospirillaceae; genus Rhodospira; species Rhodospira navarrensis. The sequence continues at coordinate 11,473 of NZ_WIVE01000015.1, read as the reverse complement.
TTCCAGAGCCGCCGCCTCGGCCGCTTGCACCAGGACCGCGCCGATCCCCTGCCCGCGCGCCTGCGGGTCCACCGCGATGGAGTACAGGCGGGCGAGCGCCGTGCCGGAGCGGAACAGGGTCAGGACGTAGCCGAGAATGCGGCCGTCGGGCGCGGCCACGCAGCACGCCGCCCGGCCATGGTGGATGAACCGGCGGAAACTGCGGCGGGACAGGCGGTCGGAGTCGAAGGCGCGGGTTTCGAGGGCAACCAGGGCGTCCAGATCATCCAGCGTGGCGGGGCGGACTCCGGACGGTGTGTCGGTGCTGGCCGGCTTGGGGGCAGGCTGGCCGCGTAAGGACCCCACGACGGACGGCGCCATGCGCCCTTCCCTCCCTCGGGACGGACCGGGTTGGCGCTGGGGCGCGCCACCGGATCAGCGCAGACCATACGCCAGCCGGGTGGCGGATGCCATGGGGATGGTGGGGTGGAACAGAGGAGAGCCCCCTACGTCACCACCGTCGGGCCATCGCGGCCCGTGCGCTGCTGGATCCCGGCCAGGGCGTCGGCGGTGGCGATCAGGTCGGCCAGGGCCGCTTGGGTGTCCATGTCCTGGCGGGCGGGGTCGTCCTCGGGCCGTTCGATGTAGACGCGCAGGGTCGCCCCCGCCGTGCCGGTCCCGGACAGCCGGTAGACGATGCGCGCGCCGTCGTCGAACAGCACCCGCACGCCCTGCTTGCTCGCCTTGGAGCCGTCCACGGGGTCCGTATAGGCGAAGTCGTCCGCCAGCATGACCGTCCGGCCCCCATGCGCCGTGCCGAAAAGACCGCCGAGGCTGGCTCGCAGGTCGTCCATCAGGGTTTCGGCGATCCTGCTCGGCAGCTCTTCATAGTCGTGGCGGGTGTAGTAGATGCGGCCCACCTTGGCCCACATGTCGCGCACCAGCGCTTCCACCGTCTGGCCGGTGGCCGCCACCAGATTGAGCCAGAACAGCACGGCCCACAGGCCGTCCTTCTCCCGCACGTGATCGGAGCCGGTGCCGAAGCTCTCCTCGCCGCACAGGGTGGCCTTGCCGGCATCCAGCAGGGTGCCGAAGAACTTCCAGCCCGTGGGCGTCTCGTAGCAGTCGATGCCCAGCAGTTGGGCGACCCGGTCGGGGGCGCGGCTGGTGGGCATGGAGCGGGCGACCCCCGCGAGCCCTCGCGCATAGCCCGGGGCGTGGGCGGCGTTCAGGGTCAGCACCGCCAGGCTGTCGCTGGGCGTCACATAGAACCGGCGGCCCAGGATCATGTTGCGGTCGCCGTCGCCGTCGCTGGCCGCGCCCATGTCGGGCGCGCCGTCGGTGGCGAACAGCTTTTCGACCAGATCGTGGGCGTGGACCAGGTTGGGATCCGGATGGCCCTCGCCGAAGTCATCCAGCGGCACGCCGTTGATGACGGTGCCCTTGGGCGCGCCCAGCCGGTTTTCCAGGATCTCGGTGGCATAGGGGCCGGTGACCGCGTGCATGCCGTCGAAGCACATGCGGAACCCGCCCTGGAACAGTCCCCGGATGGCGTCGAAGTCGAACAGGGTTTCCATGAGGGCGGCGTAATCGGCCACCGGGTCGATGACCTCCACCACCATGTCATCCACCAGGGTCTCGCCCAGCGTGGAGAGGTCCACCTCGGGCGTGTCCAGGATGCAGTATTCGCTGATCGTGCCGGTGCGCTCAAAGATCGCGTCGGTGATGCGCTCGGGCGCCGGGCCGCCGTTCGACGGGTTGAACTTGATGCCGAAGTCGCCGTCGGGACCGCCCGGGTTGTGGCTGGCCGACAGGATGATGCCGCCCCAGGCCTGACGGGCGCGGATCACGCACGACGCGCCGGGCGTGGACAGCAGACCGTCCCGCCCGACCAGCACGCGGGCGATGCCGTTGGCGGCGGCCATGCGCAGGATGGTCTGGATGGCGGTCTTGTTGTGGAACCGCCCGTCCCCGCCCAGGACCAGGGTGGCGCCCTGCCGCCCCGGCACGGCATCGAAAATGGCCTGGACGAAGTTTTCCAGGTAGTGCGGCTTGCGGAACACCGACACTGTCTTGCGCAGGCCGGAGGTTCCGGGTTTCTGGCCCTCGAACGGAGTCGTGGGCACCACGCGGATCGCACTCATGGGTCGTCCCTCCTGACCCGGCCCGGAGCGCCGCCCGCGGGCCGGGAATGGCAGTGTCGCTGTCGGTCTCGCTCCCGCCCGGGCCTAGCCCTCGGACGGGTCGGGCGTCGGACGGCCGATGCTGGTGTAGCGGAAACCCGCCGCCACCATGTCGGCCGGGGTATACACGTTGCGCAGGTCCACCATCACCGGCGCCTTGAGCAGCGCCTTGGCGCGCTCCAGGTTCAGCGCGCGGAACTCGTTCCACTCGGTCAGGAGCACGACCACGTCCGCCCCGGTCATGGCGTCGTAGGCATCGTCGCAATAGGTGATGTCGGGCAGCAGGCCCCTGGCCTCGTCCATGCCCTCGGGGTCGAAGGCGCGGACCGTGGCCCCGGCCTCCACCAGCGCCGGCACGATATCCAGGCTGGGCGAGTCGCGCATGTCGTCGGTGTTGGGCTTGAAGGTCAGGCCCAGCACCGCGACCGTCTTGCCCTCCAGGCTGCCGTCGCAGGCGTCCAGCACGCGGGTCGCCATCGCCTTCTTGCGCTTGGCATTGATGTCCACGACCGTCTCGACGATGCGCAGGGGGGCCCCTTCCTCCTGGGCGGTCTTGACCAGCGCCAGGGTGTCCTTGGGGAAGCACGATCCGCCGTAGCCCGGGCCGGCGTGCAGGAACTTGCGGCCGATGCGGTTGTCCAGGCCGATGCCGCGGGCGACGTCGTGGACGTTGGCGCCCACCTTCTCGCACAGGTCGGCGATCTCGTTGATGAAGGTGATCTTGGTCGCCAGGAAGGTGTTGGCGGCGTACTTGATGAGCTCCGAGGTCTCCAGTTCGGTGAACAGGATCGGCGTCTCGATCAGGTACAGCACGCGGTAGAGCTGGCGCATGACCTCCTGGGCGCGCGGGCTGCTGGTGCCGATCACCACGCGGTCCGGGCGCATGAAGTCCTGGATGGCCGAGCCCTCGCGCAGGAACTCGGGGTTGGAGACCACGTCGAAGTCCGCGTCCGGGCGTTCCTCGCGGATGATGCGGGCCACCTCGCGGCCGGTGCCCACGGGCACCGTGGACTTGGTCACGACCACCGTATAGCCGGTCATGGCCCGCGCGATCTCGCGCGCGGCGGCGTAGACGTAGCTCAGATCGGCATGGCCGTCGCCGCGCCGGCTGGGCGTGCCGACGGCGATGAACACCGCGTCGGAGGCCGCAACGGCCTCGCTCAGGTCGGTGGTGAACGACAGGCGGCCGGCGGCCACGTTGCTTGCCACCAGGGCATCAAGGCCGGGCTCGAAGATGGGGATCTCGCCATTGTTGAGGCGGTCGATCTTGCGGGCGTCCTTGTCCACGCAGGTGACATCGACACCGAATTCGGAGAAGCACGTACCCGACACGAGGCCCACGTAGCCCGTGCCGATCATGGAAATGCGCATGACTCGTGTAACCCTGGACAGCGGTTCGGGACACGGGCGCCGGCGGCCCCCGCCGGGATCGCTCTACCGCGAAGCCGGAGCCGTGACCACCCCCAATCTGGGCGCGCCCGCCCTGGCGCGCCCCCTGTGCGCGGACGGTCCCGCCGACGTGGCACGAAGGCCACGCCGAAGGGACCAACGCGGCCATTACAGCGCGGTGGACCAGGGGGCGTTGGTCCACGGTTTATCCTTGTGCAGCACGCGCTCGACGAAGTTGCTGGACCGCAGGCGATAGGCATCCGGCATGCCCCGCCCCAGCAGGGGCCGCAGGTAGAGCCGGAACGCATCGGTGATGTCGTTGTTGCTGTCGGCGATGAATTCGTCGGGCATGGTGCGGGTCTTGCCGGCCACGGCGGTCAGGTCGGAGAGCTGGTAGTCCACCGAGTAGAAGCCGGTCCGGTGGATGGTCACCGACCCGGTCTTGGCGCCCCACATTGCGTACTGAACGGCCTTTTCACCGACCTCGCGCGCCTCGCGCTGGTCCACGTCGGACACGCAGCCCACGAACGAGCGCTGCAGATAGCCCAGGGTGTCGCCGCGCACGCGCTTGATGCCCGCCTTGTCCTTGACGACCTGCACCAGCAGGTCGGCCAGCGCGCCGGTGCCGGAGAGCTGGACGTTGCCGTGGTCGTCGCGCTCCACCTGCTTGGCCAGCGTGGTGATGATGGGGTTGCCGGAGCCGTCGTGAATGCCCTCGCTGACGGCCACCACGCAGCGGCCCAGGCGGTCGTGCACCGCCTTCACGTCGGAGATGAAGCGATCCACGCTGAACTCGCGCTCGGGCATGTAGATCAGGTGCGGGCCGTCCTCGTTGAACTTCTTGCCCAGCGCCGAGGCGGCGGTCAGAAAGCCCGCGTGACGGCCCATGACGACGCCGATGTACACGCCGGGCAGCGCCCAGTTGTCCAGGTTGATGCCCATGAACGCCTGCGCCACATAACGCGCGGCGGACGGATAGCCCGGCGTGTGGTCGTTGATGACCAGATCGTTGTCGATCGTCTTCGGGATGTGGATGCAGGACAGATCGTAGTCGGCCTTTTGCGCCTGCTCGGCGACGATGCGCACGGTGTCGGACGAGTCGTTGCCGCCCACGTAGAAGAAATAGCCGACCTGATGCGCCTGCAGGACGCGGAAGATCTCCTTGCAGTATTCCAGGTCGGGCTTGTCGCGGGTGGACCCCAGAGCGGACGACGGTGTGTCGGCCACCATTTCCAGGTTGTGAGTGGTCTCCTGGGTCAAATCCAGGAAATCCTCGTTGACGATGCCGCGGACCCCGTGAAAGGCGCCGTAGACCCGCTCCACGTTACGGAACTTGCGGGATTCCAGGACCGCGCCCACGAGCGACTGGTTGATGACGGCGGTGGGTCCGCCCCCCTGCGCCACAAGCACCTTGCCATGGGACATCGTCGTACCCTCCTCGCCTGATGATTCATCTTTGAATTGATCGCTGCACGCGGTCCGCCCGGGTGCCGCGCCATCCTGCCCCCGAAGCGCGAGCCGCGCAACCGCGCGGGCGTCAGGGCTTGACCACCATCAGATACAGATTGAGCGCCGGAAGAAGGATGGCAACGATCCCTACCCACAACCAGACGCGCGACAGAGTCCAGTAGACGGCGGGGATCGGGCCGCCGTCCTGGAAGCGCCGCGCCATGCGGGCCTGCACGATCTGGATGGGGATCAGGATCGCGCCCCACAGCACGCCGGAGGCGAGGAACAGCCCGAAGCCCCATTGCAGCCACCCCGGCCCGAAGCCGCCCCAGGGGGTCAGCCAGCCGGTCAGCGCGGCCATGGCGTAGCCGCTGGCCAGGATCAGGGCCACGCCGCCGGCCGTGAAGACCCAGTCGGTCAGGGTCACGAGGCGCTGGGCGAAGGCAATGGTCCGCGCGTCCCCGGTCCGGTCGGCCAACGCCTTCCAGACCGCCGTGACGATCACGTTGCCCAGGAAGATCGCGATGCCCGCGACATGGACCACGCGCCATTCGGTGCGGTCGAGCAGGAACAGGGTCTCCATGAGGGCTCCCGGGTGCGGTGCGTCAACGGCACCCCGGTCCTACCACGTTCCGGTGTTCTCCATCGACGCCCAGGGCTCGGCCGGCGGCAGCGCCTCGCCCTTCTGCAGCAGCTCCACCGAAATGCCGTCCGGCGAGCGGATGAACGCCATGCGGCCGTCGCGGGGCGGCCGGTTGATGGTCACGCCCCGGTCCATGATGCGTTGGCAGGCCGCATAGACGTCGTCCACCGCGAAGGCGACATGGCCGAAGTTGCGCCCGCCGTCCAGCTCCTCCGGATCCCAGTTCCAGGTCAGCTCGATTTCGGCCTCGGGGTTTTCCGACGCCCCCAGGTAGACCAGCGTGAAGCGGCCCTTTTCGCTCTCCTTGCGGCGGGTCTCGGTCAGGCCGAGGGTATCGCGCCAGAACGCCATCGCGGCCTCCAGGTCGGAGACACGCACCATGGTGTGCAGGTATTTCATCACAGGACATCCTTTTTGACTCGGTATGGGTGGACGCGGGGACACCGGGCGCCCCCACTCCCGATCTGAGCCCTTGCGCTCGACTTTCAATCGGGGCGAGGATGAGCGCCAGCGGGGCGCGCCGGGGCGGACGGCAGGCCCACGGAGGGACCAGAGGCGGACAATGGAGACACGAGAACGACCCCTGGTAGACGTGTTCGTCGCCGACAAGAGTCCGCTCGTGCGCATGGCGATGAAGACCCTGCTGGGGGCCGATCCCCGGTTCAATCTGCTGGGCACGGCGGAAGACGGCGAGCTGTTCTTGCGGGCGGTTGACCGGCTCCGCTTTGACGTGGGCGTGATCGGCTGGACCATGCCCTACATGGACGGGGCGGCGGTGCTGCGGGCGTTGCGGGAGCGGCCCCAGGCGCCGCGCATGCTGGTCTACACCGGCGATCCCGATCCGGACATCCCCCGGCGCGTCATGGATCTGGGCGGCGCCGGGTTCTGTCCGAAGGCCGACAGCCCCGAGCGCCTGCTGGCCGCCATTGATCTGGTGGCGCGCGGCCACATGACCTTTCCGTACACCGACGTGCCCCGGATGACGGCGCGCCCGACCTCGCCGCTGGACGGCCTGACGGCGCGCGAAAAGGAGCTGCTCGCCTGCCTGGCCGAGGGCATGTCCAACGCCCGCATCGCGGAACGCTTCGGCATCTCCGTCCACACCGTCAAGTTCCACCTGAAGAACGTGTTCGGCAAGCTGGCCGTCTCCAACCGGGCCGGCGCGGTGGCGGTGTTCCTCGCTGCCTCCGACCGGCGGTAGGCCCAGCGCCCGCCCCATGCAGACCGCTCGTTCGGGTAGCTGCCTCCTCCCCCAAAGAGTTTAATCCCCCACCCGGGCGAGGGTTTCGCCGCGCGGGTTCGAGTATTAGAGATTTCGCATAAACATTGGCCGGCGTGTGCGCGCCGGCCGCCACCGCCCAATGACCATGGGGGGGAGAAAGACGGCCATGATGACCATGACCGGGGAAAGCGCGCCCCTGTTCCTGTATGCCCTGCGCACCGTGACCGAGGCGGCGGCGGCCGCCGCCTATGACTGGATCGGCCGCGGCCGCAAGGAGGACGGCGACGGCGCCGCCGTGGACGCCATGCGCGACGCCCTCAACCAGCTCGCCATCGACGGCCTGGTGGTGATCGGCGAGGGCGAGAAGGACGAAGCGCCCGCGCTCTTCAACGGCGAACGCCTCGGCACCGCCGGCGACGATGTGCAACTGGACATCGCGGTGGACCCCATCGAGGGCACCACCTACATGGCGACGGGCCTGAGCAACTCGCTGGCCGTGATCGCGGCCGCCCCCCGCGGGTCGATGATGGACCCGGGACCGGCGTTCTACATGGAGAAGCTGGCGGTCCCCCCGGCCGCCAAGGGCAGGATCGATCCGTCCTGGCCGGTGGAACGGCGCCTGACCGCGCTCGCTCAGGCGCTGGACAAGCCGATCGGCGAGCTGACCATCTACGTGCTGGACAAGCCGCGTCACAAGAAGATGGTCGAGCGCATCCACGAGGCCGGCGCCCGCGTCGCGCTCTATCCGGCCGGCGACGTGGCCGGCGCGCTGATGGCGGCCATTCCGGACTCGGGCATCGACGCCCTGATGGGCACCGGCGGCACGCCGGAAGGGGTCATGACCGCCTGTGCCGTGCGCGCGCTCGGCGGCGACTTCATGGGTCGCCTGGACCCCCAGCTTCCCAGCGAGCAGATCGCCGTGCGCGACGCCGGCCTGAGCACCGAGACCTGGTACGCCATGGAGGACATGATCTCGTCGCAGAACGTGTTCTTCTGCGCGACCGGCATCACCCCGGGGCTTTTGCTGGACGGGGTCCAGCGCCACAAGGATCATCACCGCCTGCACACCCTGATGATCTCCGGCGCCAGCGGCGAGCGGCAGTTCCTCACCAACTGGCGGCCGCGCTGACCCCGGGCGGGCATCCGGCCCGGCCCGACCCCGACTGCAGAAGAACACCGATCACGGGAGGGACCCTCCGTCATGCCTCTGAAGCGCTTTGATCGCCCCGTCATCCTGGGCATGGTCGGTGACTCGGCCAGCGGCAAGACCACCCTGGCGCGCGGCGTGGCCCGCATCCTGGGCGAACACCGCGTCGCCGCCATCCGCACCGACGACTATCACCGCTACACCCGCGCAGAGCGGGCCATGAACGGCCTGTCGGCGCTGGACCCGCGCGCCAACTACATGGACATCCTGGAGCAGCACCTTGGATTGCTGAGCCAGGGCAAGCCCATCCTCAAGCCGGTCTACGACCACGCCACGGGCACGCTGGCCCCGGCCGAGTACGTCACGCCCAAGCCCTTCATCATCGTCGAGGGTCTGCTGGGCTACAGCACCAAGGAGATGCGCGACTGCTTCGACGTGAAGGTCTACCTGGACCCCGAGGAGGACCTGCGCGTGGACTGGAAGGTTCAGCGCGACACGGCTGAGCGCGGCTACACCCGCGACCAGGTCATGGCGTCGCTGGAGAAGCGCCGGTCGGACAGCCCGACCTATATCCACCCGCAGCGGGCCTTCGCCGACATCGTGGTGCAGTTCCGCCGGCCGGAGGGCCAGGAGGACGAGCGCGGCGCCCATCTGGACGTGCGCCACATCCTGCGCCCCACCCTGCCCCACCCGAACCTGGCGCCGCTGGTGGACGCCGGGGCCAAGAACGAACTGAGCCTCGACCTGACCCGCGACGAGGACGGCAAGCCCGTGGATGTGCTGGGCCTGTCCGGGTCGATGACGGACGAGCGCGCGGCGGCCCTGGAAAACCTGCTGTGGGAGTTGATCCCGGAAGCCAGCCACCTGCGCGACAACGTCGGCGAGTTCACCAACGCCGACAAGGAGCAGGTGGTCAGCCATCCCCTGGCCCTGTCCCAGCTTCTGATCGCCTATCACATGGTCAAGGCCGCGCTGGGCATTCACGTGATCTAGAGGCTTGCGGTCGGCGCCCGTGCGTGGTCCAACCCGCACGGGCCGCCGCCTCTCCTTCACCAAGGCCGGCCACAAGACCGGCCCGTCGATCTCCGCCGCCCCGGCCCCCGGCCGGCGGACCACCGTGACGAGGAACGCTCCATGACGCACCAGACTTCCGCCACCGCCAGCCACGCGGACATGGCCAACTGCATCCGCTTCCTGGCCGCCGACGCGGTCCAAGCCGCCAAGTCCGGCCACCCCGGCATGCCCATGGGCATGGCCGACGTGGCCACGGTGCTGTTCACCCGCTTCATGAAGTTCGACGCGGCCGATCCGACCTGGCCGGACCGCGATCGGTTCGTGCTGTCGGCCGGGCACGGATCCATGCTGATCTACGCCCTGGCCTACCTGACCGGCATGCCGGGCATGGAGATCGAGGACCTCAAGAATTTCCGCCAGGTGGGCGCCAAGACGGCCGGCCACCCCGAGTACGGCCACGCCCCCGGCATCGAGGTCACCACCGGCCCGCTGGGCCAGGGCATCGCCACCTCGGTCGGCATGGCGCTGGGCGAGCACATGGCGGCCGCGCGCTTCGGCGCCGATCTGACCGATCACTACACCTATGTGATCGCCGGGGACGGCTGCCTGATGGAGGGCATCAGCCAGGAGGCCATTTCGATGGCCGGCCACCTGAAGCTGTCCAAGCTGATCGTGCTGTGGGACGACAACAGCATCTCCATCGACGGCTCCACCGACCTGTCCACCTCCGACGACCAGCTCGCCCGCTTCGAGGCCAGCGGCTGGGAGGCCACCCGCGTGGACGGCCACGACCCTGAAGCGGTCGCCGCCGCCATCGCCGCCGCGCAGAAGAGCGACAAGCCGAGCCTGATCGCCTGCAAGACCGTCATCGGCTGGGGGGCCCCCACCAAGCAGGGCAGCCACTCCACCCACGGCGCGCCGCTGGGCGACGACGAGATCGGCGCCATGCGCGGCACCCTGGGCTGGAGCCATGAGCCCTTCGCCCTGCCCGAGGACGCGCTGGCCGCCTGGCGCGCCGCCGGCGCGCGCGGCGCGAAGGCCCGCGCCGACTGGCAGGCCCGCCTGGATGCCGCGCCGGCCGACCTGCGCGCCGCCATGACCACGGCCCTGTCCGGCGACCTGCCCGAGGGCTGGGACACCGCCCTGAACGCGCACATCGCCGCCCTGATCGCCGACAAGCCCAAGGTGGCCACCCGCGTGGCCTCGCAGAAGGCGCTGGACGCCCTGGTGCCGTCCGTCCCGGCGATGATCGGCGGCTCGGCCGACCTGACCGGGTCCAACAACACCAAGGCCGCCGGCATGACGCCGGTCAAGCCCGGCGACTTCAGCGGCAATTACATCCACTACGGCGTGCGCGAGCACGGCATGGCCGCCGCCATGAACGGCCTGGCCCTGCACGGCGAGTTCATCCCGTATGGCGGCACCTTCCTGGTGTTCGCGGACTACTGCCGTCCGTCGATCCGCCTCGCCGCGCTGATGGGCATCCGGGTCATCCACGTCATGACCCACGACTCCATCGGCCTGGGCGAGGACGGCCCGACCCACCAGCCGGTCGAGCACCTGGCCTCGCTGCGCGCCATGCCGAACGTCCACGTCTTCCGCCCCGCCGACGCGGTGGAAACCGCCGAGTGCTGGGCGCTGGCGCTGCAGACCAAGACCGGCCCGAGCATTCTGGCGCTCAGCCGCCAGGGCCTGCCGACGCTGCGCGCCGAGGGCGCCGACGCCATGCCCAGCGCCAAGGGCGCCTACGTGCTGGCCGAGGCCGAAGGCGGCGACCGCAAGGTGACGCTGCTCGCCACCGGCTCCGAGGTGGAAATCGCCATGACGGCGCGCGAGGCGCTGCAGGCCGAGGGCATTCCCACCGCCGTGGTCTCCATGCCCTGCTGGGAGCTGTTCGCCGCCCAGGACCAGAGCTACCGGGACAGCGTGCTCGGCCCGGGCACCGTGCGCGTGGCCGTCGAGGCCGCCGGCGGCATGGGCTGGGAGCGCTGGACCGGCGAGGCCGGCGCCTTCGTCGGCATGGAGGGCTTCGGCGCCTCCGGCCCGGCCCCGGCGCTGTACCAGCACTTCGGCATCACGGCCGAGGCGGTCGCCGCCGCCGCCAAGGCGCGCCTGTAGACGATCGCGCACCGGCCCCAGGGCTCCGAACGCGGATTACCGTTCTGAGACACCGATGGGGTCGAACCCACCTCTCGAGGTCCTTCGGTCGCTTCGCTCCCTCAGGATGACACACTTTTAGTAGATATTGTCATCAACTCAGTTTGTGGCGGGTTCGGGCTGAGGCCGGAGGACCGCGTTTGCGATGGTGACGAGCTTTCTGGCAACGGCGAGGAGTGCGCCTTTTGGTGTCTTTTTGTTTCCGATAAGCCGTTCGTAGAAGGCCTTGAGGTCGGGGTTGTATCGCACGGCGGAGAGCGCGGCCATGAAGAGCTTGGATCGCAAGGCGC